>CALNZI010000013.1:0-12199 GCA_942491275.1 Minisyncoccota bacterium | reverse complement strand
AAGAATTTGCTGCCCTTGGTAGAGCTGCTAATAAGACTCACCGAAAATTCGCAATCCGTAAGGGTGACACCATAATTCTTTCTTCTTCTGTTGTCCCAGGAAATGAAATTGCTGTTCAGCATCTAAAGAACATTTAACTCGCCATGGAGTTCGTATTATTAGTTACAGAACTAGTGAAGAGTATGTTCATGCAACTGGACACGGGAATCAAGAAGACATTAAATGGTTACATAAAAAAGTAAAACCTCAATTTTTATTCCAATCCATGGATGGCATTCAATGTTAGTTAAACATAAAGAAGTAGCCATAGCTCTTGGGATGTCTCCAGAAAATATTATTGTCCCAGATAATGGATCAATAATTGAGATAGTAGAAGAGGGTAAAAAAATGGTTTCTACGAAAAGAAAAAGCTCCAGCCGGACCAATGATGGTTGATGGTTTCTCAATTGGAGATGAACAAGATGTAGTGATTAGAGATCGTGTCATGTTGGCTCAAGATGGAATGTTTGTTCTAATTGCGACAATTGACTCAACCAATGGTAAACTAAGAAAGTCCCCTGACATAATTTCTCGTGGTTTTATTTATCTAAAAGAAAATCAAGAATTACTTCATCAAGTTCGTTTAATTATTAAAAAAACAATTGAGGAAGGAGCCAGAGGAATGCATCCAATAAATTTTGACTCAATAAAAACAGCTTTGGGTGATAATATCTCTAAGTTCCTATACCAAAAAACAGCCAAGAGGCCGCTTGTTATCCCTGTATTATTAAGTGTATGATTAATAGACTATCAAAATTAAAAAAGTTATATATCTTATCATTCTTGTTTTCTTTGCATGTTGCCTTACCAGCATTTGTTAATTCAACGTTTTTAACTGAATTCTTTTCAGAGAAATATGTGGGTCTCCTTTACACGATTGCAGCGGTAATAACATTAATATTACTCTCTTTAAGCTCTACAATACTTAAGCACTTCGGAAACCGTCGATTTATTATTGGATCTCTTGTCATCAACATGATAGCCCTGATTGGATTAATAACATCTACTAATCCTTACATTATAGCGATAGGATTCATCTCTTTATTAACTACCAATACACTGGTTTTTCTCAGTATTGATATCTTTATTGAACATTTTGGGAATCCTAAAAATATCGGAAAAACTCGAGGTCTATTTTTAACTATTATAAATCTGGCCTGGGTTATATCTCCTCTTATAACAGGACTCTTAATAACCCAAGAAGGAGGGTATAGAACAATGTATATTGTTGCATTCACTATGATGATGGTAATGACAATTGGTTTAATTTTTTCAGTGAAAACATTCAAGGATAGAATTTATGAAAGAACTCCCTTCATAAAAACTTTCAAATACTTAAAAAGCCACCCTCGTATTTCTTCCATTGTAATAATAAATCTTATCCTTCGATTTTTCTACGCTTTAATGGTTATTTACACTCCAATCTATTTATCCAAACATATCGGATTTGATTGGAGTCAAATAGGTGTAATCTTTACTATAATGCTTACTCCTTTTGTCATTTTAGGATTACCTGTTGGAATTTTGATTGATAGATATCATATTAAAAAAACAACTCTTCTTTATATAGGATTTATAATAATAAGTATCTCTACTTTAATAATTTCCGGGGTTACAGTAAAAAATATCGCATTGTGGTCATTGATTCTATTCTTCACTAGAGTGGGAGCAAGTATTATAGAAACAACATCAGAGGTTTATTTCTTTACTCACATCAAAGAAGAAGAGGCTTACCTTCTTGGTGTTTTCCGTGACATGGGTCCTCTTTCTTTTATTATTGCTCCATTAATCGGAACTTTAGTTTTTATTTTTCTTCCATTTAAATACATATTTGTTGTTGTAGGAATACTTCTTTTAATTGGATTGCATTTTATCCCTAAACTAAAACATGATCATGAAAATAACATACCCAATCAGGATTAATAGATACCTGGCTTTAAATAATTACTCCACTCGAAAGGGGGCAGATGAACTCATAAAAAAGGGTTTTGTTTTTATAAATGGGAATAAGGCTATTTTGGGTGATCAGGTAGAAAAAAATGATAAAGTTACTGTAAGCGAAAAAGCTCTAGATAAAAAATATGTTTACTATGCCTATAATAAATCTATGGGAATCTCTCAACAATAAGATTCGATTCTAAAATATTTATCTGTCCTATCAAGTTCCCAAGGGCGTGTATCCCAGGTCTGTTAACCACGGAATAGACCGTCTGCTCTCGCCATGTCATAGATATGTAGTTAAGGTGACCCAACTCTGAAATCTCTACTCAAAAAGGTCGCGATGGAATAAATTAAAAATAAAAACACCTACATAACTCTAAAAAAAAAGAAAATAATAAATCTATGGAATCTCAACAAATAAAGATTCTGATTCTAAAGATATTTTATCTGTCACAAAATTCAAAGAGAAAGTTTTTCCCATAGGGCGTTTAGATAAAGATTCCCATGGTTTAATTATTTTAACCAATGACGGAAGAATAACAGACCGTCTGCTCTCGCCAAAATATGTTCATGAAAAAGAATATGTAGTTAAGGTTGACCCAACTTTTTCTGATAATTTTCTTTCTTTACTTCAAAAAGGAGTTCGCTTTGATGGAATTATAAGTAAAAAATGTAAAGCTGAACGTAAAAATAAAAACACCTTTTACATAACTCTAACGGAAGGAAAGAAGCGCCAAATAAGACGCATGTGTGAATCTCTACAACACAGAGTCATAGACCTTAGGCGTATAAGAGTTATGAACATTAAAATAGGTAAAACTGCACCAGGAGAATACCGTGAAATAAAAGGAAAAGAGTTAAACGAATTCTTAAAATTACTTAAACTCATATAAAAAACAAAAAAACACCCTCGACCAAAGTCGAGGGTGTTTTTATCTTTTACTTAGCAACATAGGGAAGTAATCCCATAAATCGAGCACGTTTTATAGCCATAGCTAGTTTTCGTTGATTCTTTGCAGTTACTCCAGTACGATGACGAGCGATCATTCGAGCTGTTGGTGTCAAAAACCGACGAAGTAATTCTACATCTTTATAATCAATGTGTTTTATGTTGTTTGATGAAAAATAATCTTGTTTCATAAATTCTTAATTCTTAATTTTTAATTAACTAAAACGGTATATCCTCTGCATTAATCTGTTCTTCTGGATATTCGATAGTATCCAACTGACTTTCATCTTTTTTAGATTCAGTTGTATCTCCTGTTGGAGCATTAGCTCTTGACCCTCCGGACCCAGATGAACCAAATTGAACACGATCAGCAATAACTTCAGTTCTATATTTCTTAGTTCCAGTAGCAGCATCATCCCAAGATCGAGTTTGCATGCGTCCTTCCACCATAACCTGACTTCCTTTTTTCATATATTGAGCAACGGTCTCTGCTTGACGACCAAATACAACAATATTATGAAAATCAGCAGCTTCTTTTTTATTACCTTCTTTATCTTTCCAGACACGATTGGTTGCGATAGAGAAACTACAAACTTTTATTCCTGAAGGAAGAGCTTTGATTTCTGGATCACGAGTTAAATTTCCTATAAGTAATACTTTGTTTAAATACATAATAGTTTAAATAGATAATTTCTAATACTTTTATTCTACCACAAGTGCCTCAATTTCCTTATCGATCACCTTTTCGTCGATCACCTGAGGAGCTTCATCTTTTTTCTGCATTGGTTTTCGTCTTCCTCCTTCCTGTCTCCCATAGGGACGTTTTACAGACATGGTACTTTCACGAACAGTCTTAATCAAAAGGTATCTTACAAGCTTTTCATTCTTGTCTAAAAGATCTTTAACCTCTTTTGATTGAACAGTGCTACATTCAAACTTAACCCAACCAAAATAACCATATGAAAACTTCTGTTTCTTGTTATCGACTGAACTAGACATTTCATAGGCTAATTCTGTCATCTTTGGGTATTCGTCAGAAATAAAAACTACTCCTTTTTCTAACAAAGAATCCTTAAATTCAGTAACTTCTCCTCCAAGATTTTCCTCAGCAATGGTTGGTACCATTATGTATCCAACTTCATAAATCCCAGATCGAGCTTCTTTTACTTCCTCTAAATCTTCTACTTCTTTTTCTTTTTTCATTTAATAAATGCAATACGCACAATGTTATTTTTAATATTATCTCACCACGGACCTTCACCCATTAAAAATGGGATGTATTCTAACTTCAGGGTTAGAATAAATGAGATGTGTCATATACTACCAAAAATAGGCCTAAATGTCAAAAAGACTCTTGGCGTTTGAAAAAATAGCCTCAGCTACCTCTTTTTCAAATAAACCCTTAATTTCCGCGATTTTTTTAACAATTTCTTTAACATAAACAGGCTCATTTTGTTTTCCTCTATAAGGAACCGGTGCCACGTAAGGTGAATCTGTGTCAGCCATAATTCTTTCCAATGGAGTTTGTTTTATTACTCCTTCATAGTCGCAAATCTCAATTTTAGGAGGATAAGTGATGGGGCCAGCAAATGAAACATAAAACCCAATATCAATGAACCTTTTCATATCTTCAACACTGCCGGCAAAAAAGTGAACCACCCCTTTAACTTTTGAATGTTCTTTTAATAATTCCCAAACATCAAAATAAGCATTCTTTGTTTTATCCTTCGGATTATTCCGAATGTGCAACATTAAAGGTAAATTTAATTCATTGGCAAGTTCTATTTGTTGAATAAAAGCAATTTTTTGTTTTTCAATAGAATCTGAATCTAGATGATAATAATCTAAACCACATTCCCCTATGGCTACAACTTTCCCTAATTTAATTAAATCTTTGTATTTTTCTTTTTCAAAAATTTCCCCCCTCGATGTAAATTCTTTTCCATCACTGCCAAATTCATTTTTATCATGATAGGAGGCACTAGTATGTATAGGATGAAGACCTATTGTAGAATAAATACCTTCAGGATAATTATTAGTCATCTCCACCGCTTTTTTCGAAGTGTCAAATTGAGTGCCGATGTTTATAACCCAGGTATCATTTTCTAGAGCTCGAGAAATAACCTCATCTCGAGTATCCTCAAAGACCTTAAAATTAATATGGGCATGTATATCAATATATTTAGACATTAATCTTTTCTTAAAAATAAAGGTTGTTCTGGTTTTTTATTTTCTCTAATCAATTTTTTTAATTTTTCATTTGTTTCAGGTAACAAAGGATTCAGCATTCGAGCGATGGAATACAATTCGACTACAAGCTCTTTAATCATTTCTTTTCCTTTATCTTCGTCAACTTTAACTACTTTAAAAGGTTCTAATTCTTGAATTCTTTTATCTAGACTTTGTATTTTTTGCCAAACAAAATCTGTAGCTTTTTGGATATTAAATTTTTCTAAATAATCAAAAAATTCTTGTGGAATAGATTTTTCTGGAATTTCAGGACACTTTTCTAAATATTTTTGAGATAAAGTTAATATTCTAGAAGATAAATTTCCTAATCCATTAGCCAACCCAGAATTGTATGATTCCTTAAATCTTTCAATGGTAAATGGACTATCTTCAAAGGAAGAGACTTCTTTAAGTAGAAAATACCTCAAAGCGTCTGTTCCATACTCTTTTACCACCTCGTCTGGTTCTACTCCATTACCAAGGCTTTTAGACATTCTAACGCCCTCTCCAGCGGTTATAAACCCATTTACAACGATTTGGTTAGTATTTGGTAGCTCAGCAGCCATAAGCATAGCTTGCCACATTGCTCCTTGAAAACGAGTATTGTCCTTTCCGCAGTATTGAATGGTAAACCCATTTACCCAATATTTATCAAAATTTTCTAAATTATCAAGGTCTCCTTCGCTAAAGTTTTCGGCGGACCGAGGCCAACCAAGAGTTGAAATATAATTCACTAAAGCATCAAACCAAACATACATCACTTGGTCTTCATCTCCAGGAACGGGAATACCCCATGGCATTTTTTCTTTTAATCTTGAAATTGAAAAATCCTGCAATCCATTTTCAACAAATTTTTTAATTTCATTAAAACGAAAATCGGGAATTATGAAATTAGGATTTTTATTATAAAATTCTAAAAGTTTTTCACCAAAAGCTGAATATTTAAAGAAATAATTTTCTTCATCTATTATTTTTAATTCTTTGCCTGGATGATCTGAACAACGACCTTCCACTAAGTCACTATCGGTTTTTTCACTTTCACAACCAATACAGTATTTAGTCTCATAATTCTTTTTATAAATGAAACCATTACTATCGACTCTTTTCCAAAATTCCTGAGCTGCTTTTTCATGATTTTTGTCCGTAGTTCTAATAAAGTGAACATCTTTACTTATATTAAACATCTCTAATTGTTTCTTAAAAATTTCAAAACCCTGATCCACAAAATCTTGAACATCCATATCCTCTTCTCTCGCTCTTTCAAATATTTTTAAACCATGTTCATCAGTACCAGTATTAAAATAAACATCATCCCCTATTAATTTTTTATAACGAACAATTGCATCGGCGCGCACAAACTCTAAAGCATGCCCCATGTGAAGAGGAGCATTAACATATGGAAGAGTTGTTGTTAAATATATGGGTTTTGACATATTAATTATTACTTTCTGAAATTTTTTTCTTTTCTAAATCATCAAAGATTTCAAATAAAACAACTGCACAAGGAACAGCCAAAATGACTCCCCAAACACCAGCCAGCTCTGCCCCAACCAAAACAGAAATGATAACCACCAAAGATGATACTCCAATAACTTTCTTAACTATTAGTGGGGCAATCAGATAAGTTTCAAATTGATGTAAAATAAAATATAATAATGCAGTTAAAACTGCAATAGTTACTCCTCCACTCATAAAAGCAAAAACCGTTGCGACAGCCAGAGCAATAAATATCCCAAAAGGAATCAACAAACAAACGGCTGTCAGCATCGATATAACCAGAGCGTATTGAACTCCTATTATGGTCATTCCCAAAAAGGCCAATACCCCGATAATTAACCCTAACAACATCTGACCTTGAAGCCAAAGTCCAATTTTTCTTTCTGCCCTTTTCCAAAGGCCCACTATATATTCTTCCTGTTTACCTGGAATAATAACTCTGAGGAAGTTTTCAATACCATTTTCTCTAATAGATAAATAGAATGAAAGAACGATAGTCATTATTAGATAAAAAATACTTCCGAAAGCTTTTCCAGCGATATCAAACAATCCTCCTGAAAAAGTATCTATTAGATCCCGAGTACTTTTCACAACTTCCCCAATAGAAGCATTTTTAGAAATCACACCTACTACTTCTTTAGCCCCAGAGATAGAATCCGTCTGGAAAGTATTTAAAATACTACCCTTGGGAATATAACTATCCAATTGGCCAACCAAACCTGACATTTCATCAATAAAAACGGGAATAAAAATAGACGACAGCCAAGTAAAGACTGCAATAATTATTATATATATTAAAAAGACAGCTAAAGTTCGATTTTTTATATAACGCTTTCCTCTATTAACAGCAGACTCCACAAATGAAGCAATCACAATGGCAGTTAAAATAGAGAGAATAAGCGTGCTCAATTTAAAGGCAGCTAAAACCAGAAGCCCCACAAAAACAACTTTAAATATTGTTCCCATGGATATACTTACTTTCATATTACGATTATTTTCTCCCATAGTTCTATTCTAACATGATATTAAAATGCTAGAAAGTAAGTATATTCTTAAAATCTTTATTGTTCTTTATGGGTCCAACGATAGATAAATTTAAGTTTTTATTTTTAAAGATTGTTTGAGCTATTTTTTGGACATCTTTAACTGTAACTTTATTTATTTCATCAATTTTATTTTTAAGTGTTTTGATTTCTTTACGCATTAACTCCTGAGATCCATAAAAATTAGCAATGTCATCAGTGGCTTCAAGAGCTAATTTAGTATTCCCTATTAAAAATGATTTAATTTTATTAAGTTCTCTAATTTTGATGGGCTCGTCAACAAGAGTTTTACATTCTTTAAGAATTTCTTTTATAACTTCTTTGACTCTACCATTATTCACTCCTGCTGATATTTGGAAAGATCCATGATCAAGAGAAGTGTTATTATTTGCTCTAACATAATAGGCCACCCCCATTTCCTCTCTAAGTTTAATAAATAAACGAGAACTCATTCCAATCCCTAATATCCCCGCCAAAATCAAAAGAGCTGGATTTCTTTTATCAAACAAAGAAAAAGAACGAACTCCTAAAACAAGGTGAGTCTGGTCGGTTTTTTTATTTTTTATTAAAATATTTGGCTTAGTCTGAACACTTTTTGTTTTTACTTTCTTTGGTGATTTATTAGTATGAATATCTGAAAAATATTTTTTAACTTCTTTTTGAACTTCAAACTCTTTAACCTGACCAGCTACAATGATAACCGTATTATCTGCAACGTAATGCGTTTTTTTGTATTTAACAAAATCTTCACGCTTCATATTTAATATATTTTCTTTTTTACCAGCAATACTTCTTCCTGCAGGTTGATCTCCATACAAAACTTTATCAAATAGCTCCTGGGCTTGAGCCTGGGGCATATCTTCATACATATTTATTTCCTCAATAATCACTCCCTTTTCTTTCTGCATTTCTTCTTCAGGTAAAGTAGAGTTTAAATAAATATCAGAAACAAGATCAAATATTTTCTTGAAATTTTTCGCATCACCTTTAGCATAATACCCTGTATATTCATGGCTAGTAAAAGCATTATACTGACACCCAAGAGAATCCAATTCATGAGAGATAACTTTTACGGAAGGCCTTTTTACTGTTCCCTTAAAACACATGTGTTCTAGAAAATGAGAAATTCCATTTATTTCTTTTGTTTCATAATCACTCCCCGTCCCAACCAAAACAAGCACTGTAACCGTTGGGTTGTCTTTCATAGGTACAGTAACTACCCTTAAACCATTCTTATATATTTTCTTTTTAGCTTTTTGCATAATTTAGGTTTTATTATTTATAACTAAGCTTCATTTCAAATAGCTCCCCTCAAAGCTCCTTAACCCCATTCCTCGCGATTACGCTCGAAACGGCACGCCCCCGCCCGTCGCTTTTCAAGAACTATTTGAAATTACACCCATTTATTTTTTAATTTAATCTTTCTTTTATATATCCAACTATATCTTCTTTTTTAATTCTTTCTTGATTTCCCGTATTCCGATCACGAATTGTTACAGAATCATCTTCAATACTATCAAAATCAATCACCACACACCATGGTGTTCCAATCTCATCCTGCCTTCGATAACGCTTTCCTATATTACCATGATCATCCCACATAACTCTTCCAAATTCATCCTTAAGGGAACGGTAAACCAAATGGGCATAATCACGAAGTTCTGGTTTGTTTTTTAATAAAGGTGACACTGCGCAAATAACTGGAGCCACATTGGGTCTAAAAGCTAAGTACGGTCTAACTTCTTTGCCTGTTTCATCTTCTTTATAGGCACTTACCATTAAAGCTAAGAAGGTTCGTTCCATTCCAAAGGTTGGTTCAACCACATGAGGAGCAACTCGTTCTTTTTTCTCTTCATCAAAATAAGAAAGGTCCACAGTGCTTCCATTGGAGTGATTACCTAGGTCGAAATCTGAACGATAGGCTAGACCAGATAATTCACTTCTTCCAAAAGGAAAATCAAATTCGAAATCAATTGTTCGACTGGAATAATGAGCTCTATCATTTTCTTCAATTTCAACTTCATGAACATGAGTCATATCGATCCCAACAAATTCAATCCATTCCAACATTTCTTCTTTCCAATAATTAAAATATTTTTCCCAGTCCTCCTCTTTCAAGAAATATTCAATTTCCATTTGTTCAAACTCTCTAACTCTGAAAATAAAGTCTCGAGGAGTTATCTCATTCCTAAAAGCCTTACCTATTTGAGCTAAGCCAAATGGCATCTTTGGATGGAAAGAATCTATAACATTTTTAAAGTTAACAAACATCCCTTGAGCCGTTTCGGGGCGAAGATAAACCGTAGCCGAAGAATCCTCAAGGGCTCCAATTTGTGTCTTAAACATCATATTAAACTTCTTTTCTTCGCCTAATTCTCCCTTACATTCTGGACACTTGGTACCTGTTATTACTTGATCGGATCTAAATCTCTTTTTACATTTTTTACATTCAGTCATGGGATCAGCAAAATTATCCACATGGCCAGTAGCTTTCCAAACTTTTGCATTCATTAAAATAGCCGCGTCAATTCCATACATGTCTTCGCGTGATTCAACAAATTTCTGCCACCAAAGATTTTTTATATTATTTTTAAGTGAAACTCCCAAAGGCCCATAATCCCAAGTTCCAGCCAATCCTCCATAAATTTCTGACCCCTGATAAATAAAACCTCTTCTTTTACAAAGTGAAATAATTTTTTCCATTAAATTGTCTTGATTTTTTTTCATTATTTTATTTAACAACCCGTTGATCTCCCGACTTAAACATTGGATCATTTGTTAAAGAAGTAGTAATTGCTCTATATCTATTTTTAACAAGAACTCCAGCAAAAGAATCCTGCCCCGAAAGAGATATTTCTTTCATTAATTGAGGAATACTTTCTACTTGAGACAAAGATGGTCTTAGGGAAATTACAAATGAAACTTCTCTGTTTGATTTGAATCCAACATTTGAATCAACTGTTCCTATATTCCAAATAACTTCTCTGGTCACTTCATTGTAAGAAAGTTTTTCATTACCTCCAGCCAACAACCCGACCCAATCAACATAAACAGGAAGAATTGATTTAGCTTGAGCTCCCGTTATAACATTTGAAGTATTAGAGAGAGTCCAAGTCACACTATACTTAGTCTCATTCTCTGCTTTTGGTGGTAAAAATCCTGAAGAATAATTAGCCGATGAAGCAATCTGGAAATCTGAAACTATTTTTATAATTTTCTTAGAAAAATTATCTATATCGCTAAAAGTAGAACCTAAATTAGGTTGTCTCCCTTTTATACTTACATTAAGAGTAATCTGTGGATCCTTAAGTGAATTGGATATTCCAATGAGTGAAATTGGTTTAAATTTAAAGTTAACAGACCCTTTTGCTCCAGGCTCAAGAGACCCTAATTCTGAAACTAAATTCTTATCCCAAATAATTTGATTCTTTCCTGAATCATAGAATCCATCAACTTCATCAACGCTAGATTTATCAAGGATACTTCCTTCCAACCCAACAATAATTTGAGCATCGGTAATACGTGTTGATAAATTATTTACCCAAGAAACCTGAGCCGAAATAGAATCTCCAGAAGAAGCAGTATAAACTGGTGAATCTTGACCATTAACGAGTATCTTTGCCTCTAAGAATGGTTTTTCTATTAACATTGAATGAATTAAAGAATTGTAAACAACATTTACTTTTGATTGATTATTTGGATTTGTTGCTCCGGCATAGACATGAAAAACTTGCTCATCTCCATCCTGCCCCAAAAGCCTTCCTTTAATTTGAATTGTCACTGGTTTTGTAACATCAAGAGAAGATAGGTCCCAAATTGAATTATTAAAAACCGGTTCTGGGATGGCACTTTCAAAAATAAAATTATTAGGATATGACATTTCTAAAACAGTGGGTTTACCTTCTGGTAGTGAAGAATTCAACATAGCTTTAACTTCCAATGAAAATACTTGGTTGGTTGTGGCTGATTCAGGAGCTTCAATAAACAAAGACAAAGGGGCTGAACTTATTGTGACTGGATATTCTTTTTCTTTTTGTAAAAATAGCGTTGGACCCTTCAGGATGATATTCCAAATCAATGGAAACATTACGGATAGATTTTTCTTCACCAAATAATTTAACTTTTATATTTCTTATGACGGTTTCTCCTGCATTGATTGTACCCACTGAATCACGAGGAAGCCGGACAATGTCTGCAATATCATTACTGGCTCCACTTGGATATGAAATGATTAAATTAACTAACTCTAGGCTAGCATTATTACGATTTACAATCTCAATTTCTAAAGGTAGTTCTTCTCCTCCCTTAGTAAAAGCATTCCCTATAATATTAATATCAATATTTTCATTTGAAACGGAAACTCCTCCTGTGGAGAATTTATAAAAAGCGAGACCGATGGCTGCAATAAAGAAAATTACAGCACCAATAAAAAAGATTTTAAATATTGATACTTTTGATTTTTTATTTTTCATATCTTCTTTTTGTTGATCTATTTTCTTCT
>CALNZI010000012.1:0-6691 GCA_942491275.1 Minisyncoccota bacterium | reverse complement strand
CTTCAAGACCGATTGCAATAATAGTATTGTCCTGTTCAGAAACAGCTACCACCGAAGGCTCATCTAAAACAATTCCTTTTCCTGGAAGAAAAACCAAGGTATTGGCGGTGCCTAAATCTATTCCTAATTTTTTTGAAAATAATCCCATATATAGCCTACTATAGCATAAAATTAAGCAATCTATATAGTGCCCCATATTAGTTTATGCTAGGATGTAAGTATGTATATAGTGACGGTTATTCCTATTAAAAAAAGCCTCCAAAAAGAATATTTGACTTATTTTTCATCCACGGACATCGCTTTGGGTAGTATTGTCTCTATTCCTGTCCGATTTAAAATTATTGACGCTCTAGTTGTGAATACAGAAAATGCTCGTGATTTAAAAACTGATTTAAAAACTAGAGAGTATCAACTAAAAAAGATAGAAAAAATTAAAGGGCCTTCCCCTTTTACTCCATCATTTTTTACAGCCTGCGAAAGAATGAAAAAATACACACAAGGGAACCTTGGTTCTGTAGTTAAAACATTCTTGCCTAGTGTTTTTCTAGAAAACTTTTCCGAACTAAAAACTCCAATCCAAAATAAAAGAAAAGAAAAAATACGAATAGACAAAAATCTAAAACATGAAAAATTAATTTTTCAAACTCTAACTCCAGATCGCATGAGCTGGTATCGAACTTTAATTCGTGAAGCTTTTGCTAAAAAAGAATCTGTATTTATCTGTGTCCCAACTCGATACGACATTGATCAATTCAAGTCAGAACTAACTAAGGGTATTGAAAAATATGTTTTCTCCTTTCATAGCGAGATGACAAAAAAAATGCTTATTGCTACATACAACGAAGCAGTTACGGAAGAACATTCAATTTTAATCATCGGGACGGGAATGTTTCTATCAATTCCTCGAAATGATATAAAAACAATTATCGTGGAACATGAAAGCTCTGACTCATATAAACAGTTAAGCAGGCCCTATATTGATATTCGAAGTTTCGCTGAAATTTTTTCATCCATCGAAAATATAAAATTAATATTTGGAGATACTCTACTCCGCCCCGAAACTCTTCATCGAAATGATAATCATGAGTTGGGAGAAGTATCCACTCCATTATTCCGCCTTCCTCAGGTTGACCGTCAATTGGTGGTTGACATGAAAGAAGAAGTAAATGAAAAAAAAGAAAAAGAATTTAAAGTTCTATCAAAAACAACTCGAAATATGATCAGTTATGCCATGGAACACAATGAATCTGTTTTCCTATTTTCTGTTCGTAAGGGTCTGGCTCCTGTCACGGTCTGCCATGATTGCAGTCATGTTCTCCTTTGCCCCGACTGCTCAACTCCAATAGTTTTATATGGGTCAAAACAAAGAACTGCCACAAAGGTAACAACTTCACGAATATTTATGTGTAATAAATGTGGTAAAAAAGAAAAAACAGAAATTCGCTGTCCAGAATGTTCAAGTTGGAATTTAACTCCTTTAGGAATTGGAACAGATCGAGTGCAAGAAGAAATTAAAAGTTTATTTCCAAAAGCCAATATTATTCAAATAGACAAAGATGTAACACCAACCAATAAAGAAGCTCGCCAGGCTATTATTGAATTTAATAAAAAACCTGGAAGTATTTTAATCGGGACAGAGATGGCTTTTTCATATTTAAATACAAATGTAACTCATAGTGCAATTATTTCCCTCGATGGATTACTTTCAATTCCTAGCTACAACATTACCCAAAAAATACTTCATATTATTGAGAAATTAAATTACACAACAATTCGTAATTTAATTATTCAAACTCGTCTACAGGAGAATTATATTTTAAGACATATTCTAAGTGGAAATGTTCTACCTTTATATAGAGAAGACCTAAAAGAAAGAAAGCAATTTGGATATCCTCCTTTTAAAAGATTAATAAAAATAACCTTCACGGGCACGGCTTCAGAAACTGAAAAAGCCAGAACTTTCCTTGATGAATCATTAAAGCAATATGAACCACAAATATTTAGCGCCTTCATCGGAAAAGTAAAAGGCCAATATATAACTAATACAGTTATTAAGGTTGAACCCAATCTTTGGCCCTTATTGATAACCGAAAGAAAGAAAATAGATGAAAATCTTTCTAACATACTATCCAGCCTTCCTCCTCAATTTTCCGTTAATGTGGATCCTGAAGATTTTGCTGTAAAAAAAAAATAAAACCCAAGCACTGGATTTAATCCAGTGTTTTTTATCTTGACACAACCTTATTTATGTTATATTGTAAAAATAAGAAACGCTTTTTAAAATAACACTTAATTAAAATAGAGACTCATGAAAAAAGGAACCTCAAGACTTTGGAGGATTGTATTTGTTTTGTTTATCATATCAATGCTTCCAAACCTCTATTCCTCTTTTAAAACAAAGAAAGGGGTAGATGAATTAATTATTCAAAAAAAATCTCTACAACCTCAATTAGATACGACTCAGAATCTGATTAACGAGGACTCAATTAATATTGATTACTACCTTCAGCTTTATCGTCACAGAGATGATTCAATAGCTAGATCAATTATAAAGGACCTTGAATCAGATTCTATACTCATTAGTAAAAATGATTTCTGGGAAATCCATAAAATTACTCAAGATTTAGCTAAAGAAAACAGATCCTTGGGGTATTTTATTGTATTGATGTTTATAATTTTTGCCATATCAGTCTCAGCCCTTTTTAAAATAATCCGACAAAAAGAAGAAGTCATTCATAAAAAAGGGTCAGAAATTAATGATCTCAACATTAAAAACAAATTTCTGAAAAAAGACCTGGAAGATTCAAAAAAATTAACTAAAAAAAACCCCCGACGATGTCGGGGTTTTATTTATAAATTTTTAAATATCTCTATCTGTCTTCTAACTACTCAGAAATCAGCCCAAAACACTTGTTTAGTTTAAAAAGATGTGATACTATAATGCCCATATGATAACAGTAATTGAAGTAAAGAAAAATGCAAATGAGAGTAATATGAGTCTTATTCGACGTTTCAGCCGAAAGATCAAGGACTCTGGTATTGTTAATAAGGTTAAAAGTAAAAGATTCAACCAAAGAGCTGAATCAAAAATTACAGTAAAGAGAGCAACTCTTAAAAGAATCAACCGAAAAATAGAGAATGACAAATTAGCTCGACTTGGTAAACCTCTCAAAGGTCGTCAGCGTGGACGTAAATAATATTTAATTATGAAAGGTACAGATTTTTGTACAATCACAAACAAAACAAAAAGGCAAGCTACCAAGCTTGCCTTTTGTTTCTATTAAAAATTCCATTCTAGGAGAAAAATACGAATTAAGTATTAGTTTCATTTCTCCTAAAAAAAAAAAAGAAATAAATACATGCTATCGAGGAATTAATAAAACAACAAATATCTTGTCTTTCCCTTTCTCAAAAAACTCCGGTGAAATTACTTTTGATTTAGCTAAGATTAAAAAAGAGACTACCCTTTTTGGCATGTCCCAATCCAAATTATTGAAATATTTACTTATCCACGGTTTATTGCATTTGAAAGGTTTCCAACATAGTAGTACAATGGAGAAAGAAGAAAAGAAGTTTCTAGAGTTGTTTTCCTAATGACTTCTTTTTTCATCACTCATGATAAAAAATAATTATACCTGTGGAATTGATATTGGAACCCAAGTAACACGAGTTGTTGTTATTGGTTTTAACAAGGGCAATAAAGACCCGGTGGTTCTTGCTGTGGGTTCAGCAGAAACAGAAGGAGTACGTCAAGGATATATCACTAATACGGACCTAGTGGCTCGAAGTGTTAAAAGAGCTGTTAACCAGGTTGAAAAAATACTTAATTCAAAAATTCGACGAGCTTTCATTTCCATTGGAGGAATAAGTTTAAATTCAGTTACCTCCACTGGTTCAGTTATTACTTCAAAATCAGATCAAGAAATAACAAATCTAGATGTTTCAAAAGCCTTAGCTTCTAGTGAGAATAATTTAGATTTATTAAACAGAAAAATAATTCATACAATACCTCTTAATTATAAATTAGATGGAAAGGAGCTCTATGTCAGGCCAGAAGGAATGCACGGAATTAAACTTGAAGTTAAGACTCTTTTTATTACATGCTTAAAACAAAACATAAACGACCTAGCAACAGCCTTTGCTTTGGCTAAAATTGAAATTGAGGATATTGTTGCAGCCCCCATAGCTGAAAGTATTATACTTCTAAACTCTAAACAGAAAGCAGCCGGCTGCGCTTTGGTTAATATTGGAGCAGAAACTGTTTCTTTGTCTTGCTTTGAAAATAACCTTCTAATATCACTTCAAACTTTCCCCATTGGTAGTATGGATATAACAAAAGATATTGCTCTAGGTTTAAAGATCTCCTTAGAAGAAGCTGAAAGTGTAAAACTAGGAAGTGTCATCGGAGGAAATTACTCTCAGAAAAAAATTGATGAAATAGTTGAAGCTAGATTAGGTGATATTTTTGAATTAATTGAAAACCATTTGAAGCGCCTTCGACGAAATGAACTTCTTCCCGCAGGAATTATTTTTTCTGGAGGAGGAACATATATAAATAACCTTGAGGAACTATCTCGAAACCAATTAAAACTTCCCATCCGTCTTGGCCCTGTTGAGACAGCAATAAATACTAAATTTAAAATTCGTGATGCTTCTTGGTATACAGCTTTTGGTTTAGCTTTACTTCCTACAAAAGAATATCCCGATGAAACAATAAAGAATCAAATTGGAAATAATTTAAAGCAAGTTGGAGGATTTTTTAAATCAATTTTGTCTCAACTTTTGCCTTAATTTTCTAATTTTTTATAAAAAAACCACATTTCAAAGAGATGTCAACCTCTTTGCTTTTTGTGATTAATATTGATACTATGTAAGTATTAATCGGTTGCCCACGGTCGGTCAACGACTTATATATTTAAAATTAACAATTAATTTCCCTTCGGGGTCTCTCTCTGAGAGAATACAATTTTATGCCTAAAATTAATCCAGAAATAGAGTCATTTGCTAGAATTAAGGTTATTGGTATTGGTGGTTCAGGTAAAAATGCCTTAAATCACATGATCAATTCAAAGGTTCGTGGAGTTGAATTTATCGCCATGAATACTGATACTCAAGATCTTCATAATTCCCTAGCAGAAAAAAAAGTTCATCTTGGTAAAAACCTAACTAAAGGTCTTGGGGCCGGAATGAATCCAGAGGTTGGTAAAAGAGCCGCAGGAGAAACAAAAGCCGAAATACAAGATGTTATTAAAGGTGCGGATATGGTTTTCATTGCTTGTGGTATGGGAGGAGGTACAGGAACGGGTGCTGCTCCAATTGTTGCTCAAGCTGCCAAAGAACAAGGAATTCTAACCGTAGCTGTGGTAACAAAACCATTTTCTTTTGAAGGAAATCAAAGAATGAAAATTGCTGAAATGGGATTAGCTGAACTTGAACGTGAAGTTGATGCCATTATTGTTATTCCAAACGACAGACTTATTATTATTTCAGAAGAAGAAGTTGGCTTTAAGCAAGCCTTTGCTTTATGTGATGAAGTTCTTAAACAAGCGGTTGAAGGAATTGCAGAATTAATAACAACTCCAGGAATGATCAATGTTGACTTTGCTGATATTAAAGCTGTTATGTCCGATGCTGGAAGTGCATTAATGGGTGTTGGAGTTGCTGCTGGAGAAGGACGAGCTGAAAAAGCAGCCACGACTGCAATCAATTCGCCCCTTTTAGACCTTTCGATCTCAGGAGCAAGAGGCGTTCTTTTTGCAATTTCTGGAGGTGAAGATTTAACTATTCATGAAATTCAAGGAGCTGCAAAAATAATCACTGAATCCATTGATAAGGAAGCAAAAGTAATATTTGGAACAATTAGTGATGATAAGCTTAAAAAAGGAGAAATGAAAGTTACTGTTATAGCTACAGGTTTTCCAACAGATCTTCCAAAGCGTTCTCTTTTCCAAGCTCAAAATAAAATGAATGAAAAAACACTCGGAAATTCTACAAAGGAAGAAGTTAGTGATGCTGTTAAAAAAGAAGTAGAAAAAAACAACTCTGGAGAGTACATTAAAAAAAATGATAAAGATTCAAAAAAAGAAAAAGAAGAAGACGAACTCTTTATATATGACACCGACGATTGGAGTACTGTTCCAGCATTTCTAAGAAGAAAAAAATAAAATTATGTATGATTTAATAATATTAGGAGGAGGGCCCGCTGGTGCAGCTGCTGCAGTTTACGCGGCTCGAAAACAATTAAAAACAGCTATTATTCTTAAAGAATTTGGTGGTCAATCAACGGTTTCAGAAACTATCTATAATTGGATAGGTACACCAGAAATATCTGGGATGGAACTAGGAGAAAATTTAAAAAAACATATCCTTTACTATAAAGGAGAGTTTTTAGATATCCTAGAAGGAGAAATTGCTCAATCAGTAAACAAGGAAAAAGATTCTTTCATTGTTAAAACCGAAGCCGATAAATCATTTAGTACAAAAGCTATCTTGGTCGCAACCGGTAGTGGCCGACGTAAATTACAAGCTATCAATGCAGATGAATTTGAACATAAGGGTATCACCTATTGTGCTTCCTGTGATGGGCCCCTTTTCGCCAATCAAGATGTTTTAGTTATTGGTGGAGGTAATGCCGGTTTTGAAACTTCAATTCAACTTCTAGCATACTGTAAAAGTGTGACTCTAGTTCATC
>CALNZI010000011.1:0-19425 GCA_942491275.1 Minisyncoccota bacterium | reverse complement strand
AATTTTACTTGATTTACCAGAAGAAAGAAAAAATGAAAGGGAGGCTCTAAGATATCTTTTAAAAAAAGCAGGCTTTATTTGTGTAAAAAATTCTGTTTGGATATCCATGTATCCATTTGAACATTTATTTACAAATATAAAAAAAGACCTGGATCTATCTTCGGAAATGATGATTATCGTTACCGACAAAATTGACCAAGAAACAGAAAAAGAATTTTTCTCTATTTGTGGAGTAAAAATTTAAAATTATTTTTTATATTCAAAAATATTAACACTAGCAGGACGAACCACACGATCCCCTATTTTATATCCCGCTTGAACTATTTCAGCCACAGTGTGGTCTTTTTCTTTTTTATCAGTTTCAATTGTTTTAATAGACTGATGAATTTTTGGATCAAAATCAACCTCTGTTATATCTACTTTTTCAATACCAGAATTTTTAAGACTTTCAATAAGTTGTTGATAAATATATTCAATACCTGTTCTCCATTCTTTATTAACTTTTTCCCAAGCATCCTTATTTCCAAATGCCATCTCAAAACTATCCAAAGCTGGTAGTAAATTAATTAGCATGTTTTCCTTAGCAAAAACAGAGCTATTGACTCTAACCTCTTCTAACTCTTTTTGGAGATTTATATAATCTGCCTTAGATCTTTGCCAGCCGGTTAAATATTCTTCTTTTTCTTTCCGGCAAGTTTTTAAATCTTCACGGAGTTTTTTAGCAATATCTTTTTGAGGAAGAGCTTCTCCATCTTCTGTGCTTTCAACAAAAGTAACATCATCTAAAACTTCTGATTCAATGGCCTCCTCTTGTTTTTTGTCTTCCTTTTTATCTTTCATGCACCCTAGTATACAAAAAATCAGACTTTTTGCAAAATCTGATTTTTTAAAATTAACGTTTAGACCATTGTGGAGCTTTACGAGCTTTTTTGAGACCAAATTTCTTACGTTCTTTCTTTCTAGGATCACGTTTAAGCATTTTTGCTTTTTTTAGTGTTGTATGTAACTCTTCATCAAAAGAAATCATGGCTCGAGCTATACCATGCCTACAGGCAATGGCTTGAGAGTGAATACCACTTCCCTTTGTTGTAATGATAACTTCAAATTTCTGTGTGGAATTGGCAATCTCAAAAGCAGAAGTAACAATCTTCTTTAATTCTGGAGTTGGGAAATATGTATCTAAATCTTTTCCATTTATTGAATAGGATGTCTTCGTAGCCTTAATAAGCTTTACAACAGCGGTAGCTGTCTTTCGACGACCAATTGCCCTAATATATTCTTTTGTTGATTTCTTTTCTGCCATAGTATTATTATTCTTTTATTGTTAATCTTTTCATCATTAAAGGTCTTAATTTATTGTCTGGAAGCATTCCGTAAACAGCTAAATTGTATAATTCTTTCCACCCTTTTTTCTTAAGAATTTTTGCATTACTTTCAAATTTTAAACCTCCTGGATATCCAGAATAACGTTCATGGAGAGTTTCATTCTTTCTTTTATCTGTCATCTTTGTTTTTGAAGCATTCTCAATAGAAACAGAAACATCCGCTACTTTATTAGCAACATAGTCAGCAGTTGTTTTACCCATTAAAATCTTAGCAGCTTCTGAAGCGACACGTCCTAGAGATCTTCCTGAAGCATCAATTGTGTGTTTTGTAGTCATATATTTAAATTAAACAAATTCAATTACTGCCATCTTACTAGCATCTCCTGCTCGACGTGGCAATTTACTAATACGTGTATATCCTCCAGCGCGACCCTTATATTTTGGAGCAATTTCATCAATTAATTTAGTTCCTTCTTTCTTTAAGTTATATAAACGAGATATAACCAGACGACGAGAAGCCATTGTTCCAACGTTCGCTTTAGTTATTAATTTCTCAATCATAGGACGAAGCTCTTTGGCTTTCGCTTCCGTTGTTTCTATTCGGCCATGGGCAATAAGAGCCAAAGCCAAACCTCTGAGAAGGGCTACTCTCTGATTTTTCTTTCTTCCAAATTTTCTTACATTATTATGGTGTCTCATATATAAACAAATTATGATTAATAAACTAACTAATATTACTTCAACGAAAGATCGTACTTAGCTAAAATCTTTTTAATTTCTTGAATTCCCTTATCTCCAATTCCATCTATTTCAAGTAGATCTTCTTTCTTTTTTCGGGCAATACCTCCAACAGTTCTAATATTAGCTCCAACCAAAGCATTCAGAGTTCTTGTAGAAAGTTCTAAAGTGTCAATTCTTGTTTTTAAAATATCTGTAAATTCACTATCTTCTTTCTTATCTACTCCCTTCTTCTCTTTTTTTTCTTCTTTCTCTTCTTCTTCCACTTCAACAACTTTTGGCTCAATAACAAAACCAGCAATGGCCTGTAATTGTTCTACCATAATAGTTATAGCCTGTTCAAGTGCTTCATGGGGAGAAAGTGTTCCATCTGTCTCAATTGTTATTCTCAAACGATTATGATTTGTTTTATCACCCACACGCATATTTTCTATTTCATAGGAAACTCGGCGAATTGGTGTAAATATTGCGTCAATGGCGATAACCCCAACTTCTGTCTTAGCTTTTTGGTGCATTTCTTTAGAAACAAAACCTAAGCCTTTTTCAATGGTCATTTCAATAGAAATTGCCTTTTTACTAGTAATTTCAGCAATATATAGATCTTTATTTAAAATTTCAACCTGCCCTGTTGTAGTAATGTCCCCAGCAGTAATCTTTTTGGGACCTTTAGTGGAAAGTTTAACAACCTGAGGTTCGTCTGTTAATAAACGAAAACGAATTTGTTTTAAATTTAACAAAATAGTGATCACATCTTCTTTTACTCCATCCATAACAGAAAATTCATGATCAACGCCATCAATCTTTAATGAAGTGATAGCAGCACCACCCAATGAAGAAAGAATAATTCGACGAAGTGAATTGCCTAGAGTATGTCCGTATCCTGGATATAGACCATCAATTTCATAAACACCTTTTGTGCCCTCTTCTGAAACTATTGATAATTTTGAAGGTAATATGATATTTAAATCAGACATATAATATTAGAAAGCTTAAAGCTTAAAAATTACTTATTAAAATCAAACACGATAATTAACGACTATAGAATTCAAGCACAGTGTCAAAATCAAGAAAACCGTCATTTCCTGTTGGTTTTCCTTGGACAGACCCCGAAAGAGTCTCCGGATTAAATGTTAACCAATTAGGTAAAGTATATTCTTCCATTCTTTTAGCCATATCTGCAAACAATGGACTTTTTGAACTTCCTGGTCTAACAGCAATAATATCTCCAACTTTAATACGTTGAGAAGGGATAGTTGTTTTCTTTCCATTCACAGTAACGTGTCCGTGGGAAGCCATTTGACGAGATAGACGACGAGTGTGAGCTAGTCCGAGTCTGTAAATAACATTATCTAATCGTGATTCAAGTAATACAAAAAGATGATCTTTAGTTGGTTCAGCTTTCTGACTTACTGATTCTTTTATATAATTTGAAAATTGTTTTTCACTAATTCCATACATGAAACGAACTTTCTGTTTTTCTATAAATTGAAGAGCATAAGCAGAAAGACGCGGAGGTCTTCTTCCTTTTAAACTTTTAGAGTGACGAGCTTCAGATTGCACAAATTTAGGTGTTTGACATTTTTCAAACACACCTGATCCTAGACGTCGACACATTTTATATTTTTGGACTGCTTTCATTTTTTTTATTTATAATTCGTAATTATTAATTCGTAATCTATTTAATTTAATTAAACTCTTCGTGGTTTCTTAGGTTTTGGCCCATTATGGGGAACTGGAGTAACATCAACAATGGCTGAAATCTCAATATCAAAAGCCATAAAAGCTCGAACCGTAGGTTCACGGCCACTACCAACTCCACTAATTTTTACATCTACTTCTTTAATTCCAATAGCCTTAGCTTTTTCACCTATAATTGAACCTGCCTTTGAAGCGGCAAAGGGTGTTCCCTTTTTTGCCCCTTTAAAACCAAGGGCTCCTGAGGAAGTCCAAAAAAGAGTATTTCCCTGTTTATCTGAAAGAGAAACCTTTGTATTATTAAAAGTAGCTTCAACATGCAAAGTCCCAGCAACAATCTTTTTCTTTGGAGCCTTTCCTGCTTTCTTAGGAACACTTTCAACAGCCCCTTCTGCTGGAATATCTTTAATGTCTTCTTCTTTTGTTACGATTTTAATCTTTCCCATAAAATAATTTAATTATGTTTTACTTTCTTTACGACGTCCCGACGCCATTGTCTTTCTAACATTTCCTCTAACGGTTCGAGAATTAGTTTTTGTTCTTTGCCCATTGACAGGTAAACGCTGAGAATGACGTACTCCTCTATAAACCTTAATATCTTTTAATCTTTTTATATTTGAAGCAACCTCACGCTTTAGAACACCTTCAATAGTCATCCCTTCTATAATTTTTCGGATAGCATTTTCTTGATCTTCTGTTAAATCATCACTTTTTAAATTAGCATCAACTTTTACTTCCTTTAAAACCTTTCGGGCACGAGAAATCCCAATACCATATAAACTGGTAAGGGCAATATCTAAATGTTTGTTGTTTGGGATGGTTATACCTAGAATTCTCATAAATAATTTTATTGTTTTTGTTTGTGCTTAGGATTAGAACAAATAACATAAAGATGGCCTTTTCTTTTTACCATCTTGCATTTCGCACAAATTTTTTTAACAGCTGTCTTTATTTTCATATATTATATAAACGTGAAAGAAAAATATCGGGCTATTCACCCTTTATTTTTAACTTAAACACTACCAAGATATACTACACTATTTAAAAAAAAATGCAAGTGAATAAACATACATTTTTAGTTCCTTCTAATGATTCTGCCTTTACCTCCATATTTATCTAAAAGGACTTCAACTTTATCCCCAACTAACACTTTAATTCGATGTAAGCGCATCTTTCCTGAAAGATATGAAAGTACAAGTTCTCCATCTCCAATATCCACTCTGAATAAAGTGTTCGGAAGAGCTTCAACTACTATGCCCATTACATTATTGTCAGTCTGATTCATTTGTTGCTATATAATAACAAAAAACTAAGGTTTGGTCAATCTATAAAACTTCTATTTTTATCTTATTTTTATTAATGGGAAGGGTTTTTTTCCAAGGAGGAAAAATTTTAACATTAGCATTCCCTATACCAACATCTTCCTTAAATATTGAGGAAATGTTTTCTTTTAAAACACCAGAAAGATTATCTTTTAATTGATCCATGTCAGAGTTCCAAATAAAATCTAACTCTCCCGTTAAATTAAAGTCGAGAGATTTTAATTCTTTGCTAATAGTTTGTTCTGAGTCTTTAAAATTAAATTTTAAATTTTCTAAATTTTTGATTTCAATAATTTTTAATTCTTCCTTAGAAATCTTTGGTAGTAAATCTTTTTTTATGACATTAATTAAATTATCTTTCTTTAGAAGAACAACAGCAAGTGTACCTAAAATTTCTGTTTCTCCCATAGGTGTAGATGACATTATTTTATCTTCTATTTCATAGGAAAAACTACTAGCTTCTGGATAAAAAATATAACCATCTGGAATCAATGCATCTACTTTCTCCTCTAGTTGACTCCTAAATGAAAGATTTGCTACAGTTTCCAACTTCTTTTTTTCTTCTTCGTTGGGTGAATAGGACATTCCCAAGGCACCACCAGATAAGGGTAAATCTGCTTTCCCGTAGATCATTTTATGTTTTGTGGTTCCAAGAAAAGAGTTTATAGAAAAATCATCAGGACTTCCGTTATAAGCTTCCCCTGGTAAAAATGAGGTTATTTTTACTGTGGCTTTTCCTGGAACTTTTTTCTTATTTCCATCTAATTTATAACCTGGAACTGAAATAGTTTTATCTGTTAGATAGACCTTCCCCTCTTCATCTGATATATAGGTGTTAGCTAGTAACTTTTCTGAATTTTTACTATATTCATTATAAAAAGTTATTTCTCCTTTTGCTTTTAAAGAAACTTCCTTAGATTCTGAAAGGTTTATTTTTTCATTTTTTTTATCAGAAATAATCATTATCTCAAAAGGAATTCTTGCTTCTAAATCTTTAGAAGCAAATACTTTGTGTTTTTCCAAAGTAAATATTTCATGTTTTTTTGTTACAATAATTTCTACTTTTTCAAATAAATAGGAACCCCAAAATATAATTCCCACCAATACCACTAAAACAAATAAATTGGAAGAAAATTTACTAACAATCCTTTTTTCTTTAGGTAATTGAGGATTACGAGAAATTTTTTTATTATTCTCTGATCGAGATTTAAATTCAGGTCGAATTGAATTAAAACTTTTATTTAAATTCTTATCCTGAAAAGACCCCTGCTTACTTAAATCAAGAACTTTATTTTTTTTAATTTTAATATCTGTTATTATTCTTCTCATTATATTTATTTTATCTTACCCCTAACCATAGCGATAGCTTCAATCATTAAGAATGGATCACAATTAACACCTTTGCCAATTTTACATATTTTTAAGAACTCTGGCCCCTTTAAGGAAACAACTGTACATTTATGTTCCAAAGTCATGGATTGAATAAATTCTTCATTTTCAACAACCTTTGAAAAATAAGGTAACATATCATGGTCGGCCGTTAAAAATACTGTACTAGGAAGAGCTAAAACATGGGGTAAGTTCCCTACAGAATTTCTAAAAGATTCACTCCAAGAATTTTCAATGGATTTAAACAGAGGTTCAACTTCTTTTCTTTTTTCTTCCGACAATTGCCCAGAATTATATAAATTAAAAAGTTCTTGGGCATCTCGTAGTTCTATTTCTAATTTTGTACACATATATTTAAAATAGGTTTTTCTCCCAAATGGAAATGATAAAGAAGCTTTTAGAACTCCTTTGGAAACAATTCCTACTTCTGTCACTTCTCCTCCTATGTCAAGTAGTAAATATGAATTGGGACTAATATACTTGTCTCTAATCGCAAAGTAAGAAGCAATTATAAATGATGAAAAAGAAACCGGAATATCGTGAAAGGTTTTAGAAACAACCTGACAAATTTTATCTAAGAAAACTTTCTGAGAAAAAGAGGCTACTATATTCATTTCAATAGCTTCCGTATGCATTCCAATGGGTAAATCAATATCATATCCATTCAAAGAAACACTCATTATGTAATGTTCAATTATTTCTATTTCATTATAAAGTGTTTTATTTTTTTTATTATGGTCTGAGGCAATTGTTTCTATTTCTTTTTTTATTAAATCATTTGCTAATTTTTGAGTGAAAACAAAAGGACTTTCTTTTTTAATTTTTACAACTCGAGTTTCGGATGAATACCATGGCGAAGCCAATACACAAATAATTTTATCCGGGGCTCCTGATTTTGTCTTATAAAGAGATTCCACTGTTTGACCAAGGGCCTTCAGCATGCTTTTTGTGAAAACATTAACATTTATTTTATCACTATTATAATTTATCGGAGTCCTAACCAAACTTATAATAGAAGGTAGCTCTTCTTTATTTATTGGAATTTGAACAATAGCTCCACCGACGCTACCGGAACCAACATCAAAAATAGCTACAGTTTGTTCTTTTTGTTTCTTTTTAAATAAAAATCCCATAGTATATACATTATACCCTGTAGTGAAACTTAAATAAAGTTCTACTCCGAGGTTATACTACAGGAATTTAAAAAAGTATAAGAAAAAAATCAATAAATTACTCCAGTACAGCTTTAATTCTTCTAACACCGGATGCAACGGACTCTTCTTTTAAAATCTTAAAGTGCCCCAATTCTTTTGTATTCTCAACATGGGGTCCCCCACAGAATTCCTTTGAATAAACTTTCCCATTTTCGTCTTCTGCAAAATAAACAGAAACAACTTCAGGATATTTTATTCCAAATTCCATTTGAGCTCCAATTTTCTCTGCTTCAACTAAGGGCATTTCACGACGAATCATTTTAAGTTCTTTTTTAATCTTATCATTAACCCAATCTTCTGTATCTTTTTTTTCTTCATCGGTTAATTTATGATCACAAAGAAAATCTATTCTTAATCTTTCCTCTGTTATATTACTTCCTTTTTGTTTAATATCCGGGTTCACAACAGCCTGCAATCCCGCTAGAAGTAAATGATGGGCCGTATGAAGACTTAGTGTTTTTTCATCATGGTTTGATAATCCACCTTTGAACATTCCCGCTGAAGAAGTTTGAGATAATTTTTGATGCTCTTCCATTTTTTTATTAAAATCTTCTAAATCTATTTTTATTCCTTTTTCTCTAGCTAGATCCTCTGTAAGCTCTATTGGAAAACCATAGGTCGTAAACAAAATGAATGGATCTGCTCCTTTTTCAAATTCACGAATTCCCTGCTGTAAAGTTTGCCTAAATTTATCTTCTTCATTTTGAATTTCACTTTCAATTATTTGTTTTTTAATTGCTAATTCAGGATAAACATTTTTATATTTCTCAATTACCATTTCAGCTAAAGTTAAAAGCGAGCCATCTTTTAATGAAATCAAATCCGAATATCTAACTGCCCGTCGTATTATTCGACGAAGAATATACCCACGTCCAGTATTGGAAGACATTACTCCATCGGCAATAAGAAAAACTGCTGTTCTAATATGATCAGCCACAATTCTCATTTTCTTTCTATTTTCTACCCAACAAGAATCTCCTTTTTCAAGATATTCCTCATCGGAACCATCTCCATAGTCTAATCCAGATAATTCTTCAATTTTTTTAATTATTGGAGCAAATAAATCTGTTTCATATATACTTTGTTTTCCTTGAACAATAGTTGTTATTCTTTCTAATCCAGCTCCTGTATCAATATTTTTCTGTGGAAGTTCTTTGGTAACCTCACCATTCTCCTGATGGTAAGTCATAAAGACATCATTCCAAATTTCAACAATCTTTTGTTCATCTTCAGCTTTTTCAAATTCTTCTGGAGTCAAATCTCCTTGCTTTCCAGTAATATCATAGAACATTTCTGTACTTGGACCTGCTGGAGAATTTAATCCGGCACTCCACCAATTTGATTTTGAACTTTTATAATAAATTCGATGGTCTGGAATTCCCAATGATTTCCAAATTTCAGCTGATTCCTCGTCTCTTTCAACTTTTTCTGTTCCAGCAAAAACAGTCACATACAAACGAGAAACATCTAAACCAAGACCTTCTTCTTTGGATGTTAAAAATTCATAGCTCCAAGTAATTGCTTCTTTTTTAAAATAATCACCCAAAGACCAATTACCCATCATTTCAAAAAAAGTATTATGAGTATTATCTCCCACTTCACTTAAATCAATGGTTCTGAGGCACTTCTGGACGTTCACAAGACGAACTCCCATAGGATGAGGTTCTCCGAGAAGATAAGGGACAAAGGGTTGCATTCCGGCTGTATTAAATAATGTAGCATCCATAGCTCCAGCTTCGGTTGTTGTTACCAAAGAAGCCGAAGGAACAAGGGCATGTTCTCTCTTCTTAAAAAATGTTAGAAACTTTTCTCTAATCTCATTGGATGTCATATCTATCTATATTATACCAAAAACCTTAAACTACAAAGTTCTTTTTTAGCAAATAACTCCCCCACCAAGGCAAACACTTTTGTCATAGATAACAATTGATTGACCTTTTGAAACAAGAATATCTCTATCAAAGATAATTTTTACTTCTTTATCAACTGCACAATCAACGGTGCAATTTAAAAATTCTCCATGATAACGAACCTGCGCTTTATATTTTTTGCCCTTTTGGGGAATTTTATTAATCCAATTTATATTATTGCATTTAATAGTTGTATTTGATTCTTCTTTATTTAAACTTAATTCCGAAGAAACAGTAATTGTATTCTTTTTTATATCTTTTGAAATAATATAAAAGGGTTTATTGTTTTTTGAATTTTTTATAATTGTAAATCCATGTCGTTCTCCTAAAGTAAAAAACACTGAACCTTCATGATGGCCAATAACTTCTCCTTCTATATTTAAAACATCTCCTCTCTCAGACTTTATATAATTTTTCAAAAAATCTTTCATATCTAAAGGGCCAAGAAAACAAACTCCTTGGCTATCTTTTTTTGTGGCATTTGGAATTTTATATTTTTTAGCTATTTCACGGACCTTACTCTTTTTCAGATGACCAATGGGAAAAAGAGTATGCGCTAAATCTTCTTGTTTTAAGGTCCAAAGAAAATATGATTGGTCCTTGGATGGATCCTCCCCTTTCCCTAATTCATAATTCCTAATTTTTAATTCGTAATTATTCTGAGCATAATGCCCTGTGGCAATATAATCTGCTCCATTTTTTTTAGCGAAATCCCAAAATACACCAAATTTAACTTCTCTATTACACATTACATCTGGATTAGGAGTGTTCCCTTTTTTATATTCTTCTATCATATAATCAGCTACACCTTTTTTATAGGCTTCTTCAGCGTCACATTCTAAAAATGGAATATCTAAATAAGAACAAACCCGCATGGCGTCTCGTCTTTCATCTTTCCAAGTACACTCAATAAAATCTGGTGTCCAAGTTCGTATAAAAACCCCAACAACATTATATCTTTGTTCTTTCAAAAGAATTGCACTGACGGCAGAATCAACTCCTCCAGATATACCAACAAATACTGTTTTTCCCTTTTTCATCATTTATTTAATTTCTTTAATAAATATAACTATCTTAAATATTTATTTATATTACTTTTATGTTCTTCAAAATTTTTAGCAAAATGTACTATACCATCTTTATCATGAAGATAATATAGATAAGGTGAAGTTTTTGGTTCTAGGGCTGCTTTTATGGAAATTAAGCCAGGATTATTTATAGGCTTATCTGGTAATCCTCTTTCTTTATAAGTTGATTTATCAACATCCACTTGTAAAGCAATTCCCAATTTTATTCTCTTCCATAAAATTCCAGAAATCAAATATGCATCACTTTCTCCCTTGGCCTCTCCTTCAATTAAGGAAGCCATAATTATTAGATCTGACAAACTTCGAGAACTTGAGTTCAGTGAAGTTTTTACTTTATTTAATTGATTATTAAAATTATTAGATAATTCTTTTATAATTTCTTCCACTGAATCTAGAGGAAAGAAAAAATAAGTATCTGGAAATAAATAACCTTGCTTGTTGACAACTTTTTCTAGAAATAAATCTTTTTGAAAATTAGGAATTTTATTAGTAAGAATATCTGCCATCTCTTGATTATTTAAACCTTCTCTTAATGTTATTTTGATGGGATCAATATTATGTCTTGCTTTGGCCAATCTCCAAGCCACAGTAAATACTGGATCATTTTTTTTGAATAAATAATCACCCTTGTCTATTCCTCCATCTAATTTAAATAAAAAAACAAAAGATTTTAGAAAAAAAATTGAACGAATAACTCTCTTTTCTTTTAAGCTACTAGCAACAATATTTAAATTATCATTCTGAGAAATATGAATAATTGTATGTTTTTCATCCAACCTATTTTTAGGAGAAGCAAAGAAAAAGCAAGAAAAAGCAAGAAAAAGACAGACTATAATTATATTTAAAGTCGTAATTATTTTAAAGGGTTTAGATTTTTTTAATTCTAAATCGTTTTCATCCATAAACTATGTTGGTAAATTGGATGGAGGCTTAGCAATCTTAGATTCAATACGTTTAAAGCTTGGAGTTTCAGAAACCATTCCAGGAAAGTGAAATATTGAAGCCAATTCCTCATTTGAAAGAACAAAAATCTGAGGGTGATTGGATGGGAAAAATTCTTTAATGATAGGTGGAAATTTGTAGGAATACTGTATTGGTGGATGGAAAAATGTTCTCATTCTGTAAAAATCAAGCATTCTTTTTTTCATCTTAGTTAAAGCCAAACCAGTTGGGTCTGCCCAAGGTGCATCAAATTGGGTTGAATTAATACGAGTAAGTTCATTGGAATTAGAAGCAGCAAACTGACGAAACAAAAGACGAGAAGATCTTCTAAGTCGACCAAATTGTTCTTCTGTACAATATTTTTTATTAGATAAAGTCATTAAACGAATTCCGCAATCAAAGTGTAATTGCTGTAAGTTTATAACCTGTGTTTTAATAAATGGATCAATGAAAGCTGGAGCTCTAACTTCTTTAGAATCCCCCCCTCCAAAACCAGTTCCTTTACCGAGTTTGGTATAAGGTTTTAATTGCTCCTCAATAAAATGAATGGCATAATCATCAAAACCAACCTTTTTCCCAGTTTTTGGGCTAACAAATTTCTTCTGACTCCATCTAATTATAATTTGAATCCAAACTTGCTGACCTTTTGGCAGGGCTCCTAAATATTCCATAATAGGAGTGATGGGGTCAACTTTAAATTCTTCTTTAGTCCCCGTCTTCATGTCATCCAGTTGTTTATAGGTTTTAATTGGCTTAACATCGTCATTCTTTTTTATAAATTCACATCCCCACATATTCCAATCTCCATCTTTTGTATATTGTGGAATTCTATAAGCATAGTCATCAGCTTCAATTATTTTTGCTTGAGGATATTGAGCATAAATTTGAGTTTCAACTAAATCTCTAATTCGGGTTGGAGTTCGAACAAAAAAATGAACTCTTCCTTCGACGGAAGCAATCTCGAGGGAAAACCAAAACCAAGGAGCCCCCATAATATACATTTCCCAAAATCCCTTACCACTTTGATGATAGAAGGCGTTGGAAAAAATTAATTCCATGGCAGCAGGAGTTTTTATCACATCGCGAGGAACTTGAATCTCCAAAAGAACCCATTCAATTCCCATAATAAATTTTTCTTGTCTATATTCATGCCATAGATGTAAAGCTAGAGCAGACAAAGGTATGGGCATTAAATAACCAATACCAGCAATTAAAATCTGCAGTATGTTAAAATCATGAGTAGCAAAAAATGTTTCAAACATTTATTTATTATACCCGGTAGTGAGACTTTTTCAAAGTTCTAATACCGGGTATAACAGGTTCTAGGCATACAATAAAAAAACCAAGGATATCCTTGGTTTTTTTATTGTTTAAGCTATTGTGTATAATCCACTTTTATTCTTCTTAAAATATTTTGCGTTTTGGAGATTTACCAGAATTGTATTCTTTTTCAAATATCTTTCTTTCATAACCTGCTCAATAATATCTTCTTTTTTCATAGGCCCATTCTTTTTTATCATTTCCTTAATAACATCTCTTACAACTCCTGTCTTATATCCCCATTCTTTTAAAGCATATATTCCTCGTCCAACTAATACAAAACGTGGGTCTTTTATAAGCTCATTGTGACAAGTAGCAGTGTGACATTTCTTATCAAAAGTACTTGCAACAGCCTTAGCTACTTCTCGAAAATGCATAGGACTTCCATGCTTGCGCATCATAAGAAAAGCAAAATCTTTAACTCCTCTAGTTTTTATACTTGAAGAAGTTGCCTTACCCCATTCTCCTAAAGGATTCTTGCTAAGCTTCTTTGACATAGCTAGCCATCTCTTTGTAATTTCTTCATTCTTGTAGTGTTCAGATAATTCCTTAACTTCATCTAAAAATCTATTTATTAATTCACCTTCCACAACTAATTCTTCGTCGGAAATATTTTCGTAAAGTTTTTTCAATGAGTCATGAATCAATTCAGAAACATCATGATTAACACTCCACCGAGCTTTAAAATGACTATCTTCTTTATGTTTAGTGAACTCATCACCAAGAGTTAAGTAAAAATGAATATTATTTTGAGTATATTTATCTTTTGAAACATGGTTAATAAAATCTTGTTCAGAAACAATGGCTCCAAGAGAATGCATCAATTTTTCTAATTCTTCAAATACGGCTTTTTCATTTTTAAAAGATTCTGATTTTCGAATAAAAGTTAAAGCTGCGTTTTCAATCTGGCGAACACGTTCTCGTGTAATCCCGTACTTTTGTCCGATAGCTTCCAATGTTTTTCGCTCAGCTTCTTCTGTTAATCCGAACCTATTCACAATAACCTCGAAAGCTCGAGGTGACAGATCTGAAAGTATTCTTTTGGTAACCTGTTTAGGTTTAAATGAAATTGTATTAGCCATTTGAATTAAAAAATTGAATAATAATTTTTAAGTAAATATATAATATCACTACTATTAGATAAAGTCAACTACCTAGATAATTAAATTGTATTTTAGAGTGATTAGGAGCTCTTTTTCGGAGAAGTTCTCTTTCTGAATCTATCGTGCTCAGTTAAAATTTTCTTTCTTAACCTTATATTCTTAGGGGTAACTTCAAGATATTCATCATCGGCCATTGTTTCTAGGCCTCGTTCTATTGATAGTTTGTAGGGAGGTTTTACATTAACAGCCTCGTCGGTACCACTGGACCTCATATTAGAAAGTTGCTTTCCTTTAGTTGGATTAACGGACATTTCTTCTCCCTTTGTCACATTTCCGACAACCATACCTTCATAAACTTCATCTCCGTGTTCCACATATAATGTGCCTCTTTCTTGTAAAGTCCAAAGAGAAAAAGCAATCACCTTTCCTTTTACCATGGAAGTCATTGATCCCACATCTCGTTTTTTAATCTCACCAGCATACTTTTTAAATCCAATAAATCGTGAAGCCAAAATTCCTTCTCCTTTTGTTTCAATTACAAATTGGCCACGGTAACCAAGCAGCCCTCTAGTTGGAATTTCAATGAGCATTCTAACAATGCCTTCTTTTTCAGTCATGCTTGTGATTATTCCCTTTCGAGCAGTTAATCTTTCAATAACAACACCTGAATATTCATTACGAACATCAATAGTCACTTCTTCGTAAGGTTCCAATTTTTCTCCTTCCTCCTCTTTTATAATTACGTGTGGTTGGGAAACTTGTAATTCATATCCTTCACGACGCATATTCTCCAAGAGAACAGCAATGTGTAATTCTCCCCGTCCGTAAACAAGGAAACCTTCTTGAATTTCTTCTCCTGCCTGCGTAGAAAGGTCGCTCGGTGTATCAAAATTTATTCGTAGTCCAACATTTATCTCAAGTTCTTTTTCAAGACGCTCTCTAATTTGGCGAGAAGTAACATATTTACCTTCTTCCCCTGCAAAAGGAGAATCGTTTACGAGAAAATTTAAAGAAATAGTTGGTTCATCTATGGCAATAGATGGTAAAGTTTTTGTATCTAAATTATCAACTATTGTTTCTCCTATATATACATCTGGAATACCGGCAATTAAAATTATATCTCCAGTGGAAGCAATAGAAATTTCTTTACGTTTGATTCCTTCAAAGGTAAACATCTTACTTATTCGAGCCGTTCTAGGTTCTCCATCATTATTTTTTACTATAATCTGTGAGCCTGACTTAACGGACCCAGCGTAAACTCTAGATATGGCTAATCTTCCCATAAAATTATCATAGGCTAAATTAAAAACCTGAGCCTGCAAATTACCCTCTCTATTTTCCGAAGCTTCAGAAACTTCTTCTAAAATTAAATCCAATAAAGGAGTTAAATCTTTAGATTCATCTGACATGTTCAACTTAGCAATTCCTTCTCGGCTTATGGCGTAGATTGTTTTAAAATCAATTTGTTCATCTGTTGCGCCTAATTCAAGAAATAACTCTAACACTTGTTCATGAGTTCTTTCTGGATCAGCCGCCGGCTTATCTATCTTATTTATAACAACTATGGGTTTAAGCCCAAGTTCCAGTGACTTCTTAAGGACGAATCGAGTTTGAGGCATTGGCCCCTCTTGAGCATCAACTAAAAGAAGTACCGAGTCGATAGCTCGAAGAACGCGTTCAACCTCTGATCCGAAGTCCGCGTGGCCTGGAGTATCCACAATGTTTATTTTTGTTCCCTTGTAGTCAACGGATGTATTTTTTGAGTAGATGGTTATTCCACGCTCAAGCTCAATGGAGTTTGAATCCATACTTACTCCTTCTTCAACCATCCCACATTGCTTCATTAGTTGGTCTGTCAAAGTTGTCTTTCCATGATCAACGTGAGCAATTATGGCAATATTTCTTATTTCTTTTTGTTTATCGTTCATATAAAAATTTATTGTATAAAATAAAATCGCCACTCGGCGAAGAAGTTTTTATAATATCATAGTTTTTAAAGGTTGTAAAATAAATATTTAAAACAACCGAATAATATCATTATAGGTAATCACAACCATAAATATCATCAATAAACCAAAACCAATTATATTCACCAAATTAGCAACTTTAGGTTTAATTCGTGAACCTTTTACTTTTTCGATTAAAAGAAAAAGTAACCTTCCTCCATCCAAAGCTGGAAATGGAATTAAGTTTATTATAACCAGATTAATAGAAATTAAAGCAGTGAAAGAAAGCAAATAAATAAACCCAAAGTCTGCAGCATCTCCTACAATTCCAATAATTCCAATTGGTCCTGTTACTTTAGATAAATCCCCTGTCCCTGAAATTCCATCCTTAATTAATGTATAAAAACCAACAGCTGTTCGAATAGTTAAATCTGAAGTTAATTTAAGCCCCTCCCAGGCTGCTTTATGAATTGGTAATTGTAATGTTCCAATTGTATCCATACTAATTCCAACTACAGCTCCATCCTTATTTAATTCTGGAGTAACTGGAATTATAAGATCTTCTTTTGCTCTTACAATAGAGAAATTGATTTCATCAGTTTGATGGTTTTTTACAAAAGACTGAACTGTTTCAGCAGTAAAATGTGATGAAAGAACTCGAGTTGTATCATTAACTTCTTTTTTAATATTATAAGACTCTAAGGCTAAAATTTTATCTCCAGACTTTAATCCAGCTTTTTCCGCAGGACTATTAGGAGTAACACTAACAATAGTCAGTGCTTGATTCTTAATTATTGTTCCCTCTGGTTGAACTCCCGCAGAAGAAGGTAGTCCTGACATAAAACCAATCGAGAGTAGCACCCAAGCAACAATAAAATTCATAGCCACGCCGGCAAATAAAACTCCAGCTTTTACACGAAGAGGTTTATGAACAAAACTTCTACCTTTATCAGGATCATCAATTGAATCTTCATCGGGATTTTCACCATGAATTTTAACATAACCACCCAAGGGCAACGCATTGAAATTGTAGGTAGTCTCTCCTATTTTTTTACCAAAAAGTTTTGGGGGGAAACCAAAAGAAAATTCGTCCACTCTAATTCCTGACTTCTTCGCAACAATAAAATGCCCAAATTCATGAGACAAAACAAGTATTAATAAAATTATAAAAAATATTATTATAGACATAGAAACAATTAACTCATTACCTCTTTCTCTTTTTTCCCAAAAATTGTTTCCAAATTTTTATTTGATTCGTCCACACATTTTTGAATATCATCTTTCCCTCTTTTCTTTTCATCCTCAGAAAGATCCCCTGTTTTTTCAATTTCTTCTTGTCTTTCCTGGCGTACTCGAATACGAGCATCCTCAAGTTTTTCTTTCAAGATTTTTACAAGATTAGATCTATTCTCTGTTGTTAGCATAGGAAAAATAACTCTAACTCCTTCTCCGTCGGAAACAACAGACAATCCTAAACTTGTAGCCATAACAGCTGATTCTATATCTTTTATCTGACTTTTATCCCAAGGAACAACTCTTAATGTCTTTGCATCTTCAATGGAAATTTGTGCCACATTTTTTATTGGCATTTTATTTCCATAACTCTCAACCATAACTCCATCAAGAACCATTGGGGTTGCCCTTCCTGTGTGAATAGCTGAATATTCTTTCGAAAGCCATTCCTCTATTTTTTTTAATTCTAATTTAAAATTTTGTGTATTATATGACATATTCTTTTATTATAGCATAAGCGCCAAATGTTCTAAAATCATTTTAACTGAACAACCAGGAAGATTTAAATATCCTCTCTTTTCCTGTATTTCTTTTAAAATAAGCTGAGTATTTTTATCTATTTTTTTTAATTTAAATTTTTCAAAGATGATTTTCTCTATCTCATTAATTAAATTAATGGCGTGGAATCTTAAGTTTCCACTACCTTCAGAATCTTTATGTTTTTTTATAATTTTAGTAATAATATCAATTCGATCTTTCAATGAAACAGAAATAAATTCTTCAGCCTGTTTTTTATAATCATCTCCATTATTAATAATAGTACTAACCACATGGGCTCTAGAACGAATAGTATCCAGTAAAACAGAAGCATTGGGAACTACTAGAAAAAAATGAGTACTGGCGGCAGGCTCTTCTATGATTTTTAATAGTGTCCTTTCTGCTTCATGATTAATAAATTTTGCTCCAATAATACAAATCCGTTTTCCTTGACCAATCCCCAACTCACTATGCCATTCTTTTATTCTATGACTATCATCCATGGTAAAGGAATTATGGTTTTGAAATAAAACATCAGGACTATTGTCTGATATTTCTTTTCTTTTTTTTAAAAATTCAATTAAATCCCGACTGGTTGTTTCCGGATCTCCTTCAACAATATAACTATGGTACAAGTTTTCTGGAAATAAATTCTCAAAATGACTCATCTTTCAATTATACACCAAATATATTAAAACTATAACTTTTAATATCTGGAATTAACTCTATTAAGTAATATGAAAAAAAGACGAGTAGATTAAAATCACTCGTCTTTGATACTTTTTAATTAAAAAAACATTCGAAAAAATTAGATTTCTAAAAATAGCTTTCTCATGTGACCTTCCGTGTGTATCAGCTCAATCACTTCTGCTATCACATCTTGTGGGCTAATGACAACCAAATTTTCATGCCACTTCTCCTTACTAAGAGGAATAGTTTCCAGAATATAAATTCTATCAATTATCCCACTTTCAAGTAAGGGATTTATTGTATCAAATGTATTCTTACCAAAATCATTATGAACCACAAAAAAGTGTATCTCTTTTGCCCCATTATACTTAGCAATCTTAGCGCCAGCCTCCAGAGTTCCGCCCCCTTGAAGCATATCATCAAAAGCAACAACTATTTGGTCTTTTACATTCCCAACAATTTTTGATTTATTGATACTAATTTTTCTCGTTCCCGCGTCCCTTTCTTTAATAATAAAAGAGACGTTTTTTTCAAGCATTTCTGCGATTTTTTTATTTCGCTTAAACCCACCATCGTCTAATGCGAGCACACTATCAAAGTTATTGTGCTCCATTGCATACTCAATGAGAATTTTCATTAAATAAACGTGATGGACCGTTTTTAGTCGATAATGCGTTGTGTCAAAGAAACTTGGGTGTTGACTAGAATGCTGATCAAAGATTGTAACTACCTCCAGCCCTGAACTAGAAATCTCCATTGCTGTGTCTTTGTAAGCCACATTTTCTCCAAACCTTTTTATGTGATCCGATTTTCCATCCCTAACAAAAGGAAATACGCCAAATATCCTATTGGCTCCTTTAAGTGAATTACAAATTAATCTTAATTCTTTTAAAGTGTCGTAATGAGAGTGCAGAGAGCTCAAAATACAGATATCCATTCCACTGACGTCACATAATCTTCTAACATCTAGTTC
>CALNZI010000010.1:0-14279 GCA_942491275.1 Minisyncoccota bacterium | reverse complement strand
GACATTGCCACTTTTTTTGCAGCAAGCAATGTGAGTGCATAGTCTTTTCGGTTATGGCTGCTCCCTCTGCCGGTGTTACGTGTTTGCTTGACAGAGCTATCAAGCAAAATATAGTCTTGATTTTCTTTAAAAAAACGGATTCTCAACAACCTTGTTTTTAATCCAATGTGCAAATTCTTGTTTTGCTTTCGATTGCTTGTGAAGCGTCCATCAACCGAATTTATTTCTTCCCCGCCAATCTTGGTAATGTCGAAAACAACAATATCTCTAATGGCTGCTTTTTTCTCTTGAGCAATTTCAAAATCTACAGTATCATCGGCCATAAGTTGTGCCTCGTATGTTCTTTTTGAGGTTTTAGTATTGGCTTTGCCGGTGGTCGGACACTGGCAGGGCCGTTTTGTTTCTACTACACGCATCTTTTTCTCGTCCTCTGCGATCACACTCCTTTACTTTCCCAACAACGATATCTGTCATTGTGGTTTCACCGCAGCTTGCCAATGCCTTGAGCTTTTTATGGACATCAACAGGCATATTGATAACAAACTTTGTCGTTTCAATTTCATGATTCTCTCCTTTTTTTGTGTTAGCAACCCAAATTATCATCAGGAATAACATGATCTACTGCTGGCCACTGTTCAAGAAGCTCTATCTCTGAACCATATTCTTCTAATATTTCTCTTTTTACCGCTTGCTCTAATGTTTCTCCAAATTCAACAGACCCTCCTGGTGTTTCCCAGCAACCTCGTTCATTTTTGGTTTTTTTACTTCGTTTAGCAAGAAATAATTCCCCCTTATCATTAAAGATTACTACTCCAGTAGATACTCCAATATAATCAATTCCCTTCTTCATGTTTATAATTATATCAAAAACGACTTCTATTTAATAGAAGTCATATCTAAATTATTTAATAATTGTGCGCCGGGTAGGATCATGAGTACATTTTTCGATCCTTACAGGATCTGTACACCTTTCGCAGATTTTGAGATTAAAATCTAAAAATCTAGGCTCAAGGTCTTCGAATCCTACACACGAGACAAGCAGTTGTCTCGTTCTGGCATACAAAAATCCCGCTTTCGCGGGATTGTTTGTGCGCCGGGTAGGATTCGAACCTACGTAGACCGAAGTCGTTTGATTTACAGTCAAATGCAATTGACCACTCTGCCACCGACGCATATTTTGCGAGATAAGCTCGCAATCCTCACTACGTTCGGAACATAGCTTTGGTGGCAGCCCACCTTCACTACGTTACGGATAGAAAATAAAGCAGTTTATTTTCTATCCACCGACGCATTTAAATACAAAATGAGTATACATGGTTTTTAAAAATTTTTCAATAAAAAAAGCCTCCCTTTAAAAGGAGGCTTTAAATATAATTTAGGTTCTTTAATTAAAGAAGTTTCCCAGCAATTTCTGCCAATTCCGATCTTTCTCCTCTTACTAAAGTTACATGGGCATAAATGTCCACACCTCTCATTTTAGAAATAACATAACTAAGTCCATTAGACCTTTCATCTAAATATGGACTGTCAATTTGCGATATATCCCCAATTAGGATTATCTTTGTAAATTCACCAGCTCTAGTAATGATTGCTTTTACTTCTTTCTGGGTTAAATTTTGTGCTTCATCGATAATAAAAAACTTTGCACCTAAACTTCTTCCTCTAAGATAAGAAAGTGGTTCTAAGAAAATTTTTTCCGCTTTTTTGAAACTATCAATTTTTGCTTTATTGCCAGAAACTATTGAAGATATCACCGATAAATTATCTTCCATCCCTTTCATATAAGGAGAAATTTTATCCTTTGGATCACCTGGGAGGTACCCTATATCTTTATTCCCCATACTAATTATCTGTCTGGTAAAATAAAATTGATCAAAGGTTTTATCCTTAAGGTGCTTGAGCCCAGCAGCTAAACTTAAAATTGTTTTACCCGTTCCGGCCTTACCCATAATTGTAATTAATTTTATTTCTGGGTTTAATAAAGCATGAAGAGCAAAAGCCTGTTCTGAATTTTTTGGCTTTATACCAAAACAAGTAATTTCTCCTTTCGAAATTGAAGATAATCTGCCTTTACTATAAAAAGCAAGAGCAGTAGATTTTGGACTAACAGAATTCAATATCAAAAATTCATTTTTTAATAAATCTTTCCTTTCAAAATCAATTTCTTTTTCTCGAAAAAGATTATCTATTAATTTTGCTTCCACTTCAATCTTTTTAACCTCCTCAAAAAAGGATTTAACGTCAGGAACAGAATCAAATTGATAATCCTGAGCGTCCATTTCTAGAGATTTGGCTTTCATTCTTAAATTTACATCTTTTGATATAAACACAACTTTATGAGATCCACTCTTCCATAAAGAATAAGCTGCATTAATTATCTCATGATCAATGGTCTTTTCAGGGTAAATTTTTCTGACAGCTTGATGATATTCAAAATTTAGAATAATCCTAATTTTACCTAAACCCTTCCCTCTAGAAGCACCACCATCAAAAACTAATGCAGAATCCAGTCCATCAAGAAATCTTGAGAACTCTCTGGCGTTGTAATTAATAGGGTCATCTCCTTTCTTAAACTTATCAATTTCTGATAAGACCTGAATAGGGATAGCGATGTCATTTTCCCCAAAAGAATTGAGGCAGTTGGAATCATGTAAAATTACATTCGTGTCCAACACAAAAGTTTTTTTGTCCATATTTAATTTTTTAAGGGGTTTAAATTTAGATTACCCTAATTCAACTTTTTGTCAAATAAAAGCTTCTTTTTAGTTTCATATTAAAAATAAACAAAAAGAAAACCCCTTCTCAAAAGAGAGAAGGGGGTTAGTGGTTAGATCTATACAGTCTAAAATTATATCAATCAAAAAGAAGATCTAACCTATATTAAACTGATACGCAAGGATCATTTATCTTTATAAATTATACACCTTTCAGCGTAAAAGTCAAGTTTCTTTATTTCTCCTTATACGGGCTAGGTTTTGAAACTTTTATATTTGATTTAACTTTTTTTCTTTTCATTTCAATAAGAAGTTCTTTATCTTTCATGGTAACAAAAACAGTATCCCCCTTCTTCACTCCCTTAGAAATAATAAAGGATGCGACTTTATTTAAAATTTGATTTTGAATTAAACGATTTAGAGGTCTTGCTCCATAGTGAGGATCATATCCTTCCTTTGCTAAATAAGAAAGAGCTTCATCTGAAATTTCCAAATCAATTCCTTTAGATAATAATCTTTCACGAATAATCTGTATCTTCATATCAACAATGTCCCGGATAACTTCTGGAGAAAGTACATCAAATACAATCACCTCATCTAAGCGATTAAGAAATTCCGGTCGAAAATGTTCCTTTAAATTATCAACAACCTTACCTTTTACATTTTGATAATCATCCTTATTCGTATTATTTGTAAAACCAATAGATTCCATTTTTTGAATAAATTCAGAACCCAAATTAGAAGTCAAAATAATTACAGAATTTTTAAAATTAACAACTCTACCTTTCGCATCAGTTAAACGTCCTTCATCAAGAACTTGCAATAAAATATTAAATACTTCTGGGTGAGCTTTTTCAACTTCATCAAATAAAATAACAGAATATGGTCGATGACGAACAGCCTCAGTTAGGTTTCCTGATTCATCATGGCCAACGTAACCTGGAGGTGAACCAATTAACTTAGAAATGCTGTGACGTTCCATATATTCGCTCATATCAACTCTAATAAGAGCTTTGTCGTCATTAAACATAAACTGAGCCAATGTCTTTGTTAATTCAGTCTTACCTACTCCCGTTGGCCCAAGAAAGATAAATGAACCAATTGGTCTATTTGGATCTGCAATACCCGTTCTGCTTCGACGAATAACATCAGAAATTTTACCAATAGCAATATCTTGTCCTAATACTCTTTTCCTTAGTTCGTCTTCCATTTTCGCCAATTTCTTCATCTCTTCTTCTAACATTTTCTCAAGTGGGATTCCAGTCCATCGAGAAACTACAGCAGCAATATCTTCGGCCGTTATGTCTTCTTTCAAAATCCGACGTGATTTCTGTAATTTCTTTAATCGAGATAATTTAGTTTTTAATTTATTTTGCAAATCAGGAATTTGACCATAACGAATTTCCGCAGCCCTACTTAAGTCTGCTCTCATTTCTGATCCTTCAGCCTCAAGCCGAAGAGATTCCAGCTCTTTTTTGATATCTCGAATTTCCACAACAACTTTTTTCTCATTTTTCCATTTTAGCTCAAGCTCATGAGTTTTTTCTTTCAAATTAGCAATTTCTTTATCTATATTTTTTATTCGACTTCGAGCTTCTTTACTCATAGTAGTTTTACCAGAGCTTCTTGAAACTTCTTTTGATAAAGCTTCTTTTTCGATTTCAAAACGCATAATCTTACGATCAGTATCTTCTAAAACCTGTGGTTTATTTTCTAAAGCCAAACGAAGAGAAGACGAAGCTTCATCAATTAAATCGACGGCCTTATCAGGTAAATATCTATTTGTAATATAACGAGAACTTAAATTTACAGCTGAAAGAATAGCATCGTCTGAAATTCTAATACCATGAAATAGTTCATATTTTTCTTTTAATCCTCGTAAAATAGCTACTGCATCGTCAATACTTGGTTCATCAACATAGACAGGTTGAAATCGACGAGCTAGAGCTGGATCTTTTTCAATATGTTTTTGATATTCTTTTAAAGTCGTCGCTCCAATTACATGAAGTTCTCCTCGAGACAAAGCTGGTTTGAGCATATTACTTGCATCCAAAGACCCTTCCGAAGAACCAGCCCCGACAATGGTATGTATTTCATCAATGAAAAGAATTATTTTACCTTCTGATTTCTGAATTTCTTTTATAATATTTCTTAGACGTTCTTCAAATTCTCCACGGTATTTTGTTCCAGATAAAAGTAATCCTAAATCAAGAGATACTACTTCTTTATCTCGAAGACTTTCAGGTACATCATTCTTGGCAATTCGTATTGCTAAAGCCTCAGCTACAGCAGTTTTGCCTGTTCCAGCTTCTCCTATTAAAATCGGATTATTTTTTGTTCGACGAGAAAGAATTTGCATCATTCTCATGATCTCAACATCCCTTCCAATAACTGGGTCTAATTTATCTTGACGAGCAAGATCTGTTAGACTTCGTGTATATTTTGCAGTAACTCTTGATTTTTTAGGAACGCTAGATCCACTCCCGCTTTCGCTCCGAAGCTTAAGTAAAACCTCAACAACTTTATCTTTTATTATTTTGAAACGTCCTAAAAACTCTCGAGTTTCACCTGGTGTTTCTAAAAGTGAAACAAATAAATGTTCAGTGGAAACAAATTCATCCTTTAAGGAAGTAGCTACTTTACTTGAATTTTCAATCGCTTGAGCTAAATCACCAGTCAAATAAATTTGATATGAAGGAGAAAGGGTATCTTTCTTTTCTGGTTGTTCAATCATTTCAATCAAGTTATCAGTCAATAATATTGTATCTATTTCCATTTTATCTAAAATAGAAAGAACCACAGAATCTTCTTGAATCAAAAGAGCTGAAAGTAAATGCAAAGAATTAACATGATTTTGTCCACGTTCAATAGCCAACTCATGAGCTTTCCTAATTGCCTCTTTGGCTTTAGTTGTAAAATTGTTAAATGAAGGCATCATAAAAATTAATTACAAATTACGAATTATTAATTAAAAAAAATTTTATAGAGATAGAGGGTAAATATTTTATAATTCTGTCTGCTGATTGTCAACCTCCGAGCTAACTTCTTCTTGAGTTTTATCTTCTTTTTGTTGATTTGAATTAATCTTTAAGACAGTAAACCCATTATTAAATTTCTTCAAAACTATAACTTTAAAATCAATGCTATTTAAAATAACTTTATATTCAGTATGCCCACTTAAAATACTTGACTCTACTAAAATTAATCCTACATCAGAAATAATTATTCCCTGACCAAGAGCAGTGGGCTTCGTATCTACCATAACTTCTTCAGGTAAAATAGTTTCCCCTTCTGGAAGTACTTCTTGTAACCCCTGATCAGTAACACCTGCACCAGCAGGAAGCAAAGAAATATCAGATTTTATTAATGGGTAAATAGAAACAAGAACATTGCCATCTCCCACTAAAACATCAGGATCTTTATTTTTATTATTTATATTTTTATCGTTTTGAGTAGAAACTGGAACTTGAACAGTCGTAACTTTCTCAATCGTCCTCTGAATAACATTATTTATTGTTTGAGGAACACTTTTGGGCACCTGTTGCATTAACGAAACGGTAACAATACCGGTAGCAATTGAAACAACAAAAGTTATTAATAATGTAACCAAAACTAATTGTTTTTTATTTAATTCTTTTATATCCATATTTATTTAGTATACCCCGTAGTGAAATTTTTACAAAATTCTACTACAGGATATATCACAGCTTTTAATTTTATTTCCAATTTTTATATTTATTTAAAATTTTAACGAAGGCTTTCATAAAAATATCCATATCTTTCTTGGTTGTTTGACGACCAAGAGAAATTCGAAGAGATCCTTGAACGGAATCTTTCTTTCTTCCACAAATCTTTCTAATAGCTTTTATAACATAGGAACCATTATCATCACCACTATGACAGGCACTTTTTTCTGAAACATGAATTCCCTGAGCGTCCAATTCTAAAACCAACAACTCGCTTGAAATATTAGAAATAGAAATATTTATATTATTAGGAAGTCGTTTTTTTGAGTCACCATTTAAAATAATCTTAAACGGCAATATTTGCAAATCCATTAATTTCTTAATAACCCCATCACGAATTTTAATTAAACGAAGTGATTCCTTTTCTCGAATACCCATGGTTTCTTCCAAAGCCACAGCTATTCCCGAAATTAATAAAATATTTTCTGTTCCCGGTCTTAATCCAAGCTCCTGTCCTCCCCCTCTATATAAAGGAGAAAGATCTACCCCTCTTTTTTTATATAAAACTCCAATTCCTTTAGGTCCATAGATCTTTGAACTATTAAATGACAGTAAATCAACTCCCAGTTTTTCAATATTTTCCATGGGAAGATAATTTATGGCCTGACAGGCATCGGTGTGAAATAAAGGGAATTTAGATGTTTTCCCCTTCCTGTAGTATCTTATTTCTTTAGCAATTTCTGAAATTGGTTGTATTGTCCCAATTTCATTATTAGCATACATGACAGAGACAAGAACAGAATTTTCTTTTATTGCTTCCTTGATATTTTTTGGATTAACTATTCCATTTTTATCAACAGGTACATATGTAACTTCTGCCTTACCAGATTCCTCAAGAAAACGACAGTTTTCTAGGACTGCGGGGTGCTCAATATTTGTAGTTACAATATGAGGAATAAATGATTCTTTATTTTCTCTTATCTTTGAAACTAACCCTACTATGGCGAGGGCGTCACTTTCTGTGCCACTTCCAGTAAAAATAATTTCATCGGAATGAGCATGAATAAGTTTAGCAATCTTTTCCCTTGATTCATTTATTATATTTCTGGCCTCAACTCCACTACCATGAATAGCACTAGGATTAGCAAAAAGCTCTTTCCCGGGAGAAGAAATGGCCTTCATCACCTTCGAACTCACAGGGGTAGTTCCTGCGTAATCAAGGTATATTTTTTTATCTTTAAAAAATTTCATATTTATCTATAAATACTATATCATAGTTGTAAAAAAAGCCTTACTAGTATATACTCTTTTAAGTTATGAGTATATCTATTTTAGCTTACATATTAGCCGCTGTTATTCTAATTGTCCTATTTTGGATCATTTTAATTGAATATCGTTTAAAAAAATTTTTTGTAGGAACAAAAGCTCGTAATCTTGAGAGTGTGATAAATATTCTAGGTAAAGATATTAAAGAGATTAAAGATTCTCAAAAACAAATCAACTCTCACCTAGAAATAGTTGACCAAAGATTAGATAAATCTATCCGATCAGTAGAAACTCTTCGTTTTAATCCTTTCGTCGATGGTGGAAGTAATCAAAGTTTTGCTATATCTTTCTTAAATGATAAAGGAGATGGAGTTCTAATATCTAGTCTCTATGCCCGTGATCGAATGAGTATGTTTGCTAAGCCAATAAATAAAGGTAAATCAGAGTTTGAACTAACCGACGAAGAAAAAGAAGTTCTGGAAAAATCTCTGTTCGAAAAAACAAATAAATAAAATAAATATGTCTAAACAAAATCCAAAATCACATATTGTGACACGTCCCCCTGTTGTTGTTGTAATGGGTCATGTTGACCATGGGAAATCGACTTTGCTTGATTATATTCGTAAAACAAATATCGTAGATGGAGAATCTGGAGGAATTACTCAACACATAAGTGCCTATGAAGTGAAGCATTCCGAAGGGAAAAGTACTTCCAACGGGACAAACAAAAAAGACCGTCTGATTACATTTCTAGACACCCCTGGACATGAAGCTTTTTCTCAAATGAGGAATCGTGGAGCTCAGGCTGCCGATATCGCCATTCTTGTTGTTTCAGCAGAAGATGGAGTAAAAACTCAAACCACCGAAGCCCATGAGACCATTGTTAAAAATAAGGTTCCCTATATAGTTGCCATAAATAAAATAGACAAACCAAATGCTAATGTAGAAAAAGTCAAAATGGACCTTTCCGAAAAAGGTATCTATCTCGAAGGAATGGGAGGAGATGTCCCTTTTGTTGCAATTTCAGCTAAATCTGGAGAAGGTATCGATGAACTTTTAGATTTAATTCTTCTTGTCGCAGATTTACAGGAATTCACTGGAGATAGTGGAGTAAAAGCAAGTGGAATAATTATAGAGTCCAATTGTGAACCAAAAAGAGGAATTTCAGCTACTTGTATTATAAAAAATGGAACATTAAGAACAGGAATGTTTGTGGCTTGCGGATCATCAATCGTTCCTACTCGTATTATGGAAAACTTTCTTGGTAAATCAACCAAAGAAGCAACTTTTTCCTCTCCCATAATTTTATATGGTTTTGACTCTGTCCCAGAAGTTGGAAGTATTTTTGAATCTTTTGATAAAAAGAAAGAAGCCGAAAGCTATGTTAATTTGATAAAAGATAAAATAAACTCAAATAAAGAAAAAAATCCTGATGAAATAGAACAAACTGAAAAAACTATTCCTCTTATAATAAAGACTGATGTTTCTGGAAGTATTGAAGCAATTGAAAAAGAAATTACTAAACTCAACACAGACGAAATATCATTTAAAATTATTAGCAGTGGGGTTGGAGCAGTTGGTGAATCTGATCTAAAAATGGCTAATGTCGATAACAATAGTATAATAGTTGGTTTTAATACTAAAGTTGAAAATGGCGCCAGAGATCTAAATGAATCCATGAAAGTAAATGTTCAAATTTTTGATGTTATTTACAAACTAACAGACTGGCTAAAAGAAATTATTGAAGAAAGACGGCCTAGAGTAGAAACCCTTGAAGTTATTGGTTCTTTAAAAATTTTAAAAGCTTTCGGATCCACAAAAAACAAAAAAGTTGTTGGAGGAAAAGTAACAAATGGTAAAATTAACTCAAATAGTGAAGTTCGGATAATGCGACGTGATTTTGAATTGGGTCGTGGTAAAATTATTGAACTTCAGCAAAATAAAATAAAAGCTAAGGAGGTTCTTGAAAATACAGATTGTGGAGTTTTAGTTGATTCAAAAGTAGACATTGCCCCAGGTGATGTTTTAGAAGCATTCGTAATAACCATAAAATAACCCATGTCTAAATTCCGTGGAGAAAAAATAATAAACCAAATTAAAGAACTTTCGGCCACTTTCATTGAAAGGATCGCTGGAAATACTTCAATCATCACCGTAACTCGAGTAGTTCTTTCTGATGATAAAAAAAGAGCCAAAATAATGATAAGTGTTCTTCCTCGAGAAAAAGAAGATGCGGCCTATGGTTTCATTCGACGAAATTTAGGAGATATAAGAAAGCATATTACAAAAAGTCTAAAAATAAATCCTATCCCCTATCTTGAAGTAGCCATCGATGAGGGTGAAAAAAATCGCCAAAAAATTGACGAATTACTTTCAAAAAGTTAAACCTATTCTACTATAAAATGAGGCCTGGGGCGGAATTGAACCGCCGTATAGAGATTTTGCAGATCCCTGCCTTACCACTTGGCTACCAGGCCCATTGTGCCGGGGAGAGGACTTGAACCTCCATGAGATTTCTCTCGCTTGCTCCTAAGGCAAGTGCGTCTACCAATTTCGCCACCCCGGCATATTTAATTTAACAAAAGCATTCTAACAGAAATTTTTAAAATATACCACTCCCATTGCATTTTTTACGGAAATAGGCTAATATTCTACTTATGACGATTATTGCTAATATCTTACCTTACATACAGATAATTCTGTCTATCATCTTAATTCTCACTATTTTACTTCAGCAATCAGACGCTGGAGCAGGTGGAGTTTTTGGTGGTGGAGAAGGAGGTGGGTTACATCATACACGCCGGGGATTTGAAAAATTTCTATTCCGTACAACAATTGTTATCAGTATCCTATTTGCAATCTCTTCCTTTATTGCAATATTCATTTAAGTTTAAACAATAAGAATAACTACATTTCGAGTGCATTCTATGCATAAATTTCTAACATTTATTAAAGAATTTTCTATTCCGAAGAAAAAAGAACTTATTGAAGCAATGGCTTCCTTTTCAAAAAAAGAGTTCTTTATTTTAGTGGTATCTGTAATCATAGCTCTTACTGCAACCATAATTCTATTAATCAAAATAAATTCTAAGTTCATGATTCAAGTCCCCATAAATGGAGGAACTCTAACAGAAGGGATTGTCGGAATGCCAACATTAGTAAATCCGATACTAGCACTATCCGAAGCAGACAAAGATCTTACTTCAATTGTTTACAGTGGATTAATGAGAAAACTTTCCGATGGAAGCTTTATCCCAGATTTAGCAGAATCCTACGAAGTTTCAGACAATGGATTGATCTACACTTTTGTTATTAAAAATGGAGCAAAATTTCACGATGGAACAAAAATAACAGCTGATGATGTTATTTTTACAGTAGAAAAAGTAAAAGACCCTTTAATTAAAAGCCCTCACAAAAATGGATGGGATGGAGTAACTGTTACAAAAGGAGACGATTCAACAATAATTTTTACCTTAAAAAAATCATATCTATCATTTATGGACAGCATGACTCTTGGAATCCTTCCATTGCATATATGGAAAAATGTTAGTATTCCAGAATTCAGCTTATCCCCCTTAAATATAAAAGCTATAGGTTCAGGTCCATATCAAATTGATTCCGTAATAAAAAATAATGATGGATTCCCTGAGCAATATATTTTAAAAAGATTTAAACATTTTACTCTAGGGACACCCCATATAAAGTATTTAAAAATTATTTCCTATGCCAATGAAAAAGATTTAATTAAAGCCATGCTATCTAATTCGATTGATCAAGCTAGTGGTATTAGCCCAGAAAATGCCACAGATATAGAAAAAGCTGGCTATACAATTCATACAACTACCCTATCTCGAACATTTGGACTCTTCTTCAATAATACTAATAATAAAATTTTAGGTGATCAAAACATTATCACAGCTTTAGATAAAGCTCTCAATCGAGAAGAGATTGTTAATGAAGTTTTAAACGGATATGGGGAAGTTCTTTATAATCCAATTCCAAAGATTATTTACTTTGATGAAACAAATTCTTCTGAACAACAAAAAACTAATCTTGCTGAGGCAAAAGAAATAATAGAAAAAGATGGATGGTACTTGGCCAAAGATGGAATTATGACAAAAGGAGGAATAGTTACAGAAACAAAAACAACAAAAGTTAAGGGTAAAAGTGTAACCAAGGAAGTTGAAGTGGACAAAGGGCCCATCAGTAAATTATCTTTTTCCCTAACCACAGGAGATACTCCTGAGCTTAAACATGCAGCAGAAATAATAAAAAATCAATTAAGCCTGGTAGGTGTTCAAGTAGAAATAAAAATATATGAAATAGGACAACTAAACCAATTAATTCGATCCCGTAATTATGAATCTTTATTTTTTGGGCAAGTAATCAATCATGAATCTGACTTATTTTCATTTTGGCACTCATCTCAAAGATCCGACCCTGGTCTAAACATTGCAATGTATAATAACAAAAAAGTCGACACAATCCTCGAATCAATTCAAAAAACAACAAGTTCAACAGAAAGAATCGATAAATATAAAGATTTTACAGTTGAATTTAACAAAACTTTACCAGCCTTACTAATTTATTCACCAAAGTATTTATATGCAACGTCTCAAGGGTTAAACAACCTCTATATTGACTCATTAAATACTTCTTCAGATCGTTTTACTTCAGTCTATGACTGGTACGCCAACCAAGAACGTGTTTGGAAAATCTTTAATAAAAAATAAAAATATGAATCCTATATCAAAAACTCCTTCAGACGGAAAGAAGAAAAATATCCGAAAAAATAATTATTACAAAAAAACTCAAAGAGGTTCCGTAAGGGTCATGCGTAAGCCTGACAATCCAGCTCTTTCTAATACAAAGAAGACAAATATTAACGACAAAAAATCTTCTTCCGGCGCAACCAAAGCTGTTGTTTCTTCTCAACCAAAAAATATTCGAAGTAGCTACCAATATGGAAACAATAAAGGAGGGCGACGTCAAAAAACCCCGACTCCAATCTTAAACGAAAAAAAATCAATACCTAAAAATAGAGGAATTCAAATTCCTCCTCCAGAAAAAGGAGTTATTCGAGTGATTCCATTGGGAGGAGTTGAAGAAATTGGGAAAAATATGACTGCCATTGAAATAGGTGATGATATTATTGTGATTGATGCTGGGATGCAATTCAAAACAGATGATACTCCTGGTATTGATTATATAATTCCTAATACAACCTACCTAGAAGAACGCAAAGATAAAATAAGAGCAATGTTAGTAACTCATGGACACTTAGATCACGTAGGAGGTATTCCTTTGGTTATGAGTCGTATAGGTAATCCCCCTCTATACTCTAGAAATTTATCCATTCTTGTTATGAAAAAAAGACAAGAAGAATTTCCTCACTTACCACCACTTAAGACACATACAGTTGAAACGAATTCCGTGATAAAAGTTGGGAATATTCGTATTCGCTTCTTTGGAGTCACGCACACCATGCCCGATTCAATGGGAATAATAATAGAAACTCCTTATGGTTCAATAGTAACACCGGGAGACTACAAGCTCGATCAAATAGATGGAATTGTCTCCGAGGAAGAAGAGAAAGAATATGCTTTCTTTGATAAAGAAAAAGTTCTTTTGCTTTTAACAGACTCAACTAATATTGAGAATGAAGGTTTTTCCCTTCCAGAGGTAAAGGTTCATGAGGGATTAGAAGCTGTAATTAAGCAAGGGACTGGAAGAATTATTCTTTCTGCTTTTGCTTCATCCATTACTCGGCTTATGAAAATTGTAGAAATTGCTGAATCATTAAACAGAAAAGTTGTTCTTGATGGAAGATCTCTAAAAACAAACATGGAAATTTGTGAAGTAGCTGGAATCTTTAAACCCAAAAAAGGTACCATTATCCCTATTGAAGATGTTGATAATTATCCTCCCAATAAAGTCCTAATTATGATGACGGGCGCTCAAGGAGAAGAATTTGCTGCCCTTGGTAGAGCTGCTAATAAGACTCACCGAAAATTCGCAATCCGTAAGGGTGACACCATAATTCTTTCTTCTTCTGTTGTCCCAGGAAATGAAATTGCTGTTCAGCATCTAAAAGACAATTTAACTCGCCATGGAGTTCGTATTATTAGTTACAGAACTAGTGAAGAGTATGTTCATGCAACTGGACACGGGAATCAAGAAGACATTAAATGGTTACATAAAAAAGTAAAACCTAAATTTTTTATTCCAATCCATGGATGGCATTCAATGTTAGTTAAACATAAAGAAGTAGCCATAGCTCTTGGGATGTCTCCAGAAAATATTATTGTCCCAGATAATGGATCAATAATTGAGATAGTAGAAGAGGGTAAAAAAATGGTTCTACGAAAAGAAAAAGCTCCAGCCGGACCAATGATGGTTGATGGTTTCTCAATTGGAGATGAACAAGATGTGGTGATTAGAGATCGTGTCATGTTGGCTCAAGATGGAATGTTTGTTCTAATTGCGACAATTGACTCAACCAATGGTAAACTAAGAAAGTCCCCTGACATAATTTCTCGTGGTTTTATTTATCTAAAAGAAAATCAAGAATTACTTCATCAAGTTCGTTTAATTATTAAAAAAACAATTGAGG
>CALNZI010000009.1:0-87378 GCA_942491275.1 Minisyncoccota bacterium | reverse complement strand
CAAAGAAGAAAACATGTGTTTCTTAAATTCTTTAGTATTATCAGAAAGAACATCATCAAAATCAAAAATCACCTTAACTTTATTTTTATTTATTATATTTTTTACAGATTTAGCTATTTTACTAGAGTCGTGACGAATAAAACTCCTTTCAATTAGATCTGTTTGATGATTTTGAAAAAAAGCATGAGATATTAAAGGATTTCTGACTACTCTACTACCTGATAGATCATCTTTAACTAAAACCCCATCTCCTTCTTTGAATCTATATTGTTTAATTTGTTTCTCCGACGGAGACTCATTATTTATTAAAATAAAATCAACTGAACGACCGAGATAATACTCAATATCCTTCACATAATCACTGGCTTTCCAGTGCAATGTGTGTCCATTTTTATTAGTTAAATTTATAGGAAAAATAATTTTTGCCTTACTTAAAATAACGGCTTTTTTGAAACCATCAACGAGTAAGTTCGGAAGAACTGAACAATAATAATTTCCAGGTCCAACAATAATATAATCTGCTGTTTCTAATGCTAATTTAGCATCCTTATTTAACTTAACTCTATTTTTATAAAAAAACTTTTTTAATCCTAATTCTTGAATATCTGATCCTGTAATATTTACTTCTCCTTCAACCACAGAATTATTTTTTAATAAAACAGAAAGAATAGCATCGTCACTTGTAATTGGAACAACTTTACCTTTTATTTTCAAAATATCTGAAACAACTTCTACCCCTTTAACAAAACTACCAGTTGTTTTTTCAAGGGCTGCAAGAAAAATATTCCCAAAATTATGCCCTTTTAAGTCTCCTTCAGCAAATCTATAGTTCATCAAATTACGAACAATGTCACTATGCTCACTCAGAGCAACTAAACACTGTCTAACATCTCCAGGAGGCAAAACACCCAACTCGTCTCTAAGTCTGCCCGTTGAGCCACCATTATCTGCCATAGAAACAAGAGCCGTTAAAGAAATGTCCTCCAAATTCTTTAGGCCAGAAAGAACTGTATAGCTCCCTGTTCCTCCTCCAATAGTAACAATATTTTTCATAGTATGGATTATATCACTTCTTTTGAGGGATCAAAAGGTTCTTATGATTACTTTTTAATTGTCTAAAATCTCACCATGAAGTATAATTAAAAAATGAAACCACTAAAAGAAATCACGAAGGAAGAATTAAAAAAAATAAAAATGATTGTTTTCGATGTTGATGGAGTTCTCGTCCCTCGGGGAACAAAAATCAAACAAATCGGTAGCATCACAACCCTAGAAACTAAAATAATAGCTCAAAAACAAATAGAACAAATAAAAAAATTAAACAAAAAAGGATATTTAATAAACATAAGCTCCGGGAGAGGTTTATATATGCTTCAAGAGATGTTTAGAGAAATTTTACCTTTCGTTAGCCTGACTTACGAAAACGGTAGTGCCACTTGGTATCAAGGAAAAATTTATCAACATGTAAATAGTTTCAAATATTTAAAAGATATTTTTCCTAAATTAAAGAAAGTTGTAAATAAAAATATTAAGGGATTTGAACCTAAAGAATTTATAATAACTATTCATTGTAAAAAACAAATACAAAAGATAGAGCAAATAGTGTCCCGGGACAAGAATCTTTGTACTGTTTGGAATGGAGAAGCCTACGATATTTTAGTTGATAAAACACAGCACAAAGCCATCGGCCTAAAAGAAGTGATGAAAATCTTTAAATTAAAAAAAGGTAATGTTATGGCTATTGGTGATAATTATAATGATCAAGAACTATTAGATGCAAGCGGAATGCCAATATCTGCTGATAAAAACAGGGCTAAAGGAAAATTTTATGTTCCATTAAAAGGAAAGTTCCTTCCGGCAGATACTTTGATGCAAAAAATTATATCTCTAAATAACATTAAATAGAATATTCCCCCACTTTGGTTCGAATAATTTTTAAAGCCAGGGCTGATATTCCCATTGATTTGCCTAATTCGTGGGCTAGGCTTCTCATATAAACCCCACTTCCACAGGAAACTTTCAAAGTTATAGTTTTAAATTTTTCTCCTTTTCTTTCTTTCAAAGATTTCTCCCATAATTCAAGAATACTTTCTTGTCTGAAATCTCCCTTTACTAAAGAAATAATTTTTTTAATTTTTCTATGTAAAACTTCTGTGCTAATTTCTCCCATTTTAATTATTTTGATAAATTCTATCTTAACTCGATGGGAAGGAATTTCAATTTCATCTATCTTTCCTTCTCTGGTCCATTTATATAATGGTTTTCCTTTAACCGTTCGAGAAGAATAAGGAGGATAGGGTTGATTAATTATTCCAATAAAATTTAACAGCTTTCCCTCAACAATCTTTTTTTCTATATTAAAATTTTCAAGTTTAGATTCTTTGATAATTTGCCCCATTAAGTCGTAGGTATCGGTTTCAAAACCGAATAATATGGTTAATTCATATTCCTTTGACAAAGAGAGGTATTCGTCTTTTTTATGGCATTCATCGCCCACAAGAGCCAATAGAACCCCTTCAGCCAATGGATCTAACCGACCAGCATAAGTTACTGGCAAAGAAGACAGGCTACTATCACTATTTTTAAGCTCATTTATGCATTCAAGGGGTGTTTGGCCGCATTTCTTATATAAATTGATAACCTTACTAGACATATTGCTATAGTAACATGAATATGCTAATATTCTCCCTAGATAGGCTTACTTCAAATAAGCAAAATAATCTATTGATTTTCTATCGGACACATAAATTGAGAGAACGAATAAACAATCAAATAAGAGCGCAAGAGGTTCGGGTAATCTCAAGCACCGGTGAAAACCTTGGTGTTTTGAGTTTTAAAGAAGCTCTAGCAATGGCTCAAGAAGAAAACTTTGATTTAATTGAAATTTCTCCCAAAGCGAAGCCCCCAATAGTTAAAATAGGTAATTTCGGTAAATATCAGTACGAACAAAACAAAAAACAGAAAAAAGCTAAGGTTGGATCAAAGGCCACCGAAACAAAATCTATTCAGATAAAAATCGGAACCGGCGACAATGATCTTGCTTTAAAAGCTAGAAAAGCTTCTAAATGGTTACAAGAAGGACATCGAATTAAAGTAGAATTGTTCCTAGCGGGAAGATCAAAATATATGCCTGAACCATTTTTAAGAGAGAGACTAGAAAGAGTTTTACGTCTTATAACTGAAGATTATAAAATCTCAGAAGATTATAAAAAAGGCCCTAAAGGTCCAATTATTACAATAGAAAAAGCGAAATAAATTATGTCTATAAAAACAAACAAATCGTTAACAAAACGTTTAAAGGTTACAAAAAACGGAAAAATCCTATCCAGGGCTCCGGGTTTTAATCATTTTAATGCAAAACAATCAAGATCAAAACAATTAAATGGTAAAAAGATGAACACACAAGTACTTTCAAATAAAGATAAAAGAACTTACTTGCCTAACGCATTATAATTTATAAATTAATAATAATATAGAGAAGTCGGTATCTAAAACTGACATCTAAAGCTAATTATATGACAAGAGTTAAAAGAGGGACTACAAAAAAGAAAAGTAAAAGAAATATCCTTGCTCAAACAAAGGGTTTTCGTTTTGGCCGAAGTACTAAAGTTGCTCAAGCTAAAGAAGCATTAGCCCATGCAGGAGCGTATGCTTTTGATCACAGAAAAGACAAAAAGGGTGTTGCTCGTAATCTTTGGACAACTCGACTTAATGCTGCCATCCGACCTCACGGAATGTCCTACAGTAAATTTATTGACGCTTTAAAAAAGAAGAAAATTGCTGTTGATCGAAAAATCCTTTCCGGTTTAGCAAAGGATAATCCAGAAACGTTTGACCGTATCGTAAAAAGTCTATAATAAAAATCCCTTGATTTAAGTCAAGGGATTTTTATTATTCTTTACTTTTATTTTTCTCAACTAAAGCAATAACTTTTTTGACCAAACTTTTTATATCTTTATCAAAAATAATTTGATCATTGGGGCGATTAGCTCTCTCGATGATGGTTTTAATGGTTTCATCTGTTTTCCATGCTCCCTCTAAAATTCCAATGGGTTTATGATCTTCAAAGGCAACAGTAAATTCATGAATTGTCCCAATTCTTCCACAGCCTATAATTACTGCGTCACAACTTCTAGTAAACAATAAATCTCTTCCTGGAAAACCAAATCCTGTATAAATAATTAAGTCCATATAATCCAGCGGTAATCGGTAGGTATTAACATGTTCCTTCTCATTGGAAGCAGGAGATATTCCAATACTCACTCCTTTCTCTTCCTTGGCTCCCATGGCACTCCACATAGGGAAACCAGTGGTTGCTCCAGAAACCAAAATCCCTCCCTGCTTTACTATCTCGCGACCCAATTCTTTTCCTTGATCGTAGGCATTAACTCCACACATGCTCGTTTCAGCGGCTCCACATACACCAATTTTTAATTTTAAATGATTGTGCTTCCCATTATCTCCCATGGGTCCGTTGTAACAAAGATATTCAGTTTTTTTATTATTTTTCATATGGAAAATAAATAATTTATTTTAATATTATAACACCATAATAAAAATACTTAGCACTTTAGAATAATTTGTTCATTTGCTTCGGGAACATAAGTATCAACACTTAAATTATCTCTTAATTTCTGAGACAAAAACATAGCTGATTTCGGTTCACCCATCAAAAGAAAAACTTTTTTCAATGTTGGTGCTGTGTTTTCAACGAATTCAACTAAGTGATCTGAATCTTTGTGACTTGAATAACCAGAAATTGTTGCAATCTGAGCCCGAATGTTAACTGATTCATGCAAAATAGTAACTTTCTTTATTCCATCTTTAATGGAACGCCCAAGAGTTCCCATTGACTGATAACCTGTTAGCAATAGTGTATTTTTTTTATGTGGTAAATAATTTTTTTCATGATGAATAATTCGTCCACCATTAGACATCCCACTTCCAGCAATAACGATTTTAGGATCTGGAACTCTTAAGATACCCTTGGATTCTTCTGTTTCCATAGTTTTTTTAAGTCCAGGAAAATCAAACAAATCATTATCTTTCCCCGTCTTAATAATATGTTGGGCTTTTTTATTAAAATATTTACTATACTTATAATAAACATTTGTTAACCTTATAGCTAGAGGAGAATCTAAAAAGATCGGCATGGGAGGAATCTGCCTGCTTTCAACCAACGAATCTATTTCATATAGTAATTCCTGGGTACGTTCTAAAGAAAAAGTTGGGATCATTAGAGTTCCCTTTCTGTCGTGGTTGTCTTTAATAACTTTCTTTAATTTATTTTTTCTTTCTTCCCTATTTTCATGATTTCTATCTCCATAAACTGATTCCATAAATAAATAATTCACATTCTCAAGAGAATCATTATCGGGCAACAAAGGAGAAGGAGAATTACCAAGATCTCCGGTAAAAACAATTTTTTTACCATTATAAACAATTTCCAGCATTCCTGAACCAAGAATATGCCCTGCATTTTTATATGAAAATTGGAAAAGATCATCAACTACAAATTTTTGACCATATTCCAATGTTTCCCACAAACTCATAATTTTTTTATTATTCCCTTCTGTATATATTCTATCAAGATGATTTTCCTTGTCTCGTGACAACAGGTGAGCTGTGTCAGCTAACATAATTTCAGTAATTTCCTTAGTTGGAATGGTAGAAATTATTTTCCCCTTAAAACCTTCACTAATTAACTTAGGAATACGTCCAATATGATCAATATGTGCGTGAGTAATAAAGAGTATGTCTATTTGACTTGCATCATATGGAAATTTCTTCCAATTTAAATCATCCACAAACTTTTCTCCCTGAATTAAACCGCAATCAACTAAAAATTTCTTTCCTTCTCCTTCTATTAAAAAATTAGCCCCTGTGACAGTCCCTGCACCAGAGCAAAATGTAACTTTTAAATTTTTATTTCCAGCCATATATTTCTATTATAACCTATAAATGCCAAAAGAGAAATTAAATAGTTTCTGAAAAATGCCTTACGGAGGCTGGCGAGCCGAGTAGAGCAAATTTTCAGCAGAAAATTATGTGTGCATTTTAAAGAAAGCTATTTAATTTCTCTTTTACTAAGTTATAACAAAAAAAATCCTTCAACAAAATGAAGAATTTTTTATTAGGACTATCGGAGAGGTATTACCATAGCGTCAAGCTAGGTGGGATGAAAGGATAATACAGATTTGTTAACTTTAATAATGTTTACAGCACTATATTAAAACTTATGTTCCCTTAACAAAATGTTCTAGGTAATAAATTCCAATAACCCTACTTTAAGTATACCTGTCTGGATAAAACACGCAAGTTTTTTCCAATAAGAACATACTTTTAACATTAATTCAAATAATCTTCCCAACAAAAAATCCCCCGAAGGGAATTTTTTAAAATTTCTATTCATCTACACCAAATCTTTTATAATCATGAATAACTGCATCTCCAAACCAATATTTAATCTCATGTTCTGCCTCTTCTGGAGTTTCTGAACAATGAATTATATTCATAACTGCTCTCTTTTCTTTATTAGCCAAGGCAGGAGAATCTATTGAAAAATCTCCTCGGATTGTACCCATATCAGCTTTATAGGGCATTGTTTCTCCGGCAATCTTTCGAACAACATCAATAGCGTGTACTCCTTGAAATACCATCTTTATTAATGGTGAACTAACCATGTAATCAACAACCCACTTACGAACTTCTGGTCCAATCTTAGAAGTATCATCTGTTCCAAAGTCAGTCATTAAATCATAACCATATTTTTCATAGGTAGATTTTGTTTTTTCTCCAAGACGAGTAATCCATGCTTCTTCTTTTGGATAATGATTATCAATCATTTCCTTTGTTGGCTGAAACATTTCAAGAGCCACTATTTTTAAATCTCTTTGTTCAAAACGACGAATAATCTCTCCCGTTAGTCCTTTCCGAACTCCATCAGGTTTAATCATCACGTATGTTCTTTCTTCTTTTGGATGTATCATATACTAAATTATCTGCCTTTCGACAGAATTATTATATTAATTAATATAAAGATATTAACAAAAAAACCAATAAGAATCAAATTTTTCTTTATTTTATAGGCTTTTTGTAGGGGAAATGAAATATGGTTGATAACTCCCTTAGATTTAATGGCATTGAATAATCTTCGGAGAATATTCTATAGGAAAAATCATGAATCAAATTAGATAGATCCGAATCTTTAGGGTGTTCAAAAACAAAACTATTTCCATTTGGTTCAATAAATTGATTAAAAGATGATTCAATATCAAAAAGAATATGCTTGGCCCTTAATTTATTTTCAGCAGAAGATACTGTCCTAATGTTTACTCCCATAATAGTACTGTTTATTTTTTTACTAACTTTGTCTAAAGATTTTTTGTTTTTTAATTTTGAGAGCGAAGAATGAAAATTTTTAATTAAATTATCATTTCCAGGACAAATTACAAATTGTATTGCTGCCGCTTCTCCTTTTTTATGAATTTTAGAAATATTATTTAGAATTAAATCCATTGGATTATGGCTAAAATCATCTTTATTTTTTATTGAATAAACCTGATGGTTGTGTAAGGTGGCATATGAGGCCAAGACAACACCATTTTCTGAAAAAATATTATAATCATTAGTTATTTCAACAAGTCTGGCATTCAAATGAATCTTTTTTAATTGTTTTTCAAATAAATTAATTTCATGATTTGGAATGGCCGCATAAAAAATAAAATCATTGGCATCTTCAGGAAGAACAATCTCTAAAGCAAAGTAATTTTGATTTTCTCCTTCTTTTCCGATGAAATTCATTTCTGCATAAAATTGTTCCATGGCTACAAACAATTCTCCTAAACTTTTTTTATTATTTGATTCATTAGGTAAAACGATCTGAAAAAGTTTCAAATTTAAAGATTTATGTAATGGAGTTCCCTTTCTAAGGCTTGGGATTGTATCAACTGTGTGTAAATACTGCACGAGAAAACGATGGAAATCATCATCTATATGAGGGTTATTTATTTTTGCCACGACAGAAAGAGCATTGGAGATTCCCCTACTTAAAAGAACTCCCAATAATTCTTCCATTTTATTATCATGAGCCTCTGGGAATAATCGTAAAACTAAACTATCCTTAAAATCATCTTTAGTGATGAAACTCTTATGTAAAACTTCTTTAGGTTCGTATTGTTTGTATTCACTAATTATTTCATCAGAAAGTTCCTCTCTGTTCGCTCCTTCTCCTTGTTCAATTAAGAAATTTTCTTTATCTAATAGACAAGATCGCAAAAACTCAAGCTCTTCTTGGGGAGTTTTGAATTTTACTTTTTTATTTTCTAAATTAAGACCTTTCATTCTTATTATTATACCCCGTAGTGAAACTTAAATAAAGTTCTACTACAGGGTTACATTATAGCAAGTAAGAATAAATATAGTTCTTATAAAGAAACGAAAAAATTTGTCTTCGCTTGTCCCTCTCCGCTCGCAAGCTCGCTTCGGCGCGTCCACACCTACTCATAAAATTTTTTGTTTCTTTTCACGAACTAAATATAATAAAAAGAATCCTAAAAATAGTATTTGTATTATTTTACTTAAATCTTCGTTAAAATTTCTGCTTCGCCTTCAGTAATAAGAATAGTATGTTCAAAATGAGCGGAACGAAGACCGTCAGATGTTTTTATTGTGTAGTCATCTCCATCATTTATGATATCGTCTTTACCAAGATTTAACATTGGCTCAAGGGCCACAACCATCCCAGGTATTAACTTCTGTCCTTTTCCAGGTTTACCATAATTTGGTATGTAAGGATCTTCATGAACCTTCTTTCCTACTCCATGACCTGCAAGCTCCCTTACAATGCCATATTTTCCATTCACAAAAGATTCAATGGCAAATCCAATATCTCCAACAGTGTCACCTCCACGGGCTGCCCAAATACCAGTTTCTAGAGCTTTTTTAGTATCCTCTAATAACTCCTGGTCTTTTTTAGAAATTTTACCAACGGGAACGGTAACAGCATGATCAGTAAAAAGACCCTTATGATTCAGGCCCAAATCAAGAGAAATAATATCTCCTTCTTTTAAAATTCTATTTTCATTTGGAACACAATGAACTATTTCATCATTGATAGAAGTACAAAGAGAAGCCGGATAACCTTTAGATATTCCTTCTGGTTTATAATTCAAAAAAGACGGAGTATCTCCTCCTTTTTTAATTAACTCGTAAGCATATGAATCTAATTCTTTAGTTGTAACACCAGGTTTAACCTTTTTAACCACCTCAATCATGATTGCGGCTAGTCTTTTCCCTCCTTCACGAAGTATTTCTATCTCTTCTTTTGTCTTTATTATAACTGACATAAACTCATACTAGACCAAATCTTTCCAGGATGCAAATACCAAATTCTGCCAAGGACCGTCCTTGGCAAATTTAATAAACTTCTTTTTTGTAACACTCTTTGCATACAATTTTAGATGAATCTTCTTCAGAATAATGAGTTTTGAATTTTATATTACATTTATCACAAACTCTATCAATTTCTTTCATTTGAGAAACCCAAATATTAACTTTTTCTTCCATTCTACAAAAAGGGCATCTTCTAGATAAAGGTACATTTAATTTTTTTGATAAATCTAATTCTTGTTTGACAATTTTATACCCTCTTTCACAAGAATCACATCCAATAATTTCTTTTGTAATTTCATCTGGTGTCTCTTTTATGTTATCAGGAAGGTCCTTTGAAAAAATAGTAATCTGATGTTTTTTAAGTTCATTCTCTTTCCAAGATAAACCATCACTAGCCACCTCATCTTTTGTCTTCGGGAAAAATAAATGTGCAAATGAATCATTATAAGAATGAGGAGAGAATTCCATTGGAAAAAATTCTCCGTACTTATACACTCTTCCTTTCTTGTCTATGTATGGCATGTCATTCATGTGTTGTTTGATCCTAGGAATCAATTCCTCGTATTCTTCTTTTGTATATTGTTTATTAAGAATGCAATATTGTCCTTTCTTTCTTGAAACACAACCAAAGCAGTTAGATCCTCCTGTTTGAAGTTTAGAATATTCAATATTTCTTATATTAAAGCCTGATTCATGGCAGAACTTTATATTTGAAACATTCTCTCCTATGGTTGCTGATTCATAAACCAATTCTGCATTTAAACCCCAATCAACATAATCATATGAATCTTTAACGGGACCTTCTTTAATAGACATTAAAAATTTTGAATCTTTACAATTAATTACATCAAAGCAATTCTTACAATTTTTAGAACTAAAAACATAACTCCCCGTGACGTCCTGTGATAAAGTTTCCCAATTGGGCTTAGGAAAAGTTGTTTTTAAATAATCGTTAAATTTATTTTTCCAATAAAGATATTGCTTATGGGAACCTAGGTCAATGTTTTTTATTTTTTCAATGTAATCTTCTTTTATTAGCTGTTGTCCCATAAAAATATACTTCGAATTTTTTCCATTAGCTATTCCAAAACAATCATGTACACCCTCGCAATCTCTAATAAAAGAGGAGTCATAGCAAGAGCGATTATTTCCTATGCCGTGCACGATATTAAAAGATTTATAAACATGCAGGGAGTCATAGCAGTTTTCACTTTCCATTGTTACTCCATTTTCTATACAATTTTTACAATTAGTAAGCTGATATCCATATAAACAATCTTCATTATGGTCCGAATAAAAAATCATATAGCAATTTTTTGCATGACCGCAATGATTGGTGTAAGGAGAAAGTTCACTTGTAATAGTATCTATAGAAAGACCTAGCAGTGGAGTTTTGTGTAATAATTCTTTCCATTGTTGTAAAAATGGTCTTGAAAAATCAAGATTAATTTTAAAATCTAAAGAGTCCCAATCATCACTCCACCAACACTTATGACAATAGACTACAAAAGGTGCGTCAGCTTCATACATAGAAATACCTTTTTCCCCACAAAGGTCACATTTACGATTAAATAACATCAAATTAACCTTCCAAGCAAGTCTTCTTTGTAACCTACACTCCGGACAAAAGGTTGGTGGAGGGACTTTGATTTTTTCGTAAAAAGAAAAGTCCTCAGACTCGACAGTGAAGTCTTTTTTACAGTTTTGGCAATTTTTAGTTTCTGATTTCATGCTTGATAGTTCTTTTTGTAAAAGGACCGTCCTTTTACAAAGTTTAATATACTTCCTTTTGATAACACTCTTCACAATAAACTATCTCTGGTCTGTCTGGGGAGTAAGTTGTTTCAAATTGATTTACACATCTTTTTTCATGATCGTGTCCTTCTTTCTCACACATACACTGCCGATTCCATAATTTCGAGGGTCCACGAAGTTCAAAACGCTTATTCAAACGACAAAAGAAACAATTTCTAGGAATTGGAATCTGCCATTTACGATAAAAAGACAATTCATCTGCAACAATCTTATAATTTCTTTGACAAATATTACATTCTAAAATTTCATCCACAATGGAATCTTTAACTTCCTCAATAGCATCTGGGATTTCTCTTATTGTGGTTTTACCTCTTGTTTCTTGAACATTATCTTGCCAATTATATCCTTTCTTTATGGCTTCTTCTTTAGTAAGAGGAAAAGAAATCATGGCCATGGACTCATTGTAGGCAAATGGAGAATTACTTATCGGAAAGAACTCTCCATATTCTCCGTTTTTTTTCATATGTTCAATAATCTTATTTTTTAATTCAAAATATTCCTCTTTTGTATATTGTTTATTAAAAATTGAATAATTGGTATGTTTTAAAGCAACACAACCGAAACAATTCTTTGAAGCCTGACAGGATTCTGAATATTGAATATCCATACACTTCCAAGTATATATACAAAATAAAGATTTATTTGAATGATCTGGAGTTAATCCTTCGTAACACTCTGAAAGTTCTCCTCCTACACATAGATCATAACTGTCTTTTTGGGTATCTCCATTTTCTAAAAATTTTGAATTCTCCGAACGACGTGCATGAAAATTAAATTCTGAATTTTTACTATTACTTAAATTGTCTCCCGTGCACTTTAAACAATTTTTCATGCTGGCATGTTTCCTTGGTTGAGTAAGTAAAAACTTATTAAATTCTGCTTCTGCTTTCTGACAACCACTATAGGTATTCAATTGATAGGAGTCTATAATTTTTTTATATTCATCTTTTGTATATTCTTTATTTAAAATATGATATTTTTTACCCTTCAAATTAACAGACATGAAACAATCTTCACAATTAGTGCAGTTGAAACAATAGGCGCAATTCATTAAATCTGAAGATTTATACACGTTGCGACAACCGTAACACTTCCCACTATACATAACTTCATAGAGTCCTTCTCCTGTCCCAAAGATACCCATAGAGTCCACAGAATCCTTCACATCAGCTCCATAGGTAAAATACATACAATCTTGTATCTTCCAAGAAACCATACACATGTAACAATTTTTCCCATAAGCAAAGTCCTGAGTATATTCACAATTTTTACTTCCAATATTGTTATCATTAAATAAAGCTAGGGCAGGAACCTTCAATCGGAACTCTTTAAACTGTTCAAAAAATGGTCGTGAAAAATCAAAATCTTGAGCATAGGATTTTGGATCCCACTTATCAGACCACCAACATTTATTACAATAAATTACTTGAGGGTTATCCGAAGAATACAGGGAAAGAATATTTCTTTCACACAAATCACACTCTCGATTGTAAAAAGTAAAATCATTACGCCAAGCTAATCTTCTCTGCCTCCGGCAGTCAGGACAAAAAGTAGGTGCTGGAACTTTAATTTTTTCATAAAAGGAAAAATCGTCGGATTCGATTATAAAATTCCCCTTACAATTCTGGCATATTCTAATTTCAGATTCCATTTACAAATTATACCAAAAAAACAAACAAATTCCCGAATTTTCAGGAATTTGTTTGCTTTTAAAGTTTCTATTTAATTACTGATCCAATAAAATCTTTTCCGTCTAAATAATTTTTAAGATTTTCTATGTTTTTTCCATTCATGATGGCAACTTCTAGGTCTTCCTTTTCTGCTTTTTCTGCAGCCACAGGATCAAAAGGAGAATTACTCCCTGGAACCCAACTATCCGGTAAAATTGCCCTAAATTGAAGCCAGGAGCTCTTCTCCACTATCTTTGCATCGGGATAGACCTTTGGGTCTTTATCATAAAGATAATCAATATTTGAAAGGTTAATTACTTTTTTAGCTCCAACTTGAACAGCTGAATGAATAGCTGCCAAATCGCTACTATTACCTACCCTCCATCCTCCTCCAACAATAACCGGTCTGTCTGTTTTGGGTATTAAATCTGGATCAAGGGATATTTTTTCATAAGCTAAGTCCCCAAAACAAATCCTAACTAATTCAGCATTCAAACGAGTGGTGGTAATTCCTAACCAATCTAAATCTTCGTTAGTTGGCTTTATTATTTGTTCAAGGGAATCATTGTACCTTCGACATGTTTTTCCTCCTCCTGTAATAATTACAAAATAAAATCCTTTTTCAACATATTCTTTAATTAAAGAAACAAAGTTTTTCAAAAAATCAGTATCAATAGCATCTGGTACTATAAGAGATCCTCCAAGGGATACTATAATATGTTTTCTATCCTGCATAATTACAATTGTAAAGACTTAATAATATCAGAGTGGACTTCTTCAATGGTCTGTTCTCCGTTTATAATATGTAAAGTATATCCTTTTTTATCCTTAAAATAATTCATCGAAGGAATTACATTATTGGTGTATTCCTCGAATCGTTGAGCAATTCCTTCGTCAGTATCATCTTCTCTCCCTCTTAATTTCATTCTTTTTATTGCTTCTTCTTTTGAAAGTTCTACATACACAATATGAACATTGTCTCTATTATAAAATTCCATGGCTTTCTCAAAAGCTTCGGATTGAGGAATTGTTCTTGGAAAACCATCTGTAATGAATGAAGTGTTTTCTTCAAGAGAAGAAACAAGAATGTTTGTAAAAATACTAATGGTCAAAAAATCTGGCTGTAATATTCCATCATTAACACGATCCTTGACTATTCTTCCTGTATAATTTTTGCTTTCAATTATTTTTCGATATTCAGATCCAGTTGAAGTGGAAAGAACATCTTTTGAAATTTCTTTATCTTTTAGATATTTTTCTAAAAGCGAAACCTGAGTACCTTTCCCAGATCCAACGATTCCAAAAAACATAAATGTATATGGTTTAGTCATGTGTGACATTATACACTAAATTAGTCAGACAACAAAAAAAGAGCCCTCTGAAGGACTCTTTTTAATATTCTCTCATGGAGAGCTGAGCATCAATCTTTTTAAGTAAATCAAGAACAACGGCCACCACAATCAGAAGCGCCGTACCTCCAATAGCAAAAGAAGAAATTCCAGTAATTGCTCTCATGGCCAGTGGCAAGACAGCAATTATTCCAAGGAATACAGCCCCCATTGTAGTTATACGGTTAAGTATTCTGGCTAGATATTCTCGAGTAGCTTCTCCTGGACGAACGCCAGGAACAAAAGCTCCATTTTTCTGAAGATTAGTTGAAATTTGTTTTGGATCAAAGGTAACAGCTGTATAGAAGTAAGTAAATAGAAAAACAAAAATAAAGTAAACAAATGAGTATAGCCAAACATTTTGAACAAACCAAAGTAATCCACGAGAAATTGCCTGCAAGACACCACTATCTGATGTTGCTAAAAAAGTTCCTACCAATTGAGGAAACATTAAAATAGAAAGGGCGAAAATAATTGGCATAACTCCAGATTGATTAACTCGAATGGGCAAATAAGTTTGAGTTCCTCCAGATACATTATCTCCCCGAACTTGTTTTGCATAGGTAACTGGGATCGGCCTTTCAGCTTCACTAATAATAACAACTCCAGCAATGATTAACATTCCAATGGCTGTGAAAAGAAGATATAAAGGAATACTTGCTGTATCGAATGTAAAGAAAAACTGAGAAACCTGTTTTGGAATACTAGCAACGATTCCGGCAAAAATAATAAATGAAACACCATTACCAATACCAAATTCAGAAATTAATTCTCCAATCCACATTATTAAAATTGAACCAGCAACGATAACTGATAGATTTGCAAAAGTACTCATGAAAGACATATCAACAATGATTCCCTGTTTCCTTAGAAGAGCTAAAAAGGCAACACCTTGGATAAGGGCTAGAGGAACAGTTAAATAACGACTCAATTGAGTAAATTTCTTACGTCCAATTTCACCATCCTCTTGATACATAGCTTTCAGCTTCGGAGACATGATAGTTAAAAGCTGCATTATAATTGAAGCGGTAATGTATGGACCAACTCCAAGCATCATAATTGAAAAAGTTGAAAGTCCTCCTCCCGAAAAAATATTTAGAACTCCTAGAAACTGATTGTTGCTCAAAAAAGCCTGCAGCTTAAGTGCGTCAACTCCAGGAATTGGAACAGCAGAAAGTAATCGGAAAATAACCATGGCACCCAAAATAAACAAGATGCGGTTTCTAAGCGTCTTGTCAGTTAACAACATTTTTAACTTATTTAAAATGGTTTCCATAATTTATTTAATTGTGCCACCAGCTTTCTCTATTTTTTCGCGGGCACTTTTTGAAACAGTACATTTTTCAACAGAAATTTTAACCTTGATGTCTCCATTACCTAAAATCTTTATAGAAGGAACAGTTCCTCCCACCTTACGAATAAGGTCATTTTTAAATAAAGAATCTCCATTAACAACATCTCCATCTTTGAAAATATTCAAAGCGCTAACATTCACAATTGAGAATTTAGTGTTATGTGAAGAAAAACGATATCCACGAAGTTTTGGCAACTTCTTAATCATATCACGTATTTGTGGACGACGTTTATTACCAGCTCTAGCTGTCTGCCCTTTCATTCCACGTCCAGATGTTTTACCACGAGTTCCACCACGTCCAACTTGACGGGCTTTCTTATTCGGATTATCTCTTTTTAATGTATGTAGTTCCATAATATTTTAATTAATCTATTTTACTTCTTCTTTTTTAGTCTTTTCAACTTCTTTAACTTCTTTTTTAGAAGCCTTCACTGCATTAGTTTTTTCTCCTAAAGTTTCTTCTGAAACAAAAGCTGCACTCTTAGCAATGGCTGGTTTCGCTTTAAGTTGATAAAGCGCCTTATAGGCAACACGGGCATTATTTAATTTATTCTTACTTCCTGAATTCAATTTAGCAGTTATATTTTTTAGTCCAGCAAGAATCAACATATCTCGAACAGTACTTCCTGCCACCAGCCCTCTTCCTTTATTAGGCATCATTGTTACTCTTGAGCTTGTGAATTTATCAGAAATTTCATGAGGAATTGACATTTCTTTTGTAACTTTGATTTTAAACATACTTTTCTTAGCTTGGCGGATAGCTTTATTTATAGCAATAGCAGTATCTCCCCCTTTACCTGTTCCAAGTCCAATTGAACCTTTTTTATCACCAATGGCCATTGCCACAGCGAAAGTCATACGACGTCCACCCTTTACCACACGAGTAACTCTACGAATGGAAACTATTTTCTGATCAAATTCAGGTTTTGGGCGTTCAAAAAAAGTACGAGATCTTCGATTTCCGTTTCCTCCTTTTGCATTGTTTCCTCCAGGCTTGTTATTCCGGAAATTATTTGTATTTGGTTTTGTATTTGTTGTTTCCATAATCTATTTATTAAAATTTAAGTCCAGCCGTTCGAGCTGAATCAGCTAAAGCTTTTATTCGTCCTGTGTATTTGAAACCATTACGATCAAAAACACATAATTTTATACCTTTTGCCGCAGCCAATTTAGCAAGTTCTGTTCCTGCTGTAGCTGATCTTTCTGTTTTAGTTCCTTTCTCTACTTTCAAATCTGAAACTGAAACAAGAGTTTTATTTTTTGTATCATCAATAATTTGAGCGTAAATGTAATGATTTGAACGAAAAACAGAAAGACGTGGGCGCTCAGAAGTACCGGTTACCTTTGCCCTAATTTTTTTCTTTAATCTTATTCTTTTTTCTGCTTTTTTATTCATAATCTTAATTTCTAATTCCTAATTGATCATTCTTAATTCGTAATTAATTTAGACAGCTCTCTTACCTTGCTTGCGACGAACAACTTCATCTTCATAATGAAATCCTTTACCTTTGTAGGGTTCTGGTTTTCTTAGAGCTCTGACGGAAGCGGTAAATTGCCCTACCAATTCCTTATCTATTCCTGTAACAATTATATTATTTTTTTCTGCGGTTACAGTTAATCCTTCTGGGATCTTAACAGTAACGGGATGAGAAAATCCTAAAGCTAAGTTTATGGAATTCCCTGCAACTTCTGATTTAAAACCAACTCCCTCTAGAACAAGCTTCTTAGTATAACCTTCAGTAACTCCAATAATCATATTCTTCACATGAGAAGCATAAGTTCCCCAGAGAGCGTTTACTGTTGGATTACCAATCTTACCTGGAACAAAAGTGATGTTCTCTCCTTCTATCTTAATGGTAACGTTTCCAGGAAAATCGCGAGTCAATGAGCCCTTTGGACCTTTAACAGAAAAAACAGTTCCTGAAAGCTTTACTTCAGTTCCTTTTGGGATTATAACTGTTTGTTTTCCTACTCTACTCATATAATTTATATATTCTGATTAATTATTACCAAATCTTAAATAAAACTTCACCCCCAACCATTTCTTTTCTAGCCTGTCTATTTGTCAAAACACCCTTTGGTGTAGTCATAACTGTTAAGCCAAAACCATTTCTAGTTGGTCTAATTTCCTTAACCCCAACGTAAACACGTCGAGATAATTTAGAAACTCTTTCAACTCCAGTTACTTTTGGTTCTCCGTCAATGTAGACTAACCCAATTTCAAGAACAGGAAAACCTTTCTTCGTTTTCTTCGTTGCTGATTTAATGTAACCTTCCTTAACTAAACAATCTGCAATAGCTTGTTTAATTTTTGAATGAGGAACAACAACAGACTCCCGTTCTGCGCGGTTTCCAGTCTTTATCATATTTATCATGTTTGCTATTTGATCCATATATTTTTTATTTTACCAACTTGATTTTCTAACTCCTGGTAACATTCCTTCATTAGCTAATTCTCTAAAACAAATTCGGCATAGTCCAAAATCTCTCATATATCCGTGGGCACGACCACAACGAAAACATCGATTTGTTTCTCGAGTACTAAATTTAGATTTCTTCTTGTGCCTTGCTATTACTGATTTTCTTGCCATAAATAATTAATTCCTAGAAATTCAATGAATAACTAGTGGTGAGGTGATATCTCATTTTTTTTCTTAAAAGCATCATCTCTTAAGGAGAAAAACGGATCCTGTCTCACGTGATTCTCATACTAGCAAATAGTCTCTATTATGTCAATATTTTTTTAATTCCCTTAAGTTCTTTTAAGGTGTTTATTTGTCTCCATTTTTTCAACATCAAATAAGAAACTGACTCATTATTAGCCATAAGAGTGTGGGGTATTCCAGCTTCCTCTTTTACATAAACAGGAGGATAACCAAAAAAATCTTTAGTTAAAACATAAAGGCCTGTAAAACAAGGGACTTTTCTACCCCTTTCTTCTATTTTTTGATTTCTAAAAGAAATAATTTTTTTGCTCTCAACATCTAAATCACAGGTTTTATATCTTGGATCTGATTTTTTATAACTAATTCCATAAACAGGAGCATCCATTTTAATAATAATTTCAACATCTTCTTTTTCAAACAAATCATCACCATTTAATACTAAAAACCTATTCTCATCTTTTAAAAATTTCTTCGCAGACATTAAAGCAAAATATGTTCCTTTTGTATTCTTTTCTTGAAATAATATTTTTATTTTAATCTTTATTCTTAAACTCTCAAGAAATTTTGTAAATAAATCTAAATATTTTTCTTGAATTACTAAAAAAACTTCATCTATTTCTTTCGGTAAAGAATTAAAAATATAAAACAAAATGGGGTTATTTTTTATTAAAATAAGAGGTTTGGGGATTTTTTCCGTTAAAGGTTTTAATCTATTCCCCTCTCCTGCACATAAAATTACAGCTTTCATGATGAAAAGTATATCATAATAAATAGCCTAAATCATTTTTAGATTTAGGCTATTAAAATATCGTTCCACTTAAGGATACTGGCTCATTGAGAGAGCCAGATTTAGTACCATTTAAAAAGTGGCAGATTAGTCTCATGGACCCCTCATGAACTCTTCCCTCGTGAAAATAATTAATTATTTCCCATAACTGCAATACAACAACCTTTGAAACTTCAAAAGGGTCATTCGTTTTTAATTCTGGAAAATAATCTAATTTAATAACAAAAAGATGATTGTCATTGGGAAATCCATTGGATCTCATTTTTGTATAACAACCAAACTTTTCATATTTTAAAGAACTTTGAGCAAGATTAAGAGAACTTTCCTCTTCTATCTCTCTAACTAAAGCAATATCCGGAGTTTCTTGATATTCAATTCCACCCCCAGGAAGTCCCAGTTTCCTTATTCCAGTACCTAACCCTCGATCATCATGATCTTGAATCAATAAATAGTTTTGGGTCAAAAGACTCTTTGCTTTTTTTACTAAAATAATACCTTGAACCCCATCTTTTATAGGGCTCAATATTTTTGCAATTGGCTCCATAAAAAATGTTTAAATTTATACCTAATTTTCTTTTAAATTACCACACCGAAAAGATTAAAGCAAATAAAAAAAAGACCTCCCTGTCTGCGCAGACAGACCAATAGGAGGTTTTTTAAAGTATTTAAATTTAAGCTTTTTTGAATGGAACACCCATTGCTTCAAAGAAGTCAGTGGCTTCTTCTTTGGTTTTAGCAGTTGTAACCATAGTTACGGCCATTCCAAAAACGTCTTTCAGCTCTTCGTCTCCTGTTTCTGGGAAAATAGTATGTTCTTTAATACTCATTGTCATATTTCCAATATCATCAACTGATTTACGATTTATTCCGCGAAAATCTTTAGTACGAGGAATCGCTACGTTGATAAGCTTGTCTAAAAATCCATACATTCTTGCCCCACGAAGGGTAACCATGACTCCAATTGGATCTCCTTGACGAATTTTAAAGCTAGCAACTGATTTTTTAGCACTGCGAGTTGATGGCTTCTGTCCAGTAATCTTTGCTAAACGATCCATGATAAATTCATTATAATCTTTGTTACGCTTAATTCCTGTTCCAGTTCCACTAGCAACAACAACCTTCACAAAATGAGGTGCAGCCATTGTACTTTTATATCCATATTTACTCTTTAGAGTATTAAATACTTTCTTTTCTTTTTGTTTTGTTGTTTCCATAATAAATTATTTTTGTTTAGCTACATTGGACACATGAATAGGCATTGCTACTTCTAATATCTGACTTGGGTCGCCTTTCTGTTTTGATTTATGGGATTTCTTTCTCATGTTTACTCCTTCCACAACAACTTTGTCCAAAGTTGGAATAGCTTTAATAACCTTTCCTTTCTTTCCCTTAGAGGATCCGGCGATAACTATTACATTGTCTCCTTTTTTAATTTTCATATTATTTAAATAACTTCTTGAGCTAATGATATTATCTTCTGATAACCTTTCTCAGCCAATTCTCGTGGAATAGGACCGAAGACACGACCACCTTTTGGTTCCATTTTGTCTCTTTCTAAAATAACAACAGCATTATCATCAAAACTAATATATGATCCATCCTTTCGACGAAATGATTTCACTGTTCTAACAACAACAGCCTGGTGAACGTCTTTCTTTTTAACTGCCTTACGAGGTTCAGCAACTTTTACAGAAATAATTACTTTTTCTCCTAAACCAGCATAGCGCTTCTTTGATGCACCAAGCACCTTGAAAACCTTTCCCACCTTACCTCCGGCGTTATCTGTGATATTTACCATTGTTCCGTCTTGTATCATATAAATTAACCTTTAATTATAAAATGCTTATCCTTTGACATGGGCTTTGTCTCTTCTATTTCAACCCTATCTCCAACCTTTTTTTCATTATTCTCATCGTGGGCTTTGTATGTTTTGTTTTTCTTAACTCTCTTCCCATACTTAGAGTGCTCAACAAATCGAGTAACCTTAACAACAACGGTCTTATCCATCTTATCTGAAACCACAACTCCCTTTAAAATCTTTTTTTCTTTTTTAATTTCTTTTTCCATAATATTATCGCGCAACAATGCGAGTGTTTACTGGTAATTTAGTTCCAGCTTTACGTAAAGCTTCTTTAGCGATTGCTGGAGTAACTCCATCAACTTCAAATAAAACTCGGCCGGGACGAATATCTAAACAATATCCCTGTGGGTCCCCTTTACCTTTTCCCATTCCCACTTCAGCTGGCTTTGCTGTAAAAGGTCTGTCGGGGAAAATTCTAATCCACATTCTTCCTGTTTTACCCATTGTTCTAGAAGTAACCTTACGAGCTGCCTCTATTTGATTTGAACGAACACGTCCACCTGTGGTAGCTTTCAAACCAAAAGAACCAAAGGCAACTGTGATACCACGAGTAGCAGGAGTGACTTTTTTCATGTCCTTTCGTCCTGTTTGCCATTTTCTAAATTTTACTTTTTTCGGTGTTAACATAAAATATTTAAACCTGTCTATGCAGGTAGATTACTTAGCTTTTTCAAAAACCTCTCCTCGGTAAATCCATACCTTTATTCCAATACAACCGTATGGCATATGTGCTTTTTCACGAGCAAAATCAACATCAGCTCTAAATGTCTGAAGTGGAATGGACCCACGTTTAACCTGCTCACTACGAGCGATTTCAGCTCCATTTAAACGACCCCCCAAATAAATACGGGCTCCCTTAACTCCATTGGCTGACATAACCTTTTCGATTGCTTGTTTTATAACTCTACGATATGGAAGACGTTTTTCTAAGCCTTCGGCAATGGCACAGGCCACAATGGCTGCGTCGGCATCTGGATTTGTAACTTCAACGATATCAAACTTCAAATCTTCAGGGACTTCTATCCCTCTCTTTTTCATTCGAGTAACTAAATCACCTCTAAGTTTTGTGGCTCCTTCACCAGAGCGGCCAATAATCATTCCGGGTCGTGAAGTATGAACCATTATCTTTGTTGATTTAGCATCGCGTTCAATTTCAATACGGGAAAGATAAAAACCACGAAGTCTTTTTACTAAAAATTCACGAATAACAACATCGCTCTCTAAAAGAGTTTTATATTTTTTATCAGCAAACCAGCGTGACTTCCAGTCGCGGAGGATTACTAATCTATGTGCATATGGGTGAACTATTTTTGACATATAATATTATTTTTTAGCTTTTTCAGCTACTTTAGTTTTTTTAACAACTTTTTTCTCTTCTTTTTTTACTTCTGCAACTTTCTCAACCTTCTTCTCTTCAGGTTTTTCAACGGGAGCTGCCTTTTTCTCCGCAATAACTTTTTCTGAAAGATTAAGCATCACATGACTTGTTCTTTTATTGATGCGAGAAGCACTTCCACGAGCTCGTGGTCTACTTCTCTTTAAAACAACACCCTTATTAACGGTAAGGTTTTCAATGTAAAGATTTTCTTCTGAGGCTCCGGCTTGCTTAGCATTAGATACAGCTGAAACTAATAGTTTATTAATAGGATCAGAAGCACGCTTTGATAAAGCACCAAGATGAACAAAAGCGTCGGCAACCCTTTTGCCTTTGATAAGTCCCGCCACTAGTCTGACTTTGCGAGGAGACTGTCTGTAATTTTTTAAAAATGCTTTCATATTCGTTTTTTATTTCTTTGAATCGGTTGAAGCTTTAGCTGATTTTGCTGCTTGAATTTCAGCTTCTTTTCTCTTAATCTCTAACTCTTTCTGCATTTTACCTCCATGTCTGACGAACTTACGAGTTGGAGAGAACTCACCTAATCGATGTCCAACCATATCTTCACTGGCTAGAACTTCAATATGTTGTTTCCCATTATGAACTCCAAAAGTGAAGCCCACCATTTCTGGGGAAATAACACAAGCTCGTGACCAGGTCTTGATTGTACCTGTTTCCAAAGGTTTTTTGCCGGCTATTTTCTTTAATAGCCTTTCATCAACATATGGACCTTTCTTAAGTGATCTTGTCATAATAAATAAAGCTCTCTTGAGCTCGTAGCACCTATACTAGCAAATATAAAATAAAAGTCAACAACCCCCTTGCAAACCAACACTCAAACATGTAAAGTAAAGAAAAAATTGTACCATTCACTAACTAAAGGAGAAAATTATGACTCGACAACAAATATTTAAAGCAAGATTAATTGTCTTATTTCTAACTCTAATCGGCTTCACTGCATTTATTTTAGGAATGATTACTCTCTTTGATATGATAGGTCTTGAATGTAGCCCTATTGTTAAAAAGTGTTCATTTCTTTTCTTATTAGGAATGATTGCCGTTTTTGTTTTTTCTTCAATATATATAGGAAGATTACAAAAAAAGATCCGAAAATAAAAATTAAAATCCCATCTCCGTGGGATTTTTTTATATATACAATGCTAAAATTTTAGGGAAGAAAATTATTAGACCAATGACACAAGCAGCAATTACAGATAGTAAAACAGCTCCAGCAGAAACATCTTTAATATCACGAGCATAGGGGTGGTAATTAGGACTAGTTAAATCAATATCTATTTCAATTGCTGTATTAAAAGCCTCGGCAACCAGTACGAATCCTATTACAAAAATAATTAATATCCATTCTACGTGAGATATTTTTAGAATAAAACCTAATAAAATAGCCACTGCAGCAAAAAAGATCTGGACCCAAAAATTATGAGTAGTTTTTATTATAATTCCAATCCCACGAAAAGCATGAGTAAAACTCTTAGCACGAGCAACAATTGAAAACCTCTTTTTCTCTGACAGTTTTTTATTTACTTCTTTTTCCATTTTTACATTATACAACAAAAAATCCCCAAAAGGGGATTTTTTTATTCTATTTACTTTTTTTCTTTCCAACTTTTCTACGAGAAACAATATGCATATTTGAATATTTCTTCGGTGTACGAGTTTTCTGTCCTTTTCCTGACGGCTTACCCCATTTAGTCTTAGCTCTACGCAAACCTCGTCCTTGAGCCCCTTCACCTCCTCCATATGGGTGATCAACTGGGTTCATAGCACTTCCTCTCACTGTAGGTCGAATACCTTTCCAACGAGAACGTCCAGCTTTACCAAAATTTTGTAATTTATATTCTGAATTTGAAACTTCTCCAATACAAGCATAACAATTTTCTGAAACTTTTCTAACTTCAGATGAAGGCATCTTTAAATTAGTATAACCTGCATCATTAGCAATAACCTGAGCAAAGGTTCCAGCTGAACGAGCTAACTTACTTCCATTCTCTGGTTTAATTTCAATATTGTAAACAAAAGTTCCAACTGGAATTAATTTAAGTGGTAAACGATTACCTATAGTTACAGGAGCCTTTTCCCCAACAATAAATTTATCTCCAACCTTAACTTCTTTAGGGACAATCACATATCTCTTTTCGCCATCAGCATAGACTGCTAGACCAATAAAGGCATTTCGATTTGGATCATATTCAATGGAAGTTATCTTCGCAGGAATATCATGTTTATTATATTTAAAATCTATATCTCGATAAAGACGCTTATGTCCACCTCCCTTATGACGAGTAGTAATACGTCCGTGGTGATTACGCCCAACGGATCTCTTGAATCCATGAGTTAAAGATTTCTCTGGTTCACTCTTGGTTAAGACTCCTCTGTATGAAACAGTGGTTTGATGACGTTTTGATGGTGTTGTTGGTTTATAAGTTTTCATAATATTTCTAGACAAATTCTATTTTATCGCCTTTCTTTAAATGCACGACCGCTTTTTTACCAGCACTTTTAGTTCCAATTACACCACGACGAACAACATTCTTTTTTGTGATCTGAGTAATAGTAACTTTAACTACAGTAACTTTATAAAGTAATTCAATAGCTTTTTTAATTTCACTTTTATTAGCGTTCATAGCCACATTAAAAGTATATCTCCCGTTATCAGCAGAAAGAGAAGATTTTTCAGTAATACGCATCCCTTTTATTAATGGATGAGTTTTTGTTTTTTTATCTTCCTTTTTCACCTCCTTGGAATCTTTAGAAGATGCAATCTTTTTTGATTTAACTACTTTTTCTTCCTCTTTTTTTGTTGTTTCTTTTTTCATAATTTTAATCTTCCCTTTACTACTTACTACTTACTACTTTCTTCTCATTCTTTCCTCCCAAAAAAGCAAAACTCTCGGTTGGATGAGAAATAATAATATATCGACAAGCTAGTAAATCAACTGGATTAATATTGCGAACTTCATCAAGTTTAACTGTTTTTATATTAGCAAAACTTTTCTTAAGCTCATCTTTTTTAGCTGGAACGGTAATATAAGTGTTCACTTTTTTCCCACCAACAATTCTTCCGAAGCCTTCAACGGCACTAAGATTGCTAACAATTTCTACTGCATCCTTTGTTTTAATGTTTTTAAGATCTAATTCTTCGACAAAAAGAATCTGTCCTTTGCGGAATTTCTCAGACAAAACAGTATACAAAGCTTTCACTTTCATTTTTTTATTAATTTTCTGACTATAATCTTTCTCATTACGAGGTCCATGAGCAACTCCACCTCCAGCCCAAATTGGGGAACGGCTTGATCCGTGACGAGCACGACCTGTTCCTTTTTGTCTCCAAGGTTTTTTACCTCCTCCTCTAACTTCTGAACGATCTTTTGTGTGAGCAACTGGAGTGCGAGCATTAGCTTGCATGGCAGTTACTACTTGATGAACTAAATCTCCATTCCAAGGAATACCAAAAATTGATTCAGGGAGATTTAACTTACCAACAGATTTACCTTTTTGGTTGTATATTTGTGTTTCCATATTTAGCCGATAATTTCCACCAGCGTTCCACGTCGCCCTGGAATTGCACCCTTAATTAATAATTCATTATTTTTTTCATCAACACCAATCACTTCTAAATTTTTAACAGTAATTCTATCTCCACCCATTCGTCCAGCCATTTTCATTCCTTTCATAACTCTTTGTAACCCTCCGGCTCCAATAGAACCAGGTTCACGTTCAGAGTGTTTCTGTCCGTGAGTTCGTGGTCCTCCGTGGAATCCATGACGTTTAACAACACCCTGGAATCCTTTTCCCTTTGAAAGGCCTGAAACTGTAACAATATCACCAACATTAAAGACTGAAACTGTGATTCTGTCACCAGTAGCAACTTCTTCTGTATCACGGAATTCACGAAGGTGCTTAAAAGCTCCTTTCTTTTCCGCAGTGGCAGATTTTACATGTCCAAGATGAGCCTTTGTCGCTCGACTTTCTTTTTGTTCTTCAAATGCCACCTGTACGGCAGTATATCCATCAATGTCAGGGTTTTTAACTTGCGTCACAACTAGCGGACCAGCTGAAATAACCGTGACAGGAATAACATTTCCGTCTTCTCCGAAGCATTGCGTCATATTCTGTTTTTTTCCTAGGATAAATTTCATAATAAGTAATACACAGAACCTAACTCTGGTTCAGAACCTTAGTTAATTCCCATGTCTATTTTCTAAGTTAATTTAATTACATCATTTTTACATCAATATCAACACCAGAAGGTAATGATAGATTTGTAAGTGCTTCGATTGTCTTTTGATTTGGATTCAGAATATCGATAACACGTTTGTGAATTCTGATTTCAAACTGTTCACGGGCATCCTTAAAAACAAACGATGCACGGTTAACAGTATATTTCTTGATTTCAGTGGGAAGGGGAATGGGTCCAACTATTTTCGCATCGTAACGTAGAGCTGTATCTATAATCTGCTTAACGGAAGTGTCAAGAATCTTATTTTCATAGGCTCGTACACGAATACGAAGTTGAACAACTACGTCTTCTTTCCCTTTTTTTACTTTTGTTTTTGTTTTTCCATCTGTTGATGGTGTTTTCTTTGTGGTCATATGTTCGTTGTTAGAAAGAACTGAATAAAACTAAGTCTATTTAATGATTTTTGTGACAACTCCGGCTCCAACTGTCTTTCCACCTTCTCGAATAGCAAAGTGCATTTGTTCTTCAAGAGCGACAGGAGTTACAAGTTTAACTGAAAGTTTCACTGTGTCACCTGGCATAACCATCTCTACTCCTTCAGGAAGAGCTGATTCTCCGGTTACGTCTGTTGTACGAATGTAGAATTGAGGTTTATATCCTGTAAAGAATGGAGTGTGGCGACCGCCTTCTTCCTTCTTTAGAACGTAAACTTCACATTCAAATTCAGCATGAGGAGTAACAGTTCCTGGTTTTACCAAAACCTGTCCTCGATGAATATCTTCTTTTTTGATACCACGAACAAGAATTCCAGCATTATCTCCAGCCATTCCTTCTTTTAAGTTTTTATTGAACATTTCAATACCAGTAACAGTTGTCTTAACTGTTTCCTTAATACCAACAATTTCAATTTCTTCTCCAACCTTAATAACCCCGCGGTCAATCTTACCAGTTACAACAGTTCCACGTCCTTCAATTGAGAAAATATCTTCAATTGGCATTAAGAAAGGTTTTGAAACATCACGTTCTGGAACTGGAATATAAGTATCTAGAGCGTTAATTAATTCAAGAATACTCTTTGAGTTCTCATCACTATTATCAGTTGCTTCAAGAGCTTTAAGAGCTGAACCACGGATAACTGGAGCATTGGCACCATCAAATCCTTGTTTTGTAAGAAGTTCACGAACTTCTTCTTCAACTAGGTCAATCATATCCTTATCATCAACCATGTCGCATTTGTTTAGGAAAACAATCATCTTTGGAACGTTAACTTGTTTAGCAAGAAGAACGTGCTCTCGAGTTTGAGGCATCGCTCCATCTGTAGCAGCAACAACAAGAACAGCACCGTCCATTTGGGCAGCTCCAGTAATCATGTTTTTAATATAGTCGGCGTGTCCTGGCGCATCAATGTGAGCGTAGTGACGTGTTGGTGTCCAATATTCATTATGAGATAAAGCAATGGTAATACCACGAGCTTTTTCTTCGGGAGCTGAGTCAATTTGATCAACACCTTTAATTTTTGCACCATGCTCTCCTCCTTCACGAGAAAGAACCTGCAAGATTGCAGCTGTTAATGTAGTTTTACCATGGTCAACGTGACCAATAGTTCCCACGTTTACGTGAGGCTTGTCTCTGTTAAATTCTTCTGCCATATTTATTATTGGTTGATAATCATAACAGAGTAGATAATAATTAATACTCTATTCTAACTACCAACATAAATTATTAATAAAATTTAAGTGCCCTTATACTAGCAAATGGCAAAATAAAGTCAACCCCCACACCTATATTTTTATAGTTTTCAACGCGGGGATACCTGCAATAAAAATATAGGTGGGGGTCAAATCAAATGTCCCCGACTTGTAAGTCGAGGACATTTTTCTTTCTTCTAAACTTCTGTATAAATAGGATTTATTAAATCGTCCGTATCTGTTCCATCACCATCGGTAGTTCCATCACCCGTTCCGGTCCCGTCTCCTGTTCCGTCACCTGTCCCAGTTCCCGTACCATCACCAGTTCCAGTTCCATCACCTGTTCCACTACCACTTCCATCGCCTCCACCAGAATCCCCACCATCAGGAGGTAACGTGGAATCAACCGTAACCGTCACAGAATTTTTAGTTGGCCCATTTATTCCTGTACAAGAAATAGAATAAACCTTAGTTGTACTTAGTGGTCCAACTTCAGCCCGTCCAGCAGTATTACCACCTGTATTAAAATCTAAACTTGAACAAGAACTAACATTTCTTGAGGTCCATTTTAGTATTGATGAACTATTCATAGCAATAGTCATTGGATCAGCAGTCAAATCAACAGAGGCTAACAAGCCTTGAACACATTTATTTCCATCCCAAACATTTCCAGAAACACAACTTATATTAATAGGAAATTCCGCCAAAGCAACTGCATTATGATAAAGATAATAGGTACTTGCTCCATAATTTACAACATTACTTACATTTGCTCCTGAGATGCTTGTGGAAACCACCGTTCCGTCTGGATTATTTCTAGTTACCGCCGTTGGGTTAGAAGTTAAATCTTTCGTTGTCCAAGTTACTTTTGAAGAACAAGTACTAAACCCCTCAGCAATTTCACAACTTTCGACAGAAAGAGTTCCTGAAGGATCCTCCACTGGGGGTGGGGGTGCTACACACTTGCTTCCATTCCAAATATTTGATCCACAGGAAGCCCTAGCTAAATCTGAATCAAGTTCAGCTCCATCGTTATAAAGATAAAACCGACGAAAACCATAGGACATTGAATAGGCGGCGGTACTCGTATTAGCTGTTTTAACCGTAATATTAGTAGGAGTTGTAACTGCTGAAGTTCCAACTGGATTAATGGTACTCCAAGATAATTTTGAATCACAGCTACTTTTGTTTAGTGGAATTCTACAATCAAGCGCAGTAATAACTCCGGAAGTTACTAGGTCGTCTTTTTCTTTAATGTTAACAGTAGCATTCTCTTTTTTAGAACTACTAAACTGGTCAACAGCGGTTAGAGTATAAGTCGTGGTTGAAGTAGGTGAAACAGACCTATTCCCAGATTTAGAAACTTCTCCAAATCCAGAAAGATTAATAGTTACACAATCTTCCGTTGACCAAGACAAGGTACTTGAACTGCCTTTATCTATAGTGGAAGGGCTAGCTATAAAAGTATTTATTTTACAAATCACCGGAGCAGAAATAACTGTAATTTTAATAGCTTCCCTTTCAGGTACTCCGTTTAAAGAAGCAGTTAGAGTATAAGTCGTGGTTGAAGTAGGTGAAACAGACTGTGAACCATCTAAATCAACATTCTTTATTGTCGGAGAGATGCTGGCTTGATCGCAATTCTCTGTACTCCAAAACAAAGTTGTTGAATCTCCTTTAACTATCAAAGTATCCCTAGCCGTAAAACTATTTATTGAACAAACTTTTGGTTGATCAATAGTAAGTGTTACTGCCTCATAGTCATTACTATTTTGATTAGAAACATTTAAAGCAAAAGTAGTGGTACTGTCAGGAGAAACTGAAACACTTCCTGATTTAACAACAGGTCCTTGTAGATCATAGCCTGTATTATTTGAAAAACTTACATCACTACAATTAATTGTAGTCCAAGAAATTACAGCAGAATCTCCTTTGTCTATTCTAGAAGGAGTAATATCAAGATTTTCAATTGAACAAATGCTGGGTTTAGTAACATTAACAGTCACGTTATCAGAAGCAGTATCCGCACTAACATTATTAATTAGCCCAAGAGAAAAGAACACCAATAAGAATGTAGCGGTTATAAAAAATATTTTTGTAAGTTTCATTTTAAAATATATTAATTAGTTAATAATAAAAAGTAATTTAATTTTTATGTTACTAATTATATCATATATATCTCTTATCTTTCCTCAAATATGGGCTTTATCTCTCCCACCATAATAGTTATGGTTTTAGTTATATCTCCTCCATTCCCAACACAATAAAGAGTAAATGTTGTAGTTTCTGGTAAGGATGGAGTAGTATATCCTAGATTTGAAGTTCCAATAACTACTGGTGAAATTCCACCACCTGAAAGATTACAAGAAGTCGCATTGCTTGAAGTCCAACTTAGAACCGCTTTTCCATTATATTCGACAACAGAAATATCACTATCTATTGAAGCCGTTGGAGAAACAGGTTGTTCAACAACACTTAAATCAAAGGTTCTCCATCCAGAATTTTCCCCATTAATGTCCTGGGCAAGGGCTTGAAAAGTTTTTGCTCCAGTTGTTGACCAAGAATGGTTCTTAGTTTGAGATACACCAGAATTTACGTAGGTTACAGAAGGTGCAGTTTCTGGAAGCCAAATATCAGCTGAGCCATTCATATCCCAATCTATTCCATATCTAATCTGGTCATTTTCTGGATCTGTTGAAGTGAAAGTAAAATTAGTTAATACATCTTTGTAATAATTAGTTGTATCCGATGTAATAATCGGAGAACTTGGGGCCATATTTAAGGAAGCACCAACAACAACTGAAGTAGAAGAAGTAGCATCAGCTACTCCTGCTTTACTACAGGTAATTCCAAAATTATAAGTTTGTTCTGTCATTCCTGTCCTCTCAGCACTACCACTTGGAACTGCCGTTGGGGTTCCAGTCCAATCTTGGGTCGCAATACAACTTGTTGGGCTTCCTGTTGTTGTCCAAGATAAGGTTGTCGAATTTGTCGGTAAATTCATCGAGGAAGGTGATGCTGTTAAATTAACAGTAATAGGGGTTACCACAGCGCAAGTACTTCCGTTCCAAGATGACCCTGAAGCACAAGAAGCCGTCACGGTTTTTTGAGCAAGGAAAGATCCAGGGGAGTTAGCTGAATAATATATGCCAAAGGTTGTATTGCCATAACTAATAGAAGATGAGATGGTGCCACTAGGATCTCTAAAAGCAAGAATTGCCATATTAGGAGAAATTCTAAATAAGTGAGTCTCAGAAGCATCTACATTGGAAGTCGCCCATGTAACTGTAGTAGAACAAGAACTTGACCCAATGGGAATTGAACAATTATTTACACTAATAACACCAGAGGGAACTCCCGCAACACTAAACACCGCCGTCACTGTTTTATTAGAAGTCATTGAAACAGTACAAGAACCAGTACCACTACAACTTCCTCCCCAGCCGGAAAATACATATCCAGACGAGGGTGTGGCTGAAAGTGAAACCGAAGTTCCAGAAGCATAGGATTGAGAACAATCTGTTCCACAGCTTATTCCTGAAGGACTAGAGGAAATAGTTCCTGATCCAGATTTACTGGTGGTTAAAGTATAATTTGTGACGGTATAAGTAAAAGAAGCTGTAACAGTTTTACTAGAAGTCATTGAAACAGTACAAGAAGAACCAGAAGTACTATTACATCCAGACCAACCAGTAAAAGATCCTAAGGTAGCAGAAGCTATGAGAGTAACCGAAGTTCCAGAAGTATAAGATTGAGAACAATCAGACCCACAACTTATTCCAGACCCCGTGACAGTTCCCGTCCCTGTTCCTGTTTTAGAAATATTCAAAGTATAGCTACTTGGACTATAGGTAAACACCGCCGTCACTGTTTTATTAGAAGTCATTGAAACAGTACAAGAACCAGTACCACTACAACTTCCTCCCCAGCCGGAAAATACATATCCAGACGAGGGTGTGGCTGAAAGTGAAACCGAAGTTCCAGAAGCATAGGATTGAGAACAATCTGTTCCACAGCTTATTCCTGAAGGACTAGAGGAAATAGTTCCTGATCCAGATTTACTGGTGGTTAAAGTATAATTTGTGACGGTCTGACTATTAACAACTACCGTCACAGAATCGGTGGCATTAGATGTCCCAGCTTTACTACAGGTAATACTATATGTATAAGTTCCAGCTGATGAATAAGTTTTTGATTCAGTTCCACCGCTAGTACTTTTAACTCCAGTCCAAGCACCACTTGCAGTACAAGAAGTTGGACTTCCAGATGTTGACCAACTTATTGTGGATGAATTTGTTGGAAGATTAACAGGGTTACGACTTGCAGAAAGAGAAACTGTAATAGCTCCTGCAGGCTGAACAATACATGAATCATTAGTATATGTTCCTGATAAAGTTCCGTCATTACATGTTCTTGTTTGAGAACTACAAGAACTACCATATGGAACAGTTGTCGTTAAATAAGCAGTCACTGAATCTCCATGATTAATTGTTCCCCAGGGAGAAACTGAACAGTTGGCAGGAGGAATCGTAACATTAACAGTCACGTTATCAGAAGCAGTATCCGCACTAACATTATTAATTAGCCCAAGAGAAAAGAACACCAATAAGAATGTAGCGGTTATAAAAAATATTTTTGTAAGTTTCATTTTAAAATATATTAATTAGTTAGTAATAAAAAGTTTTTCAAAATTTAAGAATTAAATAAAAACTATCATTATTATATCACCTTTGTAATTAAAGAAAAAACAAAAAAAACACTCAAACTCAATATCTATGTTCTTTTTCAGAAAACACCACCAGAGGTGCTGTTTAAAGGAATATTCACTAATTTCAAGGAATAAAGCCTAAAAAACATTGACAAAATGATTTTTTATGTGATACAATAAAATTAAATAAAGTCAATTCTTTGAAAAAGGTTAGTGGCTGAGTTATTTTCTAATTCTATCTATTTAATAGATAGGTGGATCTGGAAAATAACTCAAACATTAACTAAAAACAAATAGACATGAAAACAACAATCAGAAATCTGACAGTAACTTTTTTTCTTATCTTGATATTGTTTTTAATGTCAGGATGTGATAAAGAACCAGCAGAAGTAGTAGTAACTATTTTTCCAACAATCACAGAATTTGAAGTCACTCCAAATTCTATCTATCCAGAAGATGAAATATTCATTTCTTGGGATGGAACAGGAACATCGGGAGAACTAAAGCAAATTGAAGTTGAAACAGGATTAATAGTAAAAAACATTAGAGTATCTGTTAAAGGCTCAACAACAGTCAAACTAACGAAAACTACAAAATTCACTTTTCAAATGATAAGTGGAGATTTTAGAACTGTTCCTCCTAGAGAAAAAACAGTAATTGTTAATCCTTTGCCGGATCCTCCAACAATTACAGTAACTGCTCCAACGGAGCAATTGCCGTATTATAGTTCAACTTCATTCACTTGGAGTGTAACTGGTGAATTCACCAATATTACACTTAATAATGTGACTATTGGAGAAAATGGAACTTTTGAAACACCAAAATTAACTGGTGACTCTACTTTTATCCTAAAGGCCATTGGGCCTGGTGGAACAACTACTGAAGAAATAAAAATCTTAGTAGGCGATTGGACAACTAGCCCAATTGGGCTATTAACTAAAAAAATCTGGCATACGAATTTACTAGAAAGAAAAATGTATGTTCCAGAGAATCCTTGGTATATTCCTTATGTCCTTAGTCCAGAACAAAAAGCTGAAACTTGGGACTATACACTAGACGGCAAAGAAATCCACGGTAATAAAGAAAACGGGTTTCCAGCAAGTAGTGAAAACTATGAACTTCTTAATGATAATGAAGAGCTTAGTCTTTATTTTCCAGATCAGAATAAAACATATCCAATAAATGTTTTAACAAAAGATTCATTACGTTTTGATATAAAAGGAGAAGGTATCAATACTTTAGATGGAAGCACCTACTCTTTTTGGACAAGAGTTACTTATGTTCATTAATAAAAAGTAAAAGTCATTCGTAAATACGAATGACTTTTTTTATCTTATAGATTTAAATAATTATTTTAATAAACTAAAACATTTTTTCTTTTATAAAATAAAAGAATTCTTATCTCCTATCTAACACTATAATAAACGCAAGAGATCTCAGGTAATACTCTCGCAGTTGTTCCTATGTAATACATTATCCCATTTAAAACATAAAATTCTCTAAAGGAATCCCCTCCTAAATAACACTTACCCACCGGGACGAGACTTGTACTTGTGCTCCCCGGAGAGGGGCTTACACCACTACAGGTTAATGAAAACACAGTATCTTTTACTAAATTCATATTAATTGCATCTCTATCAGCTCTTGATAAATCTGCTTTATTCATAACCGTCTGTCCATCTGAATCTAATCCCCTGGCTGTACAACTTACGGCATTTATACTATCCCAATAAACCTCTACAAATTGTCCTGCTGAAACAGTCGTTGTTCCTTCATAAACAACACCATCAACTTTTACGTGAATATCTGCCTCTATTGGCAACACATCTCGAAGTGGTGCTACAACCGTGAAAGGAATTTCAAAGGTTGCACTATCTAAAACAGTCGTCCCTCCTGGGAAATAGGTTACATCATAAGTCATTTCCGTACCATAATCTGCGTTACGTTCATCTTGGACATCTATCAAACCAGTTGTTGTATAAGAGCTAAAACATCCAAGCCCAAAATCATCGCTATCTGTTCCTTCAGGGCATGAAACATAATAAGCGGGAGCATAGACTTCTACTTTACCTTGCATTACATAATTTCCAGGAGTTGAAGGGCCTGTAAAATCTTCTGAACCATTAATAGTAATACCCCCTCCAACAACTTGGTGTATAACACTTTGATAAGAAGGACTAACTGCGGGAATGCGAGCAGTCAATCTTATATCAGAAAAAACATTAGAACAAACATTCCTTGATACGCTTGCGGTTAAGACCACATCTTCATTTACTTCATATACCGAGTCATTAAGACCATAAGTTACATTAAGAGAAGTTGCGGGGGCAGGAGGTGGTGGAGTGGTTGCAGCAGTTCTATATATAGTACCCCCTCCTCCACCTCCATCCTCCTCAATTGCATCCTGCTCAATTGCTAACATGTTCGCATCAGCCAAGATTGGCAAAAAAGCAAAAGTGACTAAAACAAATCCTCCCACTAAAAATATATTAAATAGTTTTTTCATTTTCTTTTTCTTTTTTATTATTAATAAAATAAATCACGAGCCCAATAACGACAATGGCTCCCAGAATAATGTAAGCATAGGTTGAAGACAAATCTTCTTCATCTTTTTCAATCTTTGTATCAAAGGAAAGTGTTTGAGCCGCTAGAAGCGAACCATCAATATCTCTCAAAGAGAGGGCTGCCGTCATTTCATCACAATCAGCAATAACTGGAGCTTGAATTTCAACTGTTCCGTCTCGTAGGTTTTCATTGATTACTTTATTGATTGGTTTAATGCAATTCTTCAACAAACCATCTTTTATTGAAAGCTCCAGAGTTATACTCGCCATATCAGTTGTTCCAGTTTTTCGGGCTCCTGGAAAACTATCCGCCGAAGCCGCCCAGCTAAGATTAAAGTGTGCAGTTTCATCTTTTTTATAGAAATCTTTGTCCAGTGAGAAATTTTGAATGGTTGCACTTAAACCACGCAAAACATAGTGAGCTACCACTTGATTTGAAAATACCCCCTGAGAATCAAAAGAAAGAATCACATCGTAGGCTTGAGGATCAATGGCTTTAGGTAAAATCAATGAAACTTCTTTATTTTCTCCAGCTTTTAAGTTTACAAGAATGGAATCACCTCCTTTTTGAGGAACCACTTCTCCATAAATATTTCGATAATGAGTTTCATAAATTGGTGTAACAGAAATTTCTTTATCAGATGAATTCACAATATTACAATTAATTACAAGGTTCTCTTCTGAATCTATGTCCACTCCCTGAGAAAGATTATATTTAATTTGAGGATCTTCTCCTTCCACAGACAGATAACACGTTTCTGGAAGTATTTCTGCCTTCTGAGTTTTAGAGGAAAGGATGACCTTACCAACATAGGCAATCCCTAAACCAAGACCACTTTTGTTTTTGGCGTTTAGGAAGAGCGAATATTCACCACTTATATTCTCAGGAGCTTTATAAATAATATCCTTCTTTACCCTACTGTTTGAAGGAACAGCCAATAATTCAGGATAAATATACTCATCCATAATAAATTGACCCTTATCTGTTTCTTTTATTAACTGAACTCCGTACTTAACCCCAGCTTGAATTCCTTCTCCGTTTTGAAGAAAAAATAAAATATTAAAAACATTATCAATTTGAGCAATAACCTGAGCTTCCTGTATGTTTAAATTTGCGACAACAGTAACCTTAGAAGAATTAGTTTTTATTGTAGCTTCTTCTGCAAAGGTAAAACCTGAAACAAAAAGAGTCAAAACTAAAACGATAAAAATTTTGGAGATATTTTTCATGATAAAAATGTATTAATTAATAATATAGTTAATAGATAAATAATAATTGATTAATTTAAATTTATTATTTCTAGATATAGTATAACATTTACTTTAAAAAATAAGCAAAAGTTTATGCACACAAACTTTTGCTTATTTAAATTCACAATATTGACTCTCTTAAAGTCATATAGTAGTATTATTTATGTATTAAGTCCGTCCTCGAACCGGACTTTTATTTTTAAAAACTTAATAACAATTAAATATGTTAGATCTAAAAACAATGAAATCTGCCCTTGAGCAACTCGAGGAAGAGCGGAAAATACCTCGAGAGAAAATCATCGAGGCTATTGAACAGGCCATCGCCGCCGCTTATAAAAAAGATTACGGCAAAAAAGGTCAAATCATCCGAACAAAACTTGATTTTGAAACTGGAGATATTGAATTCAGCCAAATTAAAATTGTGGTTGATGAATCTTTGGTACGAATAGTTGAAGAGAACGAAGATGAAGACGCTGAAGAAGTCGAAATAGCTGAAGATGATGAGAGGGTTCGTTACAATGAAGAGCATCACATCCTTCTGGAAGATGCTAAAAAAATTAAAAAAGATGTGAAGTTAGAAGAAGAATTAATTTTTCCTCTAGAAAACAAAGAAGACTACGGACGTATCGCTGCTCAAACAGCTAAACAAGTTATCATTCAAAAAATTCGTGAAGCTGAAAGAGAAATAATAATTGACGAATACGGAAGTAAAGAAGGAGAAATAATAAATGGGACAATTCAAAAGGTTGAGCGTGGAATTGTTTACATTGATTTTAACCGTGCCACTGGAATAATTCTTCCCGAAGAACAAATTCCAGGAGAATTTTATAAACGAGGTGACCACATCCGAGCTTACCTATATTCTGTTGAAGAAACTCCAAGAGGAGTGAATCTTAAACTTTCCAGAACCCACCCTCAACTTATTGAAGGCTTATTCTCAATGGAAGCTCCAGAAATTGCTTCAGGAGTTGTTGAAATTAAAGCCATTGCTCGTGAAGCAGGAGCCCGGTCAAAAATCGCTGTTTACTCAAACGATGAACACATTGACCCAGTTGGTTCATGTGTCGGACAAAGAGGAATTCGAGTTACAACAGTAATGGGCGAGCTTGGTGGTGAAAAAATTGATATAATTCCTTGGTCTGCTGATCCTGGAACCTATATTTCCAGCGCAATCTCTCCAGCCGATGTTCTTAAGATTGAAGTTAATGAAGAAGAACACCGTGCCATGGTAGAAGTAGCCAACGATCAACTTTCATTAGCCATTGGTAAAGGAGGGCAAAATGTTCGCCTAGCCGCAAAACTTACCGGATGGAGAATTGATATTAAAAGCATCAATCCCGATGGAGAAGTTGAGGAAGAAATAACCGATGATAGTATGTTAGATGATGGTATCGTCGATGACGGTACAGAATAAATAAAAAGTTTTAAAAAAAATTATTAAGTCGATTATTATTAGCATTATTAATTATCTGATGGAAGAGTTTGAAAATTTTCCATCTATCATAAAAATATGAATTTATCTTTAACTTATACAATTATTGCTTCATTGATAGCTATTGTATTTAGTATCATTTTAATTGGAACTTTATTAAAAAAGGGCCAAGGAAATGACAAAATGAAAGAAATTGCTAAGGCAATCCAAGAAGGAGCAAAAGCTTTTCTAAGACGAGAATATATTTATTTATCAATCTTTGTGGTCGTTATAGCCATTGCTTTATTTTTGTTAATCAACCCCCTAACGGCTGTTAGTTTCATAGTGGGTGCAATCTTTTCTGCCACAGCTGGTTATGTGGGAATGAGAGTTGCCACAATGGCCAATGTTCGAACAGCTCACGCAGCTCGTTCAGGAATCAACCCCGCTTTAAAAATAGCTTTCTCAAGTGGAACAATCATGGGGATGCTAGTTGCCGGTCTTGGTCTTCTAGGTTTAAGTTTACTTTATCTAATAATCCGTGACCCCGGAGTGATTAATGGTTATGCTCTTGGAGCCAGTATGATTGCCCTATTTGCTCGTGTTGGTGGAGGGATCTTCACTAAAGCTGCCGATGTGGGATCTGATTTAGTTGGAAAAATCGAAGCCGGTATTCCAGAAGACGATCCTCGTAACGCTGGAGTCATCGCCGATAATGTGGGTGACAATGTGGGTGATGTTGCCGGAATGGGAGCTGATCTTTTTGAATCCTATGTTGGTTCAATGATTGCTGCCATGACTTTGGGAGTTGTTCTGTTTGGTATAGAAAGTACAGTTCTACCATTATTGATTTCTTCCGTTGGAATACTAGCTTCAATCTTCGCTTTCTTCTTTGTAAGAGCTAAGGAAGGTTCTCGTCTAGGTGCCGTCCTAGAAAGAGGTATTTGGATTAGTGCTTCAGTTGTTATCGTAGCATCATATTTTATTGTTAAATCTTTTGTAGCTAGAGGAGTTTTCGAAAACTTTGGAGTATTCTATTCAATACTAGCTGGATTAATAGCTGGAGTTTTGATTGGTAAAATTACAGAATATTATACTTCCGATCATTACGCACCTGTTAAGAAAATTGCTAAAGCATCAGAAACAGGACCCGCTACCAACCTAATTGCTGGCTTGTCCGTTGGAATGGAAAGTACCATTTTACCTATCCTTGTTGTTATTACCACAATATTAGTTTCCTATGGTCTTGCTGGAGTTTATGGTATTGCAATTGCCGCAGTGGGAATGCTTTCCACCGTTGGTATGACAGTTGCCGTTGATGCCTACGGTCCTGTTGCAGATAATGCTGGAGGTATTGCTGAAATGGCTGGACTAGAACCAGAAGTTAGAAAAGTTACAGATCAATTGGATTCCATGGGAAATACTACAGCTGCCATTGGTAAAGGTTTTGCTATTGGTTCAGCTGCATTAACATCTTTGGCTTTATTTGCTGCCTATTCTGCAGTTGCGGGATTAAAGGTTATTGATATTTCCAATCCTAAAGTTGTTGCTGGATTATTTATAGGAGGTATCTTAGTTTATTTCTTTACAGCCAGAACAATGCAAGCTGTGGGAAGAGCTGCTTCCTCTTTAATAGATGAAATTCGACGTCAATTTAGAGAAATTCCAGGTATCATGGATGGTTCAGGAAAACCAGAATATGCTAAGTGTGTTGATATTAGTACCAAAGCAGCCCTGAAAGAAATGATTCTGCCTGGACTTGTAGCAATCGTTGCTCCCCTGGCCGTCGGACTAACTCCTTTCCTTGGAAAAGAAGCTTTAGCAGGATTACTGGCTGGAGCCTTAATTGTTGGCGTGCTACAAGCAATTAACATGGCTAATGCTGGAGGAGCTTGGGATAATGCTAAGAAATATATCGAAGCAGGTAACCTAGGTGGAAAAGGTAGTGACGCTCATAAGGCCGCTGTTGTTGGAGACACCGTTGGAGATCCTTTCAAGGATACTTCCGGTCCTTCAATAAACATCCTGATTAAATTGATGAGTATTGTTTCTCTAGTTTTCGCTTCTCTATTCTTTTAATTAGAAAGATTAGATAGTACAAAAAATCCCTCAATTGAGGGATTTTTTGTACATTAATTTGAAAATAATTAATATATAGTATAAGATGTAAAAACTATGAAAACAACAATAAAAAAACTAGAAAAAAGTGAATTAGAAATTGTAGGGATATTAGAAGCTGTCGAATTTGAAAAATATGAGGAAAAAGCTTTATCAGTTATTGGAGAAAGACTAGAACTCCCAGGATTCCGTAAAGGAAAGGCTCCTACCTCTAAAATTAAAGAAAGTGTTCCAGAAATGGAATTACTGGAAGAGATGGCGGAAAGGGCTATTAATGATAACTATCCAAAAATTCTAGAAGAAAATAAAATTGATGCCATTGGCCGTCCTCAAATTACTATCACAAAAATCGCGAAGGGGTCTGATTTAGAATTTAAAATTATTACAGCTACCCTGCCTGAAATGAAACTTCCTGATTATAAAAAGATCGCCAAGAAAGCAAATGCTAACGAAGAATTCAAAAAAGAAATTATTATCGAGGAAACTGATGTTGAAAAAACAATTCTTGAACTTCGCAAAATGAGAGCTGAGCAATCTCGACCTAAGCATGAACATAAAGAAGGAGAAGATCCTGCGGAACATGCCAAGGCTCACGCTCCAATTCCAGAAAGTGAATACCCTGAATTCAACGATGACTTTGCTAAATCATTTGGTGATTTTAAAACAGCTGAAGAATTTAAGAAAAAAATTAAAGAAAACCTAAAGATTGAAAAAACCACTGAACAGAAAGACAAATTACGTCTTTCAACTGTAGAAGAAATTATGAAAGACACTGAGGGAGAAATTCCGGAAATCTTAATTCAAAGTGAAACAGATAAAATTCTTCATCGTCTTCAAGCTGATATTGCAAACATGGGCTTTAAATTTGAAGAATATTTAAAACAAATAAATAAGAAAGAGGAAGACCTTCGAAAAGAATGGCGAGTTGATGCTGAAAAACGTGCAAAACTACAAATGATAATCCAAACAATCTCAGAAAAAGAAAGTCTTAAACCAACAGAAGAAGAAATTCAAAAAGAAGTAGAAAACATCATGAAGATGTATAAAGAAGCAGACGCAACTCGTGCTCGCGCATATGTTGAGCAAATGTTAGGCAATGAAAAAGTATTTCAATTCTTAGAACAGCAATAAAAAACACTGAATAAAAAATGTTCTCGAACGAAAACTTATTACTAAATATGATATAATACATATATGTTAATCCCAACAGTTATAGAAAAATCACAGTTTGGAGAGAGAGCCTACGATATATACTCTCGCCTTTTAAATGAACGTATTATCTTTCTTGGTGGTCCAATAGATGACCACACAGCTAATTTAGTTATCGCCCAGCTTCTATATTTAGATCACAGTGATTCAAAAAAAGACATTCATCTTTACATCAACACTCCTGGAGGTTCAGTCACAGCAGGCTTGGCAATTATTGATACAATGAATTTTATTAAAAGTAATGTTTCAACAATCTGTGTTGGAATAGCCGCTTCAATGGGAGCTCTTATTCTTGCTTCTGGACAAAAGGGTAAAAGATTCTCTCTACCAAATTCTGAAGTTATGATTCACCAAGTTATGGGAGGAGCTGAAGGTCAAGCAAGTGATATCGCCATTAATGCAAAACATATTCTTCGAACAAAAGATACCCTTAATAAAATTTTAGCTCAAACAACAGGTAAAAAAGTTACTCAAGTTGAAAAAGATGCTGATCGCGACTATTGGATGACCTCTGACGAAGCCAAAAAATATGGAATAATAGATGATATTATCTCTAAACCAAAAACTAAAAAATAAAAAGTTTCAATTAAAAAATACAAGGACTTGCCTCAAAAACACTTGAGAAAATACCTTGTATTTTTTGTTACCTAGACAAAACTCAATTTTTAGAGTATATTGAGAATATCGAATTTTAACAGTTTATAATGTTCACTTCAGATATACGGTTAATCTAGAAACGTTTTTCCCTTGTACCATTTCATTTTATGTATCATTCGAATTTAATTTCTCTAAATACACAAAATAAAATACTAAATTAAGGCAAAAAGCCCGTAGTTTTTGAAGTGACATAGTCATTAATATGTCATTAACAACAATAGTTATATCAATCGCAACTCTACTTGTGGGTGTGGGAGTTGGATATTATCTGCGACTTGTTATTTCGCTTGGAAAGAAGGGTTCCATGGAACTTGAAATCAAGCAAATAAGATTGGCCGCTAAAGAAGACGCCCAAAAAGTTATTGAAGCAGCAAAGGTAAAGGCTGAACAATTAAACATTGAAGCTCAAAAAGAAACAAAAGTTAAAGAAGAAGAGTGGAAACAAACAGAGAATCGCCTTATTAAAAAAGAAGAAATGCTCGATAATCGTCAAGGTGATATTGATAAAGAAGTTGAAAATATAAAAAGTAAAGTTGAAGAAGTTAAAAAAATAAAAGAACGTGTTGATGGAATCCAGGCTGAAAAAGAGAAAGAACTTGAGAAAGTTGCTAAGCTTTCAGTTGAAGATGCCAAAGAAATTCTTTTCAAAAATATCGAAGACCAATATGGAGAAGATTTGCTTGTTCGAATGCAAAAGATGGAAACATCTAATACAGAAAAACTAGATCGCCGGGCAAAAGATATTCTAGCCGCAAGTATAAATCGTCTAGCCTCATCCACTGCTAGTGAAATGATGACCACTATGGTTAACATTCCTAATGATGAAGTAAAAGGTAAAATTATTGGAAAAGAAGGAAGAAATATTCGTGCCTTTGAAAAAGCTAGTGGAGTTGAACTTATTATTGATGATACTCCAGGAGCAATTGTTATTTCTTCATTTGATCCAGTTCGCCGACAGGTTGCTCGTCTAGCTCTAGAAAACCTAATTCTTGATGGACGAATTCAACCAGCTAAAATTGAAGAAATTGTAGCAAAAGCTCAAGAAGATATTAATAAAATTATTAAAGATAAAGGGGACCAAGCTGTCTATGAGTGCGGAATCTTTAATCTTGACCCACGAATCGTTGCAATCCTTGGACGATTATATTTTAGAACTTCATACGGACAAAATGTCCTCCAGCACTCCATTGAAATGTCTCACATCGCGGGGATGCTAGCTGAAGAACTTGGAGCAGATGTTCAAGTAGCCAAAGCTGGAGCTCTTGTTCATGACATTGGTAAAGCAATTGATCATGAAGTTCAAGGAACTCATATCGATATTGGTATTCGTATCCTTCAGAAGTTTCAAGCTGATCCAAAAATCATTACGGCAATGAAAAGTCATCACGACGATGTACCTCATGAATCAATTGAAGGTGTTATTGTTCAAACATCAGATATGATTTCTGGAGGACGACCAGGAGCTCGAAGAGATAGTGTTGAAAATTATATTAAACGACTACAAGAATTAGAAGATCTAGCCAAGAGTTTTCCTGGGGTGGAAAAATCATACGCTCTTTCCGCTGGACGAGAAATTCGAATATTCGTTACACCTGAAAAGCTTAGTGATTTAGAAGCTAAAGAAATGGCTCGCGATATTTCAAAGAAAATTGAACAGGAGCTTACTTATCCAGGTGAAATTAAAGTAACTGTCATCCGTGAAAACCGAATAACAGAATACGCCCGGTAATAAGATAATTGAATAACAGATAAACAAAATGCGGAAGGAGCATCCTTCCGCATTTTACACACTCCAGATAGGGGTTTAACCCCTATCTGAGGTTTAATATACTTCCTTTTGGTAACATTCTTCACAGTATACTATCTCTGATCTGTCTGGGGAGTATGATGTTTGGAATTCATTATTACAGCCTTCTTTCATGCAGGAGCGGGGGAAAAGTTTATTTGGCCCCCTATTCACAAAACGTCTCTCATGGCGACAATCTGGGCATAATTGAGGAAGAGGAATGTCTAGTTTTTTATAAAAAGAAAATTCATCCTGAATAATTTTATAATTTTTATTACAAAATTCACAAATAAATATTTCTTTAGTAACATCAAAATTAATATCGCTAATGTTATTTAAAAATTCGCCCCATTTCTTGGTTCCTTTTTTATATGTTCCACGCGGTGTGTCTTCCCAAGAAAAACCCTCACTCAATGCTTTTTCTTTTTTTAGTGGAAATTGATCTTGAGCAGCTGATTCATTGTAGCCAAAACAAGATAAAATTTTAGGAAAAAACTGCCCATAATCTTCTTTTTCTTTTAATTCCTCTCTAACTTTTACTACAATCTTTTCATATTCATCTTTATTATATTGTTTATTTAAAATACAATAATCTTTTTTTCTCAATCCGACACAGCCAAAAAGATGATTAGAGTTAAAACAATACATCGAATATTCAACAAATGAACAATCCCAGCACACGGCACTACAAATAATATTTGAATCATTAATTCCTGTATTAATAGAATTATAGATTAAAGAAACATTTCTCCCTGCTGTATCGCAATCCATTGTATTTTTAGCATTTCTCCAAATATGAACCCCATATTTATTATCTTCGGCTTCATAACAATGAAAACAAACTTCACAATTTTTGACATTCTTCATGTAATTCCCTGTTGAATTTACAGTCTGATTTATTTCAGAAAATTTTCGCGGTTGGGATAATAAAAATCTATTATATTTCTTACGGAAAGACTCTACTCCCTCATTTGTATTAAAATTAAATCCTTTTTTTAATTTTTTATATTCTTCTTTCGTGTAAGATTCATTAAAAATATAGTTACTTTTCTGGCGAAGGTTCACGCAACCGATACAGTCTGTACAACCATGACAATCATTCAAAAAATAACTAGTAGTGCACTCATGGCAACCCTTACTATATTGCAATTGATAGGAATCATAGCAATCATCGCTTTCATAAGTTAATTCACAATTAGAAGAAAAAGATGTATCCACAACATCCCTACATTCTTGAATCCAATATGAGTGAATTGAATTCTCGTTATTTGAAGATTCAATAATATAATAACAATTTTTATTATCAGCTGAAATATTGGTATATTCACTTCCTGGACTCCGTATATAAATTAAAGCTATTTTAGGAACAATTTTCCAAAGTTTTTCAAATTGTTCAAAAAATGGTTTTGAACAATCATAATCAAAAGAAAAATCTGATATATCCCAATCATCAGAAAACCAACAATCATAACACCAAACTTTAAAGGGCTTATTGGGTGAATACATCGAAACAACATCTCTCTTGCATTTGTCACAAGGTCTTTTATAAAAATTCCTTTCATTCCTAAAGCTTAAACGTAACTGTGCTCGACATTGAACACATAAGTTTGGGGCACAAACACCCATCTTCTCATAAAACAAAAAATCATCCACTTCAATGATGAAGTTGTTTTTGCAATTTTGACAGTTTTTTGTTTCCATTAAAGTCATTTTACCAAAAAATATAATTTTCTGCTTAAAATTATAGGACATTTGTTCAAAATGTAAATAGTAATAAAAACTTGTCCTAAAAAACCCCTTAGTATATAATAGTATTAATCCTTTAATCAGGATCATTTGCAAGTGGTCGAATATTATTCAGATAGTATCTTATGTTTTTATTAAATTAAGAACATTAGAAAGATAAATTCGATGAATAAACAAGCATTAGTAGAACTAGTTCACGAAAAAATTGGTGGTACGAAAGTACAAGCTGAAGAAGTTGTGAACGGAATGTTTGATGCTATCGTTGACACTTTAAGAAAAGGTGACGAAGTATCAATTGCAGGTATTGGAATCTTTTCAGTTAAAGATCGCGCGGCTCGAGTAGCTCGTAATCCTAAGACTGGTGAGCCCGTAAATGTTCCTGCAACTAAAGTTCCTAAATTTAGAGCAGCAAAAGCTCTTAAGGACGCAGTGAAAAGCTAATCCATTCTGGGTTAAATAAAAACCACTCTATTCTATCCATGAGTGGTTTTTATTTTTATTAATTTATTTATTTTTATTCTAGTAAAGTCAATGCAACCATAGCTAGAACACCTAGAATCACAGCTATAATCTGCTGAACCGAAACCCAAGTTTCTTTGCTCTTATGTAATTCAGGAATTAAATCAGCCACTGCTATGTAGATAAATCCTCCAGCTGCAATTGGTAAAAACCAAATAACAAAAGGATCTATTATACTGCCCAAGACTAGAGCTATAAGAACTCCAACCAAAGCCATCAAAGCTGAAATAAAGTTGAGCCACAGGGCTCTTTTTTTTGTGTAACCAGCATGCAATAAAACAGCAAAATCCCCTATCTCTTGAGGAATTTCATGAAAAATAACAGCAATGGTAGTCGCAATACCGATAGGAATACTAATCATAAAACTAGCTCCAATAATAATACCGTCAACTAAATTATGAATCCCATCCGAAAAAAGAACTAGCTTCCCTACTGGATGAATATGTTCCCTGTCTTTATCTTCACCGTGGTGATGCCAATGTAAAACTTTTTCTAAAATAAAAAATATAAAAATTCCAGCTATCACCAAAATACTAGTAATGGTGGCATTCGAAGAACTTTCTAATGCTTCTGGAATAATATGAATAAAGGCATCTCCCAGAAGAGCTCCCACTGCTAAACTAATAAATACTCCGATATATTTTTTTAAAGTATCTTCTTTCATTGAAAGGAAAAACAGTCCCACCAAAGAAACTAAACTGACCACCAGAACGCTTGCGATTGAATATAAATAAATTGTCATTATTTTGTTTAAGTTAAATGAATAAAATTTGAAATCTCTTTTCGAATCCCGCTAGTATAACATCTATAAAATAAAATTGTATTTAATGAAAAATGTGCTAATATATATAAATGTTTTTCGGGGTGTAGTATATTGGTAGTATACGTGTTTTGGGAACACGAGGGCTGGGTTCGATTCCCAGCATCCCGACTACTTAAATATCAAAATTAAAATTTTGATATTTCGGGGTGAGTAAGCAAACTTCTTTGCTTACGCCTGGGGATTGAAAGACTTTTCCTTATCGAAGATGGAAAAGTACCAGCGACCGTGAGGCGAGATTCCCAGCATCCCGACCATAAAGGTTTAATCATGCTCAATAATTTTAATAGCTTTCCCGTTGATCAGAGCATCAGCTATTTTTTGATGTGCAGAATGAAGTATTCTTTGATAAGTACTCTGAGAAGTCCTCATTTCTGCAGCAGCTTTTGTTTGCTCTAGATTTCCAACGTATCGTAATCGATAGGCTTCAATCTCCTCCATCAAAAGTTCAACAATTTCCAACTTTCTAATTGGAACACCCTGAGGTTTAAAATAAACTACACCAGGTTTGAACTTTATTTTTTTACAAAAACAATTTTGTTTTCTTGGCATAATTTTAATTATAGAACAACCGACCAATTTTAACAAAAAGGTCGGTAAGTCCCCTGTTATTTCTGTTCATTCTTCAAGGCATCTTTTTCTTCTCGAAGAGCAATAAGCTCTTCTTCAAGAATTCTTTCTTCCTCTTCTAATGCGGCCAACTCATTTTTAGAAGAAAAAAATCTTCTAAACCCAAAACCTCTTCCCCCAATACAACAACCGTAGCCTCTTCCTAATCCACCTCCACAAAATCCTAAACCTCTTCCAGTTCTTGGGCCTTGCCCTCTTGGACCAGTACCATCTAATTTAGGCATAATATTTTTTAAAATTAATAGTTTCATAATAGATAGTTCGACCATTATCTACCCTCTATTCTGAATATATACCCACTACAAAAAATTGTCAAGTTTTCTTTTTACTAACCATTGTAAAACGTTTGTTTTTCAGCTATAATCAAACATACTTAAATAAGCGGGATTAGTTAAATGGTATAACTCTAGTTTTCCAAACTAGCGTCAGGAGTTCGATTCTCCTATCCCGCACAATTATAAAATTATATTCTCGATAGTTCTAACACGAGCCTTCTTTTCTTTTAAGTTTAAATAAACTAATAATACATCAAATTGCCATGGGATATTCCCTATCCTTTTGTGAATTAAATATGTTTGAACTACTTTAGATAACCGTCTAATTTTCCATGGATGCATGTTCTCCTCTGGTCTTTTCTCAAAAGGGTTCTCTTTAGAAAAATCGGGTAAGGTTTCACAAGAAACAGCCTTAACTTCTATAAAATATAATTTCCCTTCTTTACTGACAATGATGTCTATTTCTCCCCATTTCTTTGTATAATTTCTTTCTAATACAGAAAAACCGTGTTTCATAAGAAACTTACAGGCGACATTTTCACCTAATTCTCCTATTTTTTGCGAATTTGAGACAAATTTCTTCATAATTGTTTCACGTGAAACGATTAGCTATTTATTAGACACAAAATGTGTTTTAAAATGTTGTCTTTCCAGAAATACTATTACAAAATAAGGCTAAATTCTAATTTTCTCTAAAATACCCAAATTTTTGACATTTCCAAATAAATGTCTTTTATAAACAAACCACACAGGGTTATCCACAAAAATAAGGCTTTTTCGGATAATAAAGGACAAATACTGAAGGTTTTAAGAAGTTTGTCTTATTGAAATATTTTAAAGAAAATGAACGTAACTTTCTTTCTATTGTTTTTTGTATAGAGTTGGGAATCGACTATCACATAGCCAGGTATTTTTCCATCTACGATAAGGAAAAATCTTTCGATTCCCCTACGAAAGCAAAGGAGTTTGCTTTCTATTTTCTCACTTTGTGCGGAATAGGGGAATCGAACCCCTGTCTCATCCTTGGCAAGGACGTGTTCTACCACTAAACCAATTCCGCAATACTATGCTTTTCTGACGACAAAAATTCTTACATTCAGATATTTTTTTCGTATCAGTATTGGGTATTATACTAATTCCAATTCCATATTGCAATCTTTTGTCTTCCTAAAAGTATCTATATAAAATAAAGCTAAATATTTATTTGATATATTGCTAAAATAGTATATAATTTCACTGTTATTAATTAATGCTGCACCTATGGTGAAATGGATATCACGACGGTCTTCGGAACCGTTATTGGGGGTTCGAATCCCTCTAGGTGCACAAAATATAGGATACTTTGTGCAAGCCACAGGCACTACAGTACTGAGGCGAGATCAAGAAATTTTTCACCAAAAAAATATTCGTGATCACAAAGAAACACTAATATGGTACAAAAAATCAACAATAAAAAAATTCCATCCTATGTTACACATGTAACAGAAGCCCTCGAAAAAGCCGGATTCGAGGCTTTTCTGGTTGGTGGTTGCGTTCGAGATCTTATTCTTAATAAAGAACCAAAAGACTGGGATATCACAACAAATGCAAAACCAGAAGAAATAATGCCTTTATTCGAAAAAACTGTTTATGAAAACACCTTTGGGACAGTGGGGGTATGCTTACCTATAGAGGAGAATATACCTAGTGTTACATGTGAAACACCCAATATGCCAGAGACTGATATTACACATGAAACTTCTTCTGAACCGAGTTCGGGGAAGGAAGAAGGTGTTTCAGGTGAAACAAAATATTATATAGTTGAAGTCACTCCCTATAGAGTAGAGTCAAAATATGAAGATTTTAGACATCCAGAAGAAATCAAATTTAGCGACAAAATAGAGGATGACCTAAAAAGGCGTGATTTTACCATAAATGCACTAGCCTATAATATCGATAAAGGACAATTAATTGACCTTTATAAAGGACAAGCGGACATAAAAGACAAGGTTATCCGTGCCGTAGATGATCCAAATGAAAGATTCCAAGAAGATGCCTTAAGAATGCTCCGAGCTGTTAGATTTTCTGCTCAATTAGACTTCGCCGTTTCATATGAAACAATGAAAGCCATCAACGATAATTCTAATCTATTAAAACACATCTCCCAAGAAAGAATCAGGGAGGAGTTCATTAAAATTATTGAGTCAAATAAAAGCGCCCTCGGTGTAGGAATGCTTTCCAAGTTAGGACTCCTTAAACATATAATCCCAGAAATTGAAGAAGGAATTGGGTGTGAACAAGGGGGAGCTCATATATTTGATGTTTTTGAGCATTGCCTCCAAGCCCTTGAGCATGCTACAAATAAAGGTCTTCCAACTGAAATACGTTTAGCTTCTCTGTTTCACGACATTGGAAAACCGAGGTCACGTCGCAAGGGGGTCAAAAAAGCCTTTACTTTCTATGGCCATGAAGTAGTTGGGGCTCGAATGGTCCAAAAAATTATGGATCGTCTTAAGTTTCCCAAAAAATCAACAGATTTTGTGGTTTCAATGGTTAGAAATCATATGTTTTTCTCCGATACTGAACAAATTACTCTATCCGCCGTTCGTCGTGTTGTTCGAAAAGTAGGGAAAGACCATGTTTGGGATTTAATGACAGTTCGAGAAGCAGATAGAGTAGGAATGAAGAAAAAAGAAGCTCCCTATCGTTTACGTAAATATCACGCCATGATTGAAGAAGTGTTACATGACCCAATTTCTGTCGGACAACTGAAAGTAAACGGTGAAACACTAATAAAGACGTTACACATGAAACCAGGACCACGTATGGGGTGGATTTTACATGCTTTACTAGAAGAAGCATTAGATGATCCAACCAAAAACACCGAGGAGCATTTACTCGAACTGGTTAAATCACTAGATTTACTTGGAGATAAAGAATTGAAAGCTCTAGGAGAAAAGGGAATTGAGAAGAAAGAAAGTCTTGAGCAAAAAGAAATAAATAAATTACATTCTAAACACGGAGTAAAAAAATAATCTTGGAAATTATCTTTCCAGGGTTATTTTTTTAACTCAATCATTATAGGGCAATGGTCTGAACCTAGGTAATCGGTCAGCATTTTGGTGGATTTAACCCTATTCATAAAACTTTGATTAGCAAAGAAATAATCTATGCGCCAACCCACGTTTCTATCTCGAGAACGAGTTTTTTGATCCCAATAAGTATAAGCATCTTTTTTATTTGGATAAAAATGACGGAAAACATCAACCCATCCATTATTTACAACTTCATCTAACCAAGCTCTTTCAATTGGTAAAAATCCCGTATTTTTTTCATTGGCTTTCGGACGAGCTAAATCAATTTCTTCGTGAGCTGTATTCACATCTCCGCAAAAAATAACATTTTTGCCTTTCTTCTTTAATTTATTTATAAATTTTAAAAATGCATCATAAAATTCTAATTTGTATTCCAATCTATCTGGACCACTTCCTCCATTGGGGAAGTAACCATTTATTAAAACAAAATTTTTATAATAGGCAACAACTAGTCGTCCTTCATCATCAAATTTTTTAATTCCCATTCCATATTCAACTTTTTCTGGTTCTTTTTTTGAATAGATGGCTACACCACTATAACCCTTTCTTAATTTTGAGTATGAAAAATAAGAATGATACCCTTTTAAATTACGAACTTCTTCAGTGAGTTGATCCGGTTCCACCTTTGTTTCCTGGAAACAAACAATATCGGCATTATTAAAAGCGAAAAGGGGAATGAAATTCCCTTGCTTTGCTGTTGCCCTTAATCCATTTGTGTTCCAAGAAATAATTCGCATATTATGTAGTATAACATTAGTCTTTATTCCATAAAAATATAAAAATTTATCTTCACTTATCCCTACTCCAGCTAAGGTCAGAGTGCGCGCCCACACCTACTCAGAAAATTTTTGTATTTTTATTTCACAAATTATTCACTATGAAATTTTTTATGCACATCACGAAGTTGTTTATCGGTGACATGGGTATAAATTTGAGTTGTTGCAATATTAGCATGACCTAGCATCATCTGAACTGAACGGATATCGGCTCCATTAGAAAGAAGGTCTGTGGCAAAAGAGTGTCGAATCACGTGGGGTGTAACTTTTTTAGAAATACCAGCAACAATGGCATAATACTTAACTATCCTCTCGATGGATCGAGGAGTTAGACGATTAGCTTTCCCAACATTCCTAGAATACTGAACAAACAAAGGCTCATCCATATCTTTTCGGGCTTTTAAATATTCACGAATGGCATCTTTGGCTGAACTAGAAAGAAAAACTACACGAACCTTTTCTCCTTTTCCTCGAACGGAGAATTCATCCTTTGATAAATCTAAATCTCTATCAAGGGAGCAGAGTTCTGAAAGACGAAGCCCTGTTGAAAAAAATAATTCTAAAATTGCTCTGTCCCGTAAAATTTTCTGTCTTTTCAAAGTCGAACTTTTTTCAGACGTTGGACGTCCGAGTATTTCGACGTCCAACGTCTTGAGAACTTCATTGGGTGCATTTAAAAGACGCTTCAATTCATCTGTAGAAATTAAATCCAAAGATCTTTCTTTTATTTTAGCCAAATCAATTCGGTCAGGGGAGAGGGCTGGTATCTCTCGCTTCATTAAATATTTAAGAAAAGAACGAAGAGCAATCAAATGGTAATTCTGAGTATTTTTCTTTAACGTACTAGACTGCTGTCCTCTGATTTTAACTCCCGGCTGACGATTTAAATAAAGACGAAACTCTCGAATTCTATCATCTGTTATTTCCTTCACATTTGATATTTTTGTAAATTTAAAAAAACGAGAAAGATAATAATCATAGTTATTAACCGTTTTTAGGCTATTTCCTTTCTCAATTTCCACATGTTCCAGGAATTCTCTCTTTAATTGTTCTATTTGAGTAGCCACCTATATATTATATCACCTCCTGGCTCTAATGTCGCAAAATAAAAATCCCTTAATTTAAATTAAGGGATTTTTTTACAATCTCCATGGGTATGGCTTCAATACGCACACTATCCGTTTCTTAAAACTTAAAACCAATGTTGAAAAAAATGTATATCTCTCAATTCTTCCTAATACAAAAAATAAAAAATCTCCTGGCTTACAAAGGGGGTTACCTCTATCTTCCATTAGAAACCTTCCTTCTTCTGCTTCACACATTATTTGATATTTTGTTTGTTCGAAAAGTTCATCTTGAGAAATATCAATTTTTTCCTGTTTCACCCAATTACTCCATCTGTCTAATTCATAATAAAAATCTTTTTTTGGAATTAAATTATTAAAGTTAATATTATCCAATAAATTTTTATCAGGTGTGTGTCGTTTAGTAATAACATCATCCTCCCAATTAATTGTTGCTATTGGTGTATTATACTTATCAATAAGATCATTAACTATTCCGGCATACTCTCTCTCTATTTTCTCAGGGAGTAACCTAGAATCAAGATATGCTCGAGAAAAAACTAACCACCACTCAACGGTAAATCCATTTTCTTCTAACACCCTTACAATCAATGGAATTTCTTTACTAAATAAATTAATTTCCTTTTTAGTTGAAATAAATTTGTTTCCTTGAAGTAAATATCTCTCTTTAAAACGAAAAGACAAAGACCAAGGACTAATTATAACAACAGGTTTGTTATAAAGTAAGCATTGATCTAAATACTCATCAACAAATTCATTTATCTTTGCTGCATTCTCAAGAAATCTATTTATTTCTCTTAATTTTTTCATTACTTTAATTGTCTGTGGTAGCATTTTAAAAATTTTTAGATTAAACAAAATTAAATTAAATTAATAAAAACAAGGAGAGATTCTCTCCTTGTTTTTTGAATTATATGAGGACCAGCCCCACCCAAAGAAGAATAATTGAGCCATTTTTTCATCTTATTTATTTTTTAAAGAACAAATTTTAAGATTTGTCGTTTTAAAGGTATACAAATCAAAACCCCTTCCTCCAGGAAGGGGTTAGCTTTATAAATAAAAATAATTAAATATATCAAGACAACCCTTTCCTGGTGAAATTTGAGGAATGAGTATGATGCAATTTATTTAAAATTAAACGATAGCCACCAAGCGGACCTTTAAGCCATTTAGAAATACGAGCAATTGTCGTAGAGGATAACCCTGTTTTTTCTATAATTGCACAATATTGAGTATCTCTAATCAGTAGGCGAGCAGCTTCGAAACGACGAGCAAATTCTTTAATTTCTCCTTCAGTCATAAGATCACGTAAAAAACGCTGGGCTTCATCTTTATTTTCAAAAGATAAAAAAGCTTGAATCAACTGATTATTTTCCTTTGTTTCCCAATCTATTTCTTTTTTTACGATATCTTTTTCTCTCATATTTCTACTTTATCAAACTAAAGTACTTTAGTCAACTAAAGAATGTGGATAACTAAAAAGAATAAAAACTGGAGATCTAATAAAAATTAATGAGAGATATCTACATATAAGCTATTGAAAGAAAGGCTTTAATCATTTGCATTATTTTATACTTTGTGCTATTATGCACCAATCATGTTAACAACAAAAGTAAAGAAAAATGTAATAAAGAAAAGCCAAATTCATGACAAAGATACAGGAAGTCCTGAAGTACAAATCGCGATTCTAAGTAAGAAGATTGATGAATTAGCGGGGCATTTGAAAGAACATAAAAAAGACAACCATTCTCGACGTGGTTTAATTAAGATGGTTGCTGATCGCCGAAAACATCTTAAATACCTAGAAAAAACAGATAAACCTCGCCACGCAGCTGAATTAAAGAAAATAAAAGCTTAAAAATGTTCCTCGAGTAAAATCGAGGTCATTTTATTAATTAGTAAAATTTAATAAAAAGAGTATTATAAGTATAGAGGGTCATTTTTAATAATAAATCTTGAAAAATTTTTCAAGTAAACATTTTAATAATCTCGTAAAATTAAATTAGCGAGACAAACAAATAATATGAGTATTATAAAACACAAAGAACAGAGGGTTGGGGTTTTTATAGACACAGCAAATTTATACCACAGCGCAAAAAATCTATATAAAAGGAAAGTTAATTTTGGAGCAGTTCTAAAAGAAGCTTTGGCTGGACGAAGATTGGTCCGTTGTATCGCCTACGTAATAACATCCGAAGGAGGGGACGAGAAGAATTTTTTCAACGCCCTAACTAAGCTTGGAATCGAAACTAGAACAAAAGATCTTCAAGTATTTTCAGGTGGAGCAAAAAAAGGGGACTGGGATGTGGGTATCTCCGTTGAAGCAATCAAAATGGCTCCTAAGTTGGATGCCGTTGTCTTAGTTGCGGGAGATGGAGATTTCGTTCCTCTAATCGAATATTTACAATCTCAATCAGGAGTTCAAGTAGAAGTTGTCTCTTTTGGTAAATCCACTTCGGGAAAGTTAAGAGAAGTAGCAGACGATTTCCTTGATCTCTCCGAAAGCCCACAAAAATATTTAATGAGATAACACAAAAAAAACCAGTAAATAATATTTGCTGGTTTTTTTATATTTTATTTATTACTCTACCGTTACACTCTTAGCTAAGTTCCGAGGCTTATCAACATCCAACTCACGGATAACGGCTGTATGATATGCCAATAATTGCAAAGGTATAACTGAAAGAATTGGCATCCATTCATCTGGTACATTTGGAATCTCAACTGTATAATCAAAATTTTTCTTAATCTCTTCATTTCCTTCACGAATAATTCCAATGGTCAAAGCTCCTCTGGCTTTAACTTCTTGAACATTAGAAATCACTTTCTCAATCATTTCATTGTTAGTGGCAACCACAATAACTGGAAAATCTTTTTCAACCAATGCAATGGGCCCGTGCTTCATTTCAGCAGCCGGATATCCCTCAGCATGAATATATGAAATTTCTTTCAATTTTAAAGCTCCCTCTAAAGCAACGGGGAATAAAATTCCTCTTCCAAGAAATAAGGCATTATTTTTATTTTTTAAAATTTCTGCAATTTTTATAATTTTACTTTCTTCTTTTAATATTTTCCCTACATGACTAGCTATTGAATCCAAAGAATCCACCAGCTCTTTATATCTATCTTCAGAAAGCGTTCCCTCTCTTTTTGCTAAAAGAAGAGCCATAAGAGATAGTATCGCCACTTGTCCTGTAAAGGCTTTAGTGGAAGCAACTCCAATCTCTGGACCAACATGTATATAGGAGCCAGAATCTGATAGCCGAGAAATGGACGATCCAACAACATTAGAGATTCCATAGATAAGTGCTCCTGATTTTTTAGCTAAATTTATTGCAGCCAAAGTATCTGCCGTCTCTCCTGATTGAGAAATTGCAATAACTATATCATCTTTGTTTAAAATTGGATTTCGATATCTAAATTCTGATGCATATTCCACTTCCACTGGAATACGAGCCAATTGTTCTATCAAATATTCACCGACAAGACCAGAAATCCAAGAAGTTCCACAAGCTGTAATAATTATTCTTTTTGCTTTTGTGAAACCTTCCATCATTTCTTCCATCCCACGAAGATGAACGCTATTGTCGGAAAGAATATGACCTCGGAGAGCATCTTTAATAGTTTGAGTCTGCCCAAAAATTTCTTTTTGCATGTAATGATCGTAACCTTCTTTTTCAAGTGCCTCTGCTTCGATTGTAAGTTCTTCTATAAAAGGAGTCGCCGTCGCCCCATCAATAGTTTTTAATAAGAATTCACCAGTACGTTTAATTACCGCCATTTGCCCCTCTTCAAGATAAATAACACTTTTTGTATATTCAATAATAGGGGAAGCATCTGATGCAATAAAAAATTCTTGTTTCCCAATCCCAACAACAAGAGGGCTTCCTTTCCGTGCTACTATTAAAGTATCTGGGTCTTTCTCATCAAGAACCACTATGGCGTAGGCTCCAATCACTCTTGAGAGGGCCCCTCTCACAGCTTCTTCTGTTGTTAAATTATCTTTTTCTTTTATGGTTTCAATAAGATGAGCAAGCACCTCTGTGTCTGTTTCACTAATAAATTTTTGTTCTTCTTTTTCTAGGGCTTTTTTTAACACAATATAATTTTCAATAATTCCATTATGGATAATGGCAAGAGACCCAGACTCCGAAAGATGGGGGTGAGCATTTCTATCTGAGGGTTCTCCGTGAGTTGCCCAACGAGTATGACCTATACCGATGGTTCCCTTCGGAGGATTATTTTTTGTAAATTTTATAAGTTCTTCAACTTTTCCCCTTTTTTTAAAAACATTCATTTGTTCATCCAGAAGAGCCACCCCAGCTGAATCATAGCCACGATACTCTAATCGCTGAAGTCCTTTAATTATAATTGGTAAAGCTTCTCTCTTTCCAATGTATCCAATAATTCCACACATTTAGGTATTATACATCTAAATTATATATTTAAAAATTATGGTAATATATAAGTATGAATCAAAATAAAATAAAAAAATATGATACAGAAAATGTTTTTGGATCAATAAATTTGTTTCCGAAACAATGCTTTAACTCCTGGGAAAATACAAAATACCAAACCAACAATAAACCAATTAAAAATGTATTAGTAATTGGAATGGGAGGGTCAACCCTTGGAGCATACATAATAAAATCATTAAATGTTCTAACTGTGCCAATCACCATCAGTAATGACTACCACATACCTGTATGGGTAAATGAAGAAACCTTAGTTCTAGCTACTAGTTATTCAGGTGGAACAGAGGAAACAATATCTGGAACAAAAGATGCTCTAAACTCTGGAGCCAATGTTGTTGGAATTACAACCGGCGGAGAATTGGCAGAAATGTTGAATGAAAAAAACCTGCCTGTCTGTATTATCGATACGAAAGATAATCCCTGTGGCCAGCCAAGATTTGGAACTGGTTCCATAATGATGACTATTCTTAAAATTTGTATAACTCATAATATATGCACTCTCAGTAAAGAAGAAATAGAAAATGGAATCACTGAATTAATGGATTGGAAGAATAAAGAGTCTGAAAAAATACTTAGTGGAGTTTACAAAAGAGCTAAGCTGTCAAAAAATAAAACTCTCGTTGTCGTAAGTTCTAATCATTTAGCCAATGTGGGAAGATTCACTCGTAATCAAATTCATGAAACAAGTAAAACATTAGCCCTGTCTCATGAAATTCCAGAATTAAATCACCACCTGATGGAAGGACTGGAGTTCCCAAAAAAGAATCCAAAATCTCTCCAATTTATTTTCCTTGAATCAAATTTATACTCAGACAAAATACAAAAAAGATATGAGGTGACTAAAATGATTCTTGATAAGCAAAAAATTAAACATTATGGCGTAGAAGTTGCGGGAGAAACTCCTTTTTCCCAAGTTTTAATTTCCATGATTAGAGGAATGTATTTTGCCTTCAGTTTATCCTTTGTTCACAAAAAAAATCCCGTCAAAATTCCCTGGGTAAATTACTTCAAGGAACAATTAAGTAAGTAAAATTTTAAAAAAATAATCCATTAAAGGGCTTTATTAAAAGCCTTTTTTGTGTTATAAATATTTATATTAGTAGGTAATCTGCTAACCTCTAGACAATTAGAGTTGAAACATTGTTTCAAAACTAGAGTCTGGAGATTAGCTAAAAAAAATATGAATAGTAAAGAGTACGAAGTAGAAATTGGTGGTAAAAAAATTACCGCAGTGTTTAATAACTTAGCTGATCAAGCCAATGGTTCGGTTATGCTTAAGTCAGAAGGGACTGTAGTTATGGCCACAGCCGTCATAACAAAAAGTGGAAAAAATAACCCCGGTTATTTTAATTTAACGGTTGAATATTTAGAAAAATTCTACGCCACTGGGAAAATTCTTGGTAGCCAATTTAATCACAAAGAAGGACGACCTTCAGACCTAGCAGTTTCAGCTGCTCGAATGACTGATCGAACCCTTCGCCCTCTTTTTGAGCATCACATAAAAAATGCTGTCCAAATAATAATTACAGTTATTGCCGTTGGAAAGGCTGACCCAAAACCTCTTGGAATCAATGCCGCTTCAATGGCTCTACACATTTCAGATATCCCTTGGGTTGGACCAATTGGAGCAGTTCATTTAAGTAAGACAAAAGGAGACAGTAACATCCAAATAAACAATTATCTCCCAATGGAGGATGAAGCTAATTACGATCTTGATTTATTAGTTTGTGGAAAAGATAATACAATAAACATGATCGAAGCCATGTCCTTCGAAGACAAAGAAGAAGATATGGGGAATTATTTTGATTTAGCTCTTGTTGAAATTGCTAAATGGGAAGAATTACAAAAGAAAGTCCGAAAAGAAATTGGAAAAGAAAAACTTTCATTCCCTAAACCAGAAATTTCAACAGAAATGGTTTCTTTGTTTGAAGAAAAAATTAAACCAGCTATAGATAAAGATCTATTCAGTAATAAAAGTAAAGAAGTTTCCGAAAATATGGAAGAACTTTGGAAAGAAATCACTGATGAAAAGTACGAAGCTAGTGATGATCTAAATAGATACGTTGCTCAAGATTATTTTCATGATTACCTAGACAAAGCGTTTCACAAAAAAGCTCTGGAAGAAAATGCTCGAGCAGACGGACGCGCTATAGATGAAATTCGAGATTTATATAGCCAAGCTGGTAATATTTCTGAGGTGTTACACGGCTCAGGTATCTTTTATCGTGGTGAAACACATGTCCTTTCAGTTTTGACCTTAGCTGGACCAGAAGCAATGTACACAATCAATGGAATGGAATCTTTCTGTAAAAAAAGATTTATGCATCACTATAATTTCCCCCCTTACTCATGTGGTAGTACAGGCCGAGTTGGTGGAATGAATCGACGCGAAATGGGACATGGCTTTCTAGTTGAAAAAGCATTAACTCCGGTCATGCCTGACAAAAAACTTTTCCCCTACACAGTTCGAGTTGTTTCTGAATCAACTGCTTCAAATGGATCAACTTCCCAGGCTTCCATCTGTGCCACAACCATCGCCCTAATGGATGGAGGTGTTCCAATAAAATCTCCCGTTGCTGGAATTTCAGTTGGAGTAATGATGGATGAAAAAGATAAAGATAAGTATGTTTTACTTTCAGACATTCAAGGGCCAGAAGATCACTATGGTGACATGGATTTTAAAGTTGGTGGAACTAAAGATGGAATCACCGCTATCCAGCTTGATATAAAAGTTGGAGGTGTTACAAGTAAGATATTAAAAGAAGCTTTACTTCGAGCTAAAGAAGCTAGATTAAAAATCCTAGAAAATATCACTAAAGAAATTTCTAATCCTCGTGAAAATATTTCTGAAAATGCTCCAAAAATATTAACTGTTAATATTAAAAAGGATCAAATCGGACTACTTATCGGGCCAGGAGGAAAAACAATAAATGCTATTCGAGAAGAAACCGGAACTGAAATTACAATAGAAGAAGACGGGACTGTTTTTGTCACTGGTAAGAATGGTGGAGCAGAAAAAGCCATCAAGCTTATTGAAGAAATGACTCATGAATATAAAGTAGGAGATACTGCTCAAGCTACAGTTGTAAAACTTATGGACTTTGGTGCTTTTGTTAAAATTGGGAGTGACACAGAAGGACTTGTCCACATTTCTGAAATTGCACCATTCCGTGTTGAGAAAGTTTCTGATATTCTTAAAGAAGGAGACATTGTCCCAATCAAAATAATCAAAACAGATGAAAAAGGACGCCTAAGCTTTTCAATTAAAGCGGCCGACGAAACCTTCTTTAAAAATCCAACTCAATAAAAAAACAAATAATAGTTATGGAGGAAGAAAATAAAAAAATAAATAAAAACCCTCAAAAAACAATTCGTACTTACATGTCAGACATGGCTGATGCTGTTCGAGAAAATGACCTCTCTGTTGTTAAAGTTGCCGTAGCTGAACAAAAAAGAAGGGAGAGGGGGGACTACTATCGACAATCCAACCAAGGATCAAAAAAGAAAATAATATTTTCTGTCGGTGGAATAGTTCTCGTTTTAATCGCCCTCGGTGTTTATTACTTTCTTAATCAAAAAATTGAAGAAAAAAATAAACCAGCTCAAATAATAGAAACTCCTGAAACTCCAATTTCCTATGATAATGCTAGTACCATAGATATGACTGGAGCATCAAACAAAAGTGATGTTTCTAATCTAATAGACCCAGAAATGAAAGTTAGAGGGAATTCAGGATCAATAAAAACAATCTTCTTGAATAAAAACAACAATGGGATTCTCGAAACATTTTCCTTGAAAGATTTATTATTTGCTTTAAAAGTTACAGCTCCTGGTTCACTCATAAGATCCTTCTCTAATAAATATATGCTTGGAACCTATACTCCTGCAAGTGCCTATGACACACCTCATTTATTTTTAATAATTAATGTAAATGATTACAATATGGCCTACGCGGGAATGCTTCAGTGGGAAAAAACCATGCTAGATGATTTCTTTACTCTTTTCCACGTGGATGTTTCTGGAAAAAATAGTGAACTTTTTGGAAAACCATTCAAAGACATAATTATAAAAAATAAAGATGCTCGGATTCTCTATACAAAAGATGGAGTTGATGCACTTTTCTATCTTTTTACTGACAAAAACACTCTAGTTATTACCGATAATCAAGAAGGGTTAAAAGAAATTATCACAAGATTATTGGTTCAACAAACAAAACCATTATAGATTGTAAATTATTAAATTAATGATAATATAAGAAATATGGAAACAAATATATATAAAGAAAGATTGCTAGAAGAAAAGAAAATATTAGAAGAAGAACTCAGTGGACTTGGAAAAGTCGACGGGGAGGGGAATTGGCAAGCTGCCCCTGAACACGAAATGAATGTCCAAGAAGTTCAAGATGAAGCCGATCTTTCAGAAAGAGCTGAGGACTTCGAGGAAAGAGCTAGTAAGTTGATTGTGTTAAAAGCTCGACTTGAAGACGTAGATAAATCTTTAGCTCAAATAGAAAGTAATGATTTTGGTAAATGTAAGTCATGTGGAAAAGAAATCGGAGAAGACCGATTAGAAGCCAATCCCGCTGCTCATACCTGCAAGAGCTGTATAGATAAATAATTTACTTTAAAAACCCCTCAAAATTGAGGGGTTTTTATTTTTAACCCGCATAAAGAAACAAAAATTTTATGAGTAGGTGTAGGCGCGCGCCCTGACTTGCAGTCAGGGCAGGGATAAGAGAATACAAATTTTATGTTTCTTTAGGAGGGTGAAAATTTTTTTATTAAGTATATTTTTATTTCTTTTGTTTATTTTTTAATATATAATTAACCAATGTCATTTGCGCGAATATACTCAGCACAAACGCATCTCTTAAAAGGGAAAATCGTGACTGTCGAAGTAGACATTACAAAAAATACCTTACATGCTTTTACTCTAGTTGGACTTCCGGATAAAGCCGTCGATGAATCAAAAGATAGAATGAGCTCTGCTTTAAAAAATTCCGGCTACGCTTCTCCTAAAAATCAAAATCAAAAAATAGTTATTTCTCTTTCTCCTGCCGATCTTAAAAAAGAAGGCCCCTATTTCGACTTGGCCATTGCTCTAGCCTATCTCCTATCAGCTGAAGAAATTGATTTTAATCCAGAAAAAAGAATTTTCCTTGGAGAATTATCTCTTAATGGAGAATTGCAGCCAATCAAAGGGGCTCTTCCTTTAACTCAAGAAGCTAAACGTCTGGGTTATAAAGAAGTTTTTCTTCCAATTCAAAATGCAGAAGAAGCCAGCCTTGTTGATGATATTACAATCTATGGGGTAAAAAATCTTAAAGAAGTTATTGACCATATTTATATTCCCAAAAAGAACAAAAAGGGAGAATTAATTGAAAGAGAAAAACCAAAACTTTCTCCTCATCCAAAAACTGAAATCACCTATGAAGAAAAAATTAATAATATAGATTTTTCAGATATTAGAGGGCAAGAGGCTGCTAAAAGGGGTTTAGAAATTGCCGCAGCAGGAGGACATAATGTCGCCATGTCTGGCCCTCCTGGAACAGGTAAGACTATGTTGGCTCGAGTTTTTTCTCATATCTTGCCGGAATTAAATAAAGACGACATTCTGGAGATCACAGGGATTCATTCCATTGTTGGAGCTCTTGAGAGTAATCTAATAACAGAATCTCCATTTCGAGCACCTCACCATACGGCAAGTTATGTCTCAATGATCGGAGGAGGAGCCAATCCTAAGCCAGGAGAAGTAACATTAGCCCATCGAGGCGTTTTGTTTCTTGATGAATTCCCTGAATTTGAAAAAAGAGTTATAGAGTCTTTGCGTCAACCACTAGAGGATAATATCGTATCCATTTCACGAGCCCGAGGTTCAGCAATTTTCCCTTCAAATTTTATATTAATTGCAGCCATGAATCCTTGCCCTTGCGGAAATAAAGGAAACAAACAAAAACAATGTATCTGCAAAGCTCACGACTTGGATCGCTATAAAAGAAAATTATCGGGGCCAATTATTGATCGAATTGATATTTGGGTAACTGTTGGTTCTGTTGATTTTGAAAAATTAAGTACTCCAGAATCACAGGGTGAAAAAACATCTTCAATAAAAGAACGAGTTAAAAAAGCTCGTGAAATACAAAATAAGAGATTTAATACAACCCACGCAGGCTCAAGAAAAATAAATACAAATAGCGAAATGAATGTAAAAGACTTAGCTATTTATGCTCCACTAACTGAAGAAATAAAAAAAATATTAAATCAAAGCGCCGAAAGATTGCAACTTTCCGCACGAGCCTATCATCGAATAATAAAATTAGCCCGAACCATCGCTGACCTAGAGGGAAGTGGGACTATTTCAGAAACACACATCCTCGAAGCAATTCAATACAGACCAAGAGAAAATTAAAATCGAACGCCCAGCGTTCGATTTTAATTATATCTCTTTATCTAACCTCTTAGCTTCGGCCCAAGAGAGCTCGTAGATTTTTTTCATGGCGTCGGCAATTTCAGCTGATTCAATTATGATTCCTAATTTCTCTCGCCAGGAAGCAATCATAACTTTATTGTCATATATATTTATTTCAGGAGAAAAATAATACTTATCAGCTGGAACAAAAGCCATTTCTCGACACTCCTCTTTATCGTGAGATTTTCTTTCTATACCTATCTCAGTTTTGGGAGTAATGGCTCTAATTGAAATCCCTGCACCAGCTCTACGTTTGTAATATTTAGGAAAATAATTAGGTAATCCTTTATGCATATCATCCACAGTGGCATAGGCTCTTATTGGTTCATGTGAAGTTAAAGTATCTTCGTAAACCTGAGCTAATCCTTCCAACCCTTCATAGAATCTTACTCTTGGACGGTCAGAAACATTATGGATAGACTTTAATTCAGGAATTAATTTTTCTGTTTGCTTCAATAATTCATTTTTCTTTTTAATTTCTTCGCTCACAAACTTCATTAAGTGTTCTGGGGATTCAGCACTGTATTCTTGCTTTGGTTCTTTGCCAGAAATACTAACCAATCCCTTCACGGAGAGGGAATCGAGCACATCGTAACCAGTTGTTCTATTAATTCCAGCTCGACGGGAAATTTTAGAAACAGTCCCACTTCCAAGCTCTAAAAGGGATAAATAAACACTAGCTTCTTTTTCAGAAAGACCGGCCTCAATTAACTTTATCTGTAACTCAATAAATTCGTTTTTCATACATATAAGTATACATTATTTGATATAATTGTGTCAATACTAATCCACACTTTTCTAAATTCCAATTTTTAATGTTGAAAATACGTGGTTTTTATTGACTTTTTTGACGACACTACTTGACAATATATTTTAATCTGCTATATTAAAAGAAACCTTAAAAAATTGAAACATGGAAACTATAGAAAAATTAAAAAGTAGTCAAAATCCAGTTATATCAAAATGGATAACTGTATGGGATTCCTTTCTTTATAAGAAAAAATCCTGTGAATTTGAGAGTTCTATTCTAACTAAACTTATTGGAATAGAAAAAAAGACGGGAACAAAAATAGAATTTTTAATAGAAAAATATTGGCACTCAGTACCGCTCATATATCTTACTATTAAAATCTCTATTAACAATAAAAAAGATTGCGTAAAAATTGGATACAGTTTTTTTCAAGGAGACGGCACCGTAGAGATCAGCTCAAATAATGAAAAAAAGTTTTTTAAACTTAAAAATGTCAGAGAAATTATTAATCACGTTAAAAAAATTTCTTTAGATATTAGACTCTCTATTATCCAAAAGATTTTAGTAAAATTAAAAAATAGTAGCCAAATTCAAAATCAGTGGAATCTTGTACTTTCAAATTAATTTTTAGACCAGAGAAAGAATCCTGAAAAAATTCTTTCTCTGTTTTATAAAGTTAATAAAAGATGTATTATTAATTAATAGAAATAACGTCGCGTTTCAAGAGACGTTACGCGACACGATTTCGACTAAATCGTATGACAAAACAAAATTGTAAAACATGTGAAAAAGAATTTATTATTAGAGACGAAGATCTTGTTTTTTATGAACAAATGAAAACAGCTTCTCCTCTTTATTGTCCTGAATGTCGAATGGCAAGACGTTTGCTTTTTCGAAATGAGAGAACTCTATACAAAAGACCCTGTGATCTTTGTAAAAAAGACATGGTTACTGTTTATACTCCTGAATCACCATATAAAATATACTGTAGTGATTGTTGGTGGAGCGATGACTGGGATCCAAAAAGTTTTGCGAAAGACTACGATTCATCCAAGCCTTTCTTCGAACAATATCAGGAGTTACAATCAGAAGTTCCCAGACTTGGCCTTATGGCTATTCAAAATGTTCGAAGTGAATATACCAATGGTTCAGCTGAAAATAAAGATTGTTATTTAGTTTTCGCAGCAGATTACAATGAAGACTGCCTATACGGAAGACTTCTTCAGAGAGATAAACAATGTGTGGATTGTGCTTTTTTGCATGAATCTGAACTCTGCTACGAATGTATCGACAGTAGGGAATGTTTCAAGTGTATGTTTTGTGAAAAATGCCAATCATCCAGTGACCTGTTATTCTGTTACAACATGCGCAACTCAAATAACTGCATTATGTGTACCAATGGTGTGAATATGTCTAATTCGATTCTTAATGTTAAATACAATAAAGAAGAATATGAAAAGAAAAAAGCTGAAATTTTACAAAGCTACGAAAGTATAGAAAAAGCAAAAAAAGAATTCGAGCAATTAAAAGAAGAAACCATTGTAAGATTTTCTACACAAACAAAATGCAATAATGTAACAGGGGATTATTTACACAACTGCCATGAGGGAGTAATGCTTTACGACACCTATGATTCAAAGAACTGCTCCTACATGAAAGATGCCGAACAACCGGTAGATAGCTGGGACTGTAATAACTACTACTACAAACCAGAATTTGGATACAATGTTATGGGCGCCCTAGAAGGAAGTAGGCTTAAAAATTCTGCTTTTGTATTCTATTGTAATGAGGTTGAGTATTGTGACAACTGCCATCATCTATCAAATGCAATTGGTTGTATTTCCATTAGAAAAGGTAACTATATGATTTTAAATAAAGAATACTCTAGAGAAGAATACTCTGCTCTTAAAGAGCAAATAGAAAAACAACTAAAAGAAGATGGTTTGTTTGGACAATTCTTTCCACCTGAAGTTGCTCCCTTTGCTTACAATGAATCTCTAATCCAAGACTTCTTTCCTCTAACTAAAGAGGAAGTAGAAAAGAGGGGGTATCGATGGCAAGAAAAAACAACTGGGACCTACGGTAGAGAAACAATAAAAAATAATCAGATACCAAGTTCCATTGATGGGGTTAATGAAAAAATCCTAGAAGAAATACTTATCTGTAAATCCTGTGATAAAAATTTCAAAATAACGGAAGCTGAATTAACATTCTATAAAAAAATGGGCTTACCTCTTCCACGTAAAGATTTTGAATGTCGACACGAAGACAGAATGCTGAAAAGAAATCCTCTACAATTGTGGCCACGTAAATGCATGAAAGAAGGGTGCACTAATGAATTCGAAACAACCTACTCTCCTGAGAGGCCTGAAACTGTTTACTGTGAGTCTTGCTATCAAAAAGAAATATATTAAATAAAAAAAACTTACAGGTCTTGCCTGTAAGTTTTTTTATTTATATTTAAAATTTAGAAACGTGGGCGCATGTTTGATCCATTGCTATTTTCAACTTCAAAGTGCAAGTGTGGGCCAGTTGATCTTCCTGTATTTCCTGATTTAGCAATCAATTGTCCTTGATCAACATTTTGCCCAACATAAACCACAGAAGAACTTAAGTGAGCATATATTGTTTTTGTTCCATTGGAGTGCTGGATGGTTACATAGTTTCCATAACGTCCACCACAACTGGAATTACCTTCTCGACAATAATTTATTACTTTAATAACAGTTCCTGAGGCAGCAGCCACCACAGGAGTTCCTCTTTTTGCTCCAATATCAACTCCATAATGATATCCTAATTTTCTTGGACCGTAGGGAGAAGTAATTGGCCCAACCATTGGACGAAGATAATATCCAGACGGAGCCGTTGTATTTGAGGATACACTTGATTTTGATTTAGAAGAAGTTGATTTTGAAACAGTACTTTTAATAATTCCATTTGGAACAAACAAGACATCTCCTTCTTTCAAAGTATCTTCCTTGGAAATTCCGTTAAAGATTAAAATATCATCAAGCTCAGCATCATATTTAGCGGCAATTTTTCCAAGACTATCTCCCTTTTTAACAACATGTTTAACCCCAGTCACCGGCAAAATATCTAATTTCTGTCCAACTCTTATATTTTGTCCAGAAATATTATTCTCCCAACGGATTGTATTAGTTGAAACATCAAACTCCTCAGCAATCTCAGACAAAGTATCTCCCTTCTGAACTTCGTAAACAGTAATTCCACCAGAAGAAACACTTTCAATTCCACTTCCAATAAATGAATCGGTGGCTGTCAGAGCTTCGTCTTCTATAATCATCATCATAGGAGTATCTTTCATGTTCTTCATGTCAGGGTCAATTGAAGCTTCAAGAAGAGGGATGGTCTGAGAATTATGAATAGCTCCATCTGCAAGTGGTGCTATTGCCACCTCGGAAGCTTGAGCTTCATTGTTTTTATTAAATATAGAAAAAAGACCAGCATGAGCCTGTTGCGGAGCGCTAGCCAAACAAATAAAAATAGCCACAAAAATAGTAGCCTTAAAAGTACAAAGGGAAGAAAAAGTAGATATTTTCATCATGTGACCACCTTGATTAGAAGGTTCGCCGTCAGAATCTTTTGTTTTTAGTAAAATAAGCCTAATTAAAATAACTATGTCATATTACCCCTTTATGGGAATCACAGTACGACCGCAAAAGCGAAGGCTATGATTGTCTATATAATATCAACATAATTGTTACGATCATCTCAGAAACGCTTGAAAATAAAGCTTTTCTCGGGAAATTCAGATGTAGGAACTGATCTCCAGAAACCTACTCTATAAGGGTAGCTCATATCCATATCTTAGTCAATAAGGTAATCCACAGGGAAGAAAGAAAAATGCTACAATGAAAATCATGAAATATCTTGACACCTTGAACGAAAAACAAAAAGAAGCTGCTTTGTGTACAAAAGGGCCTCTTTTAATTGTGGCTGGAGCTGGAGCTGGCAAAACAAAAACTATTACTCAACGAATAATTCATCTAATCCACCAAGGAATTAACCCTTCTTCTATTCTGGCTGTAACCTTTACTAATAAGGCTGCTAAAGAAATGAAAGATAGGGTCTTGGGCCTACTAGAAAAAAGTGAACATGGTATTGAAAAGCCATTTAGAATGAATGGTGTTCCTTTTGTTTCAACTTTCCACTCTTTAGGTGTTCATATAATAAAAGAAAACGCTCATTTAGTGGGCCTTACTAAATATTTCACAATTCTTGATGATCGCGACTCCATGGTCATAATTAAAGATATTATGAAAATGAACGATATTAATCCTAAATTACATGAACCAAGGAAGATAAGAAGTATCATTTCAAAATCAAAAGGAGATTTTATAACCTTCGAAAAATACAACCAAGAAGTTAAAAACGGATTCCAAAGCCTCATTGCTTTGATTTGGCGTGAATATGAGAACCGACTTAAAAAAGAAAAGTCTTTAGATTTTGATGACCTGCTTCTGCAGGCCGTCCTTATTTTAAAAAAACACCCAGAAATAAAAAATAAATATCAACAAAAATGGACCCACGTCCACATCGATGAGTACCAAGACACAAACGAGGTTCAATATGAAATGACAAAATTACTTGTGGGTAAAGATGAAAACATCTGCGTAGTTGGTGATACAGACCAAAATATCTATAGTTGGCGTGGGGCAAATATTAAAAATATTTTACATTTCGAAAAAGATTATCCTAATACTAAAATTATCATCCTAGAACAAAACTATCGTTCAACAAAAATTATTTTAGAAGCTGCAAATAATATTATTGAAAAAAATAAATATCGTGTACCTAAAAATTTATTTACTGAAAATAAAAAAGGGGAGACAATAAGTATTTGTGAAACCTTCGATGAAGTAAATGAGGCTAATTTTATTGCTGACACAATTAAAGAATTATTAAAAAATAATAAGCCTGAAGACATAGCCGTTCTTTACCGAGCAAACTTTCAGTCTCGAGTACTAGAAGAAGCCATGTTGAGTCAAGAAATTCCATATCAAGTTCTGGGAGTGAAGTTTTTCGAAAGAAAAGAAGTGAAAGACATCCTAGCTTTTGTTCGGGCCTCCTATAACAAAGAGAGTTGGTCCGACATAAAGAGAATTATAAACATTCCCCCTCGAGGAATAGGAAAAGTTACTCTGGCAAAACTTTTTGCTGGACAATTTTCAGAACTACCGGCAACGACTCAAGAAAAAGTAAATAATTTTTATTTACTTTTGGATGAAATCCGTGAATTCATTGATGAGCACAAACCTTCAGAATCAATAAAATATATTATTGAGGAAACTGGGCTAAAAGAAAAACTTTCCAAGGGATCTAGCGACGAACAAGACTCTTTAGAAATTATGAAGGAATTGGTAACCCTTGCGATTAGATATGACACCCTACCCTCAGAGGAAGGAATGGAAAAACTCATTGAAAATGCAGCACTTTCCAGTGATCAGGACACATTAATGCATCCCATTAGAAACCGCGAGGGATCAAAAGGACCCTCTGTTTCTAACGGGACAGGTAACAATAATGGAGTCCGATTAATGACCGTCCATGCTTCAAAAGGATTAGAATTTAAATATGTCTTCGTTACGGGACTTGAACAAGATCTTTTTCCCCACACAAATATGGGGAACAAAACAAAAGAAGACCAAGAGGAAGAACGAAGATTATTTTATGTGGCCATAACTCGAGCCGAACAAAAATTGTATTTGTCCTACGCGCAACTTCGAACAATCTATGGAACAAAACAAGTGAATTCTCCAAGTGAATTTATAAATGACATCCCCGAACACTTAACAACCTTTGAACAGATTGAGGGTGGCGGAGAAAAAATAGTATACTTATAATATGTTACATAAACCAAAAAAATCTTTAGGGCAAAATTTTCTTAAATCAGAACCTGCTTTAAACATGATGTGTACAGCCAGTGATTTAAATGAAAATGATATTATTCTCGAAATTGGCCCAGGAAAAGGGGCTCTCACAAATAAGCTTTTAAAAAAAGTAAATAAAATAATTGCCATCGAAAAAGATAGGGATTTAGTTTCTTTTCTTCAAGAAAAATTTAATGACGAAATAAAAAAAGGCCAACTTATTTTAATAGAAAAAGATATTTTAAATTTTGACGCCGATGATTTTAAAAAAAACAATTTATCAAATGGAAAATATAAAATAATTGCCAACATCCCATATAATATAACTGGCGCCATATTCAAAAAATTCCTCTCTTCGAAAATTCAACCATCAATAATGACGCTATTAATACAGAAAGAAGTCGCGAAAAGGATTATTGGTGGAGAGAAAGAAGGGGAGAGTATTCTATCTCTCAGTGTTAAGGCCTATGGGAACCCTTTTTACATGATGAAAGTTGGAAAAAGATTTTTTTCTCCTTCTCCAAAAATAGACTCCGCCATTATTTCCATAAAAGACATATCTCGTAGTAATTTTAAATCAAAAGAACAAGAAGAAATGTTTTTTAAAATCGTAAAAACAGGATTTTCTCATAAAAGAAAAATATTACGAAAAAACTTAGAATGTAAAGAAGTCCAACTTCCTTACATTGATAAGATTTTTGAAAAATTGGATTTAAATCCAAAAATTAGAGCGGAAAATATCCCCTTTGAAACTTGGTTAAAAATAACTAATAATTTTATAAAAAAATCCTAGGAAATTTTTAAAATCGGTTGTATAATATGAAATAATAATGGAAAATAATTTTTTACCCAGTAAACAATTTGTGAATCGACTTATTGTAATAGTAATACTAATTGCCGGGGTTTTTTCTATTTATAAAATAATAGGTTTTATAAAAAATAAATCAGATAAAAATACTCCCGTAAAATTAGTCAACGTTATTCAAAAAGTCCAAGATGATGGCAATGATAACGGTATTCCCGACTGGGAAGAAAGACTGTGGGGGCTTAATCCTAATAAAGATGGTGTTAAAAACAAAGAATTTATTCTAAACAAAAGAAAAGAATTAAATCCAAACGCCGATCTCTCGGGAAGTGAAGTATTAACTGAAAACGAAACTCTTTCTAGAGAATTTTTTGCCATACTCATGTCTCTTCAACAAACAGGAGAATTAGACGACGAAGCAATGAACGCTGTAGCCAGTGCAATTAGTGAAAAAATAGTAGCTGAACCAATTCCAGACATATATACAGGGGAAATGCTGTTTCTAAGAGAAGACACCCCAGAAAACACCATTAAATATGGAGATGATCTTAAAAAACTAATTAAAAAATATGAAAATAAAAATATTGGTGACGAATTAGGGTTTATTATTCAAGGAATTGCCTACGACGACTCCCAGGTATTATATTTAGCTAAAACCGTCGCTGTTTCCTATAGAAATTTTGGTCAAGAATTAATTAAAATCCCAGTTCCTACATTATTAGCACCTCTGCACCTAGGACTAGCTAATAATTATGAAAAAAATGCTCAAGCCATAGAAGGACTAACGGAAGTTTCAGATAATCCAATTATTGGAATGAAATCTATTATTAATTACAAAAATTATAATGAAAGTTTAAATAGTGGTCTTGAACTATTACTTAATGTCTTTCAAGAAGAAGAAGTGATATAATAAAGGTAGAGACATTTTTAATACTATGCAAAAACCAGCCGTAAAAAAAATAATAGTTGTAATGAGTATTCTATTGCTCTCACTACAAGTTATATCTCCCTTAAATACAAGTGCGGCGTCTTTAAATTGGGATAATCCTAATAGTGGTAGAAATGCCTACAAATTTAAATTGTCGGACTATTTAAACTCAAGACTTATGATGCAGGTTGTGGGCTGTACTGGTGTTGTTGATAAAGTGGCTGGAACATTGATTGATTTAGCAAAATTAGATTTTGATAATATTGCATATAGATGGAAAAGTACTAAAACAAAAATAAAAGATGCGACCTGTTTAGCAATACAGATCGGGGCTATTACTGGTTTATCAACAATTCCTACAGTAGACTACGAAGCAGGGCCGGAAGCTCTGGCTGCTTATTGTGCAGAAAAAAAAGTAAATGCCACTGAGGTTGAAAAAACCCTAAGAGACCAAGAAGAATTAACAAAAACGAACAAAATTAGAGAGGAGTGTCTAAATGGAATTGCAATTTCTCTTGCCAGAAATCAACTTACTGCAATGACAAAAGCCACCATGAACTGGGTAACCACAGGATTTAATGGTGATCCTTTTTATATTAGAAATATTAATTCTTTTGTAAAAAATATCTCCGATGAAATATTAAACAATGAATTAAGTATGTTCAAGGATGGGGCCGGAAACTGGAACACAACAGACTATCCATATGGACGTAGTTTTTCCAGATCTTTAATAAATGCCCGCGAAACAGCAACAGACCCTCTTAATTCATTAAAGTATGATTTAACTTCATATCTTGAACCAGGGGCTACAACAGAAGATTTTTCTAGAGATTTTTCTAGAGGTGGGTGGAATGCTTGGTTGGCACTAACTCAACGCCCTCAAAACAACCCTCTGTCTTTCACCATGTTGGCTAGTGAGGCAATAGCCGAAAAACAAGCGAGAGAGGTTGAAAACGCAAAAGAAGAATTAGCCAACAATGACAATTTTTTATCTCAAAAAAAATGCGTAGTTTATTCTTCTACTAAAAAAATAGGGCAAGTTCAAATAGAAAAAAGTAAAGCAGCACAAGAAGTGGAAAGAGCTGAAGAAGAAAGAAAAGAAGCTCAAAGGGCTATTAATGCAGCAACCAATGCAGAAGAAAATTTTGAAGCTAAAGGTCTTTTGGACGACGCTAACGTTAGAGTTAAAGAAGCCTATGCTAATGCAATGGCCCTAGATGCTACTATTAATGATCTCCAAAATGACAAGGACTGTGCTGAATGGGAAGTAATCACGCCTGGAAGTTTGATAAAGGATAAAGTGAGTAAAGTTTTAAACTCGCCAGAAACACAATTGGAGGTGGCTGATACAATTAATGACTTTCTAAATATATTATTTTCTAATCTAATTAATAAATTAAGAATAAACGGTTTATCAAGCTTAGGATCAAATAATACTGAATTCACAAATGTTTCAGGTGGTTTTGGCTCTAATTCTCTGGTTCCACTAACTTCAACAATTGATGTTTTTGGAAATGAAACCTCTTCCGGTGGTTTTGATGAAAACAGAAAATTTGATTTAACAAAAGATTTAGGAAATATTTATATCCACGATGACACAACCAAACTAGGTGGTAATGCTGGATGGAATGCAAAAACAAATACTCCAGAATTAAACATTGGAATAGGAGAAAAAAATACATACTATGTAGTCTCCGTTGCTGGAAATACAAAACTATTTAATGATGGATATAATGTATGGGGTGTTGGAGACAGAGCCTTCTTTGATGGAGAAAACTGGCAAAACTGGAAAAAAGGAGAAACAAGCCCAATAGCAAAAAGAGGAATAATTCAATTACAACAAGACTACGTCGTAACAGCTAAAGAACTACTAAGGAATTTACCTGTAGTGATGCCAAAACTAGGTGAACTTGATTATTGTATTCCTGGTCCAAACTCTAATTGGAACATAAACACAGCCGACTCTTCTGAAGCTTTTACAAAAATAATGTCTGCAGTAAAAACAAATAGTAGTCCTGGTGGTTTCCTAAATAGGCCTGATTCAAAAATATGGACACCCTTCCAAGATGAAAAAAGTGATGAATATAAAGATTATAAATCTATTTTTGATGGAACGCCAGCTCTCTGGAGTGATATCACAAAAGGAATAAGTGGTGGTATTTTTGAAGAAGAAGAAGGTCATGGTACAAAATATAATTTTTATGGTTTATTTACACTATCAAATTGGTTCAGTGGAAGATCTACATTTACCGGTAAAGCGAACATGTCAAAGGCGACAGAAGCTATTGTTTACTTCCAGAAGCAAGCATTCGACTACCTTACTTATTTCTATAAAGAATACCCTAAAGAAATAAACAAACTTTACGGGCCAATACAAGAGCAATTCTTAGAAACAGAAGATTCTCCTGATTTAATAGAAAATCCTAAATGGCTTCCCGTTGCATCAGATTCTCTTAACTTAACCAGTAAAATGGAGTTCTATGAGGAAGAAATAAATTATACGGAAGCAGAACAAAGGGATGCAATTAAGGTCGCTAACTCGAACATGTACAAGTTAGAATTAATTAGAAAAGAAGTTAGTCAAATAGTTAAAGCTGCTCAACAAAGACGAATGCTTAAACTAAATGAACTTGGAATAACCATTGATTCAGTGTGCCTAGAAGAAGAAGATATTAATTACCTAACCGACGATGAAATTATTCTAGATCTTCGTGGGTCTCAAGAAGAAAGGTGTAACGATGGTCTAGATAATGATTTAGACGGGTGGATTGACAGAGACGACAGAGATTGTGGAGGTAGTAATTCTGAAGGAAATATTGGAAACACTTCTGGTGGAGGAGATAGTACTGGTACAGACACAAACGAAAGAGGTGGTGATTTTGAAAGAAGTGAAAGTTATTATTAAAATAAAAAAATAAAATGGCAAATCCGAAAAAAAGCAAAGCATTCATAATAACACTAATAGTAGTACTATTGCTTTTGTTTGTTGGATTCTTTCTTTATAAAAATTCAGGTAAGGTTTTTGAACCCGGGAACTTAAGTTTTGGTAAATTCTTTGAACCTTTATTTGGAACAGGTGGTAAAAAAACAAATCTTCCGACCACCCCAACAGTCACAGAAAATCCTTACGCAAACAATCAAAACTCAAATATTAGAATGGCCCAAGCCGGAGAAGACATTGTAAAAGGTGGACCTGTCTATATTAGAGGTGTAAATGAAAACAATGAGCCTATTATATATAATTATACTTCTGACTTAGCAGACTTCGACATATTCCCTTTCGGAAGAGCTAGCGGAGACATGTTCACAGGAGAAATTGGTGAAATTGTACGAGACTTTATTGATTCAAATGGATCTTTCGATTCCATAAATTCTGATTCAACCGACAGCTTCGCAGTTTGTAATGATGGAATAGATAATGATCTTGATGGAAAGACAGATGCGGCTGATCCAGAGTGTCATACCGACGGAGATGTAAATAATGAAGATTCCTATAAATCTAATCATTCCTCTGAAACAAGTAGGCCAATTTCCTATTTGCCAGCATGTAGTAATGGTTTAGATGATGATAAAGATGGAAAAATAGATGCGGCTGATCCAGAGTGTCATACCGACGGAGATGTGAATAATGAAGATTCTTATAAAAAAGATCACTACTCGGAAAAAAGTTCCGCTATTTCCTACTCCGCACAATGTGATGATGGAAAGGATAATGACAAAGATGGAAAAATAGATGCTGCTGATCCAGAGTGTCATACCGACGGAGATGTGAATAATGAAGATTCCTATAAACCAAAACATTTTTCAGAAAAAATTGAAGCCTTTTCCTACTCAGCACAATGTAGTGATGAAAAAGATAACGATAAAGATAATTTTATTGATGCCGAGGATCCAAGCTGTCATACTGATTTTGATGCAACCAATGAAAATACATACAATCCACTAATTTCTTGGGAAGGTCGTAATAAACTTTCACCTCAATGTAGTGACGGAAGAGATAATGATAGAGATGGTTTTATTGATGCCGAGGATCCACAGTGTTATACAAATGAAAATATAGATGATGCTAACGCCTATGATCCAGAGATAAACAATGAAAGGGGATCAATCCCAACTCCTGATCCTGATGGGAATGGTGATGGTGATGGAAATGGCACCACGGATGTACCAGATCCTACTCCAAGAAAGACCCAATGTAATAATGGTTTAGATGATGACTCAGACGGATCCATAGATAGAGACGATTCTAGTTGTCATACTGACTATGATGAAAATAATTTTTACAGCTACGACAATACTTTAGACGATGAGTCTCGAGTAAAAACAGAAGATACAGAAGAAAATAAATGTAGAGTAGTTGACGAAAACCCTCTTGAATTTACAAATGCTGAAAAATCTAAATTAGAGGAATTGCTTCGTAAATTTTATCTCATCGCTCCAACACTAAAAACTGAGGATGATATCATATTGGCCTACAATGAAATTGAAAGATACCAAAATTTTGTATCTCAAATAGACGAATTAACAAAGATGTGCAACGAACAAAAATCAGATTCGTCATACACTGGACCACAGACTGTTTACGGTAACCCTTGGTATAAATATAATGACAGAGGAACCTATCTTGATCCATTTGGAACAAATACTCCTACCCAAAGACAAACTCAAGAACCAACACCAGAAAGAGTATCTCAAGTTCGATATAATCAACTTACTGTGACTTACGACAAAACACCAAGAATGATGTTCTATGAAGGATACACCATGCAACATATTGATGATTTGGGTATTTGGAGAACAGACTTTAGCCCATACTCAGGTGGAGCTGCCAGTGGAGGAGCAGTACCTCAAAGTACCGCTCTTCTTTACTGTAAAAAATATTATAAAAATACAATCAGTGTTGAAGAATATAAATCTGAAACAATCAATAGTTGGTATAAACTTGGAATGGCAGAACAAACATATACTCTTACAACCAAATCATATAAATGTGTAATTCCAGAAGGAGAGGATACGGAATATTATATGCTTGCTCTATTGAGAAATGATAAAACATATTATAGTTACACAACTCCAACACCAACCCCAGCACCAGAGCCAGTTCATGTACCCCTTCCAATATTAGAAGAATACGAGAGATTACTTAATGTTTGGTAAAAGGTTTTTGTTTAGTATTTAGTTTTAGGAAAAAAAAATCTGGTATAATGAATTTGGTGTTTATTTAAAATAAAAATGAAAAGAATTTCATCTTCCATCTTAATTGTTGTTATAATTCTCGCGAATTTCCTCGCGCCTATTAGTGTTGGGTGGGGTACTCAGAAAAATGTTACTACTAATTTAAAAGTAGCGAGTGCTGAATCAGAAGTAATCGAACTTATCGCAGTAGCCTCCTCAAATAATAACTCTATCCAGGTGGATGTTAATGTCACCTGGCCCGTAAGAAACACTATCGCCAGTAGAAATGGATGGGTATTTTTAACTCTTTTTGAGGAAGATAAAACTACAGAAAATGATAAAATCACATTAAAAAATTTTGATAATATTGAAAGTGACGACTACACAAGGCAGAAAGCTTCAGCAACTTTCAATAAAAATATTAAAGAAGAGACAATCTATTTCCTAAAAGCAACTGCGACTCAAACAAACATGTTAACAGGAGCAAGTGAAGCAACAGGTAAAACAACCCCTCTTTTTTTGCCCATAGAAACAAGATCCAAAGACGAAACTGTACTTATAGCACAAGGGGAGCAAAAATCATCTTCTTCTCATGATTATATGCCTTCTTGTGGGGTATTGGGAGTAGGAGGAACTCTTGGTGGATGTATTGCACAAGGTATATACTATCTATTTTTTCTTCCAAGTTCTTACTTATTCGCTCTTTCTGGAGTATTCTTCGATAATACTTTTGCTTATTCAGTAAATGATAGCTCCTATGGATCTGCTTTTGTTGTTCAAGGGTGGGGTCTTGTTAGAGATTTTTGTAATATGTTTTTCATCTTTGTTCTTTTATATATTTCTTTTAAAACAATTTTAAGAATCGGGGGTAGCGGTAAAACCAAAGAAATGGTTATCAATGTAATAATAATTGGTCTTTTAATTAATTTCAGTCTATTTGCCACACAATTAATTATTGATACTTCCAATATACTTGCTCGAGTTTTTTATAATTCAAATACCATAAAAATAACCCAATCAGACGCGGGGACTGCGAGTAATCAAATAGCAAAAGCAGATATAAATGGAGTAATTCCACTATCTGCAGCTATTGTTAATAAAATAAATCCACAAAATCTTATTATGAATGCAGACAAAGTAGATGCTGGAGATCCTGCAGGACAATCAAGTAATACTAATAAAAATGGAGTTACAACTGGAACCTTTATTTTAGTTACTCTTTTGTCTATTTTTATGAATGTAACTGGAATTTTTGTATTTTTATCTACAGGAATAATTTTTATATCTAGAGTGATTGGATTGTGGATAGCTATGATAATATCTCCTCTGGCATTTTTTTCCTACACCATCCCAGCAATGAGAAAAATAGAAATGATAGGATGGAATAGATGGCTATCTGAAACATTAAAACTAGCCTTTCTAGCCCCTATTTTTATATTTTTCCTATATTTAATTTTAAAATTCCTAGAGAAGGGACTGGGGGTTATTGCTGCCTCTAATACCGACTCTAGTTTAGCTTTTGTTATTGCAATTATTATTCCTTTTGTTTTCATGATGGTTTTGTTGTTAAAAGCAAAAGATATAGCAAATAATTTATCAGGAAAAATTGGGCAATCCATTACTGGGGCTATTTCTGCGGTAGGAGGAGCTGCAATTGGAGGAGCTGCCTTAGGTACAGCAGCTCTAGGTAGAGGGTTAGTGTCAAATCCAATGAAAATGATGACTTCTAGCCAAAAAACAAGAGACGCCGCTATTAAAAATGCTAAATTATATAAGCCAAATACTTGGGGTAAATATATGAGTGCAAAAATGGCTCAAAAAACAATCAACAAAGACACAGGGACCAACAAATTAAGAGATAAATTATTATCTCTTAAAAAAGACGAGGGAGATAAAAAACATTCAACTAAACTTCTAGACGAACATGCGGATAAGATAGAAACCGGTAAAAAGTTTTCTGATTTAAACCAAAACGAGCAAGAAAAAGCAAAAGAAAACCTTCATAAAGAAGAGTTATCAAAGTTTATGTTTAATAAGAAGCCAGACCAACTTGATAAATTCCAGAATAACACATTAACAAACGCCCTAAACTCTAATAAAGAAAATCTTAGCACCTTATTAAAATCTTTAGGTAAAGATCCAACTAAATTTAATGATGCTGATCATCATGAAACTATATACAATAAACCTGATACAGGACTAAGAGATAAAGCCCGAGTTGCTTTAACAACAGGATCCTATGATGTAAGAAATACCAAACTGACTGGGCTCCTCAAACCGGTAGAATTGGCTATGAAATTAGGATTTCATAGCTTAGGAGTTGGGGTGCAAAAGGGACAAGGAGACTTCACTAAAGATCTTGGAAGAACAATCCGGGATGCATTAAAAGGAGTAAAGATTAATGTGAAAGTAGACCAAGACCATAAAAAAGGTGTTGTTAAAAAAGATAAAAAAGAAATAGAACCTTAATTATTTTAAAAAGATAGATGAAACCAGAAGAATTACAACAAAAAATATCAGAATACTACGAAAAACTTTCACCCGAGTTACAGGAAGCTTTTTCTAACATGGAATGGCTTGAGAAAATCAACGAAATTGGTAAAAAATATTCACTAAAAGATACCGAATTAGAATCACTTGGAATCGAAACTACCCTTGTTTTATTAGGTATTTTACACATTGAGGAATATGAAAAAAACCTGGGTTTAGAAATAAAAATATCTAAAGAAGAATTTATAAAAATGATGGCTGAAATTGATGAACAAATAATGAAACCAGTAAAATTAGAACTAACAAAAACTTTTCATAAAAATTCAAAGGAATTAGTCAATAATAAACATGGTGGCCAGCAAAAAATAGACCAAAGATTAAATTCTCTTCCGGAAAAACTACAAGAAGCCATCCAGCAATCAAACTATCAGGTAAAAATTTACGAAATCGGTCAAAAATATAATCTTTCAATTGAAGACTTGGGGATTTTAGAAGAAACCGCAACTAAAACAATTCTCGGAACAATTAATCCCAGCAACTTTGAAAAAGAATTAAAAGCAAAAATAAAATTAGAAGAAACTAAACTAAATGACTTTGTCGATGAAATTAATACCTCTATTTTTGAAAATATTAGAGATAGTTTAAAAAACCAATGGGAAAAAGATAAAACTTCTGCTGATAATAAAATTGAAAATTCAAATAATGAAATTCCGTTACCTCCATACGGAAAAGTAGAAAGTAGCAAGGAGCAAGTAGTAGGGGGTGGAGGAAAAAAAGATATAAAAGATGAGGAAGAAATTCCATTACCCAACTATTCTAATGAAAAACCAAAAGATTCTGAAGTTCTTTTAAGACACGGAATTGAAATGATTGAAGAAAAAACTCCTAATTCTCATACAAATTATCGTGAACCCATAGATGAGCCTGGAGTTGATTTTATTAGTCAAAAACTAAACAAACCAACAGCAAGTGAGAACGTGGTTAAAGATTATTCTTTACCTAAAATGACTACTTCAAAAGAAACTCCTAATAAGGATGCCTATAGAGAAAAAATATAGTCCCTATCTTCATAGAACAAGGTTAGGGCAAGAGGTTAATTTGTAATATAATATAATCATGCAATTTAGGGTTCCACAATTTATTGATATCGAGGACAAGCTTTTTGGGCCTCTTACTTTCAAACAGTTCGCCTATTTAGCTGGTGGAGCTGGTTTAATTTATATTCTCTATAGAACACTTCCTTTCATAATGGCTGTTATTTTTATACTACCCATTGCTGTACTAATTTTTCTTTTAGCTTTCTATAAAGTAAACAACAAGCCTTTTGTTTTTTACTTACAAGCAGCAATCAATTATTTAATCTCAAGTAAGTTATATATTTGGAAACAACGATTAGTAAAACCTGGAGATAAGAAAGAGGAAGAAGTTGTTCCTGACCAGGTTTCTATTTTACCCAAGGCTTCAGTTGATTCAATTAAAGATTTATCTTGGAGTTTAGATATAGAGGATAAGAAATAATTAATAATGAAAAATTAGGAATTAAGAATTGTTAATAAAAGATGTTATAATTAATCTATTGAATGAAATCATTATTAATTTCTAATTTTTCATTCTTAATTAACCCATATGGCCATAAACGCAAAAGCAGCACAAGAATTTGTTCCAATTAAAGAAATCCGTAACGGTGTCATTATTTTAAAAGACGGAGGACTACGTGCAGTTCTACTGGCTTCTTCTATAAACCTTTCTCTTAAATCATCGGACGAACAAACCGCTATCATTAATGCTTTTCAATCTTTTTTAAATAGTTTAGATTTTTCAACCCAAATAGTTATTCAATCACGAAGGCTTGATATTCGACCATACTTAATTTCTCTAGAAGAAAGGTTAAAAGAACAAACTGAATCTCTTTTAAAAATTCAAACAAAAGAATATATGGATTTCATTCGTACTTTTAACGATGATGTTAATATTATGACAAAAACATTCTTCATTGTTGTTCCTTATACACCAACATCTTTAAAAGTAAGTGGTGGAATACTGGAAGGGATTATAGGAAATAAAGCACCAAAAAAACAAGTGGAGGACACTAAAAAGGCTTTAGACTTAGCTTCATTCGAAGAAAAACGTAGCCAGTTAGATCAAAGAGTTGGAGTTGTTATGAGTGGCCTTAATGGTCTTGGTGTCCGTAGCTCACAATTAGATACAGAAGCCATTGTTGAACTATTTTATAAGACTTTCAACCCTGGAGACATTAGCCAAGGAATTAAATTACAATAATATTATGGGAATTTTTTCATCACTATTCGGAAATAATAAAAAAGAAAATAAAACAACAGGAATGGTTATGCCTGTTCTGCCTTCTGAAATTTATAAAGCTGCCACACTTGAACTACAAGATGTCATCGCTCCTTCTGCTCTTCAAGTAACTCCTAAATCTTTAAACCTAGGAGATAAAATAGCTCGTACTTTTTTTGTTATATCCTATCCTCGATATTTAACAGATAATTGGTTTTCTCCTATTATAAATCTAGATAAAGTTTTTGATGTATCTGTTTTTATTCATCCAATAGAAACTTCAGAAATTTTAAAAACATTCCAAAAAAAGGTTGCTGAAGTACAGAGTCAGATCTCAATACGTGAATCTAAAGGATTAGTTAGAGATCCAATGCTTGATACGGCCTACAACGACCTAGAAAGCCTTAGGGACAACCTTATGCAAGCTCAGGAGAAAATGTTCGATGTAGGGCTTTATATAACGGTATACGCCGATAATGATAACGACCTATTCAAAATAGAAAGTGAAATAAAGTCTCTCCTTGAATCTAAGCTTGTTTATCTTAAACCGGCTCTTTTCCAACAAGACACTGGCTTTAAAAGCTGTCTCCCTTTAAATATGGATATTTTGGGTATCCACCAAAAATTGAACACTGAACCTCTTTCTAGTTTATTTCCTTTTGTTTCCTTTGATTTAACAAATAACAAAGGAATTCTATATGGAATCAACCGTCATAACTCTAGTCTTATTCTTTTCGATAGATTTTCTCTTCCCAACTATAATTCAATTATCTTTGCTACCTCTGGAGCTGGGAAATCCTACGCTACAAAACTGGAAATCATCCGTACTTTAATGTTTGATACTGAGGTCATTGTTATTGATCCTGAGAGGGAATATGAATATCTAGCTGAAGCTGTAGGTGGACGTTACTTTAATATTGCTCTTTCTTCTGATCACCACATAAATCCATTTGACCTACCAATACCCTCTAGTGACGAAACTCCCGCTGATGTTCTAAGGTCTAATACTATTAATCTAGTTGGATTATTCAGAATCATGCTTGGTGGATTAACACCAGAAGAAGATTCTATTATTGATAGAGCAATTACCGAAACCTATGCTCTTAAAGATATCACCCCTGATTCAAACTTTGCCAACATTGAACCTCCTTTGCTTTCAGACTTTGAAATGGTTCTAGCTGGAATGGATGGTAGTGAATCATTACTTCAACGTTTAGCTAAATACACCCACGGATCTTGGTCTTCTTTCTTAAATCAACCTTCCAATGTGGATATTAATCGTAAATTTGTAGTCTTCTCTGTTCGAGACATGGAAGATGAATTGAAACCAGCAGCTATGTATATAGTAACTCACTTTATTTGGAATGCTGTTCGTAAAAATATCAGAAAACGACTTTTGGTTGTTGATGAAGCTTGGTGGATGATGAAATCAGAAGATACTGCTTCTTTCCTATACTCCATTGCTAAGCGTGGCCGTAAATACTACCTTGGATTAGCTACAATTACTCAAGATGTGGGAGACTTTATGAAAAGTCCTTATGGAGTACCCATCATCACCAACTCCTCAATCCAACTTTTACTAAAACAATCACCTTCGACAATTGATGTTCTTAAGGATACCTTTAATTTAACAGACGAAGAAAAATATTTACTCCTTGAAGCAGACGTGGGGGAGGGAATCTTCTTTGTTGGATTAAAACACGTGGCTGTTAAAATCATTTCTTCTTATACAGAAGATCAGATAATAACTTCTGATCCTTCGCAGATTCTAGCCATCAAAAAAGCAAAAGAAGACCTTGCCGCTACCTCTGCCAATCAATAGGTTGTTTCACTGGTCAGGTTGTCATATACCCTTGTAGTAGAATTTTGCGAAAATTTCACTACGGGGTATAATATATACAGTGATTAAATTAAATACAAAATTTTTATTTATTACATTGCTTCTATTTGGTGTTTTTATAATGCCTAGTATTTTGAAGGCTGAATCTGAAATACTTCTTCAAGAAAGTGATGTTGAAATCGAAATAATTCCCCAAAATCCAGAGCCCTATCAAGATGTAACCATAAATCTTATCAGTTACTCTACTGATTTAAATAAAGCACAGATTACATGGCAAAGTGGATCCAATGTAATTCTTTCTGGTTACGGTAAAACTAAATATTCTTTTACTACTTCTGGGCCAAACACCACTACTGTTTTTGATATTAAAATAACCCCCACAGATTCTTTAAATAGTGTAACTAAGAAAGTTTTAATATCTCCCTCAGAGGTTGAGGTTCTATGGGAAGCAGTCAATAGTTATACTCCTCCTTTTTATAAAGGAAAGGCTTTCCTTTCTAAAGAAGGAACTGTTAAGGTTGTAGCAATACCAAATACAAATGTTATTAAACAAGGAAAAGGGAAAGTGTCCTATACTTGGAAACTAAATGATACTACAGATCAAAATGCTTCTGGTTACAATAAAGATTCTTTTATTTTTAAAAATAGTTCACTAAATACAACAGAAGAGGTGACTGTTGTGGCATCGTCTGTGGATGATAACTATAATGCGGTTAAAACTTTTGAAATACCCACAATCTCACCTAAAATTATTTTTTATAAAAAATCACCCACTTTAGGAGTTTTATATAGTCGGGCTTTACTAAATAATACTTTCCTAGAAGAAGATGAATTAACAATCGTCGCTGAACCCTATTATTTAGATTTAAAAGGAAATGAATTTAATTTCAATTATTCTTGGAAAATAAACGGGGAAAGTGTCGTCACCCCTAAAAAAGAGACAGAATTAACTATCCGCCCAAGTTCCCGCGGTGGATATGCCACAATAGAATTAACTATGCAGAATTTAAAAACATTATTCCAAGAAGTTAATGGTTATTTAAAACTAAGTTTATAATATGAAAAAAAACAAAAATTTATATAAGATAATAATCCCTCCTTTTATTTTTATAATCTTATTTTTAGTTACACAAACCACTGTTTTTGCTGCTAATGATTGGTATTATGCGCTCAATGATAAAATTGGAAGCGATGAAAGAGTTGAAAAGTTTTTTAACTCAGAGAATCTTTGTCTCGAAGATCTGGCAGTTACCCACTCAAGTTGGGATCCAAGCCTAAAATGTTACCAAAAAAGTGAAATGGTTTCAATTACTAATATCTCTCCTGTTTTTGGAAAAGTAGGAGACATTGTAACCATAACGGGGGATAACTTTACTCAAGACATGGATATTTTTTGGAACTCTACAAAAATATCTGCAACTTCTTTAACAAAAAATACTCTAAAAATAACAGTTCCTGAAAAAGTAACAAACGGAAGGATAACCATTAAAACAAAAAATTTTGGTAAGGCAACAAATTCTACTACTTTCGTTGTCGAAGATATTCATAACCTTAGTTCTCAAATAAATATAGAAAATAAAGATACCTACAAACTACTAGCCCCTATTGGTAAAATAACCGAAGTAAAAACAAATAATATTGGTAATTATTTTAGTTTATTTTTTAAATTAGCCATAGGGCTAGCTGGAGTATTAGCTGTGGTAATGCTTGTTGTTGGAGGAATACAATGGATGGGAAGTGAATCTGTTTTTGGTAAAGTAAATGCAAAAGAACAAATAACTTCTGCCCTTCTTGGTCTTCTTATCGCCCTTGGATCATATGCTCTCCTTAATACTATTAATCCTGATTTACTAGGCAAAAAAGGGCTAAATGTTGATGGAGTAAACATCACACTCGATCCAGCGGTCCATGGAGACCTTCCTCATACCCCTATTAATGGAAAATATTGTAACGGGAAATACACCAGTGGTGCCTCTTGGGAAAGTGACACAATAGAAAGAGAAAAAGTAATTGCTGAAGGAATTACTATTAATAAAAACAACTGTACTTCTGTTGGAGAACGAGATTGCACTAGTTTAACAGGACTAGATGTAAGTAAAATTATTGCTTTTAAAAAATCGTGTGGTAGTAATTGTAGTGTTGTAATAACTGGGGGCACAGAATGCTGGCTTCATTCAATAGAAACTCAACACCTACCTGGTAATGATATTGTAGATTTACGTATATCTGGGGTGCAAAATTATATAGAAGAAGGAAGTGAAATTAAAAAAGAAAAAAACACAGGTTTCAATATTTATATAAAAGAAGGGTCCTCTTTTATGAAAGAAACAAATCATTATCATGTAATAAAATGGTAGACTATGCCTAAAAAAACAAAAATTCTTTTCATATCAACCTTTTTAATCGTCGTAGCGATAATTGTTTTCTTTTTGTTTTTTAATAAAATAAAAACAAAAAATACAAACAACGAAGGAGCCACTAATAATCAACCCTTTGACCCTTTCCAGACTGGAAATGAAAATATAAACACAAACACAGAAAATATTATTCCCCCAGAAAAAACCGTGGCTTGGACAGACAATACTTCCAACCAAACATCAAAATTTAACCAAATCACAGATTTCGCGATCGCTGGAGCTGATTTCTTTGAGGATAAAAAAATTATTACCGAGGAAAATAAGGAAGTTGAAAAAAACATCCCTTCAATAAAATATATTGAAAAAACAACTGGACATATTTACCAAATGCCACTGGACACAAGAAGCGCCACAAAAATATCAAATTCCACCATTCCTGGAGCTCACGAAGTCCTAATTAATGATCTATCTGATACTTTTATTTATAGATATCTTTCGCCCATAGATAAAACCATAACTAGTTTTGTGGCTACTCTAGGAGAGTCAAAAGGTGAGTTCTTGCCTTCTAATATTCTCGAGATAGATCTTTCCCCTGATAAAACAAATATGTTTTATTTAGTTAAAAATACAAATGGAGTTTTAGGATTTATTAAATCTTTTAATCAAACAAAAAAAACTCAAGTATTCAGTTCTCCTTTCACTGAGTGGTTACCTCAATTAATAAGCAACCAAAGTATTTTTCTTACAACCAAACCTTCTTGGATGGCGAGTGGTAGTTTATTTAACTTAAATACTAAAACCGGGACTCTATCTAAACTCTTCGGAGGAGTAGCCGGTCTAACTACTTTAGCCAACAAAGATGGTTCTAAAGTATTATATGGAGCTTCTCTTAGTATTGGACCTAAACTTTGGTTGTTGGATGTAAAAGAACACACAACAAAAGACTTAGACACGTATGGTTTACCTGAAAAATGTATTTGGAGTAAAGACAATATAAATATTTACTGTGCAAGTCCTAACACAATTATAGGAACCCAACACCCCGACTCTTGGTATCAAGGACTAATATCTTTTGA
>CALNZI010000008.1:0-62863 GCA_942491275.1 Minisyncoccota bacterium | reverse complement strand
TGCAAAAAAATTAAAAAAACAAAGATTTGCCAATGGGGCTATCTCTCTCGAACAAGATGAAGTTAAATTTGAATTAGACCAAAACGGTGTTCCCGTGAAAGTTTATTTAAAAACTCGAGGAGATTCCCATAAAATGATCGAGGAATTAATGCTTTTAGCCAACAGAAGAATAGCTGAAAAAATGTCTGCTAAAAAGAAAGGTAAGACGGATAATATCTTCCTGTACAGAATCCATGATTTACCAAATAAAGAAAAAATGCAGGATTTAGCTTTTTTCTTAAGAAAATTAGGCTACAAACTAAGTCTACGAAATGGAGTCATTCCTTCTGAAGAAATAAACCTTTTGATTCATAAATTAGAAGGTAGTCCCATTCGAGATATGGTTCATACAGCTATAATTAGAACCATGGCTAAAGCAATCTATTCCGTAAAAAATATTGGCCACTATGGATTAGCTTTTAAATACTACACTCATTTTACTTCCCCCATTAGAAGGTATCCTGATATTATTGTTCATCGAATTCTAGAAATGAATATTAACGGTAAAACAATCTCCAGCGATAAATTAAAAAAATACCAAGAAATTAGTTTAGAGACTTCACAAAGAGAAAAAGAAGCGGCCGAGGCAGAAAGAGCTTCCATTAAATACAAACAGGTTGAATATATGTCTTCTCGAATTGGTGACCAATTTAACGGCGTTATCACAGGAGTTACAGAATGGGGCCTATATGTGGAAGAAGAAGAAACAAAATGTGAAGGAATGATAAGAATGCGTGATCTAGGTAATGACTATTACACTTTTGATAAAAAACAAATGCGTTTAGTAGGTCAAAAAACTCGTAAAAAATATGCACTGGGAAGTAAAGTTCGTTTTAAGGTTTCTAAGGTAGATATAAATAAAAAAACAATTGATTACCTATTAGTATAATATGAATTTTCGGAAAAAAAATAAATCTATTTTTTATATTTCAATTATTATAATAATTGGTTTAATTTCAACTTTTGTAATTCTAAATAAAAGCCAACAAATCAAAAATGGATTAAACAATATAGTCCCTGATAGTTTTGTTTTTAAAAAGAAAATTCCCCAAACAACACTTTATTTCGTTGGAGATATTATGATGACTCGAGGAGTTGAATCTTCGGTTAATAAAAATTTCAATGGAGACTATTCTCAATTATTTAAAAATCTATAAGAATTAAAGAAAGCTGACATTTTATTTGGAAATCTAGAAGGGCCAATTTCAGATAAGGGAAATAATGTGGGAAGTAAATATTCTTTTCGAATGTCCCCTTTTGTTTTGCCTGCTTTAAAAGAAGCTGGATTTGATATCTTTTCTCTTGCCAACAATCATGTGGGTGATTGGAATGTAGTTGCCCATGAAGATACACTTCAAAGACTTTCAGAAAATAATATTTTAAAAACTGGAGCTAGTTTGAATAAAGAAGAAGCTGAAACACCAACCATCATAGAAAAAAATGGGATCAAATTTGGTTTCCTTGGATTCTCCGATGTTGGACCAGCTTGGATGGAAGCAAAAAAAGACAATCCTGGGATATTGCTAGCCAGTGATCCAAATTTTGAAAGCATTATTAATAAAGCCAATAATGAATGTGAAGTTCTAATTATTTCTTTTCATTGGGGCGAAGAATATAAAACCACTCATAATGCAAGACAAGAAACTTTAGCTCATAAAGCCATTGATGCTGGAGCTGATCTTATAATAGGACATCATCCTCATGTAATTCAAGATATTGAAACCTACAACGGAAAACCAATTGTCTATTCTTTGGGTAATTTTATTTTTGATCAATCTTTTTCTAGAAATACAATGAAGGGAATGTTATTTTCTACAACCTATGAAAATGGAGAACTAAAAGAAACAAAAAGCTTGATAAATATTTTAAATAAAAAATACCAGTCCGAGGGGCTATATGAAGAAAATTTAGTTAAAGACAAAGAAGAAGTTATCTATTCTGCCTGTTCTAAACCAAAGAAAGAATATGAAGATATGTTTAATTTGAATATAGGACAAGAAATTGGTTTACCGGATAAAACCTATGTTCCCAAAGATTTAGTTGAGTTAAAATCACTTTCTATTCGAGAAGAAATTTGCTTAACTCAAGAAACTAAAAAAGCTCTAGCTAAGATGGAAGAGGCTGCTCAAAAAGATAATTTAAAAATTAGAGCCACCTCAGCCTACAGAAGTTTCTCCTATCAAGAAAATATTTTAAATAACGCTATCAAAAATGGACATAAAAACGCTTCAATAGCCATTGCTAAACCAGGACATTCTGAGCATCAACTGGGTACAGCCGTGGATTTATCAGGTTCATCTATTGGTTACTCTTCAGCTGTAAGTGATTTTAATGAAACTCCGGAAGATCTATGGCTAAAGGAAAATGCTTATAAATTTGGTTTTGTTATGAGTTACCCTTTTGGGAAAGAAGCAATTACTGGTTACATGTACGAACCTTGGCATTATCGTTATCTTGGAACAGAAACAGCTCTAAAAATAAAAGAATCTGGTTTAACGATCACTGAATTTTTAAAATAAAAAACCCTTACAGTTATAAGGGTTTTTTATTTCGCATAGGAGGTGGCGTCTTCGAGGTGAATTGAGAGAAGTTTGGAAACTCCTTCGGAACTCATTGTCACTCCATAGAGAACATGAGCTCGAGACATGGTTTCCCTATTATGGGTAACTAAGATAAGCTGAGAATATTTAGAAAGATTTTCTAACATATCTCCATATTTTCGAGAGTTAGCTTCATCAAGGGCCGCATCAGTTTCATCCAAAACTAAAAATGGAGGTGGATTAACTTGAGAGATAGCAAAGAGAAGAGCGATAGAAGTTAATGATCTTTCTCCCCCAGAAAGCATATTCAGATCTTTAACTTTTTTCTGTGGAAGAGAAACATCAATCTCAATTCCCCTCTCAAATCCCAATTCATTTTCTTCTTCTACTTCTTCTAATGTCTCTCCTTCATCTCCAAGATCTTCAGCTTTGCGGGGCTTTTTATATTCCATAGTAACGGACAAGGAAGCCTTTCCTCCTCCAAACATCAAAGCAAAGAAATCCTGAAATTGTTGATTAATTTTAACAACACCTCCTTTAAACTCTGTGTCCAATGTTTCTTTTAATTCTTGAATTAATATTCTTAAAGAATCCATACTTTCTTTTAAATCATCCAACTCTTTAGCTAGAAAAGCATCCCTTTCTTGAGTTTCTTCATATTCTTTAACAACCTCTGATCCACTTCCTGAACCGGCGTCTTCTAGTTTTATTTTAATTCTTTCTATTTTACGGCGAAGACCTTCCTGAGTTTCGCGCTCTATTTGATGCTCAACTACGGTTTTAGCGTAAGTCACAATATCTCTTCCAATCAAAACTCCTGCTTCCATTAATTCTCTATCAAAATCAGTTTTAATTAAAGTTAGCTTTTCTTCCTCAAACCTAAGAGAGTGTGTTTTTGAAGTTATTGTATTTCTTTGATTTAAAAGCTCATATAAAACACGCTCATTGTCGCGAAGAGACTCTTGCTCTTCTTTTTCTTTTCCTCTAAGCTCTGAAATTAATACCAGAATTTGATTCTCGTTATTATTAATTTCTTCTAATTGAGAGTTAATATCATCTCTCTCTGACTTCATTTCATTGTATTCATTTTCAATATTTAAATCAGGAACAGTTTCATTATTCTTTTCTTTACCATTGAGAGAATTAATTTTTTCTTTAATAGTTTTTAAAATCTCAACTATTCTTGGCATATCTTGAATACTCAAAGCTTCATTGATTTTTTCTTCAACTTCATCAACTATAATCTTCCATTGGGATGCGGAAATAACTTTTTCTTCAGTTTTTTGAACTTTCTCCGACTGACGTTTCAAGCTTTCTAAAATACCTTCAATTCTACCTGAAGAACGAACAAGCTCGTCTTTTTGTCGGCGAACTTCTGTAAGTTTTATTTCTTGATTTTTTATTTCCTTTAAATATTCACTTTCTTCCTGGGGCCCCTGTTCGTCTTTTAATTTTTGAATTTGCTCATCCAAAACAATCCCTTTCTCATTCAAAGTTTCTTTTAAGTCCCTAAGACGAATTGTTTCTTTATTGATATAGGTTGATTCAGCTGGTAAATATGTTTTATACAAATCCTTTAATTCCTCTCTCATATTTTTAGCCTTTTCCACAACTTGAACCTGCTTCTTCAAGAAATTCAAATGAGGTGCAATTTCACGACGAAGAGACTGAACTTCCTTCATGTTCAAAGTGGTTTTTTCTAACTTACGTTCAGACTCACGAATTCGATATTGATATACTCTAAGACCTAAAGCATCTTCAATCATGGCCTTACGATCTTTATTTGAAGCATTTAAAACACGATCAGCTTCTCCTTGAGAAATAATGTGATGGCCAGAACTACCAATATTAATAGAAGCTAACAGGTCAACCACATCCTTTAATCTAACCTCTGTCCCATTTATACTATATCGACTAGCTCCATCGGCAAAAACTTCACGCCCAATGTTCACTTCATCATAATCAAGGGGCACTCCTAATCCACTATTTGTAAAACAAAAATCTTTCTTACTATTATCAAAAGTTATTACCACAGAAGCTCTATTTGAAGCAGTTAAAGTTTTAGATCCTTTAAAAATTAAATCCACTCCCCCTTTCCCCCTTAGAGATTTCATTGACTGTTCTCCTAGAACAAATCTTATGGCTTCAACAATATTTGATTTTCCAGATCCATTTGGTCCAACAATTGAAGTAACTGGCGTTAAAAAACTAACTAGACTTTTGCGTCCAAAGGATTTAAAACCTATTAATTCAATACTTTTTAAAGTCATGAGATTTCTAATCTAACCAATTCTTTAATTCTAATGCGGCATGGGCAGCAGCCTGTTCAGCTTCCTGTTTACTGTGCCCCTTACCATCAGCGATTCGATCATCACCAAAGAAAATTCCAACGGTAAAACTCTTGTCGTGGTCAGGCCCTGATTCATTCAGAACTTTATAGGAAGGAGTAACATTCAAAAATTCTTGAGATTTTTCTTGAACTAAACTTTTAGAATCTCTCCATAGTTTCTGACTAATTATTTCTTCTAATTTCCCAAGTAAAGTTTTAGTAATAAAACCACGAGCAGTATCGTAACCTTGATCTAAGTAGGTTGCTCCAATATAGGCTTCATAGGTGTTAGCTAAAATATAACTTCGAGCTTTCCCCACATCCTTAGCCTCTCCTTTTGAAAGGAGAAGATAATTATTCATTTCTAATTCATGAGCCACATCACCAATGGTAATAGTATTGACCAAAGATGAACGATAAGCAGTTAATTCTCCCTCATTTTTTCCAGGATATTTTTTATACAAATAATCCGTAACCACTAACTCTAAAACAGCGTCCCCTAAAAATTCCAGACGTTCATTGTGAGATAGCTTCGATCCGTCATTCTCATTTATATAAGAACGATGGATGAAAGCCTGCTCCAGTAGTTTTTTATCACTAAAGACAATCCCTGTCTTTTTTTCAAATAGTGAAAAATCAATCATATTATTTTTATTATTTACTGGTTAAAATTTCGACAGCTTTTGTTAACAAAGGAACCATATTGTCATACATTTTGAGACTAGCAATTTCATCCATTGGGAACCATCTCGCCTCATCTAATCCCCCAGATTCCTTATTAAGCACCAAATCCTGATAATCCGCCTCAGCCAAAAAGAAAACTACCTGCTTACGAATCTTGCCTTTTTCTGGATGATTTGCAATATATTCATTACGTCCCAATAGTTCTTTAATCTTTATATCAATTCCCATCTCTTTTTTAATCTCGCGAATTGCTCCTTCTTTTTCATCTTTTAAATCATCTATTCCTCCTTTTGAAAGAGTCCAATATCCAAAAACATCATGGACGAAAGCAAGGTAAACCTTATTTTCGTGATTAGCATATACGATAGCTCCAGCTTTTTTTTCTATGGGAAACTTAGTTGGGTCAGTTTCAAATTTCTTTTTCTTTTTACTAACATCGTCCTTCCCTGGTTCTCCAATTTCTTTGTAGACACCACCAAGAACACCATTAATGAATTTACTGGAATTCTCTCCTCCAAAACTTTTAGCCAATTCAATGGCTTCATTTATAGCTACTTTAGGAGGAACTTCTTTTCGATCTCCAAAAAGTAGCTCATACAAACCAAGTCTCAGAATATTACGATCGACAATAGATATTTTTTCAATTGGCCAATCGGGAGCAGCTTTTTCAATAATTTCATTTATCACTTCTCTTTTTTCAACAATACCAGAAAAAAGATCACTCATAAATTGAGAATCATCAAGACCAGGACCAAATTCTTTTATATTACGATCAAGCATTGCTTCGGGGGTGGTATTTTTTTCAGCATCAAAATCCCACTCAAAGAGTGTCTGAAGAACAATTGAACGTGAAAGGTGCCTGTTTGCCATAATTATTATCTATAACCTCTAGAAATCATCCATTAACAATATAATTAATAAATAATTTCTAGGTGCTATTTAGACTTTTTCTTGGCTTGCTTCTTTTCAACTTTTTTAATCATATCAATGACTTTGCGCCCCCGGTAAAAACCACAGCTTTTGCAAACCACATGAGTTTCCTTCTGTTGTTTACAATTAGTACATGTAGTAAAAACCTTAGCTTTCAAAGCATGATGTGATCGACGATTCCCAGTATGGGCTCGTGTATGTCTCATTCGGATTACCATATTTCATAGTATACCGATTTTTAGCTAAAATGCAAACAAAATAAGGACCTATACCGTCCTTGCATTATTAAAACATTAATTGTATTATTTAAAGATAGAGATTGTTATGGCTACCAACCATAATCCCCTCGGGACCTTCGGGCTAATCTATAGAAAAGAGAACAAAGTTGGGTGGAACCGCGAATTTAGACTCGCCCCGACAAAAATGAATTTTTTAATTTTTGTCGGGGCGATTTTATTTTAATTAATTAATTTAAAAAATAATATGGAAAATAACGAAAAAATTAAAAATATTAGACATACACTTTCTCATCTATTGGCCCAGGCTGCCAAAGAAATACATCCGGGGTCGCTCTTAACACTGGGTCCGGCTGTTGATAATGGGTTCTATTATGATATTGATTTCGGGGACAAGAAAGTTAATGATGACGATTTAAAAAAATTAGAGAAAATAATGAAAAAAAATCTTTCTTCTTGGAAAGAATTCAGTCATAAAAAAGTTTCCCCCGAAGAAGCCCGAGAATATTACAAAGATAATGTATACAAATTAGAATTAATAGACGGAATAGTAGAAAGAGGAGAAGAAATAACCCTTTATAGTTGTGGTGATTTTACTGATCTTTGTGGAGGAGGACATGTAGAAAATCCTTCTAAAGAAATTAAAAGTGATTCTTTTAATTTGGACCGTGTTGCTGGAGCCTACTGGAGAGGAGATGAAAAAAATAAAATGCTTACTCGTATTTACGGATTGGCTTTTGAAAGCAAAGAGGCTTTAAAAGAATATGAGGAAATGAGAATTGAAGCCGAAAAAAGAGATCATAAAAAATTAGGGAAAGAATTAGACCTTTTTGTCTTTTCTGAAACAGTTGGTAAGGGTCTTCCTCTCTTTACAGTTAAGGGAGCAACAATTAGACGTGAACTAGAAAGATTTATTGTTGATGAAGAAATTAGACGTGGATATCAACATGTTGTAACTCCAGACATTGCTAACTTAGAATTATATAAAAAATCTGGACATTATCCCCATTACAAGGATTCCATGTATGCTCCAATAAAAATTGATGAATCAGAATATATGCTTAGACCAATGACCTGTCCTCATCACTTTGAATTATATTTAAATAAACCACATAGTTATAAAGAGCTACCTCTGAAAATTGCTGAATTAGCTAAATTATATCGATATGAACAGTCGGGAGAACTTATGGGTCTTGTTAGAGTTAGAAGTTTCTGTCTAGCCGATGCCCATATAATATGTGCTTCAGATAAACAAGCTGTAGAAGAAATTGGTAAAGCTCTAGATTTGATTGAGTACATTACCTCTGTTTTTGGACTAAAACTTGATGTGGATTATAGATACCGACTTTCTCTGGGAGACAGAAATAATACTGAAAAATATTATAACGATGATTCTGCCTGGGAAAAAGGAGAAGACCTTCTACGAGAATTAATGATAAGTAGAAAATCTGCATTCGAAGAAGCCAAAGATGAGGCTGCCTTTTATGGTCCCAAAATAGATATCCAAATGAAAAATGTAAATGGTAAAGAAGATACGGCCTTCACGGTCCAATATGATTTCTGCATGCCAGAAAGATTTGATCTTTCCTATATAGGAGAAGATGGAAAATCACATAGAGCCTTTGTGGTTCATCGATCTTCTATTGGAGCAATCGAAAGAATAATGGCTTTCCTTATTGAAAAATATGCTGGAGCATTCCCCCTTTGGCTTTCTCCTGTTCAAGTAATCATTACTCCAATTAGTGAAAAACAAAAAGGATACGCGGATGAAATCTATAATAAACTAAAAGAAAAAAATATCCGAGTTGAGTTGGATGATTCAAATGAATCTCTTGGAAAACGTATCCGTAATGCTAAATTACAAAAAACTCCATACGTGATAGTTATTGGAGATAAAGAAAAAGAATCTAGAACAGTAACTCTCGAAGGACGAGATGAAAAGTTAGAAGGAATTACTTCGGAGCAACTTCTCGAAAAATTACAAAAAGAAATTTCAGAAAAAACTCTAAATTAAAAAATATTAAAAATAGTCTTCAAGAGATGCCTTGCGCAGGGCGACGGCCCGAGCAGATCAAATTTTCAGCAGAAAATTATGTGTGCATTTAGAGAAGAGCTATTTTTAATATTTTTTATAAATTATACATCTAGATTCGCCATCTTAGCGTGAGATTGAATGAAAGCTTTACGAGGTGGAACCAGTGATCCCATTAAAGTATCAAAAACTTTATTGGCTTTTTCCGCATCATTTATAACAATTTGTTTCAAAAGACGACGTTCTGGGTCCATTGTAGTTTCCCATAATTCTTCGGCATTCATTTCCCCCAAACCTTTATATCTCTGAACATGAATTTTTGCTTTCTTCTTTACTACTTTTTTAGAAGAAGTATTTTCTTTTTCATCAACATCTTCTGTTTCTTCTTCAGAACTAAAATCCCCTTCTTCGTTAGCTGAAGCAGTTAATAAATCTTCAATGGCAACAGCGTCTTCTCCTAAAATAGAATCTCTTTCTTCGTCGGAGTAAGCATAGAAAATTTCTTTTCCTTTCTTTATTTTGAAAAGTGGGGGTTGGGCAATATAAACATAGCCAGCTTCTATCACTGGGCGGAAATAACGATACAATAAAGTTAAAATAAGTGTATCAATATGAGCTCCATCCACATCGGCGTCGGTAGCAATAATTATCTTATGATAACGCATTTTTTCAATATCAAAAGTATCTCCAATGGAAGCACCCATGGCAATAACTAAATTTTTTATCTGTTCAGATCCTAATATTCGATCAAGACGGGCTCTTTCAACATTTAAAATTTTTCCTCGCAGAGGTAAAATGGCTTGAGTTTTTCGATCTCGTCCCATCTTCGCAGTACCTCCAGCGGAATCTCCCTCCACAATAAACAATTCTGCACTTTCAGCATCTTTAACCTGACAATCAGCTAGCTTTCCAGGTAATGTCATTCCCTCTAGAACTCCCTTTCGAAGAACTGAATCTTTCGCCGCCTTAGCTGCTTTTCGAGCCCTAAGAGCTAAAATTGACTTATTAATTATAGCTTTAGCTTCATCTGGATTTTCTTCAAGGAAAGCTGAGAAAGCTTCTCCAAAGACGGTTGCTACAGCTCCCTGAGCCTCTGTTGACCCTAATTTACCCTTTGTTTGTCCCTCAAACTGAATCTCTCGTAATTTAACGGAAACTACTGCCATAAGCCCTTCTAGGACATCGTCTCCCGTAAAACCACCATCGCTATCTTTAATCATATTATTCTTCTTGCCGTAGGTGTTTAGGATACGAGTTAAAGCCATTTTAAAACCAGTTATGTGAGTCCCCCCTTCTGGATTATGGATATTGTTCGCAAAAGGAACTATTTCAGAGCTAATATCATCTACATACTGAAGTGCAACTTCGACTCCAACATTATCTAATTCTCTGTCTACATAAAAAACTGTTCGGTGTAATGGTTTATCTAATTGATTATAAAATTTAACCAAAGAAACAAGTCCTCCTTCAAAATAGAAAGTGGTAGAAGGAAGTTCTAATTCTAATTCTCTAAACCAAAAAATATTTTCAAAATCTTTTTTACCCTTTCCTTCAACTAAAGGACTCCACTCTCGGGCATCAATAATATCTATTCTTAATCCCTTAACTAAATATGCTTGCTGGCGTAAATGATCTACTATAGTTTCCCACTTAAATCTAATATCTTTCCCTTCCTTGGCAGAAAAAATTTCATCATCAGGCTGGAAAGAAATAATTGTTCCATGATGTTTCGATGAAGAAACTTTTTTAACGGCAGACTTTCTTTTCCCTTTTGAATATTCCTGGACGTGCTTGCCGCCTTCAGTGTGAATCTCAGCTTTAGTGTAAATAGAAAGAGCATTTACAACGGAAGCCCCAACTCCATGAAGTCCTCCGGAAACTTTATACCCACTATCTTCTCCTCCAAACTTACCTCCAGCATGAAGGGTTGTCATTACTGTTTCCAAAGCAGAAACTTTTGTCTTTGGATGGATGCCAACTGGAATTCCTCGTCCATTATCAACAACTCGAACAGCATTATCTGGAAGCAAAGTCACTTCAATGCGATCACAAAAACCTCCCATGGCTTCATCTCGAGAGTTATCAAAAATTTCCCAAATCAAATGATGTAATCCTTCAACTCCAGTGGATCCAATATACATTCCGGGACGACGACGTACTGGTTCAAGTCCTTCTAAAACAGAAATCTTATCGGCACCATATTCATTTTTTGTTTTACTTTTAACTTTAGTTTTTACTTCTTTTTTAGCCATTTTGTTAAAAAATTAATTTAAAAATACCCTCATAAACTGGGTAAGATACTCTTCTATTATAGCAAAAAAATACTCGAAAAACCAGTGTTTTTAGAGTATTTTTAACCTTATTTAATAAGGTTATTTAATGAATATTTAACTATTTTTATTTATCTTACTTCCCACCCAGAAGAAGCTATTTTCTCTTCAATTTTTACCATTACTTTATTTATTTCCTCGTCCGTCAGAGTTCTCTCTTGAGATTGAAAAACCAATCGAAATGCATAGGAAGTCCTTCCATCCTTAGTAAATTGATCGAAAAGTTTTGGTTTATTAATAAGAAGATCAGTTCCAAGTTCTTCATAAATTTTTGACAACTCTTCTGGCTTAGTATTTTCTGGAACCCAAACAGAAATATCACGAGAAATAAATGGATAGGAAGACCAAGGTTTAAAAGTTGAAGGAAAAGAAGTTTCATCTGAAGTACCTTGGGAGGGCGACGGCCCGAGCACGAGGAATTTTTCAGCAGAAAAATATCCGTAGACTTCAGAAGAAATCTTCTTTCCCGAAAACTCTTTTAGCGTCATTTCTATAATATTTTTCTTCTCATTAAAACAAACATGAATTTCCTCCCTATCCTCAAAAAACACTGTCCCTATTTCAAAAATTTTAATTTCATCAAAATCAAGAAGTGGTGCATTTATTTTATTTAATCTTAAACTCTCCCTAAGCCCGTCAGAAAGATTGTCTCTTAGAAAATTTTTATCACTGGCGCTGGCTAAAACTTCAACTTTGCCCCTATTGGTAAAAGTGTAGGTCATTATCTCCTTATATCCATCATTAATAAGCTGGACCTTCGCTTTTTGTATTTTATCCCAAATAGGATTATTCTCTCCGGGAAAATCTACCTCTGGTAATCTTGAAGGAATTTTATCATAACCATAGACTCTCCCTATTTCCTCAACCATATCCTGCGGGCCACTTAAATCGATTCTCATATCAGGAACTTCCACATTCCAATTTCCGCTATAATCAAAGTTATAATTTTTTAAGATTTTTTCTATCTCTTTATCTGAAATCTCAACACCCAACATTTTTGAAACATATTCTGTACTAAAAGAAATAACTTTCTTTTCTTTCTTTATGGGATATTCATCAATAATTTCTTCAAACTTTGCGTCAGGAAACATGTCCAAAAATAAGGATGAAATTTCTTTCATTGCAAAATCACATAAATTTGCAGATAAATCATTTTCATATCTCTTTGTTGCGTCTGTTTGTATTCCTAAAACTCTTGAAGTTCTACGAACAGAAACTGGTTCAAAGTTCGCCACTTCAATTAAAAGATCCTTTGTATTTTCTGAGACTCCAGAATTCTTTCCCCCTTTAACTCCTGCTATTGCAAGGTTCTTTTTTCCATCGGTAATCATCATATTTGAATCGGTTAATTTAACGATTGCCTCTTCAGATCCAACTAATTGTAATTCTTCATCCATAACAGCATTTTTAACTACTATTTTCTCCGAAGAAAGTTCTTTTAAATCAAAAGCATGAATTGGTTGGCCACAATCAAACATCACAATATTTGTTGCATCAACAATATTATTTATACTTCTTTGCCCAATGGCAGTTAGATAATCAGCCATCCATTTTGGAGATGGTCCAATCTTTACATTCCTAACAATTCTACCCATATATCGACGACATTTATCGGTCTCTATTTCTATTTTGAAATTAGATTTATTATCTGTGGGAATTTTATATTCAGGAAGTTTAAAATCTAACTCCAGCAAAGAAGCTAACTCTCGAGCAACACCTTGGTGAGAAAGTAAATCGTGGGCTCTGTCCGGCAAGATATTTAAATCAAAAACTGTATCATTTTCTTTTTTTTCAATACCTTCAATCTCACAAAGATGATTGTTAATAATATCAGAAATTTTTTCACTTTCTGGAAGTTCGGGAACATATGATTTTAGCCAATTGTATGAAATTAACATATATTAAAATTGATTAAGTCTTAAATCTCCTTGATAAGAATATCTAACATCGGAAACACCCAACTTCATCATCATTAAACGGTCAGCTCCAATACCAAAAGCAAATCCTTGATATTTTTCTGAATCAATTCCACAATTTTCTAAAACCTTAGGATGAACCATTCCTGCTCCCAATAATTCTATCCACTTATCTCCCCTTCTGAGATCTATTTCAAAACCAGGTTCAACAAATGGGAAAAAACTAGGGCGCAACCTAATATCCACTTTTTCTCCATCAAAAAATCTTTTGAAAAATTCCAAGAGAACACCTTTCATGTGGGCAACAGAAATATCTTCACCTATCATCAACCCTTCAATCTGACTGAATTGCATTTCATGAGTAGAGTCGGTGGCTTCATTTCTAAAAACTTTTCCAGGAACAATAATTGCAAACGGAGGCTTATTGCTAGATTTTGATAGATTTTCCATAAATCTAATTTGAGTATTTGAAGTATGAGTACGAAGAACAAAATCTTCTTTATTTTTTATAAAAAATGTATCCTGCATATCACGAGCTGGATGATCCTTTGGTATATTTAAAGCATCAAAATTGTGCCATTGATCTTCTAGTTCAGGGCCAACTTCCACCACAAAACCAAGGTCTTTAAATATAGAGACAGATTGGTTTATTATCAACGTTAATGGGTGCAAAGACCCCTTTTCGTAATCTTTCATACCTTAAAAATATAACATTTTTAAGGCTATTTTCCAATAATTTCAGCTATTTTATCTCCCTTAAATATTTCCAGATTTTATACATAGCATAGGTGTCTAATTTGCAGTAAATTTTTAGATTCTCAATTTTTTCTAATTTTTCTTTTTCCTTATAAACACCGGTGACAATTTGATCCCAGGTATTTGAAGCTGAAGCTCCTTCTTGAATATCAAGCTCTTTGTAGGACAACTCTGGAACAAGCACGGGTAAAACAAATTTAATAGAAGTTTTCCCTTTAAATTTAGGATGAACGAAGTGTTGATTCAAAAAAACTTCTTCTAGGTCAACCATTCGAGAATTCAAATCTTCTAAAAAAACTTTATGCTCAGGATTTCTTTTTATTAAATCTTTGTTTCTTCCAATTTCAAAACTCTTATGCCAGGCAACGACATTCCCTTTCTTTGGAAGTTGTTCTTTGAGGGCTAAAATAAATGCTTCATCGGGATTCTTATTCTCCGTAAAAATAAACTCTGAATGATCTGGTTCTCTATCTAAGTCTCTCACAACATGCAGAGAAAACTGAAATGGAATTTGATTGAAAGGAGAATAACCAGCATACCTGGGAATTCCAGCAGCATAGGTTTCATAATCTAAAAATGAAATAGGTTCAGAAATAGAATCAAGAAAATTTTTAATTTCTTCTTTATTGATGAATATTTTATTCAATTGAATAGCATCAACTTGATTTCTTTGTTTTTCACTTAAAGGAAAATCCTCAGGAACATCTTTTATATCAAAAATACCAGAATCAACAAGTTCAGCTAATTTCTTTTTAGAACTTCCTATTCTTGAAATATCATGGACACTATATTCTGGAATATCCGGATTAGAATATGAAAATGTCGTACAATGAGCACTTCTACCTCTAGCTATGCACTTACAGGGACCAATTGGTTCCTGCTCTGAAGAAAGAACTCCATAGGCATTTTCCATCTCTAAAATGACACTCTCCTCTACGTACATAACTCTTTCTGTGAAATCTTCAATTGAAAATAAACCCTCAATATCAAGATTAGCCCCTCTAATATATTCACTATTGAGTCTTATTAAGTTTAATTTCCCTAGAGGAATTCCTAATTCTTTTAAAACTAAATATTGAAAAGCAATATCATCAGTATAGAGTTTATCCTTAGCACTTTTATTTTCTCCACTATTGGAAGCCTTTACTTCATAAAGATCATAAACTTCTGAATTTTTATTCCAAACAATAATATCGCAAATAACTTTATATTTATCTGTTTCAAAAACTGGCTGATAAATTACTGAAGTCTTTTCTTTTATTAGTTTAGCTGTTTCATCTGAAGCATTTCTATCTTTCAAAAGAACTCCTCCAGGAAATAAATCTCTTGCCAATTCATCAACTTCATTCCCGGTTTCAATTATTCCCTCCTCAAAGGCAGATAATGTTTTTGTCTTATATACATCATATTTGTGAATTTTAAGCCAGGCATTTTTCCCGCAGTCTTTATATATAAGATAATCTGTTTTACTTAATTTCATATTTTTGTACTTTTATTTTTTGTTTCAATGATTCCCACAGAAAAGTCTCTATTTTCACAGGATCTCCTGAAGTAAATACCTCTAGGCTTCCACTAGAAATTGAATTCTTTGTAAGACCCTCTTTTTCTATAATTCTCCCAACCTGTCGAACAATGGCTAGAGTGGGGTCAATAATTTTAACTTTTTTCCCAACAATTTTTTTAATGGATGGTAATACAAAAGGATAATGAGTACAACCTAGAACGATGGCATCCACTCCTTTTTTTATCATATGGAAAAGTGCCTGCTCGAGAATTGCAATTATACTTAATGAATCTAATTCTCCTTTTTCTATTTCTTCAACAAGGCCAGGGCAGGTATGTTCCAATAACTCTTTGCCTTCTCCAAATTTTTCAACAATGGAACTATAGAGTTCTCCTTTAAAAGTTGTGGGTGTAGCTAAAACTCCGATCTTTCCAGTTTTAGAATTTTCAACTGCTGGTTTAAGAGCTGGCTCCATGCCAACAAAAAGGATTTCTGGAAATTTATTTCTTAGATATTTCAATGAGGCTGCTGAGGCTGTGTTACAGGCAATAACAATAATCTGACAATCTCTATTAATTAAAAACTTTGTAATCTCCTCTGAAAAATTCTGAACTTCTTCTATTGGTCTGGGGCCATAGGGTACATGAGCTTGGTCAGCCATATAAATATAATCATATTGAGGGAATTCCCTTCTAATATGATCTAAAACCCATAATCCACCTACTCCTGAATCAAATACTCCAATGGTCATAAAGTTATTATAACACTTTTTTGTAGGGACTATTACTTTTGTAGATAGGCCAACCAATAGTCTCTTTTGTAAATACGATTATTAAAAGTTGCATAGTTTGTTTTCTTTTCTAATTTTAGAATTTTGAAATATTTACTATATATTCTTATAAAATCTTCTCGAGAAAAAACTCTCTCCGTCAAATTAATTTCTTTAATTATATAGGTGTCCTTTTCGGGACCCGGGCTCATTTTTAATAAATTTTTTACATTTTTATTTCCATCCTTGGCCAAAGCTCGAACAAAGAAATACCCACCTTCTTTTAAAGCCCTAGAGCTTTCTTTTAAGTAAACTCCCCTCCCTTTTTCATCTAAAGAATTAGAACTAGTAACATCTAAAATAATATCTATGGAATTATCTGGAATATCATAGGGTTGGCCAATATCTCCAAGTCTATAATCTACCTTTTTATTTAAATCACGAAGCTTAGCAATTTCCAATGCTGTCCTTGAAATTTCAATTCCAATAATCCTATTCCCTTTTTCAGCTAAGTAATTAGAATTTCTACCGGTTCCGCAACCAAGATCTAAAATATTCCTTTCTTCAACTAAATATTTTTCATTTTTTTTAAGAAACTTCAAAAAACGTAAAGTATCCGCTTGAGGACCTTCATTTTTAGTTACCAATTTGGGATTTCGATATTCCTTTTCCCAGGTATTTCCTTGGTGAGACATTAATTAATTATACCCCTGACTATGAGTTTTTTATTTCTTTACAAACATTTTAGAAAACCAACCTAATAAACTAAAGGTTTTTTCTGAACTATTGATTGTTGCCTCAATTTGTAGATTAGCTTGTTCCAAAAGAGAAATCTGTTCCATTAAATTTTGAGCATCAGCCTCATTTAAAATTTGAGCGTGAATTTGATTCAATTCTGTTACTCTTTCTTTGTTTTGTTCAAGTAATTTTTTAGACTCATTTATTTTATTGTATTTTGGACCAATAAAAAATTTAGCAAAACCGCTACGATCCCTAGCCTCTTCTAGTGATTCTTCTAATGCCTCTTGGTGCATTACTTGATTTTGAGCAATAACTCTAACTTGTTCACCAATTCCTCCGGTTCTATCAGCAACTTGAAGCATTTCTTGAACAGCATTGGCAACCATACTTCTTCTTTCTTCACCCATATTTTTACCGTTATCTTCATCGTCTAAATCATCATCACTGTCGTCATTTTTTCTGTTACCATATTCATTTTCATCAGAATCATCATCTTCCCCCTGGGTCTTAACTTGAGCATTTGTTTCAACTCGATTTTCTTCTCTGTTTTGAACTTGAATTTCAGATTCTTCTCCTTGGTTAGTAGTTTGAATCTGAACGCTATCCTTTACATTAATTCCTCCTTTTTCTTCCCCTCCCTCTTTAGCTTGAACATTAAATGCCATAAAAACTAAAAGTAGAGAAAACATTAGTGCCGTAATAATTGTAATCTTTTTTTTCATAAATTTTTTTTATTATTAGTAATTTCTAAAAATATTAACTCAAATCTCCTGACTGAAAAGATTCAAGCATAGTTAAATTATAACATTTTTCAACAAAAGAAAAAATAATGGAACATATTAAATATTAATCTTAAGAGAAATACCCATTTTAACTCCATCCTTCGTTAACCCATTAATTATCGAATAAATTCTCTTTTTTCGAGTTTCAGCTTGCTTCCCTCTTATAACCCATCTTAAATATGTTTTTCTAGAGGAAGGAGCTAGTTTATCCCAGGCTTCCTTAGCTTTTTTGTTTTTCTTTTTATCTAGCTCAACTTTCATTTCTTCTGGTAATTCAGGATTTTTAGGAATTCCATGATCAAGAGGAAGTCTCTTCTTTCCTTCCTTATAGGCAATTAAACCTGAAGACTTCATCCTTTTTTCTTTTATTACTTTTTCTCCGTAACTCAATGTATTATAACTCCACTTACCCTTCAAACTTCTTTTAGAAAAAAAGCGGATAAACCTATCTTCATCTAATTTCTTTATTACTGTATCAACCCAACCATAGCAAATTGCTTCCAGTAAAAGTTCGTTATGACTAGGTGATTTTTTGCCCGTATGTTTTTTGTGAATGATTAAACCAATTTTACTTTTTTCTTTATGATTTTTTGAGAGCCATCTTTTAAAATCAGCACTCTTAAAAACTTCTAGGTATTCTGTGTTTTTATTCATTTTTTAATTATAACACCTCATCTTGATTCGGACGTTTCTTACCAAGGACCGTCCTTGGCAGAATTTAATACACCTCCTTTTGATAACACTCTTCACAATATACTATCTCTGGTCTGTCTGGGGAGTATGATGTTTGAAAGGTGTTGGTACATCCTTCTTTCATACAGGATCGGTGCCATAGTTTCATTGGATTACGTTGGTTTAGTCTTTCATAATGTCTACAGTTGGGACATAGACGTGGTAGGGGTAAGTTCATTCTTTGGTAGAACTGTAGTTCTTCGGGTATTATCTTGAAAGCTTCAGTGCATTGATGATTACAGTCTTTATGTGCACATTCTATAACTTTACCTAGTATGTCAGTGTTTACGTCTTTTATATCATCGGGAATGTCTTGATTCTTGATATCAATGGTGTAATTACGTTCTTCCTTATCTTTCCATCTATATCCTTGTTCTAGAGCTTGTTCCTTTGTTAATGGGAAATATTCTTGAGCTATTGTTTCATTGTAGGCAAATGGTGATAGTTCTGATGGAAAGAACTCTCCGTATTTATATACTCTTCCCTTACTATCTATGTATGGCATGTCGTTCATGTGTTGTATTATCTTGGGGACCAATTCTTCGTATTGTTCTTTGGTGTATTGTTTGTTAAGAATACAATAACTTTTGTTTCGGAGGCCGATGCAGGCGAAGAGGTGCATGGATCCAGTACAATTTATAGAATAAGAAATATCACTACTACTTCTAATAAAAAAACTAAATTTATAATCATAATTTTCGTTAGACTCAAACCCAATTGCTATTGTTTCATAAACTAATTCTGCTTTTGCTGATCCATAATTATCATAACTATCTTTCATTCCGACAACTGAATGAGCAGAATATTTATTATTTTCAGAATCGGAACCCAGCATATAAAAACAATTCTTACAATTTTTAGAATTTCTAATATTATCTCCCGTACAATTTTCTGTATTTATGAAATGAGAAAATCTATGAACAGCCTTATTGTATAAATTCTGAAACTCTTTTTTGACCTCCGCCACAGAAGAAAAACTACCTAGGTTTAAACTTTCAATACTCTTTAAATATTCTTCTCTCCCAAGCTGTTTATTAAATAAACAATATTGTTTATTCCTTAAATTAGTACAACCAAAACAATTTATGCAATTTTTGCAATCATAAAGAAAATAAGAATCTACACAATTATCACAATCTTTACTAAAAAAGAGACGATTTGAATTATCACATTGAATATCTTCATAACAAAGTTCTAATTTGCCTGATATAGAGACATCTAAAGAATCCTTGGAAAAAGATGAGTTGTGGGAATATAAAACTCCGTCATTCCCCTTTCCTCCAAAGAAGAGATAGGAGTTTTTATTTTCTGCTGCAAAATTACAATAATCTGAATTTAAAGGTTTAGTATTAAATAAACTTATCTGTGGAACTTTTGCATATAAATTTTCAAATTGTTCAAAAAATGGTTTTGAAAAATCATACTCACTTCCAAAAGAAAAAGGGTCCCAGAAATCTTCCCACCAGCAATCCTGGCAAAAAACTATTACCGAGCTTTCTTTTGGATAAACAGAAATAACCATTTTTTTGCAATGATTGCATTCTTTCTTATATAAAGACCTTTCATTTCTAAAGTTTAATCTCCTTTGCATACGACATCCCGGACAAAAAGTAGGAGGAGGAACCTTGATTTTCTCATAAAAAGAAAAATCATCAACTTCAATAACGAAGTCTTTTTTACAATTCTGGCAATTTCTAGTTTCAGGTTTCATATATAAATATTACCATAAAACTTAGTGGCGGAGAGAGCGAGATTCGAACTCGCGGAGGGTTTGACCCCTCACTCGCTTTCCAAGCGAGCGCACTAGACCACTATGCGACCTCTCCTTAACACCCAACAATCATCACCGAAAAGGGTGTAGCGAATCTATCTATTAATAATAAAGCTAACAGATTCACAGGAACAAATAATATTCGAGATGTATGGTACTAGAAATAATAAAAATAAACAACCCAAAAAGTGTGGTCTAAATCAACTATTTCCTCTCAATCTTTTTACCCTCTCTTCGGTTGACGGATGGGTGGCAAACATTCCGGAAACTTTCATAGAAAGAGACTTCCCTTTCGGATCAGAAATATATAAATGTGAAATTGCCTTAGATTGTTTCTTCATTGGACGACTGAATTTACTTATCTTTTCCAAAGCACTGGCCAGTCCTTCTGGATAACGAGTCAATAGAGCTCCCGAGGCGTCGGCTAGAAATTCCCTCTTTCGAGAAATTGCCAATTGAATAATCATAACAAAAATAGGAGCCAGAATGGAAAGAACAATTCCAACAATCATTAGAAAGTTTCCTTTTCCGTCTCTATCTCGTCCTCCACCAAAGATTAGACTTCTCATAAAGAAGTCAGCTAGGATGGCCACAAATCCAACTAACACCACTATAACTGTGGATAATAGCATGTCTTTATTGCCTATGTGGCTCAGTTCATGAGCAATGACTCCTTCTAACTCATTCTTCTCTAGAATAGCTAAGAGGCCCGTTGTGACAGCTACAACAGCATGATCCTTGTCTCGTCCGGTAGCAAAAGCATTGGGAGAAGGATCATTAATAATGTAAACTCTAGGCATGGGTAGTCCCGCAGTGATAGCTAAATTTTCAACTGTAGTATACAGATCAAAGTGTTGCTTTCTGTCAGCTCGATGTGCTCCTGCCATGGAAAGAACAATTTTATCAGAATACCAATAGGAAATCACATTCATAATTAAAGAGAAAATTATGAAGAAAATAAGTATTGAAGGATTTTGATAATAAACACTAAAAAAATAACCAATCCCAATAACCACCACCAAAAACACAGTCATTAATAACCAAGTCTTTTGAACATTTCTCGATTGCTGTTTATATAAAGTCATTAAGTTTCAGTTTAGAATTTAACAGCCACTGGCTCTTTCTCTTCACTCCCCTCTTCCAATTGGAAGAAATCCATAATTTTAAATTTAAACATGTTGGCAATTACATTACCTGGGAACATTTCAATTGCAGTATTTAGATCACGAACATTTCCATTGTAGAAACGACGAGCTGCTTGAATTTTATTTTCTGTGTCAGAAAGTTCCTTTTGTAATTCTAAAAAGTTAGTATTGGCTTTTAGTTCTGGATAGGCCTCGGAAACAGCGAACAAAGATTTAAGTGTCCCTGAAAGCATGTTTTCTGCTTCGCCTTTCTGAGCCGGTGTTCCTGCTTGCATTGCTTGAGTTCTAGCTTCAGTCACCTTTTCAAAAGTGGCTGATTCATGTTTTGCATAACCCTTAACTGTATTAATCAAATTAGGAATAAGATCATAACGACGCTTAAGTTGAACATCAATATCAGCCCAGGCTTCCTTAGATCGATTAATCATGGCTATAAATCCATTATATTTAAAGACTAAAAACAAAACAAAAGCAACGACAATTATTATTACTATATACATATTTGATAAAAAATTTAATGTTTAATAAAGCGACTTTGAGTAAATAACTTATTTATTATAACAAAAAATCACCTAGAGAACTAGGAGATTTTTTGTTATTTAAGTCTTATTATCTATTGTTTTTTTGACCATTCTTAACCATAACCAACAAAGGACTCGCTAAGAATAATGACGAGTATGTTCCAAAGAACATTCCGGCTGCCAACATTATAGCAAACATTTTAGTACTTACAGGACCAAAAATAATTAAAGCAACTAAAATAATCAAAGTTGTTGAAGATGTGGCAATTGAACGAGTGTAAACCTGATTTATACTTTGACCAACAACAACATCAAAATCTTTAGAGCTTTTATTTCTGATATTTTCACGAATACGATCAAATACAACAATAGTATCTGAAACAGACAAGGCTAAAATAGTTAACACGGCTACAACAAAGAGTGTGTCCACTTCAAATCCATAGAAATAACTAGCCACTGTGAATATTCCAATTGGAATAATAACATCATGAATTAAAGCAGCAATGGCAATAAAACCATACTTCCAAGATGAAACTGGCTTAGAAACTTTTCGGAAAGAAAAAGCAATCCAGAAAATAATACCTAGGACAACAAGAATAAAGGAAATTATAGATTTACGTGCAAGTTCGGATCCAATTGAAGGACCGATGGAGGTAAAGCTTTTTTCAGTTGCTTCAGCCCCAAGTGCTTCCAAAACAGAAGCTCTTTCATCTTCACTAATATCTCGAGATTTTATACTATAACCGATATTCCCCATTGGTTGAACAACAATTTCTCCAATATCAAGAGGTTTAATTGCCTCTTCGACAACATTCTGTACTGGACGTTCATTTATATATTCTACTTCCAATAAAGAACCTCCCTTAAAATCGATACCCATTTTCAATCCAAAAACAAATAAAGATGCAATGGACAAAGAAACTAGAGTAGCTGAAATGATAACAAATATTTTTTTATTTTTTATTATAAACATATTATTTTTGATCCGCTGTTGCAGTTACAGCCTTAGCGTTACTTAATCCCGACCCGAATAGGAAACCTGTTAAAGAATTGGTGCGTTTAATGTTAAGAGTATAAAGGAAAAGACGAGTGATGGTAATTGCTGAAAACATGGAAACAATAACACCAATCAAAAAGACTAGTGCAAATCCTTGAATCAAAGTTGTCCCAAACCAAAACAAAATAATAGCTGTTATGATACTTGAGATATTTGAATCACGAACTGAGAACCAAGCTCTTTTGAATCCATTACGGATAGAATCTTCAATTTTATCACCTCCACGAAGCTCTTCCTTAATTCGTTCAAAAATAAGAACATTGGCGTCAACGGCAATACCGATGGAAAGAATAAACCCTGCAATACCAGCAGCAGTCAAAGTAACGGGAAGAAGCTTAAATATAGCCATCATAATAGCCACATACAAAGACAAAGCTATCACAGCAATTAATCCTGGTAAACGATACCAGATGATTAAAAAGAGAGCTATAGCCAAAAATCCAATTATAGCAGCCTTAACTCCGGCGGAAGTGGCCTCACCTCCAAGAGATGGTCCAATTGTTTGAGTTGAAATTAAACTTATTGGTACAGGTAATGCTCCAGAATTTAAACGACCCACAAGAAGTTTCGCTTCTTCTGGTCTAAAGTTTCCTGAAATTTGAGCCTGTCCTCCAGTGATGGGTTCATTAACTGTTGGAATTGAAATTGGTTGTCCATCAAGAAAAATAGCTACGGATTTCCCAACATTATCTGTCGTAATTTGTTCAAAAAGTTTTGAACCTTCAGCATCAAATTGAAGTCCAACGGTTGGTTCTCCTGTGTTTGGATCAAATTCAAGAATTGCCTTATCTAGATAACGTCCAGTTAATTCTGTCATCACGTATTGTGAGGCGATACTAACAGTAGCAACTCCATTCTCATCAACGGTTAACTCCTGGGCTTCATCTTTATTAGGATTTTCTGTTCGAAAATCAAGAGTCGGTGTTTGACCAATCATCTTTATGGCCTCGGCAACTTCAGTCACTCCTGGTAAATCAACAATTAATCGTTGTTCCCCTCCATTTGCAAAACCAGCATCTTGAACTTGAATGGAAGGCTCAGCTACTCCGAACATATTAACTCTTCTTTCAATGACATCCCGTAGAGCATTCATGGAGTCATTTACTTCGGAACCATAGATCTGAGAAACATCGGCTTTGTATACTAAATGAGTTCCTCCAGACAAATCAAGACCTAATTTAAAAGGCAAATTAGCTACCCCTTTAGGTATTTCCTCTGGAGCTAAATTCATATGTGCGACTTCTGATTTATAAACAAAAAAACCAATCCCCAATCCTACGATGAGGATAATTAAAGCTGTAATTCGTGTTTTTAACATAATGGCCTTATTCTAGACCTTTTTACCCAAAAAATCAACTTAACTAACATAACTAAATTTATTGTCTATTTCCTAAATACTCTATTAAAAATCAAAGCAAAAGTTGTTCCCAAAATCCAGCCAGCTAAAATATCTATTGGAAAATGAATTCCCGCAATGATTCTGGAAAAAGAAATCACAAGAGTTATTAAAATGAAATAAAAACCCATTTTTTTATGTCTCAAAAATACTGAAATAGCCAAGGCTGAAAACAAAGTGGCGTGGCCGGAAGGAAATGAATCAAATCCTCCGTGTAAAAATAATGGATTTAAATTTTCAAATACAATAAAAGGCCTGGGAGCTACAATCAAAGCCTTTATAATATTTGCAAGTATCCAGGCCGAAAATCCAAAAGTGAGAACAAAGAAAGTTTCTCTTATTTTATTTTTTATTTGTAAAAATGGTCGTTGAGGATCAAACATTCCATCACTATGAATAAAAAGAAAATAAATTACTCCGACAATCATCAACCAACCCAGAATTTTAGAAGAAAAAATAACCAATCCGTCAAAAAATATTGATTGGTTAGCTAGATCATGAAAGATAAAGAAAATAGTATGATTCATTTTATTTTTTATTTTTAGCTACTTTTAAAACATTCTCCAATAGTACTGCCACAGTAACGGGCCCAACTCCTCCCGGTGATGGTGTTATCTGAGATGCAATTCCATTTACTGATTCAAAATCCACATCCCCTATCACAGAACCATTCTCCTCAGAAGTCCCCGCATCAATTATAATAACATCTTTTTTAATCATTTCTCCAGTAATAAATTTTCCTTTCCCTATTCCTGAGATTATAATATCTGCTTCTTTAATTAAATCTTTTGCTCCCTCTGTATTGCTACTAATAGTTTCTATCTGTAATCCTCGAGAACGGAGCAAATGAGACACTGGAAGACCAACGAGAAATCCTTGCCCTAAAACAACAATTTTTTTATCAGACAAATTTAAGTTAAGTGAATCAATAATTTTCAAACAAGCTAAAGCTGTTGGATATCCAAGCTCTCCTTTATTATTATAAAATTCCTTATTTGTTTCTGCCCCTAAACAATCAACGTCAATCCGTGGATCAATGGCATCTAAAACTTTTTTTCTGTCGATATGATCCGGTAATGGTAATTGAATAATTACTCCACAAATATGAGGGACTCTATTTAAATTTTCTATTTCTTCAATTAGTTCTTCCGTAGTTATGGATTCTGGAAATTCTGCCGTTCGGAATTTAATCCCTACAGAATCAGCATTTTTTGCCTTAATTTGAACATAGGAAGCAGAAACCTTATCATCCCCTACTAAAATATCACAAAAAACAGGAGAAAAAGGTAAAGTTAAAACTTCTTCTTTTACTTTCTTTAAGATCTCTTCTTTAATTTTTCTTCCGTCAATAATTTGTGTTTTCATTTCTTAATTCTTAATTCTTAATTCTTAATTCTTAATTCTTAATTCTTTTAAATTATATCCCAAGAAACTCATTTCTCATATCATCTTGGTGCGCAATTCTTCGATAACGGTTCATCCCCATTAAAATACCCAGACCAATGAATTCAGCCAATAAATGAGATCCTCCATAACTCATAAAAGGTAGAGTGATTCCCGTCACCGGCATAATTCCAATATTCATTCCCACATTAATAATAAAGTGGCTCATGAAATAAATAGCTAGGCCGATTCCAAAAAGTATTTCAAAATTTGTTACACCTAATAGGGCCATTCTCAATATCCGCCAAATTATTAAACCAAATAAAATAAATATAAATATAGCTCCAACAAAACCCCACTCTTCCACAAAGGCTGCAAAAACAAAGTCAGTCTGATATTCCGGCAAAAACTTCAGCCTGGATTGTGTTCCAAAGCCAACTCCTTTACCAAAAATCTGTCCTGAACCAACAGCAATGGTTGATTGATAGACACTATAACCAGAGCTTTGAACATTAGAAAGAGGTTGTACAAAATCAAGAACACGGGCCTTTTGATATGGAGCAAAAATAAAACTCCATAGAAAGATAAAACTAAGTACTCCCCCTCCAAAAACAATCAATAGATATTTCTTTGAAATCCCAGAAACCAAAATCATTCCTAACCATATGAGAAAAATAATTAGAGCACTACCAAAGTCTGGCTGAAGAAAAACAAGGAGAAAAGGAATTAATGCATAAATCCCTGAAATAAAAATATGTTTAAAATTCCCAATTTCTACATGTCGTCGTGAAAAATATTTAGCTAACATTAAAACAACTACTAACTTCATCATGTCCACCGGTTGAAAAGAAAAACCTCCAAAGGAAAACCAACTTTGAGCACCATTGGCAGTGTGTCCAGCAATGAAAAGAAGGACCAATAGTCCCGAGAAAAAGCCAAAAATAGTAACTAGAATATCGGTCCTTTTCAAAAATCTAAAATCTAAAAAAGATAAAAAGAAAAGAACACAAAAAGAAATGACGATCCACATTAGCTGATGACTAAAAAATGGAGTGGTTTCTGTAAAAGACTTCATGGTTACAAGACCAAATCCAAGAATTGGGAGAAGGAAAAGAATAAGAGGCCAGTCAATTCCACTAAAAATTTTCCTTATTCTACTTTGCGATAATGGCATATATTTAAAAATTTAATAGAAAATAAAACTGTAAAAATTTTCACAGAAGAAATCCCCTTTTTAATTTGTTATTTCTAGAAAGAAAGTAAAAATGGATTAATCTGCACTAAAATATCACGCTTAACGGGATTGCCACTTAAAGATTCAGGCCAAGTAAAAGAAATAGGTGTGGCATTATTACTAAGAAGCCCATCTTTTTGTGTCTTGGAAACGTTAATTGCATTATTGTCCAAATCATAAAGAACGGCCATAACATCAAATGGCGGAATATCATGAATTGATTCATTAATAACTCTTGCGGTCAAATTTGGAAAACTAGAATCATTATCAAAAATAACGTTATCAACCCTGACCGGCAAAGTATTTATAACTGGTTCTTTCTTCTGCCAAATAAATGGTGGTAAAAACTCGAAAGAAACACTTCTTATTTCACTTTCTCCAGAATCAAATCGTGGTTCAAAAACTACAAATTGTTGATTGGGCGGAATGAAAGTACTGCCCTCTCTTCTTCCTATTAATTTATTATTTGTATCATAAATTCTAAATTCATAATTTGCCTGGGCCACAGCAGCACTTTTATTTGGATTTTCCACATAGGAAACTAAATTATAAACACTGGCTGTTACTGGGAAAGCTCGGCTCCAAACGGTCACCGTTGAGGATATTTGGGAAGGACAAATCCGTGCGCAACTACCACCACAGTCAATTTCAGTCTCAGTACCATTCATTTTTCCATCTGAACATGTTGGTTTCTTAAAAATTACTGGAGAAAAAATCCAAAAAACTATCAAGAAAAAAACTCCAAAAACAATGGAAAGGTATTTAAACTGTTTTCTTCTGGCCCATGACATATATACATACTATAGCAAAAATCCACTTCAATATGAAGTGGATTTTTGTATTGAATTCTTTGTTCTGGCAATAACCTACTTTCCCCATAAAGAGTATCATCGGTGCAAATGGACTTAACTTCCGAGTTCGGAATGTAATCGGGTGTGACCCCACTGCCGAATCACCAGAACAAAAAATTCAATGAACACTACTCAGATAGATAATATCTGAAAACTGAATGCTAAAGTGTGACAATAATTGATCCCGTAGTGAGCTATGCTCTACTACTGGGATGATTTTCATATTTCCTAATAGGAATCGAACGATTAGTACACCTCGGCTGTACACATTGCTGTGCTTACACCTAGTGCCTATCAACCTAATAATCTCTTAGGTTTCTCAAACGATTCCTAATCTTGAAGTTGGCTTCCCTCTTAGATGCTTTCAGAGGTTATCCATTCCCAACATAGCTACCGGGCGGTCCACTTGGCAGTAGAGCCCGTACACCAGAGGTTAGTTCATTCCGGTCCTCTCGTACTAGGAACAAATCTTCTCAAGAATCAACGCCTGCAATAGATAGGAGACCAACCTGTCTCACGCACCTATTATCATAAATAATATCGACGAAGATATTAAAAACGATTTTTCACTTATTACTAAGTGGATTGGACTATATCTTTATCCGAACATAAATGTTCTAGGATAGTTCACGTGTAGTCTCTACGGGCAGAAAATAATTAAGAATGTAGAATTAAGAATTAAGAATGAAGAATGAATTTGTTTTCAATTATTAATTTTTAATTATTAATTTTTAATTAAATCTTTCCCTCGGTATTGCCCTTTGTAAATTTTACAATTCGGGTTTCACCGATATCAGTAAACTTCTCACACAATATTTCTACTGTGTGCCGCCGTGAGTGTACACTTAAGTACACACGGTCTTTAAATCTCAGTTTTAAACAGTACATTTTTACATGTAATCTCGATGTTTGGTTCAAACGGTCGAAAAAATAATTATAAATTACGTTCTCAACGGTTTGAACCCAGCTCGCGTATCTTTTTAATTAGCGAACAGCTAAACCCTTGGCAGCTTCTCCACCACCAGGATAAGATGAGCCGACATCGAGGTGCCGAACTCCGCCGGCGATATGAACTCTTAGGCGGAACTAGCCTGTTATCCCTAGAGTAGCTTTTATCCGTTAATCTTCATCCGCATCTAATGCGAAATGTCGGTTCACTATGTTCTACTTTCGTATCTGCTCGACATGTACGTCTTGCAGTTAAGCTAGTTTGTGCCATTACACTATCGGCACGGTTTCCATTCGCGCCTAACTAACCTTAATAAACTCCTCCGTTACTCTTTAGGAGGATACCGCCCCAGTAAAACTACCCACCAGATACTGTTTCTCCACGTTTTTGCCGTAGAGATTAGAGTATATCATCATAAAAAATGGTATTTCACTGACGAGTAGATCACAACCGAAATCGTAACCATCAAACCTCTCCCATCTATTCTACGTAATATAAAAACATACTCAATATCAAGCTGCAGTAAAGCTTCTAGGGTCTTTTCGTCTAATTGCAGGTAACCGGCATCTTCACCGGTATTGTATTTTCACCGAGCAGGTCTTCGAGACAGCTCTCCAGTCATTACACCATTCGTGCGCGTCGGAACTTACCCGACAAGGTATTTCGCTACCTTAGGACCGTTATAGTTACGGCCGACATTCACTAGGGCTTATATCAGTCAGCAATACAACCGAAGTTGTAAGACCACCGATATTTAACCTTCTAGCATTGGTCAGGTGTCACCCCCTATACATCCTCTTGCGAGTTCGCAGGGAGCTGTGTTTTTGATAAACAGTTGCCAGAGATACTTTCGCTGCGGGCCACCCCTTTGTGGAACCAACGAGAACTTCACTGAGGAGTAAAATAGTCGGAACCATTTTATCCTTGTTCAATCCTTAACGTTAGTCGCACAGAGGGATGGCCAAGCCTTATTCCAAAGTTACGGCTGCTTTTTTGCCGAGTTCCTTGAAGACCTCTCACTCGTTCGCCTTGGTCTACTCGACCTGATCACCTGTGTCGGTTTGCGGTACGGATTCTATTAAATTAACCTTAGATACTTTTCTTGGAAGCGTGCTCCATGAAATTTGCATGAACGAATCCATACATTTATGCTTCGCTTGGATGTTACTTTAACGTCAGTTTCCGGATTTTCCTGGAAACCATCCTTACTAACAAACTCAAATCCAATAATGAGCTTCATATACTACACTCCGTCCTATCATCGAATAAAATAGAAGTCAGGGAATATTAACCCTGTGTCCATCGGATGCGGTTTTCACCATCTCCTTAGGCCCGACTAACCCTGGGACGATTATCGTTGCCCAGGAAACCTTGATCTTTCGGCGGGAAGGGATCTCACCTTCCTTGCGGTTACTTGTGCCAACATTCTTACTTCCACACGCTCCACCATGGGTCACCCCTTTGGCTTCGACGCTGAGTGGAATACTCTCCTACCACTATCTCATATAAATATAAGATAATCCTCAATTTCGGTATTATGCTTAGCCCCGATTATTTTCGGCGCAGAATCTCTAGATAAGTGAGCTGTTACGCTTTCTTTAAAGGATGGCTGCTTCTAAGCCAACCTCCTTATTGTTAGAGAAATTCTACATCCTTGTTTTGCACTTAGCATAAATTTAGGGACCTTAATTAGAGATCTGGGCTGTTTCCCTTTTGGCTGATGGAGCTTCGCCCCCATAGCCTAACTGCCACATTTTAACTCTTGGTATTCGGAGTTTGATAGATTACGCGAGATTGCTCCCTGTCGTAACCTTCCAGTGCTCTACCCCCAAGAGGAACACGCGACGCTAGCCCTAAAGCTATTTCGGAGAGAACCAGCTATTACCAGGTTCGATTAGCTTTTCACTCCTTACCACAAGTCATCCGAGACTATTGCACGGGTCACCGGTTCGGACCTCCACAACTTCTTCAAGTTGCTTCATCCTGCTCATGGCAAGCTCACCTGGCTTCGGGTCTTATCTAAACTACATAATTTTTCGCGCTATTAACACTCGGTTTCCCTGAGACTCCATTGTTTCAACAACTTAGTCTGCAACTTAGATAAACTCGTTGGCTCATTCTTCAATAGGCACGCCGTGACGGATCGTATAAATACGTCCGCTCCGACTCCTTGTAAGTATATGGTTTCAGGTCTATTTCACTCCCCTCATCGGGGTTCTTTTCACCTTTCCCTCACGGTACTAGTTCACTATCGATCTAAAAAAGTATTTAGCCTTACCAGTTAGTTCTGGCGGATTCGCTCAGGCTATTCATGTCCTGAGTTACTCAAGAATAACAACAAAGAAGACATATTATTTTCGATCACTGGGTTATCACCATCTATGACGCTCCTTTCCAGAAGCTTAATCTAATAATATATTTTGTAACTTCTCTAGATAAATCTACGTTGCTACCTTACAACCCCCACATATTAACTTTACCATCATTAAATAATGGCAAAGTTAATATGTAGGTTTGGGCTCTTTCCTTTTCGCTCGCCGCTACTAAGAAAATAAATATTTTTCTCTTTTCCTCCAGGTACTGAGATGTTTCACTTCCCTGGGTATGCTCTTCTGTGTCAAGCACAGAAGTTTCTAAGGATTACTTAGAAGGGTTTCCCCATTCAGAAATTTCCGGATCAAAGGTTACTAGGCACCTCCCCGAAACGTATCGCCGCCATGTCGCGTCTTTCATCGCCTTTTTTAGTCTAGGCATCCACCATATACTCTTAATTTCCTATTAGGAAATTTGAAAACCATCATCATCTTTCTCTCTCCAGATAAAGAATCAGACTTTATTATTATCATTCAGAACCGCTTCCGATCTAATAATAATTTTTATTATCACACTCTGTTTCCAACTCGATACAAAAGACCCTTAAAAAATTAAAGGATAACAGTGAGTTGGAACAGCATTCAGTTTTCAAATATCATCTTCAATGTCTTGTCTAACAAATAAAAAATCCGTCTTAATGACGGACAAAGGAAAACTAAGAAAGTTTTACTTTTTCCGCATTTTCAACTGGTTTTTATTTATTAACATCGTAGGCAGTATTCTATACCAAGGGTAAAAATAAGTCAACCTTTTTGACTGCTCTATTATGTGTATATTATGGGGATAAAAAAGAACCCTCTAGCCGAAGCTAAAGAGTTCTTTTTGTGCTTATGAAATAAGGATTATTTCATTGACATGTGATCTGAGAAATGCTCGATTTTTCGAGCTGCTGCTTCCTTCCCTCCTAGACCAAAAGCTAAGCCCAAAGCGATGGCCAAAGCTGCGATGAATCCAGTGAAAAGAATCTGCATGAATGCAGTAGCGATACCAAGTTCTGATAGAGCTATAATGAAAGCAAAAATCCAGATTGCGTAGCGAGTAATTGATCCAAGCATGTTAGCTGAACGGATATTAACTGCCTTTGCAGAAGCATTAACAAGTTTGTGCATTGCGTCAGCAATAACTGTTGCAATAACCAAAACAAATGATGCGACGATTACTTTCGGTAGATAATATAGAACTGCTTCACGTAGGAAGTCGTTTACTTGAGTAAGACCAATTATCTGTAAAGAAGCCATCAAGAAAACAACAATGATGAACCACTTAACAACAACACCAACAAATCTTCCAACATTTAGTTTAATTCCAGCACGATCCATTAAGGTATTTGCACCAGCACTTTCGAAAAGTTTGTCGATCTTCAATGAAGTGACAACTTGATTAACTGCCTTACCTATAACTGAACCAAGAACCCAACCAATGATAAAGAGAATTATTGCTCCAATAAGACTTGGAATAAAACTCACAAATCCATACCAGAGACCCATTAGAGAATCAGTAAAAACTGCTCCCCAAGTTTGAAAAAAATTCATAATAATAAATTTAATATTTAAAAAATAATAATAAAGGGTACCCACAAAGCTTCGACCTTTTTAAGTACTCCTTTTATTATACCAAATTTTAGGCTTTTTTAGTAATCAATGTGGATAACTGGCCACTATCAACTAATTTTATATGAGGTAAGTCTATTATGTCGCAAACAAGCTTGTCATACATTTCTAATCTATATTTAAACTCCTTACTGTCAAAAACTGCATAATCAAGTTCCTTCCCTATTTCTGCTTCTAAACTTTTAATTATTTGATTAAGGGGTGTTTTCTTTAATTTATCACAAACCAACATAAGATCTGCTCGACTTTCTTCTTCTCCCATAAATACACCTGAAACAATCATTAGTTTAATTTTACCAATTGGTTTAAACCTAGTAACTAAATCTTCCTGCAAAAGAATACTTGGATTTACAAGTAATTCCTGAATGGGAGGAAGGTATTGGAATGATCTATTTAAATGCCAGGTGGAGACTTTCTTTTTGGCTCCTCGAGCTCCTTCTTTTATAATTGTTCGTGGTTTGATAAAACCAATTGCCGAAAGTGCATTGATTTCTTTACGAACATTTGGTTTTGTCACTCGACTACGACTGGATATATCAGCTATTTCAAAATTAATATCACCATTCAGCAAAAAAAGCCTCATAATTTTAACACGCGGTTGGCCACCAAATAGTTTTGCTAGGGTTTCCATATTTATCTATTATACGCTATCAAAAAACACCCTGCAAGTTTACTTGCAGGGTGTTTTTCTTTTAAGGAAATCCTTATTTTAAAGTAACACTACCACCAGCCTCTTCTATTTTCTTCTTCATTTCTTCTGCTTCTTCTTTCTTAACTCCTTCCTTTAGAACTCCAGGAGCTCCATCAACTAAATCTTTAGCTTCTTTTAGTCCAAGAGCAAGAACTTCTTTAACTACTTTCATAACAGCAATCTTCTGTTCCCCTGCTGAAGTAAGTTCAACGGTGAAAGCACTTTTTTCTTCTGCTTCTTCTCCTCCGGCAGCAGCAGCTGGTCCAGCAACTGCAGCAGCAGCTGAAACTCCGAATTTTTCTTCTAAAACTTTTACAAGTTCGTGTAATTCAATAACTGACATTGTTTCAACTTCTTCAACAAGTTTCTTGAATTTTGCAGGAACTGCAACTTCTTTAGTCTCAGCTTCTGCTTTGACTTCTTTCTTTTCTTCGGTAGCAGCAACTTCTGGAGTAGCAACTACTTCTTCTTTTTTTGTTTCTTCTGACATAATTTTATATTTTATTAATTAGTAAATTCCTAAGCTTTTGCCTGTGCGATTTGATCTAACACAACAGCAAATCTTTGAATCGGTGAATTGATAATGTTGACAAACATTCCACGTAGAGTTTGTAATGGAGGAATAGTAGCAATGGACATCATTTCTTCAGCGTTCATGTACTTTCCTTCAAACACTCCCCCAACAATCTTAATGCTTTCTTTGTGAGTTTTTGCAAAATCAAAAATCTCTCGAGACGGAGCAATTAAATCATCTCCGTAGGCGATGGCAATCTGTCCAGGAATTTCTGGAAGGTCACCTTCGAACTTTTGAGAATCAAGAGCTCTTTTCAAAAGAGTCTTCTTCGAAACCACGTAGCCAACTTCTTGGCTTTGTAATTTACGACGAAGTACGTTTGCATTTTCCACTGACAACTTATCAAACTTCACAAAAACAACTGAATTTGAACTTTTAATTGACTTTTCCAAGCCAGCCACAAGTTCTTTCTTTTTGTTTAATGTAATCGGCATAATTTTGTTTAAAATTAAAAAAGGCCCTAAGGGCCGTTAAAGTGTAGCCTACCTTACTCATATTGAGAAGATAGATTCGACCTGGGTAGGGCTTATTGATTGCCTACTTTCTACGGCTAACGTTTATTAATATATACTATTTACTTAAATCCGTCAATAACAACCAGGAGAATCAAGCCCAACACAACAACGGTAGTAAAAGCAAGAATGACCTTAATTGAATGTTTATTGATCATACACCTATTATACCACAAAAAGCCAAGATTTTCCACTCATTATCCCAAAATAATATAAAAATTTTTTGAATATTTTTTCAATATTGACCGCCTAGACAGCTCTATAAAATAAACCTCAAATCTGCCAAGGACGGTCCTTGGCAGAAAGCTAATTAAATTGGAATCTCAACTGTAATTATTGACGGTAGGTAGTCATAATACTCATTATCTGCAGCATCTTTTATGTGTACTTTAATCTTATATGTTCCACTATCTAGTAATCCCCCGCTGGAAAGAAGTCCATCCCAGGTTTTTGTACAGGTATTAGTTCCATCCACACAACCTGCTCCTGATTGGAAAATTTTATAAAAACTTGAATTATCTTGATTTTCGATTTTTACAGACATCCAATTTACATCTTCACTGGAGTTTAAATTTATAACCATGGGATTGCTCAAGGGATTAACTGTGATGTCTCCAGAAATTCCATTTAAACTATAACTTGTAATAGAAGGTGTAATTATGTCCACAACGGGATCAGGGATAGGGTCTGGATCATTAACACATAAAGTTGGATCTGTATCTTCCGTTGCGGTTGAATCATAATTATCGAAAGAAGAATCCATACAACCCAAAATAGGATCTGGGGTAGGGCTTGGGTCTGCTCCTACAACAACACTCACTGTGTATTCTTGTATTGAATTATCTTCAGCTGTGACTGTATATATAATTGAATTTGTAAAATCTTGAGCCACCTCCGAATTTGGATTCACTGTTGATTTATCTGAAAAAGAAATCATTGGAACTAAATTTGTCACCTCTGTCCCAAAAGGTACAGCCATAGAAATAGTATGATCATCTTCATTAATAAGACCAATAACTTCTGGTGTTAAAATTTTAAAATCAAAAGAAGAAATTTGTTTTTCAGAACTGAGAACAACAATTGATTTATCAACAAATTCTACTGTTCCATCTTCCCCTGATGATTTACAACCAGAATAACAATACTTACCTCCAGAAACGTCCGATGTTCCACTAAAAGTAGAATCTTGATAATGAATTGCAATTCTTCCTCCTCCTCCAACGGATCCGTAAGGCCACCTACTGCCACCTCCATTTGCCTGGAAACTTCCACTTCCATTTACTTTATTTGAATCTATATATATACTTCCTCCACTGGTACGATCTGAACTTCCATTGGCAGAAATAATTCCGTTATTAATTAATGTATCAGAAATAGTTAAATGAATTGCCCCACCCCCACGATTAGCCTCTGCTCCACTTCCAAAATCAATAGGCTCAGAAGCAGAACCATATATTGGTTTAGCATTAGCTCCTCCCCCTTTACCTCCATAACTAGACCCTGCCTCGTAATTTACATTCGGTGTACCGGGTCCACTAACATAGCCTTTCCCGTCAGATTTAATCAATGACCCATTTTCAATACTAAGATTTCCAGCCTTTAAAGAAAGTATTTCTTCTGGATCTATGGTAATAATTGAATTTCCCAAAATATTTAAACTATTAATATCAGTTATTTCGTCACCAGAAAGAGTCCAGGTTGAAGCTTCATCAATAATAAAATTACCTGCTGTTATATCTACATCTTTTTCTGATAATACTTTTGCTCCTTCTTTAATATTAATTTCATTAATATTAAAAGGGATATCTATTTTCAAAAATTGCCAAGAAGTATTTATCAAAAGATTATTATTTACAGTATCAAAAAATCCAACTGTCCCAGCTTCTGCACAAACCAAAGTAATCCCATTATACTGACCACAACCACCTTTTGCTTCTATTTTTCCACTAAATGTCGAGTTCTCATAATAAATAGCGACTCTCCCACCTCCTCCCAAAGCATTTACAACTGTAGTAGACAATATTCCTCCCCCATTTGCTTTAAAAGCTCCACTGCCTGTAACATTTTTAGTCGTTATATAGAGGCTTCCTCCACTTGAATTAAGATCTCCATTTGCAGAAACAACCCCATTATTTAAAAAAGTCTCTTCAATAATAATTCGAATAGCCCCTCCTCCATTTTTTCCTCCAGAACCCCCACTACCAAGATCAATGGGCTCCTTAGCAGAACCATAAATTAATGAATTTATATTGTGATCTCCGTCTCCTCCATAACTTCCTCCTGCATTATTTTCAAGAAGAGTACCTGGTCCAATTACAAAACCTTGACCATTGGCAGAAATTACTGATCCAGCATCAACGGTAATATTTTTTGCATTTATTTTTACTCCCTTAAAAGAATCGGTAGAAAGTGGATCTCCTTGAAGTGTAAGTGTCGCATTATTAGTAATTATTAAATTATCATAGAAATATTCTCCTGGGGATAAGGTGGTATCTGAATCAATAATTAAACTTGACAAAGGAATAAAAACATTAATAGTTCGAGTTAAGGTTGAAATATTATTTGAAGAATCTGTTGCTGTATAAATAATTGCATAAGTTCCAACATTTGAAGTATCAACAACTCCTTCCGAAACAACATCAATCACTCCATCGATGTCATCGGTGGCAGTGGCTCCAGCATCGTAATAAACAGAATCTTTTTCAACATCTAAATTACTTTCCCCTATTAAAGAAATTATCGGAGCTGTTGTATCTGGAGTTGAAGAACTTCCTCCTCCACCATGAATTACAGGTCCGGAAGAAATTGGCTCTTCTTCCAGTTCTGTTTCTAATGGTTCTATAGAGGCCGGAGGTGTTTCCTCGGGTAGCGAAGCGGATAGAGGTATCTCCTCGGGCGTGGTTAATTCAGATGGTGTATTTTCTTCCTCAGGTATAACTGGTTCAACTACTGGTTCTAGTTGTAATTCAGATTCACTATTAACTGGAAGTACTTGGGGATCTTCCATCTCAGATGCTTCAGTTGGTAAAATTGATTCTTCGTTATTGCCCAAAGAACTTCCTCCGGCACTAGCCAGTAATTTTTTTAAAGTTCCACCAATAGATGAGGCAATATCCCCTGCTTTATTAACAATAAATTTCTCAACTTTATAAAAAAGAACCGCTACATTTTTAGTCTTAATAGAAAGAGGATCGGCTACACTATAAAAAACATCTTTTATTTTATGAACTACTGTTAACTCTGGAGCAGACACACAGGGTTCATTAATATTTTGTATTTTATTATTTTTTAATTTATCAATAGCTTCTTTAATTTCTGAAGCAATTCTATCTCCCTCATATTTTAAATATACCGACGATAAACTATGCCCCCATAAATTTTCTGGATTAATTGGAGAATTAATCTCCACATTCGGTTCTAAAACATTTAAAAACCAGCCGGCTTTTCTAACTAAGTTAATTATTTTATCATTACTAGAAGTTATATATTTTCCACCTCCAGCCACATAACTGGCTGGACTACCAATACCATAAATTCCCAAAGATTCCTTGGGGGTTCCTCCTTCTTTTGAAGCTACTCTATTGTATATGTCATTGGTATAAAAATTTCCCTGAGAATGAGGAATAAATAAAACTTTCTGAGTTTTAAGCTTAGCGCTCAAATCAAACAGAATGTTATTCAAATCGTAACTATTAACTACAAAGTCTTCTTTAGAAAGCTTCTGTCTTATGGCATCAAATAAATCTCCCAGCCCAGCTAAATGAGTTTCGTTGTGGATGTAGTCGACGGTAACTTTTTGATTATTGTAATAAAGAGGAACTTTATCTTCAATTGCAATCTTATTAGCTTTAGCATCGTTTAAATCTGCTATCATACCATTAATGGTTATCACAGAATAACCATTGGAAGAACACAGCTCTTCCGCTAAAACTGAATGTTGAAAAAGAAAAAATAAAATAAATATTAAACTAAATATTATTTTATTTCTCATATTTTTTAACAACATTTTTGTTTTTAATTAGATAATTTAGAATAATCTATATCACACTCATCAATACTTAAATTTGAATAACTCCTCAATTTTTCAATAAAAGAATTTTGAACTTCTTTTCTTTCTTCTGTGTTAAATTGTAAATTTTCTACAAAAGAAATATAACTATTAATTTTTTCCATTTCTATATTCGTTCTAAAAGATTCGGGTGTTTTTCTTGGGGCAAGTTTATTGGCAATACAAGAATGAGCTCTATTATCTTCTCTTACCACCTCCGTCGCAATTGTTGTATTAACAAAAGGTTGAGTTAACATCATTTGTTGAGCTAAAGCATATTGCAAAAGCGCTGCCCGAGTTTTTGCTGAATCAGAATACTTTTCAAAAATAGCCAATTCAACATCATCTCGAATCCCATTCTCATTCACATCAACCCCCTCCACAGTTTTGTCCGCTTCGGCTCCAGGGTCGGGTGGTAAATTAACTCCCATGACGTCGTCCATCGTAATTTTTGTAGAATGAATCTTCTCAACCTGCGCATTAGTCTTGTCTAAATTAATAAAATAAAAAACTCTAACAATTACCACAATTAAATAAATAGCTAGTAATACTAAAAAAGCCCACTTAAGTATTTTAAAAATAATTTTAAAAACTTTGTGAGCAAATATTTTTTTTATTTTTTCCATTCCTCAATTATATAATCTGTATTTTTTATTTCCATAAAAAATACTCTCAAACTGTGGATAACTCCTAAAGTTGCCAAGGACGGTCCTTGGCAACTTTATTATGTTTTAAAATAATTTTCTACAAAATCGACAAAAGATGTTGAATCATTATTAAAATAATCAGGGAATGCAGTTTTGTTTAATATATTTTTCTGTTCTCTCCCCTCCCCGAGATAATCGTGATAACTAGAATATTCATACAAATTTAAAAAATTTTGAACTTCAGCTTGATTTAATTCTTTTTTATTATTTTCCCAATCTGGAAAATTAGTTTCTAATGGATTTAAATGAATATAAGCAAAAAGTTGTCTCATATAATTATCATCTTCACCAATTAACTTAGATTTAAATACTCCTCCAAATAATGACCCTTGTCGTTCGTATTTTTTATTGAAATACATAGAGTACCCTGTGGATAACTTTTTCATAAATTTAGTTATTCCGCCATCACTCTCTTGTCTTACTAATATATGAAAATGATTTGGCATCAAACACCAAGCCCCAATAGAAACAACCATATCACCTCTATTTATTTGAAATATTTCATTAAATTTTTTATGATCTCTTTTTAATATGTAACGAATATTGGTTGGTCCAGTAGAATTAGTTAAATATAAAAGTATAATAAATCTTTTATAATCACTTTTTGAGTTAAATATCAGACGTTTATCTATTCCCCTATTGTAAATATGGTAATATTGACCTGTTATAAATGGGTCTTTACGTAACATATAACCATTATATCATAATGCTCAAATCTGCCAAGGACCGTCCTTGGCAGAATTGGTGGATTTGGGGGATTGTTCGGACGTTTGAGTTAGAATCAAAAGCACCGTTTCGGTAAACCGAAACGGTGCATTTTTCTTCCCCTATCCCGGAGGTGTGGGTTATTATTAGGTGTGAGAAATTAGGCAACAAAAAACCACCCGTGAGGGTGGTTTTTTGTTTACCCGTACACTTTTTTAATAGTGTCCGGGAATACATTTTAAGGCGTATTAACCGACTCCAATTTAGTTTAAATTGGCTAGATTACATCAACATTAATTATGCTGCTGTAAATTCTAGATAAATACTGTTTGTTGTCCAGTCTGGTTGCATACTGTAAGTGTAGTCCTTTGCAGAACCTCCAGCAACAGAAGTTGCATTCCATTCAATAGATGACATACCAACTGATTGGTAACCATCAGCAGCAGCTGTAATTGTTACATATGCTTTGAATGTTTTTGTTTCACCCTTACGAACAACCCAACCGTTTGTATCAGTAGAAGCGTTTGTTGTTGTCAACAAAGCAGTTGCTGTAGGTTCAGTACCAGCTCCTTCTTTTAAGAAGTATGTTGATCCTGTTCCGTATGTAGTATCTGATTCATCTGCATCTTCCACTAATTCATCTGGAAGATAAACATCAGCACCAACAGCTTTAACTGTATAAGTTATAACTGCTTCTGCTCTTTCTGCTTCGCCTCCAGCACAAACACCATCACAAGCGAGGGTCTTTGTTAGAACTGCACTAACTAAAGCAATTTCTGGAGCATCAACGAACAAAGCATGTACTTGCCCGGTAATATCACCAGTTACAGTAATTGAATCTCCTGTGTTTCCACCTGAAGCTTGTTCAGCAACAGTATCAGAAGCATCAATGTTTACCTTAAAGGTATCTGCGGCCTTTACAATTGTCCCATCTAAAGGTTGGAAGTCAGCTGTAACTTTGAAAGTAACAGTCTTTCCATCTTCAACTGTGAAGTTAACATTACTAAATGTAATTTCTACATCATCAATATCTGTTGCAGTAGAAGCAGATTCACTTGAAACTAAGTCCCCATCTGCATAAAGATGAAATGTTTGAACGAAGTCGCTAACTTGGTTAGCTGTTCCAGTAGTTGTTCCAGTAACTTCAATTACCACATCTTCAACTAATATATCTTGATTGTCAGCTTCAACATCATATAGAGCTAAAACTACACCATTAGTATCAACAGTAGCATCAAGAGAGATAGCTTTTGCATCTGGATTATCTGCATTTGTTGACCAAACAAGAGTTCCTGCATCTGAACCAGCTACAGTAAAGTCTTCGTTAAGTTCTGTTGTAGGATATGTTTCTGAAAGACCATTTGGAGAAATAGCACGAATTCCATTTGTTGGAATTGCAACTTCCCAAGATTGACCTTCATCATTTCCATCAACATTAGATAAAGAAGAAACAGCAACTGCCAAATTAGCAGTAGCATTATCTTTGATAACTAAATCAAGATTAGAAAATCTAATTGACCAAGTATCATAAGAAGTTGTTTCATCTGTTCTATCCCAGTCACTTGAGCTAGCAGCATCTGCTGTTGCTACCACGCTTCCATTAAAGACAAGAGATACTTCTGTGAAATAATCCCAAGGCTTATCAGATTGTGTAGAATCTTCTGCTTGGAAGTCTACATCAATACGAGTAATTTTCTGATCAGCATTATCAGCGTCAAAAGAAACATTTAAAACTTCTTCATCAACTCCATTCTCAGAAGCTTCTGTTACTTCTGGGGCATTTTCTTCAAAAGAAGTTAATTTACCTTCACCATCTCCAGTGAAAGTTGTATCTGCAGGAACTGTTCCAGCAACACAAGCTACGCCTGTTGTTGCACTAAACGCGTAACCTGCCATACATCCTGCTGGAAGAGTTGAAACTTCTCCACATGCAAGACCTGTCATAGGGTCAAATTGACCTGCTGGACAAGTTGATGTAACAACTGATGTACCGTTCATTGCAGCTTTAGTCATAGGACCAACAGCACCATCGGCAACTAAGCCGTTGTTTGACTGCCAAGCCATAACTTTAGCTTTGGTCATAGGACCAAATTTTCCATCTACGGAAGCACCGACAACTGTTTGAACATTCATAACAGCTTCGCCTGTACTACCTACTCTCAAAGTTGTAGTTCCGAAATCATAAGCAGCGGATGCTACCATAGCAAAAGCTAAAACAGCAACTGCGAATGTTCCGATTAAGAATTTTTTTAACATATTTAATAATTCTATACACTTTTAAATTAATTTCGACTAATTCATGGAATGCTTATTAATAATGATGCATCCACAAAAAAAACTAATGTGCGTGTGTATATTATTTTTGTTCACATTAATTAATTGATTAATATGAACGAACACAAATTCCAAATAATAATTTCATTATTTTTTTTATTCCTGACTTACTTACTTCTCTATCAAAAGAAATATGCCAAGCAACAATCCAAATTCTGAAAAAATTAGTTAGAAAAAAAACTGATAAACATTACTAAATGTAATCATTAAAATTTTCTAAAAAAATTAAAATATTTTAATGAAAAACAAATAGCATATCTGCCTTGTCGACAGGGCCGATACCAAATAAAAAATTAAAATATAAATTCAATTTTATTTTTCTTTTTAAAAAATTATTTTTATATTTTCTCTCCTAATAATTTTCTCTATCAAAAAAAATCACGGACGAGTATCAAATATTGGAAACAAAATTTTAAGCGGAAGAAATAATTTCAAATTTTTACTTCAAAATTTTACGGTGTCTAACCATCGAAAAGTAATAAATAATTTAGAACTAGTTTTAAAACAAGGTGTTAAAATTATAAATAAAACCTTCTTAAAAAATAAGAACTAAAATTATATTTCTAAAAATTATTTGGTATTAATAATTTTTAGCTATTAAATTTTCAATGATCAATCCAACTTATATCCATTAAAAATGAATATAATATCAGACAACATATACTATCATATTTAGTGCAATTACACTAGCAATAATAATATGTATACGTATTATATACCGTGGCCTATAAATAATCAATAGATATATAGAAAAGTGTGGATAACTAAGGGTTTAATTTGGGTCAAAAAATGGTGATTTTTGAACCCTAAAAATAGATAGAAAATGGGGTGGAAAATACAAATGAAAGAGGTCAAAAGAATAGTCTCATCTGAGGGGCTTATGAGCTCGACGGAGCGAATACTGAGAAAATTTTCAGCAGAAAATTTACGTGCCCGAAGAGGAGAGCTATTCTTTCTGCCCTATATATTAGTATCAATTAATAGGTATCTAGACCAACGTTTTGCCCCTGTTTTTTTAACTTGGCCTTTTTCTATTAAATCGTTTAGTTCTCGTTGAATGGTCTTTTCTGAACAATCAATAACGACAGAAGCAATGTCTTTTATAGATGCTCCATTCTCCCCTCCTGGGAGTTTTTGTTTGTCCTTTATAGTAGTAATAATCTTTTCTGCCCTGTCAGATTTGATTTTTTTATAATCAATAGAAGTAACCTTTTTATTAGAGACATTGTTCCCTTCTGTCCTTTTATTTGTAAAAGACAATAAAGAAGGTGTCCTTTTATTATTGTTCTTGTTTAAAGACAGATTTTCTTGTCTTTTATTTTCTATTGGAGTTTTGAACATTTCATCATCCAGTGTAAATGGAAAATGATTATCCTTAGTTTGATGTGCTTTAATTTCTTCACTCAATATATTAAATTCTCTCTTCAAAATACTAGTATTCATTTCAGATATATATCCTATAGTCTCGGCAATTTCAATAAAGGAAATTAGCTCATTTATTCGAATTAGAGATAGCTCAACTTGAGTACTATTTTCCATGGGTAATAGTGTGGATAATTTGTATATATCGGACAAAAGTTCAACTCCTAAAAGACGTAGTTTTTCACGGAGAGCGTCGTTTACTTCCATGCAATCTGTGACCATATAAAGGGCGGTAACTAGCTTCCCTGTCTTTTTGTTGGCAAACTCGTAAATAGGTTTATTTACCAATGCATTAGTACCCGCAAAATTACTTTGTCCGTATGAACTCAACCCTGTCTTTTGTATGTCTTTTTGGTTATTCATATGTCTTTTTTGTTAGTCTTTAATAAAAAATAGATGTCTCTGATTTGTCCATTATACATACTCCAATAAGAAGTAGCAAGTGGAAATTAAAATAATCTTATCTTATCAAAAAAAATAGACAAGATATGCTCGAGAGAACCCTTACGGAGGCCGACGGGCCGAGTAGAGAAATTTTCCAGCAGGAAAATATTCGTGGTGAATCCGAGTATGTCTTGTCTATTTTTTTCTAGTTTTTCAAAAAAATATTTTTTCAAAAAATATGATATAATGGTCATAATTATAGTCCCGTAAGAAGCTACGACCACAACGAAAAACGGGTTTTAATTTGATTTATATTTATTTAATTTTAATCATGTAATTCATTTATTTTTTACTATGGGTAGAGGTCTACTTCTAACGGGATGAAATAAAAAAGAATGGCGAGTAAGAAAATTTATGGCAAAAAGAAAAAAGAACAACTCAACAAGAACACCATTAAAAGACGAAACAAAAAAAAGTATCTGGGGCTTCGGATTTCTTGTCCTAGGTCTTTTTATATTACTTACAATATTTAAATCCGCCGGAGTTGCTGGTGATTTTATTTTTTCAATTCTAAGCGGACTATTTGGTTTTGGATATTATTTACTACCCATTGTTCTTGGAGCTGCCGGAGTCGCCTTTGTTCGTCGTGGAGAAGTCAAGGTTGCTCGTAGACACAGCATCACTGGTTTTATTTCTTTACTCTCGGCACTTGGAATAGCCGACATTGCAGTCAATGGAGCAGGTCACTCAATCAATATAGTTTGGGGAGGATACCTAGGAAGTTTAGTAGCCCTACCTTTTATAAAACTTTTTGGAGTTTACGCTAGTATTCTTTTACTAGGAACAATTCTAATAATTTCTTTAATTATTTTATTCGACCAAAGCCCAAATCTTGGAGCCTTCTGGCAAAAAGTTTTAGCTTTTCTTAAGAGAGACTTCTCCCTCCCCTTCTCAAGAAATAAAGATGAGGTTGAATATGAAGAAGAAGTAAGTGAAGAGGAAGATGAAGAATACGAAGAAGAAGAGGAAGGCGAAGATGAAGAAATAAAAGGGGTGTCTCCTGATGATTACGAAGAAGGAGATGTGGAAGAAAAAACTTCCATTTTCTCACGAAAAAAGAAAGTTCACACAGACTATGCCGCTCCCCCACTTTCACTACTGGAAAAAGATAAGGGTAAACCAAATGTTGGAGACCTAAAGGGAAATATGAATATCATCCAGAGGACACTTCTAAACTTTGGAATTTCTGTTGAAATGGATGAAGTAACAATCGGACCAACCATTACTCGTTACGCTTTGAAGCCAGCTCAAGGAGTTAAGCTTTCTAGAATTGTTGGATTACAAAATGATTTAGCTCTAGCATTAGCTGCTCATCCAATTCGTATCGAGGCTCCAATTCCTGGAAAAAGTCTAGTGGGAATTGAAATCCCAAACAAAGTAAAATCAACGGTTGGTTTAGCTACATTGCTTTCTGATAGCAAATTTCAGAACGCACCAAATCCACTTACGGTGGCTTTGGGAAGAGGATTATCCGGCAAAGCTATCTTCGGCAATCTAGCTAAAATGCCTCATCTTCTGGTAGCTGGAGCAACGGGTTCTGGTAAATCAGTAACCATCCACTCCATGATTACTTCCCTATTGTATAGAAATGGACCAGATGATATGAAGATGATTCTAGTTGACCCAAAGCGTGTTGAGCTTCCTTTATATAACAAAATTCCCCATCTTCTAACTCCTGTTATTACTGACGCAAAGAAAACGATTCTAGCTCTAAAATGGGCTGCTAAAGAGATGGATCGAAGATATGACGTACTGGAAGCTGAATCAGTTAGAGATATTGAGTCATATCATAATAATATTTATAAGAATGGTAAAAATAATGAAGACAGAGAAGAACAAGCAGATAGAATGCCCTATATCGTTATCGTTATTGATGAATTAGCTGACATCATGCAGACCTATCCAAGAGAGCTAGAAAGTTCTATTATCCGACTTGCTCAAATGTCCAGAGCCGTTGGTATTCATCTAATCCTTTCAACTCAACGTCCAAGTGTTAATGTTATTACTGGACTAATTAAAGCCAATGTACCAGCTCGTATTGCCCTTCAGGTCTCTTCTCAAATAGACTCTCGAACAATTTTGGATCAAGGTGGAGCTGAAAAACTTCTGGGTGCCGGTGATATGTTATTTGCCAGTGGAGAAATGTCCCAGCCAGAACGTCTCCAAAGTGCCTTCATTTCAGAAGACGAAGTTAAGAAAGTCACTGCTCATCTTAAGAAAGTTTACATAGATGAAATTCCAGAAACAATTGAACTAACGGGTTCAATAGAAAAAGGAAGTAGCCTATTCCACGACGATGTAGACAATAATGACGACGACCTATACGAAGATGCTCGCATGACAGTTATTGAAACAGGGAAAGCTTCAACCTCTTTCCTTCAACGCAAATTGGGAATTGGTTATGCCCGTGCTGCTAAATTGATGGATATGCTGGAAGAAAGAGGAATCGTCAGTGAAGCTAATGGGTCTAAACCTCGAGATGTCCTTGAAAAACCGATGGACAATACTGAGGAGGAAGAGTTATAATTATATTAGTAGTAAGTAGTAAGGGAAAAATGAGATGATAAGGAATATTAAAAACAAAGGAATAAAATGGTGGCTAGGATTCTCTTCTTGTGTTTTATTAATTTTAATTATCGGTGTTTTTGGTTATATAAAAATGGATTTTGTTATGAAAGGAGTACGAATAGAAGCAAGCCTAACTCAGAATAAATCCTCTTCCCTTGTCCAAGTATTTGGCAATGCCAAAAATTCTATACATCTAAGTTTAAATGGACGTGAAATATTTATTGACAAGCAAGGTAATTTTTCAGAAACAGTTGGACTATTACCAGGACTTTCTATTATTTCATTACATGCCAGCGACAAATTTGGAAAATCAGCAGAAAAGAAATTTACTATCATATCAAATGAAAGTGCAGAGGCGATTGCACTTGGAAGAGAAATTATAAAATAACTTATTTTTATTAAATATTCAAAATAAATTAAAATAATCTTATCTGAGGGGCTTATGAGCTCGACGGAGCGAATACTGAGAAAATTTTCAGCAGAAAATTTTTATACCCGAAGAGAAGAGTTGTTTTAATTTATTTTTATAATTTTTATATTATGCAAAAAAAAGCAAAGAAAGACTTAAAAACAGTGGGTGGAGAAATTGAAGATACAATAAAAGCTATCCAAACAAAATTCGGCGAAGGTTCAATTATGAAAATGGGAGATACTCCTAAAGTAAACGTGGATGTTATTCCAACGGGATCTCTAGGGCTTGATATGGCTCTAGGAATAGGTGGTGTCCCTCGAGGGCGCATTCTTGAGATATTTGGACCAGAATCCTCCGGTAAGACTACTCTCGCCCTACACATCATTGCTGAAGCTCAAAAGAAGGGTGGCATATGTGCTTTCATTGATGCAGAGCATGCAATGGATCCGGTATATGCTGGAAAGTTAGGAGTAAAGACCAAAGATCTATTAATCTCTCAGCCGGACAATGGAGAACAAGCTCTTGAAATTACCGAAAGCTTAATTCGCTCTGGAAAAATCGATGTAGTAGTAGTTGATTCAGTGGCAGCTCTAACTCCTAGAGATGAAATTGAAGGAGATATGGGTCAATCCCATATGGGAAAACAAGCTCGTTTAATGTCACAGGCTCTTCGAAAATTGACTGCCATCGTTGCTAATTCAAAGACTGTTGTTATCTTTATTAACCAAATTAGAATGCAGATAGGTGTTATGTTTGGTAATCCAGAAACAACTCCCGGAGGAAAAGCTCTTAAATTTTACACATCAGTCAGGCTTGATATCCGTCGAATTGCTCAAATTAAAAAAGGTGATGAAATTGTCGGAAGCCGAACTAGAGTTAAAGTTGTAAAGAATAAAGTAGCTAGCCCGTTCAAACAAACTGAATTTGATATTCTCTATGGAAAAGGTATCTCTCGAGAAGGAGAAATCATCGCTCTAGGAGAGAAACTTGAAATTCTGGAAAAATCAGGGGCTTCCTATTCATATAAAGATAAAGATGGAAACAAAGTTTCTATGGGAAGAGGTTACGATGCTACTCGTCTCTGGTTGAAAGAAAATAAAAAAGTTGCCGACGGTTTTCTAAAGGAAATAAAAAACCGATTTGGAGAATTACAAACAAATAACCCTGAATAAAATCATGTTAGAATATAGCGACATTAGAAAAGGAAAAATAATAATTTATCAAAATGAGCCTAGTGAAGTTCTAGACAATCATGTGGCTCGAACCCAACAAAGGAAACCTCAAAATCAAGTAAAATTGAAAAGTCTACTCTCTGGGCGAACTTGGAACGCTACTTTTCATGCTTCAGACAAAGTGGCAGAAGCTAATGTCAGTAAAAAAGATGTAAAATTTCTGTACACCAATAAGGGAGAATATTGGTTCTGTGATGCCAAAGACCCATCTGATAGATTCCAATTAACAGAAGATGTTATTGGGAAAGAAACAACAAAATTTCTCAAATCTGATGAAATAGTAGAAGCCCTTGTTTGGGATGATGAAGATAAAATAATTAATATAAAACTCCCAATTAAGATGGAATTTACTATTAAAGAAGCTCCCCCATCCATAAAGGGCAATACTGCTAGTGGTGGTGGAAAAGTTGTAACCCTCGAGAATGGAATAAAAATCTCAGCTCCCTTCTTTTTAAATGTTGGAGATAAAATTCGAGTAAATACTGAAACAGGAGAATATGTTGAAAGAGTAAAATAAAAAAATACCCCCAATTATGGGGGCTTTTTTAATTTTGTTTAGAAATTGAGATTAACTCTTTCTCTAATACTTCAGGAAAAACAACCTCTCTAAAACCATTAATTTGATTACAGTATAATCTTAAAGACGGAAGCTGTTTATTTAAAACTTCCTTAAAAATAACAAAGTCATTTTTATCTTTATACCCCTCATAGGCATAAAAGAGGTACTCCCAACTTTCAAGAGCTGGAAACAAAGCTACCTCGATAGGATTATTTTTCTTTAATACACTAATAACCCTGACTGCTCTAGGTGGGAAAAAATTAATTTCCTCTTGTGTTTTGTTTGCAAACTGAAGTAAAAAAGACCTTTCTAAATGTTCGTAAACTAAAGGGTCTACTTCTTCAAAACATTTTCTAAAAGCTACATACTCTGCCAAATCATGATAATTTTCCTTTTCATCAGACAAGACATCATATCTGAGTTTCAAAAGCCCTTCTGGAATATCATGCAACATAAAAGCATCTTTTAATAGTTCGGTATCCAAAGACAAATTAAATTCCTTTAATTTAAATAGAACAGGAATGATGGCTAAACAGACTGAATATTGATGATGCAAAACTGTCTGTTTTCTTAATTTGGGATTTCTTATCCGATACTTACTCCATCTCTCTACCTTAGGTAATAAGACTTGAACTTTGAGCCATGCATCAAACATATACCCCATAATTGTATTTTTCACATTTACCTCCTTTTTTAGATTTATTTTAACATTACCACAAATATTTAAAGGCGTCAAACAAATAAAAAACCCTCACAATTGTGAGGGTTTTTTATTTTATTATTCTACGGTTATTCCAGCTGCGCGAGCTGTTCCTTCGATAATTTTCATTGCTCCTTCTATATCCTTAGCATTCAAGTCTACCATTTTCTTTTCTGCTATTTCTTTAACTTGAGCTTTTGTTATCTTCCCAACCTTTGAAGTATTAGGTTTACCTGAACCCTTCTCTACTCCGACAGCTTTTAGAATAAGGCCTGCGGCTGGTGGAGTTTTAACCTTAATATCATAACTACGATCTTCAAAAACTGAAATTAAAACACCTACTGTCTCACCTTCCATTTTTTGTGTCATTGCATTAAACTTTTGACAAAATTCTGCAATGTTAATTCCGGCTTGACCCAATGCTGGTCCAAGCGGTGGAGCTGGTGTTGCTTTCCCTGCGGGAATTTGTAATTTTACTTTTTTTGTTGCTTTTTTTACTGCCATTTTATTATTTATGATTAATTCTATGAGAAGCGCCGGTTAATCCGACCATGGAATAATCTTTATTAATTATAATTTCTTTACTTGTAAAAAATCTAATTCAACGGGTGTCTCACGACCAAACATTGAAACCAAAACTTTAACCTTACCTCTTTCTTGATCTATATCATTAACCTTCCCTTCTAAATCTTTAAATGGGCCATCAGCAATAAGAACAATTTCATCCATTTCAACATCAATCTGATGAATATCCTTTTTATCATCTTTATTCATTCGACTAAATAGATCATCAATTTCTTTTTTATTTAAAGGAACAGGATTAACCCCAGCGCCAACGAAACCAGTAACCCGAGGTGTATTTCTAACAACATACCAAGAGTTATCATCAACGATCATATCAACTAAAACATAACCTGGGTATATCTTTTCTTCAACTTCAACTCTCTTCCCTGCTTTAATTTTGATTTTCTTTTCAGTTGGGACTATCACATCAAAAATATTTTCATTCATTGCCAATGAATCAATACGTTGTTTTAAATTACGTAAAACAGCATTTTCATAGCCAGCATAGGTGTGAATTGCATACCAATTTCTTTCTCCTTTTAGTTCTTGTTTTGCCATAATATTTTTTTAAAATTAACGTTTAATTATTGAATCTAACCCTTGCTTAAACAAGAAGTCTAACAAACCTAAATAATAAGCTACAGCCAAAGAAACTACCATCACCGCAATGGTAAAAGCAATTGTTTGACTTTTAGTTGGCCAAGTTACATTCTTAGATTCAGCAATAACTTCTTTAATATATTGAGTAATTTTTTCCATAATATTTATTATTCCTTATTAAAAACCACCCCGAAGGGCTTATAGAAGGATAATACCATAATATCTTCTTGAAAGTCAATCTATAAAAAACACCCTATTAATATGCCTCTAATAATAAATTAAAACCCAAATAGTCTTATCTGAAGGGCTTGTGAGCTCGACGGAGCGAACACTGAGAAAATTTTCAGCAGAAAATTTTCGTGCCTGAAGAGAAGAGCTATTTGGGTTTTAATCTTACTTTGTTTACCGAATCTCGTATGTGATTGTTACGTTTGAAGTGATTGTATTTTCTCCTTTTGGTAGTTCAGGTGCAAGATCTGCCTTCATTCGAGAAGACTCCATCATGACACCAGCTCCATACATCATAGGGAAAGGACTATCATTATTTTCTGAAAAATTTGTAATTTTTCCTAATCTAACTCCAAGATTCTTTGCTAAAACTTTAGCTTTCATTTTAGCTTCTTCTATAGCTAAAGCTCGAGCTTCTTCTTTGTAAACGTCTTCATCATCAATTGAGAAAGTTGGACCATTAATATCTGTAACATCAATCTCCGCTAAACCAGTTCTAATTTCATTGGCACTATCAACTTCTCTAATCTTTACAACAATTGATTGAGTAGCTGTATATCCAACAATCTTAGGTTCTTTTCGTGGGCAAGGGTAAGTAAAACAAGCAATCTGGTCATAGGAATACTTGGGAGTTAAACCACCGTATTGAGATTTAATATCTTTATCTTCTATATTTTGTTCTTTTAAATAAGACAAAACACTGGTAACTGATTCATTAAGAAGATCTTGAGCCTCTTTAGCTGTTAGCCCTTCTTTAGAAAGATTCATACTAAGTGAAGCAATGTCTGAAACAGCATTAACTTCTCCATGTCCGCTGACATAGATAACATTTGAATACTGAGAGCCTACACCAACGTGTTTGCTCATTTTAATCTCATTGATAATTTTAACTACAAAAAAAACTGATAAAATTAGTAATAATAAAGAAACTGCACCTAGAGCACTATTTTTATTTTTTGTTAATGTTTCCATAGGGGGATTATAGCATAAAAAATAAAGAGTTAAAAATGCTCTTTATTCCTTATTTAATGCCTCAATTGGGTTAAGTTTTGAAGCATTTCTAGCAGGAAATACTCCAAAAATAATTCCAATTACCATAGAAACAGAAACTGAAAGAACTATCCCCCATATAGGTACAGCAAATTTCCAAGCTAGACCAAACCCTTGAGCTACTTTAGAAACAATAAAAGCAATTAAGGAACCTCCAATAATACCTAAAATTCCACCAAGAAGGGTCAGGAAAATCGCTTCAAATAAAAATTCAAAGAGAACATCTTTATTTGTTGCACCCAAAGCTTTTTTTAAGCCAATCTCTCCAATACGCTCAGTTACCGCAACATACATTATGTTCATTACACCAACACCTCCAACAATAAGAGATATTGTAGCAATAGCAATCAATAAAAATGTTATTGCTTGAAGAATAGTATCAAAAATAGCCAAACTTTCTTCTTGAGTTGTAATCTTAAAATCATCACGAATAGGGTCAGTAATATAATGATTACTACGAATAATATCTTGCATATCAAGAGAAGTAACATCTGCCTTACTTATATCATCTAATTCAACAACAACATAACCTAAATAATCTATCCCCAAAATTTTCTTTTGAAGAGTTGTAAGGGGCATAAAAACTTGGTCATCATCAAAAGAAAACCCCCCTCGACTAGCATAAACTCCAATAACTTCAAAATTGTAATCTCCTACTCTAATTTTTTTTCCTAAAGGATTTTGATCTTCAAAAAGATCTTCTGCTATTTTACTCCCAAGAAGAGCGACTTGAGCAAGAGATCTATTTTCTTCATAAGTATAACCTCTCCCAATTTCAATCTCTCCTTTATCAATATCAAAACGAGAAGCATCAGATCCAAGGATTAAAGCATTTTTTGAAACATTCTTATAAGTTGCAACTTCTTGCCCATAAACTGCACCATAGGCGTTAACAACATTAGGTAAAGTTTTAACATCCTCAACATCTTTAGTTTTTAAGGTTGTAATGGTAACTGCATTACTTGCCGTAGAGTTGGCTGTTTGGCCTGAATTAGAATTAGAGCGTTGTTTAGTTGAAAGAGGAACAGAAACTTCAATAAAAACAGTGTTAGATCCATAGGCTTCAACTTGATCGTTTATATAACTCTTAAAACCTTCTCCTGCAGCCAAAACAAGAATAACGGTTCCAATACCAATCATTATTCCAAGAGTCGTTAAAAATGTTCGAGATGGATTCGATTTAATTCCTTTTATAGCTTGTTTAATATAAATATTATTCATAACGCAAAGCATCAATTGGGTCTAATTTAGAGGCCTTTAGGGCTGGATACAAACCAAACACAATACCTGTAATAATTGAGACACTAACAGCTAAAATAACAGCCGGAATTGAGATTACAAAAGCCCAATCGTAACCAGCAAACCGAGCGCCCATGGCAATTAAATATGAGATAAAAATTCCCACAACAATTCCAATTATTCCACCAGCTAAAGTAAGAATTATTGCTTCAAATAAAAATTGATTACGAATTTTTCGACGAGTTGCCCCTATGGCCTTACGAAGACCAATCTCTCGAGTTCTTTCAGAAACCGTAACCAACATGATATTCATAATTCCAATACCCCCAACAATTAAGGAAATACCAGCCATTAGCCCTAGAAAAATTTTTAATGTATCAGTTATACCAGTTAAAATTTTAACGGCATCAGCTAAATCACGAACAGTAAAATCGTCATCTTCTGGTCTTAGTATTTTATGTTGATCTCTCATAACTCGCTCAATATCTACTATAACTGCTTTAATATTCTCAGATTCATCTACTTTAATAACGGCTGTTTGTAAATGACTAATTCCCAATAATTGTCTTTGCCCTATGGAAAAAGGAATAAATACTTGGTCGTCTTGGTTCTGGAAAAAAACAGTTCCCATTTTTTTCTGGACACCAATTACTCTAAAAGGAATACTACCTACACTGGATTCTTTTGCTCCGGTTATATTTGGTATTCTTATTTTAACAATCTGTCCTAGCTCATCTCCATTTGGGAAAAGAGTAGCAGCCACATCATGACCTAGAACAATAACATTGGCCCCGGCTCTCCCTTGTTCCTCTGTAAAAAATACACCCTTAGCCATTTCGGCCGATTGAATTTTAGGATAATTACCATCAACTGCCGTAAATTGAGTATCAACACTTTCGCGACCGGAAATAATAGTAACGTTATTTTGAACATTACGAGTAATTTCTGTAGCACCTGGAACCTTGTCTTTTATGGCATCAACATCCGCTGAGCTTAAAGTCTTAATTTGTATTCCAAAAACAGCAGCGGGCGGACCACTTTCATTTGCCTTGCCAGGCATAATTACAACTAAATTAGTTCCCATTTTTGTAACTTGACCTAAAACAAGAGATTGAGCCCCGGCGCCAAGAGAGATAATTATAATAACTCCGGCAACTCCGATAACAATTCCAAGGATAGTTAAAAGAGACCTCCCTTTTCTGGCAAGAAGGTCTTTGATTAATATTTTCAACTCTCTATTAAAATCACTCATATTTATTAATCCGTCATGATTTTAGAATGAACTCTTTTACTCTCAGGAACTTTCTCGTCTGAAACTATCTCACCATCACGAATAGTAACAATTCGATTGGCATGAAGAGCAACATTCATATCATGGGTTACAAGAATAATCGTTTTTCCTTCTTTACTCAATCTTTCTAGAATATTCATTACAGTACTTCCACTTTTTGAGTCAAGATTACCAGTTGGTTCGTCAGCAAAAATAACCTTAGGGTCACAAACCAACGCCCTCGCAATAGCTACTCGTTGTTTTTGTCCACCAGAAATTTGATTACTCATATAATGTAATCGATCAGCTAGACCCACAGACTCCAATGCTTTTTTAGCTTTACTTTCATGCCCTCTTTTATCTTTGCTATAGGACAAAGGAAGAACCACATTATCCAATACAGAAGTACGAGGTAATAAATTGAAGGATTGAAAAACAAAACCAATTCTATTATTTCTAATATGAGCTAATTCATCGTCAATAAAATCTTTTGTATTTTCTCCGTCAAAAAAGTATTCTCCAGAAGTTGGTCGATCTAAGAAACCAATGGTATGCATCAAAGTAGACTTTCCTGAACCAGAAGGCCCCATAATAGCCACAAACTCCCCTTCCTCTATGGACAAATCTACTCCTCGAAGAACACGTGTGATTACACCACCATTATCATAGTTTTTAACAATTTTTTTTAATTCGATTAACATTCTATTTTTTGATTAGAATAACAAACTCTTCACCCACATTAAGTCCTTCAGTAATTTCAACTAAACCTCCATCTCCATTTAAACCAGTTTTAACTTCTACTTCTTTATATTTTTTCTTTTTTGTATTAGTTATAATTCTAATTACCTTACTTCCATCCTCATTTTTTATAATTGAACGAGAAGGAATAGCTAGAACTTGTTTCTTTTCTTGTACATTAATTGTCATATTAGCAGTCATACCAGGACGCAATTCTTCCACTTGTTCTACATTTACCTTAATTTTATAATTTACAACTCCAGAAATTAAAGTTGAACTTGGGTCTATACTAATTATGCTTCCTTTAAAAATTCTTTCTGGGCCAAAGGCGTCGAAAGTTATTTCAACTGGCATTCCCCTTGTTAAACCAACAATGTTTGCTTCATTAATATTTGATTCAATATACATATTTGAAACATCCTGAAGAACAATGGCTTTATTCAAAGCAGAAGCCAGCTCTCCAAGTTTAATATCAATTCCAGTAATTGTTCCATCGGCCGGAGCGACTATCTGAGTATCATTATATCTGGCCAAAGCCTGCTCCAATTGACCTTGAGCTGAAAGAATCTCTGCTTGAGCAATATCTAAATCCGAACCAGAAGCAGAAGTAACCTTAAAATCATATTCTACTTGACGCTGGTCCACTAAAGATTTTGCTTGAGAAAGAGCACTTTCTTGATTTTTCAAAGCAGACTGGTAAGCATTATAATTAGTTAAGTAATTAGTTGCACCTTTATTGGGAATTTCTATTATCCAGTCAGTTGTATTAAGAATCGCGCTAGATTCAAATTTAATGAATAAACCAGAATCTCCAATTGGTTGAGGAATGGCTATATTATTTGTTCCAGTCCCATCAACTAACCCTGAAACACTATAACTAGTTCCACTATTGCTATAATAGGTTTCAATATAGATTACCCCTTCTTTTCCCAAATTATAAGTTCCACTTATTGTTGGAGCAGTATAATCACTTTTCCCATCCTCTGGAATTGCTTCTGGAGTAGAATTCAATAAATTCTCATAGGCGTTATTTACTAAAGTAGCTTGAGTATTTTTTGTATTTTCATAATTAGAAATAGCGCTATCTAAGGCGATCTTTGCTAAGGCAACTTCTGTCCCTTCTAAAACTTTTTTATATTTTGCATTAGCTGCTGCTAAAGTTCCCCGAGCCGAAGTTAAATTAGCTGCCACTGTAGATTGTTCCAACGTTGCTAAAACTTGTTTAGCTTTAACCTGATCCCCTACTTTAACTTTGATTTTCTTAACAATCCCACTTGAATTAAAAGATAGGTCTAAATCTGTATTGGAAACAACCTGACCTGTGGCCAGAACTGTCTGCTGTAAATCCATAAGTTCAGCTTTTTCAGTAACCGTATTTTTAATAAGTGGATTTTGTTTAAAAACAGTAAACATTAAAACAACCACAACAAGAACAAGGATCACCCATGTTCTCTTCTTTCTAATCATTTTTTTAATAAACGGTAGTTTTTCTTTCATATAATTAATTAATTCCTACTAATTCAACATCAAAAATAAGAGTGGAATTGGCTGGAATGATTCCAACTGCTTGTCCTCCGTAACCTTTTTCTGGAGGAATTACTAAAGTTTTCTTTTCTCCAACTTTCATTCCAATGAATCCTTCTTCCCATCCTTGAATAACATTTCCAGCTCCAACTATAAATTTAAAAGACTCAACATGTCCAAATTTAGGGTCCACATTTGAATCAAAAACTGTCCCATCTTCTAATCGCCCTGTATATTTTACTATAAGAGAATCCCCACTTTTTGCTACTTGATCATTTATATTTTGTTCCATATTATTATTTGTTATTGGTAATTGTTCCCCTCCTAAATTATTTAAATTACTTTCAGGTTTAGGTGTTTTGAGTGTATAAACAATCAAACCTATAAAAGCAATAGTAATAATAAAAGATATGACTAATCTTACATTTCCTTTTTGCATTTGATTTTATTAAATTAATTTATAATACTCTGATATTATATCACATTTTCTTTATTAAAAAATACAAAAAATCCCGACAAATATCGGGATTTTTTAATGATCTTTATGTCCTCTTTTCTATGATTTCTGTAGCCACACTTTGTGGAACAATATCATAACGAATAAATTCCATTGTAAATCCAGCTCGTCCTTCTGTCATTGATCGAAGAGCGGTCATATAACCAAACATCTCCGACAAAGGTATTATCGCTCGAACAACTTGATTCATTCCGCGAGCTTCCATTCCTTCGATAATTCCTCTCTTAGAAGAAAGACTTCCTGTAACATCACCCATGAATTTTTCTGGAGTAACAACTTCAACTTTCATCATTGGTTCAAGAATCACAGGCTTAGCCGCTTTACAGGCGTCTTGGATAGCCATGGAAGAAGCAATTTTGAAAGCCATTTCATTGGAGTCAACATCGTGATAACTTCCATCCCAAAGTTCAACAGAAGCATTCACTAATTTAAATCCAGCTAAAATTCCACGATCAAGACCTTCTCTAAATCCTTTTTCACAGGCAGGAATATATTCTTGCGGAATAACTCCTCCTTTAATTGTATTAATAAATTCAAAGTCCTTGTCTCTCTTAGTATTCTTAGGTAGATCTTCAGCATTAACAGAAAGGTCCATTGGTTTAACTCTAATCTTAACGTGACCATAGTTACCTCTTCCTCCTGACTGTTTAATATATTTACCTTCAACACTGGCTTCTCCGGTAATTGTTTCCCTGTAGGCAACCTGAGGATTCCCTACGTTTGTTTCAACAGCAAATTCACGCTTCATTCGATCAACAATAATTTCCAAATGAAGTTCTCCCATTCCTGAAATAATTGTCTCATTGGTTTCATTATCAGTTGAAACACGGAAAGTTGGATCTTCTTGAGCAAGACGGGATAAAGCCATTCCCATTTTTTCTTGGTCAGCCTTTGTTTTTGGCTCAACGCGTAAAGAAATAACTGGTTCCGGGAATTCAATTCGATAAAGTTCGATTGGTTTTTCTTCATCACAAATAGTATCAGAAGTAATTGTATCCTTAAGCCCAACAGCTGCAGCAATTTCTCCAGCGTAAACTTTCTTAACTTCTTCTCTATCATTGGCATGCATTCTTAAGATTCGGCCAATACGCTCTTTAGTTCTAGTTCGAGGATTATAAACATAACTTCCTGAAGCTAGGCTTCCTGAATAAACACGGAAGAAAATCAATTGCCCAACGAATGGGTCTGTGGCAACTTTGAAAGCCAAAGCGGAAAAAGGTTCAGAGTCGGAAGCGGGTCTTGTTTCCTTCTCTTCAGTTTCAGGATTAATTCCTTCAATGGCAGGAATATCAAGTGGACTTGGTAAATAATCAATAACAGCATCAAGGACCAATTGCACTCCTTTATTTTTTAAAGCACTTCCGGCATAAACTGGAAAAATTTTATTAGCGATAACTCCTTTACGTAAAAGTGCTCTCAAAACTTTCATTTCAGGAATTTTACCATCAAGATATTCAGACATAACTTCATCATCCTGTTCAACAATTTTTTCAATTAATTCAGCGTGGTATTTTTCAGCATCAGCTTTTAACTCTTCGGGAATTTCTTTTTCTATGACGTTGCTACCCATTTCTCCTTCAAAATAAAAAGCTTTCATTTTAAGTAAATCAATTGCTCCTTCATGTTTCTCTTCCAAACCAATTGGAATTTGCATTCGAACAGCATCCTTACTTAAACGATCAAGGATTGTTTTAAAAGAATGTTCGAAAGAGGCTCCAGTTCTATCAAGTTTATTAACAAAACAAATACGAGGAACCATAGCTTCGTCGGCATATCTCCAGTTTGTTTCTGATTGAGGTTCAACTCCAGCCACACCATCGAAAACCACAACGGCTCCATCTAAAACACGAAGAGATCTTTTAACCTCAACTGTAAAGTCGATGTGCCCAGGAGTATCAATAATATTAAAACGATGTTTTCTGCTGTCATCCTTGGGTGCATCCGTTGGATTCCAGAAACAAGTAACAGCCGCAGAAGTAATAGTAATACCACGCTCCTGCTCCTGTTCCATCCAGTCTGTTGTTGCTTCCCCATCATGAACTTCCCCAATTTTATGGGATAGACCGGTATAGTAAAGCACACGTTCACTGGTAGTTGTTTTACCAGCATCGATGTGAGCAATAATTCCAAAATTTCTAACTTTTTCTAAAGGATAATCTCTTTCCATATTATTAAATTACTTGTTATAAATAAAATTTCCCCACACAAAGCGGGAGACATTCAAGTCTTTTGTCCCCTGAATATACAATAAAACGTTATTTTTTGCAATAGAAAATCCCCTTTCGGGGATTTTCAGTTTTATATTTAAAATAGAATTACCAAGCAAAGTGAGGAACTCCGACTCTAAAGTTTTACTTCGTAAAACTAAGACCTGGATGCTCCATTTTGCACTGCTATAAAAAAATCCCTTTCGGGATTCTTTTTCTACCAAGCGAAATGGGCAAATGCTTTATTGGATTCTGCCATTCGATGAGTATCTTCTTTCTTCTTAACAGCAATTCCTTCATTGTTTGAAGCAAGCATAAGTTCTTCGGCTAATTTCTCATGAATAGGTGCTCCTTTTTTTCCTCTAGCAGCAAGAATAATCCATCTCATGGCTAAAGCTGTACGTCTTTCTGGACGAACTTCACGAGGAACCTGGTAGTTTGCTCCACCAATACGACGGGAACGAACTTCAACCAATGGTCCTGCATTCTTTATAGCTGTATCAAAAACTTCCAAAGGATTAGGATTTTTTGTTTTTTCTTTAATAATATCAAAAGCCTTATAAACAATTTTACGAGCAGTTTCTTTCTTTCCGTTTTCCATAATATTGTTAATAAACTTCGCAAGTTTTTGCGAGTTGTAAACTATATCAGGTTCAACAATATTTGGATTTTTTATGGGTCTTCGCATTTTTTTAATTTCTAAGTATTAATTCGTAATTATTATTTTGCAGCCTTGGGAAGTTTAGTTCCATATTTACTTCTTGATTTTCGGCGTTTCTCAATTCCAGTTGTATCAAGACGTCCACGAACGATGTGATATCGAACTCCAATTAAGTCCTTAACACGTCCTCCACGGATAGTAACAACTGAGTGCTCCTGTAGGTTGTGCCCTTCTCCTGGAATATAGGCCGTAACTTCCATACCATTAGTCAGTCTAACACGAGCAATTTTTCGAAGAGCTGAGTTAGGTTTCTTAGGTGTGGTTGTTGAAACCTTTGTACATACACCACGTTTAAATGGCGCAGGATAAAAAACTGGCTTATTCTTAATGGAATTAAAACCTCGGGCAAGAGCCACTGATTTTGATTTCTTTTTAATTATTTTACGATTCTTGCGAACCAATTGATTTATTGTCGGCATATCAAATTAAAATAGTCTCAAGGACTAGTGGAAACACTTTACTATAATGATATTTAAAAAGCAAGCCCCTATTGTACATATTAGGCTGTTGTTTCCTCGACTGGAGGTTCTGGAGTTGGTTCTTCAGGAGTCGGAGGTATTTCCTCGGGCTCAGTTGGTTCAACAACTGGCTCTTCAGCTGGAGTTTCTGGTGCTGGTTCAGGTTCTGGAGTTGGTTCTTCAGTTGGAGGTTCTGGTGTTGGTTCAGGTTCTGGTGTTGGTTCTTCAGTTGGAGGTTCTGGTGTTGGTTCAGGTTCTGGGGTTGTTTCTTCAGGCTCAGTTGGTTCAACTGGCTCAACAGCTGGTTCTCCTTCAACAGGAAATTCTGTGGTGCTTGCCCCGTTAGAAGCAGGGTCCACTTGTGGATCCGTGGGTTCTAATGGGGTTTCTTCGGTCTCATTTGGTTCAACAACTGGCTCTTCTGCTGGAGTTTCTGGTGCTGGTTCAGGTTCTGGAGTTGGTTCTTCAGTTGGAGGTTCTGGAGTTATTTCTTCAGCTGGAGGTTCTTTAATTTCAACTTTCTTTTCTTTTTTAATCCAACTTAAACTATCTTCATCCCAAACATATTTACCATCATCAGGCATAGGTACTGGAGCTTCCCATATGCATGTATCTTCATCTAATATCCAACTCTCAAAGGGCTTTCTTGGAATAAACGCATCTCGTCCTTTATCATACTTCATCCCTATACCAGCATAATTTTTTCTGAGTGGTTTCTTGCCTATATTTTTTGGATCACCGTTTTGTATGTATTCCCCTTTAGATGTATTGTATGAAGTCTTTATAAAAAGTTCTTGGGGGCCCATCTTTCCCGCGTCAATGACTTCCTGCGTAGCAACTATAACATTAACCACGTTTCCATCCTTATCTAATTTTGCAAAATGTGCCATAATTCTTAATTTTTATTTTATGTTAAATATCGTAATATAACAACTCCAGAACCTCCAGTATCACCACCAGAACCTCTACCGGCAATTCCATTATTATTATAAGCTACACCTCCTTGACTACCAGCAGATCCTGATCCTCCGTCACCTGTACCAGCTTGTCCACCTGCATAGTAAATTGATGTTCCTGTAATAGAATTAGCTAATCCATTACCAGCATCACCACCCACATTACCTTGACCAGCTTGTCCAGCAGAGCCTTTCCCACCCCCACCTCCACCTCCTTCATCACTTGTACTCCCACCGTTATCTCCGGCGCCTCCAGCATTTCCTTCTCCGGATGTTCCTGATCCTCCATTATCTCCCAATTCATCACCTCCAGCTCCTGAACCTCCACTGTATCCATCCTGGGTTGTTGCTGAACCACCACCCGTACAAGAAACATAACTACCAATTGAAGTACTACCTCCACGAACACCACCATAAACACCACCCGCACCAACTTCTACGGCAATTGTACCTGTGGTCAAAGTAATATATCCAAAACGCATACCACCACCACCTCCACCAGCTCTACTTCCTGCTCCTCCTCCAGCAACGCATAAATATTGAACATATGTCGGAGTATAAATATCTAAAGTATCAGATGATGAAAAAGTACGAATCGTATAAAGCCCAGAAGTAGTACTTGTTCCTCCACTAAGTGGGTCACCCCCCGAATAAGGGACATATGGGTTTACATTTCCAATAGTAACCGTTGGTGTTGATGTAGCATTACCCCCCATTATTAATAATTGGAAATTAACCGCATTTGTATTAGCGATTCTTGAATATATTTTTATTGAAGTGTCTGAAACACGATCAATTCTAACTATTAAAGCACTTGCCCAAGCATTTACGTCCGTTGTATCTTCTGCTAAAGGAGTAGCCAATGCTACGTCCGTCGATTCAAACAATCCCGTAATCGAAACAGTGGCTGAATAAAAATCACTATATGTTCCATCCACAGCCCATCCGGAAGTCGGCATCGCTACTGTTTCAACAAGGATATCTGATCCTCCTCCCGCATCCTGAAAAGTTGGAGCTGTACCTACTCCATTAGAAGTAAGGACTTGATCAGCTGTTCCAGCTGCAACTGTAGTGGGAGCCCCAGCTGCATCCCAAGTGATAAGCTCTCCATCTGTTCCGTCTGCCAAATCAGCAACATAGTATTAGTTATTGAGTTTCCTGTATTTCCATTAGCGTCTATTGTTTTATTAGTTAAAGTATCAGTTGAATCTCTACCAACTAAGGTATCAGAAGCCGAAGGGAAAGTATAAGTATTGGAGCCAGAACCAGTTAC
>CALNZI010000007.1:0-131526 GCA_942491275.1 Minisyncoccota bacterium | reverse complement strand
CAATAGTCACAACGGGGTGACCGCTTTACAGGCCTTGCCACCCTCCCTTTCAATTTCAGGAGATATTTTCGCATGGCGGTCATCGCCGTATTCAATCAAAAGGGCGGCGTAGGCAAGACCACGACCTGCCTGAATGTGACGGCTGCGCTGAATATCGCGCAGCAGTGCCCGATCGCGCTGGATATGGATCCGCAGGGGCATCTGACGCTGGCCAGCGGTGCGGGAAGGACGTTGCCCGACAAGGGCATGGCGGCATTTTTCCGGGACAAGGCTCAGCTTGCCAACCTGTTGCAGGATACCCCCGGCGGCTGGCAGCTCATCCCGGCTTCGCTGGAACTCGCCAAGATCGACGCCATGTTCGGCAGCGACCCCAAGGCCGCCACCCTGTTGCGCCAGGGCTTGCGTGACGATCTGGCGCTGACCGGCGCACCCATCCTGATCGACTGCTGCCCGATGCTGGGCGTGTTGACGCTGAACGCGCTGCTCGCCACCGACCGGGTGCTGATTCCCGTTTCGGCGGACTTCCTGTCGTTGCAGGGTGTGCACCGTCTCGATAGTGCGCTCAACGTGCTGGAGGGCAAGCTCAACCGCAAGTTCGAGAGGCGCGTGGTCGTGACGCGCTTCGACGCGCGGCGCAAACTGGCGCACGAAATATACGACAAGCTCAGGGAACGCTACGGTGCGCTGGTGTGTGAAACGCGCATCAGTGAAACTGTTGCGCTGGCGACCAGCCCGATGCACAGCAAGGACGTGTTCGATTTCGCGCCGCACAGCCCGGGTGCGGCGGATTACCGGGCGCTGACGCAGGAGTTGTGGGATAGCGGATTTTTCGTTTGACGCTGGGGTATGCTTATCACTAGCTGGTGTAGAAAGTGATGAATCCCCAGACGAAGAGTGCCAGCAGCAGCAGGCTGATCGTTGCCAGCAGGGTGTTGTAGCGCTTCTGCTGTTCCTGTTTGCGGTGCTGCATCTCGGCGCTGTACGTGGCGCCGTCATTTTCCAGATAGCGGTGCAGCACACGCGGCAATTGCGGCAACAGGGTGGCGTAGTTCGGCGCTTCGTTGCGTATTGTCCTGAGGAGCCCGCGCCAGCCGACCTGTTCGTTCATCCAGCGTTCCAGCCACGGCTTGGCGGTTTTCCATAAATCCAGTTCCGGGTCGAGCAGGCCCAGCCCTTCGATGTTGAGCAGCGTTTTTTGCAGCAGCAGCACCAGTTGCGCCTGATTTCGATGTTGAAGCGGCGCGAAGTCAGGAACAGGTTCCCTTGCAACAGTACTTTGCCGAACGAGATCTCTTGCAGCGGTTTGTCGAAAATGGGTTCACAACGCGCGGATGGCCGATTCCAGTTCATCAACGCGGGTTCCCGCAGGCGCCCAGCCCGATTCGATATGCGACTTCGGCGACGCGACAGGGAAACGGTGGCGGCAGAAGGCGTTGAAATTCCGTGCGAGGTAAGCTTGTCGCTGTCGGTCAGTGTGCCCATGATGCCGAAATCCAGCGCGACATACTGGCCGTCCGGTGCGACCAGGATGTTGCCTGGATGCATGTCGGCATGGAAAAAGCCGTCGCGGAACACCTGCGTGAAAAATATCTCGACGCCGGCGCGGGCAAGTTTTGGTATGTCCACGCCCTGCGCCCGCAACTGGTCGACGGCCGATACCGGCAGGCCGTGCATGCGCTCCATGACCATGACCTGGGTCGAGCAGTAGTCCCAGTGCACTTCGGGCACTGCGAGCAGCGGCGAATTGAGGAAATTGCGCCGCAGCTGGTTGGCATTGGCGGCCTCGCGCATCAGGTCGAGTTCGTCGTCAAGGTGGCGGGCAAATTCCGCCACGACCTCGCGGGGTTTCAGCCGCTTGCCGTCGGACCACAGCAGTTCGAGCAGCAGCGCCCCGGCGTCCAGTAGTGCAACATCCTTGGCGATGATGCTGGAGATGCCCGGGCGCAGCACTTTGACCGCGACCTCGGTGCCGTCGGGCAGCTGTGCCAGATGTACCTGCGCCACCGAGGCACTGGCCACCGGTTCAATCTCAAAGCGTGCGTAGATTTCCTCGATTGGTTTGCCATACACCTCGCGCAATCTGCGCAGCACGTCGGCGCCCGGAAACGGCGGCACACGATCCTGCAGTTTGGCCAGTTCCTCGGCGATGTCCGTCGGGATCAGGTCGCGGCGCGTCGACAGCATCTGGCCGAACTTGACGAAAATCGGGCCCAGCCTCTCAAGGGCATGACGCAACCGAACCGCGCGCGGCGCAGAGGTGTCGCGCAAGAACAGCAGCAGGTTCAGCGGCGCGCGCAGCCAGCGCACCTGCTCCGGCGCGAGAATGAATTCGTCCAGGCCGAAACGCAGCACGACAAAGATGATTTTCCACAGGCGGAATAAACGCAGCATGTCAATGATCCCGCGCGACCGGCAGTTGCCTGATGCGCTGCTCCAGTCGCGCCACAATTCGTCGCGCAGCGTAATCTGCCCGCTTCGATAAATTCGGCGACTTCCTGCGGCCTGGCCAGCAGCAGCTGTTTTCGGTGCAATATTCGGCGGCCGCTTTCGACAGCTTGTGCGCCGACTCATGCAGTTGCTGCCGTGCGTCCTGTGCGGTGTGCACGATGCGTTCCGCGAGGGCGTCGCCGGTGATGCGGCGCAAATCTTTCGCCGCATCCCAGCGCAGGGTGCGCGACAGGGAAAATATCTCCGCCAGCAGTGCCGCGTCGCCTTCGGTGCCGATATCGGCTTGCGCCTTCTCGTCATGCAGCGCGAGGCGCGGCAGCAGCGAAGGTGCGATTACGCAGACGGTGTCCGCAGTGGCGTCGGTCTCGGCGCTGCGCAACGTGCCGTCCGCCAGAATGGTGTAGGCAAAGGAAAACGGCGCGATCTCGAAGCGCGCCGTTTTTCCCGCAAAACGCGCGAGTCTGGACAGCGCCCCGTCATTTTGCATGAGCAGGTGATTCAATACCGCTGCAGAAGGCTGCGCAAACATGCCGGGTTAATGCAGGACAGTCTGTTGAATACCGGCCAGCAGCCATGCCGACCGGCTGTCGCGCAGGTTTTTTTGCACATGCCAGATTTCGTCCACGTCTTCCGGCGCGCCGCTGTTTTCGCGCAGTTGGCCGGTGAAGCGCACGCTGGCAATTGCAAGTTCGTTGCCGCCGGATACTTCCAGCAGCTCGCCATTGACCGCAAGTACATCGGTTTTTTGCGGGGTGTCGCCTCGTTCCTGCATTTGCATCGAGATTTCCGCGAACATTTCCGGGGCGTCGTGTACACGCGGATGTCATCCATATCCTTGCGGTCGCTCGCCGCCTTGCAGGCGGATGAAAGTGGTCTTTGCGCTGCGCAGGAAGCTTTCCACCGGGAAATCTGCGGGAATGCTGCCGGCTGTCTGGGCGAGGCGATAAAACTGCCGGGCCGTCGGGCAGCAACTGCGCTGTATGGGGCGCCCCGGCATATTGCATGGCGGGCTGCAGCGGCTTCCTGCGCAAGAGTGAAATAAGGAACATCAACGCCATTCCGCCCAGGAGAACCATCAAGCATGGGTGCCCACGCCTTCACTCAGCCCCATGCTGGCGAACAACGCCCCCAGTCCCGCACCGATGGCAAGCCCGGCCAATGGGCCGAGCCATTTGTTGCCGGAAGGTTTGGCCGTTGTTGCGCCCTGCGGTGCGGGAGTGGCGGCAGGGGCTTTCTGCACCTGTTGCGGCGCCATGGCGCGCTGCTTGCCGATGCTGCCGCCTCCGCCAAAACGTTTGGCTTCCGCCGTCGGGGCAAGCAGGCTTGCGCTGGCCAGTGCAATCGTCAATATCGTCAAAAACCGTTTCATGCATTCCTCTGGGTCGTGGCAAAACAGAATATGCGCAAGTAGCATCAGAGGTTGCTGCCATTCTCGCGTTAACCATGACGCGCTGATTTGATTCCATTACACTTCGCGCCATGAAAGCGGTTATTATTTTCCTGCTGGCCGGACTGCTTGCCGCGTGCGGCGGCGGGCTGTGGAACAATCCCTATCCGGCGGCGGATGACGGCAAGCCCATCCTCTATACCGCGTTCACCGAGCGCCCCAAACATCTCGATCCGGCGCAGGCATACAGCGAAAACGAGTATGAATTCCTTGCGCAAATTTATGCGCCGCCGCTGCAATACCATTACCTGAAGCGGCCTTACGAGCTGGTGCCGCTGGCGGCGGCGCAGATGCCAACGGTGCGCTACCTGGACAAGGAGCGCCGCGCCTTGCCGGACGATGCGCCGGCGGAAAAGATCGCCTTCAGCGTCTACGAAATCCGCATCAAGCCCGGCATGCGCTACCAGCCGCACCCGGCGTTCGTGCCGGAATACGCGCGCCTGACGCCGGACGATTTGCGCGGCGTCCACGCGCTGAACGATTTCCCGCGCAGCGCCACGCGCGCCGTGACGGCGGCGGACTACGCCTACCAGATCAAGCGCCTCGCGCACCCGCATCTGCACCTGCCGATTTTCGGCGTGATGGGCGAATATATCGTCGGTCTGAAGGATTATGCGGCGACCTTGCGGCAGGCGGCACGGAAAAACCCCGATGCATTTCTCGACCTGAACGAACACCCCCTGCCGGGCGTGCAGGTGCTCGACGCGCACACTTACCGTATCGAGGTGCACGGCAAATACCCGCAATTCATGTATTGGCTGGCGATGCCGTTCTTCGCGCCGATGCCGCATGAGGCCGAGCGCTTCTACGCGCAGCCGGGGATGCGCGAACGCAATCTGACGCTGGACTGGTGGCCGGTAGGCAGCGGGCCGTATTACCTGTCCGAGAACAATCCCAACCAGCGCATGGTGCTGTCGCGCAACCCGTATTACGACAGCGAGACCTATCCGGCGGAAGGTGAGGCGGGCGACAGGGAATCCGGTCTGCTGGCGGATGCGGGCAGGCCGCTGCCGCTGATCGAGCGGGTGGTGTTCAGTCTGGAAAAGGAGACCATCCCCTACTGGAACAAATTCTTGCAGGGTTATTACGACGCCTCCGGCATCAGCTCGGACAGTTTCGACCAGGCGGTGCAGGTCAATGTCGGCGGCGAAACCGCCGTGACCGACGCGATGCGGGCGCAGGGCATCAGCCTGTCCACCGCTGTTTCGACTTCCACCATGTACACCGGCTTCAACTGGCTGGATCCGGTGGTGGGCGGCAACAGCGATCGAGCAACCAAACTGCGGCGTGCGATTGCCATCGCGGTGGACTTCGAGGAGTTCATCTCGATTTTCGCCAACGGGCGCGGCATCGCCGCGCAGTCGCCGATCCCGCCGGGCATCTTCGGCTACCGCGACGGCGAAGCAGGCGTCAATCGCCAGGTGTATGACTGGATGGATGGCGCACCGCGCAAGTCCATCGAAGAAGCAAAAAAACTGCTCGCCGAGGCGGGCTATCCGGACGGCGTAAATGCGCAGACCGGCCAGCCGCTGGTGATCAACCTGGATACCACTTCCGCCGGCGTGGGCAGCAAGGCGCGCCTCGACTGGCTGCGCAAGCAGTTCGACCGAAGATCAACGTGCAACCGGTGGTGCGCAGCACCGACTACAACCGCTTCCAGGACAAAATCCGCAAGGGCGATACGCAGATGTTCTATTTCGGCTGGAACGCCGATTACCCCGACCCGGAAAACTTCCTGTTCCTGCTGCACGGTGCACAGGCCAAGGTAGGTCAGAACGGCGAGAATGCGGCGAACTACAGCAACCCGGAATACGACCGGCTGTTCGAGCAGATGAAGAACATGGAAAACAGCCCGCGACGCCAGGCCATCATCGACAAAATGCTGGAGATACTGCGCCGCGACTCGCCGTGGCTGTGGGGCTTTCACCCGAAAAACTATGTGCTGCAGCATGGCTGGCTGTACAACGTGAAGCCCAATGTCATGGCGAACAACAAGCTTAAATACTGGCGTCTTGATGCCCGGCAGAGAGACAGTTTGCGCCGCAAGTGGAACTGTGCCCTGCCGAGTGGCCGCTGTGGCTGCTGGCCGCAGTATTGTTGCTGTCAGTGCATGGGTGTGGCATGCATTGCGGCGGCGCGAGGAACGGATTTAGAGCCTGTTTCAAGCAGGTTCTTGGAGAGGCAATCCACTGATGGCATGCATCTGGCTGCTGCCTGAGCGCTGCATGTGATGATGCGCCACCCAAAAAAGTCCCTGAGGGGAGGGGGGCCGAAGTCTCAACTATCTTGGGAGGCAGTCAAGACATTCGTCGGGTGGGCGGGCCATGAGGTGCCCGCCCGGTCAACACGCTTATGCGGCAAAGGTGCGGTTCAGGTCACGCTCGAAGCTGGCCAGTACCTGATCGGTGGTCGTGCCGTAAAAGGCCACATTGAACGCTTCCACCAGCGGGTCAGCCGTTCCGGCGTTCACTGCCGCAGAAACAGTCGGCACGCGCGTACAGGTCGCGTTCGAAGCTCGCCAGAATGGTGGTTTGCTCGTTGCTGCCGCCGCTGCGGAACGCGACATTGATCGCATCCAGCGGATCGGCTGCCCCGGCGAACGACACGGCCGGCGTTACGGTCGGTGCGCGGTACAGGTCGCGGTCAAAGCTGGCTACGACAACATCCGGAGCCTGGCCGATGATCTGGTTGATGATGTCCAGTGGGTCGGCAGCCGACTTGGCCACGATAGTGGTCCCGGTGGTGGCGGTGCGGTTCAGGTCGCGCTCGAAGCTGGTGGCAACGGGATCTGCGCCGGCGAAGGCAAAGGTTGGCAGCAAGGCTGCGGTAGTCAAGGTCAAGGCAAGTTTGTTCAGTTTCATGATGATCACTCCTTAAGTTGTTGATTGGGGCGGTACCGAAAGACCGCCTATGCCAACTTACAAGCATTTACCGTGCCACAAATAACAATCAATTTAATATCAATAACTTGCCGTTTTTATGTGTGTTGCGGCAAGGGTTGACAGTGTAAAGATGTGACGTTAACATGCGTCAACTGTTAACGTGTTAACGAAAGTGAGAGGGTTTATGATTACATTATCCGGCCTGAGCCAATTCCTGGACAATCTTGAGGAGGGCATTCTTTTTCTTGATCAGCAACGCCAGGTGGTGGCGATCAATGAAGCGGCCAGCCGCATGCTGGGCCAGGATCACGACAATATCCTGAACAAGCTCTGCCCCAGCATTTTCCAGGGAACGTCCTGTGCGCGAAGCTGCGAAAAAAGAGGGCATTGCACGCTGATGAAAAACGCGATACAGGGGAAAAAAATCCAGGACATGGTCGTGCAGCGCCCGGACGGGACGCTGGTTCCGTTGCGCATGTGGGCCATGGTGCTGCCTTCCGACGAGAAGCTGGCATATTGTGCCGTGGTGTTGCGCGACCGGACTCAGGAGGTGCAACTGGAAGAGGCGGCCAGCGACAGGCTGCGCCTGGGCGGCCTGGTCGGGCACAGCGGTGTCATGCAGGACTTGTTCCGCCAGATACTGCGGGCGGCAGCCAGCGAGGCCAGCATCCTGATTACCGGAGAGAGCGGCACCGGCAAGGAGCTGGTTGCGCGTGCGCTGCATGACAATTAGCCGAGCCGTGCCAAGGGGCCTTATATACGAGTGCACTGTGCCGCCTTTCCCGAGCAGTTGCTGGAGGGTGAATTGTTCAGGCCACGCGCGCGGCGCATTCACCGGTGCGGCTACCGCACGCGAAGGCCGTTTTGAAGCCGCTCACGGCGGAACGCTGTTGCTGGACGAGATCGGCGAAGTGCCCCTGAACGTTCAGGTAAAACTGTTGCGTGTTTTGCAGGAGCGCGAAATCGAGCGGCTCGGCGAAAACCAGACCCGCAAGGTGGATGTGCGCATTATTGCGGCAACGCACCGCGATTTGCCGGCCATGGTCAGTCGCGGTGAATTCCGCGCGGATCTTTATTACCGCTTGCGTGTGCTCCCCTTGCACGTTCCCGCCTTGCGCGAGCACCGTGAGGATATCCCGTTGCTGGCCAGCACCATGCTGGCCAATATGCTTGCCCGCCTCCCGGGGCGCGATATACAGCTTTCCGGCGAGGCGCTGGATGCGCTGGGCGCCTACAATTGGCCGGGCAACGTCCGGGAGCTGGTCAATGCCCTGGAATATGCCATGGTTCACGTGGACGGCACTGCAATCCTGGCACGCCATTTGCCGCCCGAAATCCAGGAGGCCGGCCATCAGGTTGCCGATTTGCGTGCTGCGAACGTTACGGCACCGGCGGTAGCGCTCGTGCAGCGCTATTACCGCGCGCCCGTGCAACAGGAAGGGCAGGAAAAAGAGATGCTCATGGCTGCGTTAAAGGAAACCGGGGGCAACAAGGCCGCTGCTGCCGAGAAGCTTGGCATGTCGCGCACCACGTTGTGGAAAAAACTGAAGCAGCATGGGATAGGCTGAGCTGCCATCAGTTGCCGGAGTGGATATCAGGATAATTTGCCATCTTGGCAAACTCGGCCACGGTCAGGTTTTCCGCGCGTAGCCGGGCGTCGATCCCCAGTTTTTCAAAATCCGCCTCGCTCAGGTAATTGCGCAGGGTGTTGCGCAGCGTCTTGCGGCGCTGGCCGAATGCAGCACCGACCACGGCGGCAAACAGTTTTTCATTGCGCACCACGATTTCACCGGCAGGAAGCGGGATCATGCGCACGATAGCGGAATTCACCTTCGGTTCCGGACGGAAAGACTGCGGCGGGACGTCGAGCAGTTTTTCCATCTGGAAGCGGTATTGCAGCATCACCGATAGCCGCCCGTATTCCGGAGTGGAGGGTTGGGCAACCATGCGTTCGACGACCTCGTTTTGCAGCATGAAATGCATGTCGGAGATGCGCCCGGCATAGGCGGCAAAATGAAACAGCAGCGGAGAGGAAATGTTGTAGGGCAGGTTGCCGACAATACGCAGCGGAGTTGGCAGCGTCGAAAAATCGAACTCCAGCGCATCACCGGCGTGGATAATCAGTTTCGATGCCGGGCCGCCCTGCGGATAGTCGTGTGCCAGGCGCGCGATGATGTCGCGGTCGATTTCCACCACATGCAGGCGATCCAGCCGTTCCAGCAGCGGGCGGGTCAGCGCGCCCAGCCCGGGTCCGATTTCCACCATGTTGTCTTTCGCTTCGGGGCGGATGGCGGCAACGATAGCGGCGACGATATGCGCATCGACAAGAAAGTTCTGACCAAATCGCTTTTTTGCCTTATGGTTCATAAGGCAAAAAAGCGTTTCAGTGAAGGCTCATGCGCGTAGCGCGTGACGCCGGAGCTAAAACGTACCATGGCCTTATGGTTCATAAGGCAAAAAAACGTTTTGGCGCAAGTTCATGCACGATATGCCGCTTCGTTATGTACCATCTGTGCCGCGATTCTGATCGCTTCCAGCAGGCTGCCGCTGTCGGCCTGGCCGGAGCCGGCCAGTTCCAGCGCAGTGCCATGGTCAACAGAGGTGCGGATGATCGGCAGGCCGAGCGTGATGTTTGCGCCCTGGCCGAAGCTGGCATGCTTGAGCACCGGCAGGCCCTGATCGTGGTACATCGCAAGCACGCAATCGCACTGCGCCAGTTTTTGCGGAGTAAACAGCGTGTCGGCAGGCAACGGCGCGCTGACATCGAAGCCTTTGGCGCGCAGCCTGTCCAGTACCGGAATCATGATTTCGATTTCCTCGCGTCCCAGATGGCCGCCTTCGCCAGCGTGCGGGTTCAATCCTGCTACCAGGACGCGCGGCTGTGTAATGCCGAAGCGGCACTGCAAATCGCGCCTGAGGATGTTCAGCACGTTTTCCAGCAGTGGTGCGGTGATTGCGGCCGGTACATCTTTCAACGGGAGGTGTGTGGTGGCCAGCGCTACGCGCATCCCTGCCCCGACAAGCATCATGACGACATGATCGGCACCGGTTTGCGCAGCGAGAAATTCGGTGTGCCCGGTGAACGGGATGCCGGCATCGTTGATGACACCCTTGTGCACCGGTGCGGTGACCATGCCGGAAAATTCACCGGACTGGCAGCCCTGTACGGCACGGCGCAACATGGCCAATACATATGCGCTGTTGGATATTTCCAGCATGCCGGCCTGGCATGGCGCGGCAAGCGGAACATGGATGACCGGTATGACAGGAGGCTCCCTGCCTTTTTCATTTTTCCATGTTCCTGCACCGGCATAATCGCAAAGACGCAAATCGGCACCGAGCAGTGCGGCGCGCTGTTGCAGCAGGCGCCGGTCGGCCATGATTACGAACGGGATATCAAGTTGCGCGGCTGCCAGTTGCACGCATAAATCGGGGCCTATGCCTGCCGGCTCACCGGAGGTGACTACCAAGGGTGCCGGAGAAAGCGCTGTGTTCACAGCTTACTGGTTTTCCTCGATGCGGTATTCGATAAAGGCGCGATCGCGCAATTGCCGCAGCCAATCCTGGTACAACTCGTCCGACCGGAAGGTTCCGATGGCCATGCGCGCTTGCTGGCGCTGCTGCTGCTCGCTGACATCGGCGTTCCTGCGCTCCAGTACCTGAATCAGGTGCCAGCCGAACTGCGTTTGTGTCATGCCGATCTTGCCGGGCTGCAGCTTGTTCATGGTTTCTTCGAATTCCGGCACGGTCTGCCCGGGAGACAGCCAGTCCAGGTCGCCCCCCTGTTGCGCGCTGCCGTCCTGCGAGAAGCGTCTGGCCTGTTCGGCAAAATCCGCGCCGGCATCGATGCGCCGCCGGATTTCCAGCAGGCGTTTCTTTGCCTCATTTTCAGAAACGATCTCGCTGGTCTTGATCAGGATATGCCGTGCATGGGTTTGCGTGATTATCTCCGGCGCGCTGCCGCTGCGCCTGTCGACCAGCTTGAGGATATGTAAGCCATTCGGGCTGCGCAGCACGGTGGTGGTCTGGCCGGGCTGCAATTTTTGCAGTTCGGCGGCAAACATCGGCGGCAGGCGGTCGCTTGGCCGCCAGCCGAGATCACCGCCCTTCAAGGCATCTTTCGCATCTGAGTAACCGGCGGCCACTTGCGCAAAATCTGCGCCTTCCCGCAATTGGCTCAATGCCTGCTCTGCCTTGCTGCGCGCGGCCTGGATTTTTTCCGCATTGGCCTGCTCCGGTATCACTACCAAAATGTGCGCAAGATGGATATCTTCCTCAACACCTTTCATTTTCGCCTTGTTGGCGAGATAGCTGTCCACCTCGCTGTCGCTGATAATGAGTTTGCTTTCCACCTCCCGCTCGCGCAGGCGCGTGGCAATGATTTCACTGCGTATTTCCTCGCGGAATTTCTTGTAATCCACACCATCCGCCTCCAGTCTGGCGCGGAATTCGGCCTGCGATGGGAAGTTGTTTTGCTGGGCAATGCGCGTGATCGCCAGATCCAGTTGCGTGTCGTCGACACGGACGCCGTTTTCCTCGGCGAATTGCGCCAGCAGCATATCGGTGATCATGCGTTCGAGTATCTGTTTTTCCAGCACTTCAGGGGGAGGCAGCGGCGTGCCCTGCTTTTGCAGTTGTTGCACCACTACGCGCAACCGCCCGTCCAGTTCCTTGCGGGTAATGACATCATCGTTGACTACCGCAACGACCCAGTCAATGACTGCCACCTGTTTTTGCGGGTCGAGAGCGGCTGGCGCAGCATGTGCAGGCCTGGTCATGGTGTCGGCGGCCCAAGCGGGGTGGGTGGCAATAAGGGCGGCGCAGCAAACAAGCGCGGTGGCAGCTATCCTGGGCATCATCATTCCTCTGCCTGATTCAGCGCAGGGCTGAACCGGGTTTGTTGGGGGTTTTCTCGTTCAACTTTGTATAGCTCGGCACGCTTTGCTTCAAAGCGTTGATGGGGTCGACGCCGACACTGATAAATTCATTCAATTCAAGCTGCAGGAACAGGCCGGTATTGGCATCCTGCTGCGCGACAGTAAAACGTTGCGCTACGAAACGAAGCGTCCAGCAGCTTTGATTATACTCAAGCCCGGCAATCGACTCCAAGGTTTTGCCGTCCTGCAGCGAATAGTTCAGGCGCCCGATTGCACGCCAGTGGCTGGACAGCGGCCACTGCCCGGAAACGTCGATCTGGCGCAAGGTGTTGCGTGAAAAGCGGTAGCCGAGGTCGAAGGATTTGCCGATTTCCGGCCGGTAACGCGAAGCGATGTTGTAGCGCTGGCTGTGCGACTGATTGGGGTCGTACTGGAACTCGCTGTCTAAAGACCACGCATTGGTCAGCCTGCCGGAGGCGGCGAGCAGAATGTCGGATTTGCTGGTGGTGGTCGTGGGCGCAACCAGATTTACACGGGGGGTCTTAAAGCTGAAACGTTCGCCTATCAATAATTTCAGTCGCTCCATGCCGTTTCTCTGGGCTCCAGCAGGCGTGAAGTGACGGCCAGCGTAACGTGGTTTGCGTCCCCCACCCGGTCGTTGCCGAAGAAACGGTTTTCGGTGAACATCTGCGTGAAATCAAAATTGGCCTGGGCCGAGTCGAAATTGGGCAGCTGGTTTTGATCCTTGTAGGGCACATAAACATAAAAGGCGCGCGGCTCGAGGGTGTGTACATAACTACCGCCGAACAGATCCCAGTCGCGCTCGAAAGCCACCCCGCTGTCCACGCTCACGATGGGCAGGGTGCGCGAAGCGTTCGGCAGAGTATTGCGGTTGTTCGCTTCCAGTACATAGTGCGTGCTGTGCAGCGCGATTTTCGGCGTTACGTAAAAGGCCGGATCGACAGTCAGGGGATAGCTGGCGCTGGGATGGATGACCAGGCGTCTCGCACATTCCAGCGCGGTGGGGTGGCTGAAATCGACGAACTCGCCGGCAAAGGCCAGACGGGCATCCGAATAACTCTGTTGTGCATTGACCGTCAATTGCGGCAGGCGCTTGTATGGTGCGCCAATCGGGGCGGTGGGATCCTGCAGGGTCTGGTAACGCTGGATGCGTGCGGCCGCATTCCACCAGCCGTCACCATAGGTCAAAACCGCTTCCTGCAACAGGTTGGCCTGCGAGGTGGCATTGATGGTGCTGCCCAGGTCGCGGAAATAGGCGTCGTCCGAAACGCTGTTCAGGTTGACATAGCCGTTCAGACCGCCTGCAATGGCTTGTTTATGGACAACCGATACGCGGGTGCGGCTGCGTCTGGCCAGCCTGTCGTCGGGCAATACATCCAGTTGTAGCTCGCCGCTATAGCCCGATTCCAGGTAGCGGAATTCATTATTGAGCGATATGCCGCGTTTGGTCATTGCACGCGGCGCGATTGTCGCGTCGCGGTTCTGCGCAATATTCCAGTAATAGGGCAGGGTCAGTTCCTTGCCGCCCTTGGTGGTGCTGCCGAATACCGGCGACAGGAAACCAGACTTGCGCCGGTCATTGAGCGGGAAGTCCATCCATGGGGAATACAGGATCGGCAGGCCCATGAACTCTACCCAGGCATGATGGGCAGTGCCTATCTGCCGGTCGCGGTCGATTTCCGGGCCGCGCATTTTCAGCAGCCAGTCCTCGTTATCGGCGGGGCAGGTGGTATAGGTGGCATTGTCGAGCGTGTAATGCTCCTTGTCGTGGATGTGCATCATGTCCGCCGAACCGCGTCCGTCATTTTCCGCAAGATAGAATACCGGTTGTTCCATGGTGCCGATATCGGTATCCAGGTTCAGCTTGAGGTGCGGGCCGCGCATCGTGTTGCCGCCCTGTTCCAGTACCACCGAGCCCTGTGCGTCGAGGTCACTGGTATCCTGGAAATACAGCAGGCGATCCGCCTTGATGGACTGGCTCGCGCTTGCGCAGTACCGCGTTGCCCATGCGCCTCGATCTGGCTTTCCTTTTTGCCCGTCAGGCGGTCGGCTTCCATGAAGGTGGGCGGTTCCTCTGCCGGCTCCGACATCGCCATGAAAGTCTTGTCCATGCGCAAGGCAAGCCACTCGGTATTCGCGCTGGCGTGATGCGCGAAAGTGCAGAGCAGGGTGAACGCGATGGGCTTGAGACGGTGCCGCATGACAATAGTAAGGTGGTAAACTTTCGCGAGTTTACCATTAACGCCATTCAAAAGCCCGATATGCAACGTCAGCAACAACTAGCCGCGTGGCTGCAAGACCTGTTCCCCGGCAAGACCTTTGCACTTGCCTTCCGGCTTCAGCACGAAGGCAGCTTTCGCCGCTACTTTTCGCTACATTCGTCGACGGGTCGACCCGAATCATCACTGGATCACCCCGCCACAGCCCGAGGATTGCCACCATTCCTGCATGTCGCCAAATTGTTCGAGGAGGCCGGAACGCATGTGCCGCATGCATATGCGCATGATTTGCAACAGGGTTTTCTGCTGCTGTCCGATCTTGGCAATACCACTTACCTGCAGGTACTGGATGGCGGTACGGCGTGCAGGCTGTACGGTTCCGCCACTGACGCACTGATCAGGATCCAGCTTGCCTCGCGCGCGAACGAACTGCCGCCTTATGATGAATCCCTGCTGCGCCGTGAACTGAACCTGTTTCCGGACTGGTATGTCGCCAGGCATCTGGGTGTCACGCTCAGCGACAGGCAGCAGGCAGCACTGGAAGAATGCTTTCGCCGCATCCTCGCCAGCAATCTCGCCCAGCCGCGCGTCTACGTGCATCGCGACTACCATTCGCGCAATTTGATGCATATTGGCCACCCTCTCTCTAACTCTCTGAGTGAAACAACTAGCCATTCGACTAGGCTGCAAACGACCGCAGCCAAGTCGCTGGTTATCCCGCTTGCGGGAGAGGGGGAGAACGAGAAGGTCAATATTCTAACCTCACCCGGCATCCTGGATTTCCAGGACGCCGTATACGGCCCGATTACCTACGACCTGGTCTCGCTGTTCAAGGATGCCTATATCCGCTGGGAAGAGGCGGAGATCATGGACTGGCTGATCCGCTACCGGGAAAAGGCGCGCAAGGCGGGGTTGCCGGTGCATGCGGACTTCGGCGAGTTCTACCGCGATTACGAATGGATGGGCGTGCAGCGCCATCTCAAGGTGCTGGGCATCTTCGCGCGCCTGTATCATCGCGACGGCAAGGATGGCTATTTGAAAGACCTGCCGCTGGTGATGGATTACCTGCGTGCCGCCTGCGCACGCTATATCGATCTCAAGCCGTTGCTGAACCTGCTGGACGAGCTGGAGCAGCGCGAGGCGCAAACGGGGTACACCTTTTGATGCTGCGCATCTCCCCCTATCCAACTTTCCCCCGCAAGCGGGAGAAAGGGCAATCGTGAGAAACGTAAAACCATGATGGCCATGCTGCTGGCGGCCGGCCGCGGCGAACGCATGCGCCCGCTCACCGACCATACCCCCAAGCCGTTGCTGGAAGCCGGCGGCAAACCGCTGATCGTCTGGCATATCGAGAAACTGGTGCGTGCGGGTATGGCCGATCTGGTCATCAATCACGCCCACCTCGGCACGCACATAGAAAACATGCTGGGTGACGGCAGCCGTTTTGGCGCGCGCATCCGCTATTCCGCCGAAGGCACTGCGCTGGAAACCGCAGGCGGCATCGCCTATGCCCTGCCGCTGCTCGGCGATGAACCCTTCGCCGTGATCAACAGCGACATCTGGTGCGACTACGACTTTGCCAGATTGCCGCTGCGCGCGGCCGCCCTGCAATCCGGCGCCGATTTGGCGCATCTGGTGCTGGTGGATAATCCGCAGCACCACCCAAACGGCGATTTCCTGTTGCAGGATGGCCGTGTCCTGCCTTCACCCGCGGGGGCGTATGGAGGCTGTGGGGAGGAACAGTCCGCAACAAGGCTGACCTTCAGCGGCATAGGTGTCTATCAGCCATCCCTGTTCAACCGCATCCCGCGCGGCAGCGCCGCACCGCTTGCGCCGCTGCTGCGCGAGCAGATCGCCGCCGGCAGGGGTCAGCGGTGAACATCATTCGACGGCCTGTGGGTGGATATCGGCACCCCGCAGCGCCTCGCCGAGCTCGACACAGCTCGATCCGCTCGCAGCACAACGCGCCATGACTCATTGGACATCTGCCCTCTACGCACAACGCCGCACCAGCGCCTGCTGGAAACTACCGCTCGCGGCACGGCATCGCCGTCATTCCCACCGCACCGGAAGTCGCGCGCAATGGCGACACCCATTACGGTTATCGCCACGACAGCAATTTTTATTACCTGAGCGGCTTCGCCGAGCCCGAGGCGGTGCTGGTGCTGGTCGCGGCGAGATGAAACGCAAGCCATCCTGTTCTGCCGCGAAAAGAATCCGGAACGCGAAGTATGGGACGGCTACCGTGCCGGTCCCGACGCCGCAAGGGAGCAATACGGGTTCGATGATGCCTGCCCGGTCGCGCAACTGGATGACAAGCTGGCCGAACTGATGGGCAACCAGCCTGCGCTGTTCTATCCGGTGGGCCATGATGCGGTGTGGGATCAGCGCATCCTCGACACGCGCGGCGAGGTGCAGGCCAAGGCGCGCAGCGGCATCCGCGCACCGAACGAGATCCACGACGTGCGCACGCTGCTCAACGAAATGCGGCTGTTCAAGGACGAGCACGAACTGGCCGTCATGCGCCGTGCCGCAGAGATTGCAACCCGGGCGCACCGGCGCGCCATGCGCTTTGTCCGCCCCGGCCAGTTCGAATACCAGGTCGAGGCGGAATTGCTGCATGAATTCTGCCACCACGGCGCGCGCCATCCCGCCTATCCTTCCATCGTCGCGGGCGGCGCGAATGCGTGCGTGCTGCATTACGTGGGCAACGATGCCGTGCTCAGGCCGATGGCGAACTGCTGCTGATCGACGCCGGCTGCGAGCTCGACGGCTACGCCTCGGACATTACCCGCACCTTCCCGGTCAACGGCCGCTTCAGCCGCCGCAGCGCGACGTTTATGAACTTGTGCTTGCCGCCCAGGAAGCCGCCATTGCCGCCACCCGTCCCGGCGTGCACTGGAACGTACCGCATGATGTCGCCGTCGCCGTCCTGGCGCAGGGCATCATCGACCTGAAGCTATGCTCACCGGCACGCGTCGATGGCGTGCTGGAAAGCCGGCGACTACAGCCGCTTCTACATGCACCGCACCGGTCACTGGCTGGGCATGGACGTGCACGATGTCGGCGATTACAAGGCAGGCGACGAGTGGCGCGCGTTGCAGCCCGGCATGGTGTTCACCGTCGAACCCGGCTGCTACATCCGCCCCGCCGACGATGTGCCGCAGGCACTGTGGAACATCGGCGTGCGCATCGAGGACGACGTGACGATCACCGCGCAAGGCTGCGAAGTGCTGACCGCAGCCGCACCGAAGACGGTGGCGGAAATCGAGGCGTTGATGCGGGCTTGACAGCTTTCTGCTACTGCGTTTGCCGGCTCCATGCCTGCCAGTGCCCCGCCAGATCCTTCACGTTCGTATAGCCCTTTTCGACGAGAATTTCCTCGGCAATCCGCGCGCGTTTACCGCTCCGGCAATACACGACGATCTCAGCGGATTTGCCGCCGGGTATGGCGTCCAGCCGGTGCGCCAGCTCGTCGTACGGCAGGTTCAGGGCGGTGTCGATATGCCCGGCCGAATACTCCTCGCGCGTGCGGGTATCGATGATGACCGACGGGTTGGGTGCTTTCAGTCTCTGCGCCAATTCCGCAGGGGGTGATGGTGCCGACCGTATCCGTTCCCGCATGACCGGGCATGCCGGAAAGCAGCAACAGGGCGGCCAGCATGATGCGCAATAAAAATGGCTTGTGGGTCATGGCGACATCCTTTTTGATAAATATGAAGATGGAAGCGGAACGACGGATTCGAATGCACGGTGGCATGCGAGTGTAGCGGAAACCGGTCGATTGCGAAAAGCGGCTGTGGTATTCATGCACGACATTCCTGACGCATGCAGGAATGAATCAGTGCAGCTTCGGATCGGTATTTTCCTTGCCTGCTTCGCCATCCTGGCGGTCATCGTGGCGGGCCATCATGTCCTCGTCGTCATCCAGCAGGATACGGTTGGCGTTGCCCTCCATGTCCTCATACTGTCCCTTCTTCACCGCCCAGATCAGCACCACGAGGAAGATCAGGCCGAAGAACATCATGCCGGGTATCAAGCTGTAAATCACGTCCATGGTTACTCCTGGGGTTTCCTGAACAGGGTGCGGATGCGCGCCGCATTGCCGATCACCACCAGCGAGCTGATCGGCATGGTGATCGCCGCGACCAGCGGCGTCACCATTGCCAGCATCGCCAGCGGCACCATGATCGCATTGTAAACAAAGGACAGGCCGATGTTCTGCCGGATGGTGCGCAGGGTGCGGCGCGACAGCAGGGTGGCGAGGCGCACCTTGTCCAGCTCGTTGCGCATCAGCACGATGTCGGCGCTTTCCACCGACACGTCGGTGCCCGAGCCAAGCGCGATGCCGACGTCGGCGCGGATCAGCGCGGGCGCGTCGTTGATGCCGTCGCCCACCATCGCGACCACCGCGCCCTGCTGCTGCAACTGCCGGATCACTTGATCCTTGTCCTGCGGCAGCACTTCGGCGATGACTTCCATGCCGCCCAGTTGCTTCGCGACTGCCTCGGCGACCGGTTTGCGGTCGCCGGACAGCAGGGTCATGGCGATGCCCGCCGCGCGCAGTTCGTTCACCAGTTGCCGAGCATCGCCGCGCAGCTTGTCCGCCAGCGCGAACATGGCGAGATGCGCGCCGTCCAGCGCGATATGCACGCAACTCGTCGCCTGCGCTTCCAGCTCGTGCGCTTGCGCCAGCAGATTTTCGTCGGGCGCGACACCGTGCCGCTTCAGCCATTCGGCGCTGCCGAGCAATACGGTTTTCCCATCGACTGCCGCTTCCACACCGAGACCGGCGCTCGCCCTGAATCCGGACACGGCGATGTCGCGATAATCGAGTTGCCGTTTTTCCGCTTCCGACACTATCGCCCTGGCCACGCCGTGCTCGCTCAAGCGCTCTACCGCCGCCGCGCTGCGCAGGATATCTTCCTGCACCACACCCGGCGCAACATGCAGTTGCGCGACGCTCATCCTGCCTTCGGTCAGCGTGCCGGTCTTGTCGAACACGAAGTGGTTTACTTTGGACAGCGTTTCCAGCACCAGCCCGTTCTTGATCAGGATGCCGTGTCTGGCACCCAGGCCGGAGGCCACCGCGATCGCCATCGGCGTCGCCATGCCCAGCGCGCACGGGCAGGTGATGATGAGCACCGAGACGGACGCCATCAGCGCGATCTCGAAGTCCCGGGCGTTCCAGATCAGGAAGGTCAGCGTCGCACAGAGCAGGGTGACCAGCACGAACCACGGCACGATGGTGTCGGCGAGGCGCTGGATCGGCGCCTTGGAGGATTGCGCCTCCTCGACCAGGCGGATGATTTTCGCCAGCGCGGTGTCCCGCATGGCCGCGCGCACCTCGACCAGCAGCGCGCCATCGGTGTTCAGCGTGCCTGCCGAGACCTGCATTCCGACCGATTTGCTCACCGGCGCGGATTCGCCGCTCAGCATGGACTCGTCCACCGCGCTGTGCCCTTCGAGCACGACGCCATCCACCGGCACCTGGTAGCCGGGCTTGATCAGCACCCGGTCGCCCACCTTGACGCCGCGTATCGGCGTCATCTGCTCCTCGCCATCGCGCATCACGATGGCCGCGCGCGGCTGCAATTCCATCAGCCGCCCGGTGGCGGAAACCGCCCGGTGGCGGAACATGCCTTCCATAATAGCAGGCGTTTTTTTAATATGTTTGCGGGTGCAGTGTCCTCAGCGGCAATGCCCTTCGAATCAGCCAATTTCGCGGCACAGCCACCTTGGGCAGCTCAATTACCGGTAAGTCATGACAATCTGCTGTATTCCAGACTGATTATCATGTGGGTTGAATCCGCTGGTCTCCCGCTTTGGTCCGGATACGCTTATTTAAGACAGGCCAAAAGGAACGGCACCCGGATCGTCTGTGTGGACCCGCGCCTGAGCCTGTCGGCAATGTTGGCTAACCAATGGATAGAAGCCATCAAACCGGCTACCGACACGCATATGCTGCTGCCATGGCCCAGGTGATGATATCCGAGAATATTACGATCATGAGTTTATCAAGACCCGGCGTACTGAAGGTGTTCTCTACGATTTCAATGCACTATGTGATGGGAGATGGGGACGGGATTCCGAAAACACCGCAATGGGCTTCACCAATCACTGGTGTAACAGCAGATGACATCACGACCTCAGCCAGAGAATATGCCCAATCTAAACCGGCGGCACCGTTTACGGGATGAGAAACCGGCCGGACCGCATTTGGTGAACAATTCCACCGGTCGGCCATTACCCTGGCAGCCATGACCGCCAACATCGGCAATAAAGGCGGGCTAGGTGGCTGGCGGGCCTGGGTATATCGAAAGCGGGCGCAATTGCCGATCCGATGGAGGTACCCCGGCAAAGAAATCCGAAAATCCATCTAACCCAAATTTATGACGCCCTGCTGGAGGGAAAAGCCGGTGGGTTTGAAGCCGATATCAAGCTGGTTTATATCGTGGGCTGCAACCTGTTAAATCAGTTTCAAAATATAAATAAAGGTCTGCAAGGGTTAAAACGCCCGGAATGTATCGTGGTCCACGATCTTTTCATGACGCCAACGGCCCGCTGGGCAGATATCGTGTTGCCGGTCACCCATTTTCTGGAAGAAGAAGACATCGCCCAACCGTGGCTTGGCGGACCTTGTTATCTATATGAATCGGCCCTGACCCCGGCCCGAAACCCGCTCCGATCTGACACAATTTTTACCCAGCTGGCTGAGCGTTTTGGGACTGACTGGCTTTACCTCCATTCGATCACATCAAATATATCGCACAACACACCGGGTTTGAACACGACAAGCATTTAAACAGCTGATGCTGCTCACCAAAATTGAATTGAAACACCCCGCTGCCTTTCGCGAACAGATCGATGATCCGGTAAACAACCCCTTCCCGACGCCATCGGGCAAGATCGAGATCTACAGCTGTTAAATAGCGGCGATGAAAAAACGACCGGATTCCACCCCTCCTGACGCATATCGAGCCCTGGAAAGCAGCCTCGGGATGCCGCGGTTAAGCACTATCCGATCCACGGTCATCAGTCCGCACAGCCAGGACCAGGGTCTTATCGATGTTTGATAAATATCCCCCATCTGAAACAAAAAAGCGACGATGCGATCTGATTAATTCCGCTGATGCCCGGTATCGGAAATCGCCAACGGTGAGTCGGTCATGGTTTGCTAAACGACCGCGGCAAATTTGCGCACCACAGCAAAGGCCGTCGCCAATCGTACCGCGCCCGGTGTGGCCAGTCTGGATGCGGGCGCTCGGTACCGGCCGAATTCCCGGGGAATCGATGAAGGCGGATGTGTCAATATACTCATTTAAGACGGAATGTCGCCTGGCGGCGGACGGCTCGCAATAATCTGGTGTAACCAAGGTTGATTTAGTAACGAATAGCCCGAATGCCGGCAAGGCTGACCAGGAACCAGAAACGTTGAACCTTCAACTTAGGTGAAGTCGCGCCCGGATACCACTACTGACGCTGGCTTCCGGACCCCAGAGGAAGGGGGTATTGGGAATGACCACAATCTGTTTATCGCCGACAAACTTGACACTGGTTGCTCTAAAGCATTTTCATTTTTTAATTTATCTATATTTCCCCAAAGCCAATCTCCATCAAAAACATACAAAGCATAATTTATTTCTGTAATTTTTTTCTCTTCTTCGGTGGCGTCTTTATTTTCAACAATTTTTAAGACTTTACCATTTTCATCTCTTATAACTCTTCCCAAGTGAGAGCTCCCTCCCTCCATTCATTAAAATCAGGTAATTTAACAGTAGCAATACTAACCATTGAATTATTCTTTTTATGAACCTTTATTAATTTTTCTAAAGTGCCCTTAGAAACCAGTGGTTGGTCTCCTGAAATAACCATAACTGTTTTATGGTCTGAGTGCATTGAGTCTTTAGCCGAAAGAACTGCGTGACCAGTTCCTAATTGTTCTTTTTGATGAGCATAATTAAAATTTTTCCCAATTACTTCAGATATTCTTTCTTTCATATATCCAACAACAATTACCGGCTCAAGGGTTAGTTTTAAATGAGAAAGAGTATCTAATATGTGTTTTAGAAATGGTTTCTTCTTAAGCAAAGAAAGAACCTTGGGGTCTTCAGACTCCATTCTTGTCCCCTTTCCTGCTGCTAAAATAATTACTTGTGTATTTTCCATAAATTTTAATGTGGTTATATTTATTCTAATACTTTGTGCGCGATACAGGAATCGAACCTGTGACCTACTCAACGTCAATGAGTCGCTCTACCAACTGAGCTAACCGCGCAAATTTATTTTAATTTAAAAAACATACATAAAACTAATTTATTTATCTTTCTTTTCCTACCAAGACAGCTAACCGCGCAAATTTATTTTAATTTAAAAAACATACATAAAACTAATTTATTTATCTTTCTTTTCCTACCAAGACAGCTAACCGCGCAAATTTATTTTAATTTAAAAAACATACATAAAACTAATTTATTTATCTTTCTTTTCCTACCAAGACAGCTAATCGCGCAAATTTTAAAATCAATCATTGGCGGAGGGTACAGGATTCGAACCTGTGATCCCCTTTCAGGGATTCCACTTTTCGAAAGTGGTGCATTCAACCTCTCTGCCAACCCTCCTTTTTCAATACTAAAAAGTATACAAGAATAATACTAATCTATCAAACTCTCTCCTGTCATCTCTTTTGGCTTCTCTATATCCAATAATTCCAAAACAGTCGGAGCTACATCAGCCAAAGTTCCTCTATGTAAAGGTTTAGTTGTGTCAGTAATAATAAAAGGAACTAAACTTGTAGTATGGGAAGTATGCCTAGCCCCAGTAACTGGATCAATATTAATTTCAGCATTTCCATGATCAGCCGTGACACAAGCAATCCCTCCCTTTGAATGAAGAACCTCCAGCACTCTTCCCAATTGTTTATTTATTTCTTCAATTGCAGTAATAATAGCCGGAACATTCGCTGTATGTCCAACCATATCAGCGTTTGCAAAATTAATAAAAATGAAATCCGTTCCTTTTTCTATTTGTTCTATAGCTTTGTCAGCTACCATTTCGGCAGACATTTTAGGAGCCAGGTCGTAGGTTAAAACACCCTTAGGACTTTGAACCATTATTTGTTCTTCTCCTTCATAGGGAGTTTCCTTTCCACAATTTATAAAATAAGTAGCATGGGCAAATTTTTCCGTTTCAGCTATATGGGCTTGTGTTAAACCTTGATCACTAATCATTTTTCCTAAAGTAACTTCAATGTGAATTGGCGGAAAAACAATCAAACTTTTATATTCTTTCCCGTAATCAGTCATAGTAGACAAAGAAATATTGTCCTTCTCTGCTCTTTCCATCAATCTCTTTGTAATCATTCTCATTCGATCAGCCCTAAAATTAAACAGAAATACACCATCATTTTTATTTAATTTATAAGTTCCTCCTTTTTTATTTAAACAAACAAAAGGTTTTAAATATTCATCAGATTTAACTTCATCTTTATATAAATTTTCTAAAAATTCTGAAGCAGGGATATCACAAATTTTTCCTTTACCTTCAAACATCACCTCTTCTGCTTTAGCTAATCTTTCCCATCGTAAGTCTCTATCCATGGCGTATAGTCGTCCAGAGACGGAAGCAATTTCTCCAACACCTATTTCTTTAATAAAATCTTCCAGCTGTTTAATATATCCAGCTCCCGCGTGAGGAGGAGTATCTCTCCCGTCGGTAATTACATGAATAGCAATTTTTGTAAGCCCGTACTCTTTGGCTGTTTCAAGGAAAGCAAATAAATGTGACATGTGACTATGAACTCCTCCTGGAGACAACAGACCTATCACGTGCAAGGTAGAATTATTTTCCTTAACATGATCAAATAAAGTATCCATAGCTAGATTATCTTCAAAGTGTCCGGGTTTAATAACCTTATTTATCCTTACTAAGTCTTCATCTAAAATTCTTCCTGCTCCAATAGTCATATGCCCTATCTCACTGTCCCCAATTTGGCCCTCAGGAAGCCCTATACTAACGCCAGAAGTGTTCAAAGTAGTATGTGAATACTTATTCCATATTTCATCAAAAACAGGCTTTTTAGCCTGAGCGATAGCATTATCTTTTGTGTCTTCTCTATATCCCCATCCATCAAGAACAATTAAAGCAATTTGTTTAGACATAAGAATATTATACCCCGTAGTGAAATTTTTACCAAAATTCTACCACAGGGTTATAGCAAAAAAGGGATTCCTCCGCATTTTAAATTTGACATTTTAAACCATAAAAGATAATGTAAATAAAAGTAAGTTAAAAATCTAAAATTAAATATCATGAAACTAGAGTTTGACCAAATTCAATTAGGCTCTGTTATTATGATAGAGCTAGAAAATAAGACAAACGTTCCTTTTTTTGTAATTCAAAAAAAACAAAGAACAATTCCTCGAACTCCTTTATTAAAAGGTAAAAAACTTAAAGATGTTCCCAAAAATTTTCAAGTATTTTCCTATCACAAAAATCGGAATTGTTCTGCAATTTTGAATAGGTCTGAAATAAAAGGCCTCAGAGAAATTACAGAAAATGAAAGAAAAGAATTAAGATTAAAAATAATTCTTGCCAAATTAGATATTATTATTAAAAATATTTTAATTTTATTTAAAAAAATATTCAAACCCGCTAAATAGTGGGTTTGTTTTTTTGTGAGCCACAATAATTTATTTTTCGTCAAAAGAGAACCACGAGTACGTTTTCGGTCAGGAATATTTTTGTTGCCGCCTCAACAAAAATTTCACGACCCTGGCTCGCTTATTTTTTGTACTCAAAAAATTATAGCTCCGCCTTTCGATTCTCTGACGTAAGCAAAGCAGTTTGCTTACTTGGGGTCACAAATGAAAAAACCCACTCTTTCGAGAAGTTTTTTCATTTGTGACCCTACGGGTAATTTATTGGAACTCTATTGTAGAGAATATAAGGGATTTTAATCAATTACGCGTATTGTTTTAAAGTTTTTTGCATTTAAACCATCGATTGAAACATCCTCTTTTATAAACTTACTTGATTCTAATTGAGAAACAGAATAGATGTATTCTATTAAACCATCTTTATGTTTTCCTAAAACACCAGTACCAACTTGAAATTGAACAGCGGATGTTTTTGTTGTTCCTACTGGGATAGCGGTCCTTTTACCAAACGGAGTAGCAGATATTGAAATTCTGTCAGGTGTTTTGTGGTACGACCTTCTTTTACTAACATTCATATATGCATCATGAAGGAGATGATTTTCTTCTAAATTTATTTCTTCTTTATTATCTACCTTAATATTAGTTTTCATTCTTCTAATATCTTTTTCTATTATTGGTGTAATTCCATTCTTTTTTAATTCAGCAATCTGATTATTAAGGTCAGCCATAAATTCTTCTTTTGAAGAGTATCTTTCTCCAACTGGACTGAAAGTATATTTAAAATTATCAGGTAAGTAGGGTTTTATAAATTCAATTAACTCTCTAAAAGTTTTCTTATATTTATTAGTATCTTCTTCAGGAATGTTATTCATTAGTTCTAGAATCGCATCGTCTGCACAAAAATCAAACCATACTCCAGGCTTATATACATCTGTAATTGGTTTTAACCAATAGGCATAATAAATCATTGCAAAAAGTTCAGCCCAATCTGGTTCTGGGCTTTCCTCAAATTTCCATAGTTTATATGAACCAAACGGAATAACAATTTTTATAGGCTCATTATTCTTTATATTTAGCCCTATTGCTTCTTTAATTTTTGGGAAGGCTTCAGGGTTTACACTATATTTTCTAAATTTTTTTGACATTATTGTGTCATATATAAAATCAGCAAGATCTCCTTCTTGCTTAACTTTTATATCTTTAATTCCATTTAACCTTTTTTCAATATATTCTTGTGCTGTCATGGAGATGTGGGTAGGAATTGAACCTACGATATTTACCTTGCGAGTAAATGCCTTACCACTTGGCTACCACATCGATTATATATTACCATGAAAAATATAAAATTGTAACTAGAATAAACCTTAACAAATAAGGTTATAAATGTGCAGTGACCCAAACGGGACGCAGTTGGAACTCGATTGTAGAGAATATAGGGGAATTTAGGAAATTTAGTGGTTTTGTTTTATAATATCATTGTTATGAAAAATGGTTTGAGGTATTACTTAATACCTCAATAATTTTATAGATATGAACACAATTTTTAATTTAATAGAAAATAAGGCATCTAGCTGGGTAACCCAAGAAAAATCTAAGAATCAGTCAATTGTAGGTAACTTAATTAAATATATTGAAGTAGAAAATAAATTAAGAGAACCACAAAAACAAGCTATTGAAGTTTATCTTTGGTTAAAATTTGTTGGTAATAATAAAAAACTATCAGATATTATTCGAGCTGGGTTTTTATATGATGAAGAAATAGCAAAGGGCTATGATAACTTTCACAATTTTGGCAGTAATTATACAACCCATTTTTTGAATCAATTTTTTCAAGAAAATAGCGTTCATAATCTTCAAAAAAAATTAGCAAACGATCCAAAAAGCGAAAAAACAAACTGGGATAAAGTTTTAGATGAACTTTTACATAATTACAACTACCCAAACTATTTATTCAGTTTACCAATGGGGGCAGGTAAGACATTCTTAATGGCTTGTTTTATATACTTAGATTTATATTTTGCTAGCATATACAAAAACGATAAAAGGTTTGCGCATAATTTTATTGTTTTAGCTCCGTCTGCATCTAAAACAGCAATTCTTCCATCTTTACAAACTATAAAGAATTTTAATCCCGAATGGATATTTCCAGACAAAGAAGCTCATAAATTAAAGCAAATAATTCAGATTGAAATTTTAGACGCTTTAAGTTCTCAAAGGAAAGACAAACTACAAGGTAATAATCCAAATTTAGAAAAGGTAAATCGTATCTTTCAAACCAAAAAATTTGGTATGGTTTTTATTACTAATGCCGAAAAAGTTGTGCTTGAAAAATATGAGGATAAAGACAAAATTTTTGTTGAGAAAGACAGTTTGTATTATGATGAGAAAAAAATTAGTGAGATTTTAAAGTTGAATGAATTAAGAGAAAAATTATCTCAGATTTCTCATCTAGGCGTAATACTAGATGAAGTTCACCATAGTTATGGAGTAAATGCCGAGAAAAAAGAAAAAGCATTAAGAAAGGCAGTTAATATTTTAGATCAGCATAAAAATATTATTTCTGTCCTTGGACTTTCTGGCACTCCTTATGTTAAGCATAAGGTAAAAATTGGAGATGATGAGATAAAATTAAATCAAATTCAAGATATAGTTTATAACTATTACTTAAATCAAGGAATAGGTAGGTTTTTAAAAATCCCAGAGATTAAAAAAGTTGAAGTAAAAGAGGATTTGTTTATTAAACAAGCTCTGACTGATTTCTTTAATAATTTTGATATTACATACAGCAACGATACAAAAAGCAAAATTGTTTTTTATTGTCCATCTATTAAGGTATTAAATGAAAAGATATTACCAGTGATTCAAGATTGGTATAGGTCAAAAAGGAAAAACAAGGAGTCTGAAATATTTAAATTTTATACAAATGGGAAAGAAAACAAGCAGTATGAGATACCAAAAGAAAGTTTGGCTGTATTTAATAATTTAGATAAACCTTACTCTGACAAGAGAGTTATTTTGCTCGTAGCGATTGGCACAGAAGGTTGGGATTGTAAGAGTTTAACTGCTGTTGTATTACCCCGACAAAAAACCACCAAAAATTTTGTTCTACAAACAACTTGCCGGTGCTTGCGAGAAGTTATTGATGCAAAAAAAGAGAAAGCTTTGATTTATTTGGAAAAAGAAAACTACAAAACACTAGACTCTGAATTAAGAGAAAATTATGACTTGAGTATTTCAGATTTGAAATTTGGTTCACAGCCAGAAATTTCTGTTAAGATAAGGAAACCCAAACTTGGCAAATTGAGATACAAGCAAGTTGAAACTAAATACAAAATTCTTTTAAAAAAGACAGCGGTCAGCAATTTAAATAAATTTAACTTTAAGGATGTAAAAGAAAAATATAAATATGATGAAAGAATAATAAAAGGCAGAATTGGTAAAACTGGTATAAGCCGTGAAGTGGAAGAAAAAATTTCAAAATTTGAAATTACTGATTATTTTTTTAACGACTTTATTTATGATTTAGCAAAAGCAACCCTTGGAAAATTTAGTGAGATTCACTTGTTAGAAAATTATCATACTAAATTAAAGAAAATCTTTACTGAAATACAGAAGGAACTTAATTGGATTGAATCTAATCCCAACTTGGAAGTTGATAATATTATAAAATACCTCGCTTCATTTTTAATGGAAGAAGTTGAATATAAAAAAGAAATAATAACAAAAGATGTCGAGATTGAATTACTTGAATGGCAAACAAAAAATCCTACAATGGCTCTTTATTCTTCAAGTGGAGCGTTGGCAAAATTTATGCCTAAAATTGATAATCGCAACATAGAACTTTTTAGAAAACATCCTGAAGATTTAGAAGCGGATGCTGAAAATTTAGATTCCCAAAATATCAGTTTTAATTATGTGCCTTATAAAGTAGATAGTAATTTTGAAATAAATGCTTTGTCTGAAATGTTAAAAATGAATGAGCTCGCTGCTCTAGAAGTTTATTTTAATGGTTTTAAAAACAATGAATTGCAGAGTTTTTGGGTTCAAACTCCCCGAGGTGTTTATACTCCTGATTTCCTGATTCTCAAAAGAAAAGGTAGAATGATTGAAAAGGTCTTGATAATTGAAACAAAAGGCAAGATTTACTACGATGATGATTTTAAACAAAAAGAGCGGTTTATGTTGAATGATTTTAAAAAACATAATCCCAATTTCAATTATGTTTGCTTTGTGGACGAAAATGAAGATAACGATTTTACAAACTTTATTAGTAAATTAAAAAATGAGGTAAAAAAATTATAATTTTATGCAAAAACCAAAATCATACAATATCACACCAGCCAAAGGACAAGCCCTATTAAACTATCAAGGGCGATTACTTCCAAGTAAAAATATTGAAATGCAACTTTTTGAAACAGAAGTTATTGAAGAGATAAAACAAAAAGAAAAAAAGAAATTAGTGAATAAGCAAAAAGAAATTAATGCTGATTTTAAAAATTTGTTTTTATATGGAGATACTTTATCTGCCTGTGCTTATTTAAAATCAAAAAATATAAAAGTTGATTTGGTATATATTGACCCGCCATTTGCTAGTGGAGCTAATTATGCAAAAAAAATCTTTTTAAGAAATGGTAATAAAACTCAATTTGAAAATGAAGATAATGGTATTGGTGAAGAGATTATGTATGGTGACATTTGGCAGAAAGAGGACTATTTAAACTGGCTTTATGAGCGTTTATTGGCTATTAGAGAGATTATGAGTGAAAAAGCTAGCATCTATATCCATTTGGATTGGCATATAGGACAATATGCGAAGGTTATGATGGACGAGGTTTTTGGAGAAGAGAATTTTATAAATGAAATTATTTGGCATTACACAAGCAGTAGAGCCCCCGAAGACCGATATGCTCGTAAGCACGATAATATTTATCATTATGGAAAATCAAAAGAATATTATTTTAGTCCAATTTTAAAAAAGGTAAGCGAATTTACTGAATCCAAATATAATTTAAAAGATGAAAATGGAAAAAAATACAAATTAGTTCGAGGAGGTAAAAAATATTTCAAAGAAGAAATACCTATTGATGATGTTTGGGATATACCACTTGAAAATGTTCAATCAAAAGAAAAAACTCAATATAATACACAAAAACCAATAGAGTTATTAAGAAGAATTATTGATACAGCCACCAGTGAAGGAATGATTGTTGCAGATTTTTTTGTTGGAAGTGGGACAACTGCAAAAGTTGCTAGTGATTTGAATAGAAAATTTATTGTTTGTGATGTTGGAATAAATGCTATTCAAGAAACTAGAGATGGGTTAGTAAAAAGAAAAGTGGATTTTGATATTTTAAAAATAAAAGATGGTATAAGATTATTTAGAAACCCAGCTCAAACAACTCAAAAGATGTTCTCTTTGATTGAGGGCTTTAGACCAAGAGTCGAACTTGAACTGGGGGAATTTTGGGATGGTGGAATTATTAAAGAAAAAGGTAGTTTTGAGCCAGTTAAATTTATTGGTATTGATAAGAAACTAACAAAAGAATTACTAGATGTTGTCTTGGAAGAAATTTACGCTCTAGAAGAAACAGAAAAAGGAGCGAGTAAAGTTAATATTATCTATGCTTTTAAGGATTTAGATATAGACCAGTGTTATTTAAATAAAGAAATAAAAAATTCTGGCAAGACAAGTATTTTAGTTGAGTTGATTAATTTAGATGATTTATTGGCTGACAAAAGAGATATGTTTTTCCCAGAGGATTCAGTTGGTATTGAACTTAAAAAAGATGGCAAAGGATGCAATGTTAAAATTAAAAAGTTCTTTAGTCCTTATCTTAAAGCCAAAATAGATGAATATAATGCCAAGAAAGTTAAAAAAGGGACTTTAACTAAAGATAAAACAAAAGCTGTTAAAATCAGTGAGAATGGTTTAGAGCTTATTGAATCATTACAGTTTGATACAGAATTAAAGAAAAGTGGTGTTTGGACTAGTAACTTGGATTTAGAGGATAAAGCAGAGATTAAAGACAAAATCAAGGGGGTATACGAATTGCCAACAAATAAATTTAAAATAAAAATCCGTAATATTGCTGGAGATGAGATAGTTTTAGATTATAGTAAATAAATACTAATTATTTTTGTCTTTTTGAAAATGCTAAAAACAAACCCGATAATTGATCCATATATTCAACCGCGGTCTCCTTTGAAATATCTAAGCCCTCTTCTTCTTTAAAGACTTTTTGCGTTTCTTTTATTAGTTTGTCACTATATTTAAACATTAGAGATTTTATAATTTTATACCACAATTAAAGCAATATTCTTGTTCATAATGATAAATATTTCCACAAAAAGAACAGATCTTTCCTAGCGAATCATAATTTTGGCAAGCGCTAATTCTAAGAGGATCAGAGTCAAGGTCTGCTTCTGCTATAAGTCCATTTCTTGTAATTTTTGTTATTGTTTGGCTCGTTGTATCTGAAATTCTACAATTTGAAGCACTAATCGTTGGTGTTCCTTGTGTATTGTAAGATAAACTTTTTGTTATGCTTGCATTAAATACAGAACTATTCTCTTTTTCTATTATTTCCTTTTTTAAAATTTCTTTTTTTGTAAAAGTGTTTACAAATTCTGCAAGTGATTTGTATAAAATAACCTTCTTTTTCTTCTTTGTTTTGATTCTCCATTCTACAAATAAAAATTGGTTAATTTTAGGTTTGCCTTTATGTTTTTCAATGAAATCACCATCTTTTGTAATTAAAACCAAATCGTCATTTGCCCCTTCTTTTAAAAGAGTCTCCCATATTAATGCATCGCCATATGAATGATCATTTTTTCTAGGAGGGTTACCTTTCATATATCTACGATATGCACTTGCTATGATTTCATCAGTTTCTTTAATTACTTTTGCAAATTTTAAAAAAAGTTCATTTATTAATAAATCCGCATCAGTTTTTTCTTTTTCCACTTCTTTATCATATTTTTTAATTAATTTTTTATATGAAGTAATTAAATCTTTCTTTTTACTTAAAACATCCTTTACTTCTTTATTTCCTTTATCAAGAACAGCTGGAATGAAAGAAGAAATATTACTTTGTCTTATTAGAGATAACCTTGTTATCTCTGCTATTTTTCTTCTATTTCTAAAATACTCTTGCCTGGTTTGACTAGGTAAAAGTAATACAACTTCTTCTTTTTTAAGTAATTTCAGAAGTTCTTTTAAGGGTGTTAATCTTTCGGCAGAGTTTTCTCTAAAATATTCTAAATATATATTAGAATCTATATATAATTGCATTTATTAATTATACAATATAACTACCTTTTTGTGAACATTAAATTAAAACTTGACATAATTTATAAATAGGTAGATACTTAAATTAATACAGAAGAGCACCTTGGAATACAAATAAGCGAATGGGAAAGACCCATAGCAACTAGTATGTGTACATAAGCAATGCTCTGCAACTTAATTCCTCCGACTAGAAAGAAAACAATTTAAAGAAATCTAATTTTACGTTGTCTATTTCAGGCGGTTTTTTTGTACCTAAAAAAGGTATGGAGGAATATAGATGTAATCAAAAATTAATAGAGAAAATAACCAAAATCTTCAACAGAGAAAGGTTTTTGAGTATTTACAAGGATGAAAACCCCCGCGGACTTTTTATGAGTCGCGGGGTTTTCTTGTGGTCGATCTTTATCTTTTTAGAAGTGAATTCTGAATTTCCCAAGCAAGTGGCTGGACTTCGGTGAATCTGAGCCCTAGTGAGTGACTTGCTTACTCACTCACTTAATAAGATAACTTAATTTATATGGGTTACAACAAGATTATTAGTTATGGTAATACATTAGAACTTTATGAGTATGAAAAAGACATCATTACATACGAACGAACAATTATTAATGGCGGGGAAAGGAAATCTGATGATAAGGATTTGGGAGTTAATGGAGAAGATAATTTATCGGAAAGGAAGTTGGGGAAAAGACAAGATAATGCTAGACGCGCGGAATTGGCTTTTAGACGCATCGTTGCTTCTAACCTCGGAGGACTTACAAGACCTTTACTTATTACTCTTACCTACGGAGAAAACCTCACAGACCTTAAAAGAGCCTATAAAGATCTCTCGTCTTTTGTCCAGTCTCTCCGCTACAAATACGGAAAAATTTTCAGGTACATCTGCGTTCCAGAATTTCAAAAACGTGGAGCAGTTCATTATCACGCTCTCTTCTGGGGGTTACCCGAGGAAGTATTTTTATTGGAACGGAAAACTAGAACGATTGCCGGACTTTGGTCAAGGGGTTATGTATTTATAAAGGAAACTGATGGAGATGAAAAATTGTCATTTTATTTATCAAAATATATGGCAAAAGCATTTATAGATCCAAGATTAAAAAATCAAAAGTGCTATGTCGCTTCTCGTAATATAGAAAGACCAAATGTAATGAAATATGTTTCCTATGCAGGAATTGGATTTATATTAGATCAACACGGAATGAATCAAAATGAACCAATAGTAGATAGAGAGTATCTTACCAGTTGGCTTGGTAGAGGTCGATTAAGAATATTTAAAAAGAAAAATGATTAGTCTTGAAGAATTAAGAAAAACAGACCATCGTCTGAAAAATATACCTGATAAAGAACTTATTAAAATAAGGCGTTCTTTGTATTCTTTAGGACAATTAGCCCTTGAATCCTTTATTGAAAAGAAAACTAGTTCCAAATATCCCATTAGGGTATATGGACTTAATGAGGAGGATGTGGGAAAGTAATTATATGGAGAAAATTGAAAAAGAAAATGGAATAATTTATGTAAGAGTTTCTTCTCACGAACAGATAGAAGGTACTAGTCTTGATTCTCAAGAACGAATCTGTAAGGAGTATGCTGAAAAAGAAAATATAAATATTCTTAAAATTTTTATAGAGAAAGGAGAATCAGCAAAAACAGCCAACCGAACAGAATTTATGAAAGCTATTAGTTTTTGTTCAGAAAAGAAAAATAAAATTTCTTCTTTTATTGTTTATAAGATAGATAGATTCTCTCGTAATCAAACTGACTATGCAATAGTTAAACAAAAACTAAAAAAGTACGGAACTGAAATTCGCTCTGTATCAGAAAAGATTGATGATAGTCCTTCGGGTAAACTTATGGAAGTTATGCTTTCTGGTTTTGCTGAATTTGATAATAACGTGAGAACTGAAAGGAGTGTTAACGGAATGAGAGAAAGACTTAAACAAGGAGTATGGGTATGGCCAGCACCTATTGGTTATACTAGATTACAAAAAGGAGACAACCTATCTTTAGACCCTAAATTTGCCCCATTTATACGCCTTATCTTCGAGGAATACGCAAAAGGTACTTATACTTATAAATCGTTAGCTGAATACATAAATAAACAAGGTTTTACTACCAAGCGAGGGAATTCTGCTATACCTCAATTAATTGAAAAGATAATCAAGAATCCTTTGTATGCTGGAATCATTAAAGCTTGGGGTATAGAAGCTAAAGGCAAGTTCGAACCTATTATTGATGAACATCTATTTTACCAATGTCAGCCCAAAGGAAAAACCCGTAGAAATATTCCACATAAAAAGATTAATGATAAATTTCCACTTCGTAGTTTAGCTATCTGTAAATTTTGTACTAAGCCGTTAACAGGAAGTGCCTCCACTAGTTGTACTGGTAAAAAGTATTCTTATTACCACCATCACAAACAAGATTGTCCTCATAGTAAATTTATACCCAAAGAAAACTTTGAACAATTGTTTGTGGAATTTTTAAATGAAATAACTCCTAGTGTTGAATATGAGAATGCTTTTAAAAAAATAGTTATGGATATTTGGAAAAATAACTGTAAGAGCTTTCATGGTAATAATCAAAAAATTAGAAATGAAATTACAAACCTTGAAAAACAAAAAGAAAGAATTTTTGAGTTACATGAATCTAAAGTTTATGATAATGATGATTTTTCTTATCAAAAAAATAAAATTAATCAAAAAATAGCCTTACAAAGGTCTTTGATTCAAGAAAAGATAGAAGAAGGATTTAATATGGAAGAAGCCCTTGAATATTGTTTTAATTTTGTTAGAGAAACATCTAAGACCTGGGTAGACCTTGGAAAACAACCAGAAAAAAGATTGCAGTTCCAAAAGATTATATTTGAAGAAAATATTGAATTTTCTGGAGAGAAATTTGGAACTAAGAAACTAAGCCCTATTTACAGCCTATATCAACAATATTTGATTGATCCTTCTTCGTTGGTGACCCCACAGAGAATCGAACTCTGATTACCGGATTGAAAACCCGATGTCCTAACCGTTAGACGATGGGGCCCTATAACAAAAAGAGTATACCATTTTATAAAAAAAATACAACCTTCCCTTTTAAAGCCTATGTAACAAAGGCTTAATTACAATATATAACTTGACTTTTCTATAGTATAGTGATATAATATCTATGTAAAATTAGTTCTTTGAAAAAGGTTAATAATTGAGTTGGTTTCTAAGTTTATCTAATAGGTAATTTTAGAAACTAACTCAAATTATTAATTAATAAATTTAGAAAATGAAAAAAACAAGAAGTAGTTTTTGGGAATTTAAATTCTTGAATATAAGAAGATTTAAAAATGTCAGAGAGCAAGAATGTGAAGACATTGAAAGTGAAGTCACCAATCCCAATAGACTTCTTAGTGATAATAATGAATTCGCAGAGAATCCTACTATCACTATAGAAAATGATCCTCCCTTAACTGGGACTGCTAGTAATTTAAAAAAAGATAGTAAAATTACATTAAGATTACTAATTCTTTTATTATTACTTTCAACGATTGTAATACTCCTGTTTCCATTCTCTGAAGTAGAATGTATAGGTGGAATTATAATCTTCTTATCCGTAGCTATAATCCTAGAAGGATTAGTAAAGATTGAATCAGATCCAACACATATTGGTCAATTAACAATCTTTGGGGAAAGAATTACGGGAGAGTTTTTAACAGAAGGATGGCACTTTATTCCTCTACGAGGATTATGGTATGGTGTAATTCCTATAAAAAGAACTAGAATCCCTTATGATGTCACAATACCAACTGCCAGAACCCCCGATAGAGCTGCATCAGAAGTTCCTGTTCATCTCGCTTTTCAACAAATTCCGAGATTAGCAATAAATTATCTAGACTCAGGAGGAGAAGAAGGCGTAAAAGAACAATTATTTGGAAGAGTAACTGAAAGAATACGCGAGTGGTGTATGGGAAAAGAAGAAGGACCAGATACTTGGGTTGAATTAGATCAATCTCAAGCAGAAGGAACTTTTGTCTTGGTTAAGAAACTAGCTCATAATTTTTTGGTTCCCATTGAACCAAAAGAGGCACAAGAAGTTCCGACTTGGATTTGGATGCTTTATTTCCGGGAACCAAAACCTACAAAACTCAATAATAACGAAGAAGATTGGGGGAAAGATAACTGGGCAAAAGTAAAGGAGGTTATTGATCAAATAAAGAAAAAATATCCTGATAATGATCCCACTGGTCTAAATATTCAATTAAAAAAATTGAAAGATAGTGTGGAGAGCAGAAGAAAACAAATTGACGCTCTCAGAAAAGGTTCCGGTAAACTAGAAATTACAGATCTTGGGATAGAATTACAACTCCTTAATATAGGTAATATTAAAGTACTGGGAAAAGTAGCAGAAGAAGCGGATAATCAAGCCAAAGAGGAACAACAAATGCGTGGGGAAAAACTTGAATTAGAACATCTAAGAAATAGAATAAGAGAATTTCTGGATCTAGGATATTCATTGGAGCAAGCCCGAGAAACTATTCAAACTGAAAGAGACAAGGTGGTAAAAACTATAAAAGAAAATATAGTCACAATTTCTCCAGAAACGTTGAAAAGCTTCAAGGAAACCCTTGCCCCTTCAGCCTTAAAAATTCTTGAACTTTTCATAAAGAAAGGAGGTAAGGAATGAAACAAGGTGCAAAAGGGATCCCATTTGGGGGATGGATAATCTTTATTATTTCTTTTATCATTTTTCTTCTGTTTCTTTATCCTCCAGGATTTTTAACATCTGGAGACACTTACACCCTCAAAGGTGACGAAGTTCAAACGATCGAAGTTAAAAAACGACCCTTTGAACTAGATGGAAATGGTGATGCATATTATGTGAAGCCTTTCTATGAAATTAATGGAAAAATTATTCCAGGCCCTGAGAAAATTTGGGGAGATGGAAGTTTCCATAATATAGGAAATAACATTGAATACTTAAAAATTCGATGTTACTATCAAACAGTAACAGTGACAATCACTTTTACTGACTAATAGGTAAAAAAATACCTAAAAAGCCTCAAGGTAAAATCTTGAGGCTTTTTTTATTACACTTTATTTTTTCTTAGTAGCCTGGAGGACAACCCAATATTCATAGAGGCCAGTTTTGGAATCAAAAATATGTTTTTCTTCTAATATAGTTACATATTGAACACCCACCAATTCCCCTTCCACTTCTTCTTCTAGCTTGATGAAAGCATTATTGATAGCTATTTCTCGAGCTTTACCTAAGCTAATATCAACTCCTGAATCAATAACACGATAATATGTTCCATCAGTTTTATAAATTTTAGTAAATGGAATAGCTTTGAAACTCTGAGAAACTGGAGAAGCCCCATCCACCATGGTATGAGGACTTTCTATAGCCACCCAATATTCATACTCCCCTGTTTCTTCATTAAATATTTGTTTTTCTTCAAGAACAATTATCCAATCTATTTCAGCAGCCAGGTCTACAGGAGGGATAATACTTTCTGATTCATAACTAGGAACATATGAAGCTGAATTTCCAGCATTTCCATCTGTGTGACATTGAGGATCTTCTATGTCAGTCTTTTCATCTCCATCATTATCTATACCATCATTACAAATTCCAGAACTTAAAGATATTTCCCCACCTGAAAAATCAATCGGAGGTACTATATTTTCTGAATAATAGGTGGGAAGATATGAATCATCATTTGTAGCATCCCCATCTAGATGGCACATGGCATCATTTTTATCAGTAGAACCATCACCATCATTATCTTTTCCATCACCACAAACTGCAAAACTGATTTGCATTAAAGCATTACTTAAAGCAATTTCACGAGCTGTAGCTAATTCTGTACTTGTTCCATAGTCCACAATTCTTAAGAAAAGATCATCACTTTCATATGTTTTAGTAAAAGGTTTTACTTTTTCCGCATACTGGTCAAGAGTTATATTACTTTCAGTTGTTGTTTTTTTAGATTCAATGGCTACCCAATATTCATAATTACCAGTTTTTGGATCAATGGTATAACTTTCTTCTAAAATACTAGCTGTTGGATAAACAATGGTCATGGCATTAATTTCCTGAATCTCTATTCCCAAAAGAGCAAAAGCATTTTTTATAGCGAGATTTCTAGCTATCACCAGAAGAGGATTAGATCCAGAAGCCATTACTCTGTGGAACAAAGGATCAGAACTGAAATTCCCTGTCCAATCTTCGGGAGGTGGATTCAAACTCATATCTCGAGGTTTAGTAAATATCTCATCATTAACATAACTATCAATTGGTAACTCATCATATATTTTTTTAGTTTTTTCTATATCAACTTTTAAAACACAGTCCTCGTCGGTTCCTCCTTTTTTAGGACCTCTAGCATCCATCCAGCTATGATAAACTGCATTCTCAGCATCATAAGAAGTTAAGATTCCTGAATTTGAGGGTGTTTTTTCCTCTCCCAAAACAGAAGAGTAATGTTCTTTTGCTATATTTTTTACATATTTAATAGAATCATATTCTGTATTAGCTGTTGCATAGACTTCCTCATGCCAACAAAGTGGATTTTCTATATATATTATATTAAAAGGACTTTCGTCAAAATTAGTTGTTCTGTTTGTTTTAACATCCGTTAAATCAATATTTCTAGCTGAACGAAGGTCTAAGTCGTTGGCAGAAAAAATTCCACTCCCTGTTGGATCATAATTATTTAAATCAAGTACGTTATCACCAATAAAAGTATAATTTTTATTTGTATCTTTATTGGTTATTTGATAATCCCCACTCTCCTCAATTTCAATTTTAGCTGTTTTACTTTCTCCCACAGTATTTAAAACTAATCTCATAATTCCAAAAACAGCCACCATAATAAAAAGCCCAATAACTCCATAGAGCATGTGGGATTTACTTTTAGTTTTTATTTCTTCACTATCAGAATTTAATAAATACTGAGCAACACCATAAAGGAAATATGCCAGTGCTAAAGCAAATAAAAACAATATAATAGGGTTAATGATAACCTTATTAATACTCTTCATCAGAGTAACTACACTTGCTTCAGCAACTGGTATAAGTCCAAAATTCATATCAATTAACAATTATCGGAGCCTGGGCTAGGAATACAAGGAATGGCGTTATTGTTTAATTGTTCTGGTCCAACATTAAATGTTGATGAGAAAACTCTTATTATTCCCCAGAAAGCAACAATCACAAATAATCCAATAAGACCATTTATGATTTTAGTCTTACCTGTTTTCTTTTTCTCTTCATCTCCAGCTGTAATATAGGAAATAACTCCCCAAATGAAATAAACAACTGCAACAGTAATCAACAATGGAATTATCCAATTGTTAAGAAGATTACTTAATGTGTAAACAATACCAAAAGCATCTTCTGCAAACACAGCCAAAGGAAAAGTTCCTAAAACAGCACCCAATGAAATAATTTTTTTCATATAATTTAACTTAATTTAATTACATTTTATCTAAAAAACGTAATTTTAATAATAATAAAAAACAACGACCTAATAATAATTTCTATATATTTTATAGAAAAAGAACAACTTACGATACTTGTATTATATCACAAAAATACAACAATAAAAGCAAGGAATTACTGAGAAAGCTGTGGAATAAGTGTTTTAACATGAAAAGTCTCAGAGAAGATGTTCACTAATCCCCAAACGCTAATCATGACAAATAACGCAATTAATCCCCAAAGTAAAAAAGTTTTACCTTGTTTGCGTTTTTCTTCGTTATCTGGATTTAAAAAATATTGAATTATTCCCCAAATAAAAGAGACCACTGCCAAAGTAATCAGAAAAGGAATGATTGATTTTACTAAAGTACAGCTTGCCCAATTAAAAATATTTCCAATACTATCAAATTTAACATTACTACAAACATCTGTTATTTGTTTTGGATCATTCATAATTAATTATGTTGTTGTTTTAATTTCTTCGACCGTTGATTGTATTGCCTCTGCTAATACAAAGGCTCCCAATAATAAAGCTGCCCCAATTAGGGTGTACATTAAAGTATTCTTGGCTTTAGTTAATTTCTCTGGACTACCCTGAGCTGAAACAAAAAGAAAACCTGAATAAATAATTGCTAGAGTTACAATTGGAATACCGACAGTTAAAACAATTTCTAGAATGGCTTGGATAAAAGAAGGAATATCGTTAAGTTTGTCATTCAGTGGATTATCAATTGTAGTGTTTATATTTAAATTCATTTCACCACTATTATTCCCAGTATTATTATTCCCAACTCCATCTCCTCCTGTATTCCCTACACCGTCTGTTGTTGCAAAAACAGAAGCAACTGCCAAAGAGAAAATAAATACAATTACAAAACTATATTTTAATAAATTTTTCAAAATGCTATATTTTTTTGTTTTTAAAATTTTCATATTATTTTAACTCAACTATTAATAATTTACTTCTCTAAAAATGTATCACCTGTAAAACCTAACCCTGTAACAATGGTATTCACAATTAACCAAGCGGCCAGAGCGATAATATAACCAATCAATAAATTTCCTATTATTTTTTTTGCCTGAGTTTTCTTTCCGGGATCTCCCCCTGAAGTAATCAAAAGAAATCCAGCATATGCAAAAATTATAGCAGCCAACGGAGTAGCAATGGTAAATAATAGAAATTTAATTACCCTGTTTATCATAATCATCAAATCATTAAAATTACATCCATTAGGACAATCTGGTACTAACCCTGCAGCTGTAACAAAAAACACAGGAACTAAAAGGATCATAAAACTAAAAAGAAATGCTAGTATTTTTTTCATATTATTTAACGGTTTGACTTAATTGGCCTTGGGCCTTATTAATAGCTGCGTCAATTTCTAATTTATTAGATGAAACATTGTTGAATAATTCACCAAAAATTGCATTAGTTGTAACAGGATTTGGATCAATCCAAGAATGAGAAAAAATAGCAGAATCATAAAAACTATACATATATGGATCCGTTGGTTTCTCAGAAAGTAATAATTTCGTTGCCGGAGGAAGTGAAAGAGTATCACTGAAATGTTTTACAGTATCTTTAGAACTCAACAATCCAGAAACACTAAAAGCTAAACTGGTGTTTTGTGATTTTTTATTAACAGTAATTGCATATATATCAGCAAATGTCCTTTTTGGCACATTTTTTGTTTGAAGAATTGGAGCAACATCAAAACTCAAATTTGGATTGGTTGATTGAATTTTAAATAACTCACTTGATTTCCCTAGATAAAAAGCCAATTTTCCACGAACAAACATATCAAAAGAACTAGACAATGAGCGATTCCAAGAATAACCTTTATTGGATGGATTAGAAAATTCCATTATAAAGGTAAGTATTGTTTTAAAAGGAGAAGTACTTGCCCCCAATGCTTTTTTATCTAAAACCGAAACATAGTTATTCCCTTCTCGAACAACTATCGGATCCCCACTTTGTAACAAAAATGTTGATAGAATTTCCTTTGAATTATTTATATTGTCATATCTTCCCAGAGCAATCATGCTCTCCAAAATAGTTCCATCATTTTCACTTTTTGTTAACAATTCATTTAAATTAAATAAATCATTCCAAAGAACTGGAGGAGAAACTAATCCTTGATCATTCAACATGTTTTTGTTGTAATAAAGAACCATCGGGTCCACTACAATCGGAAAACCAATTATTCCATCCTCTGCTAAAAATATATTTGCTCCATCTATAAATGAATCTCTAAAAACTTTTTCCGGATAACTTTCATAGGGTACCGGATAAAAGAAATCCTTATTTTTGATAATCATATCAGGAGTAATAAAAAATAGATCAGGCCCTTTTTCAGAAGCAAAAGCTTCAATCAAATCTTGTTGATAGGTCAAGGGTGATTTCTTAATGTAACGAATATTTAAATCCTGGTGATCTTCTGTAGCTATTTCAAAAACTTTATATAAATTAGGTTCGGTCAAGGTACCCCAAATTACAACCTTACCAGTCAGCCCTCCTGAAGTATTTGTATTATCTCCAATTTTTATCATTCCAGAAAAAATCATCACTGCAAATATAAAAAATGCGAGAAATATAGCAGATAAAATTGTTTGAAAATTATTCATGTATAAAAATTATACCATAATGATGGTCTGAAACAATTACATCTTCTAAAAACTTAAAACCCCTACTCCCAAATAATTCAATGGATTTTTCTTTTTTTATAATATGCTCCAAAGCTGGACCCATTCCATTAAAAGAATCACTCCAGTCTATAAACAAAACCTTCCCTTTCTCTTTTAATATTCTTTTAACTTCATCAATTAAGCCTAATTTATCTGCCACTTGAAAAAACACGTTAGAAACAATCACCGCGTCCATTGATTGATCGGCAATTTTAGTCCCGTTCTTTTTTTCGATGTCACCCCAAATACATTCGATATTAACTGCCCCCCAAGTTTTAATTTCATTTTCCATTTTCTTGACTAAGTCTTTCTGAACTTCAACAGCATAAACTTTTCCTTCCTCTCCCACTCTTTTCCCAGCAGCTTTAGAATACATTCCGGTTCCCGCCCCAAAATCAGCGACTTTCATCCCTTCTCTTAATCCCAATTGTCCAACATTTTGTTCTGGGTTAGAAAACATATATATTTATTATAACATATTTATTATAGGCACGTAATGGAAGCAATGCTATCTCCAGCCCTTAATTTCATTACTGTAACTCCCTGAGTCTGACGTCCAGATGAAGGAATGGATTCTAAATCAACACGAATCACCTGCCCTTTCTGAGAAACAGCAATTATTTCATTTTCATCACCCACCAACTTAGCCACAATCAAGTTCCCTGTTTTTTTGTTCACTTTAGCTGTTTTAATTCCTGAACCTCCTCTTTTTTGAGTTTTGTATTCTTTAATATTTGTTTTTTTACCAAGACCATTTGAGCCAAGGGTTAATAGGGATAAATCAACTTCTCCTTTTGAAATATTATCAACTCCAATAACAAAGTCATCTTTATTTAATTTAATTCCCCTAACTCCGCTGGCTGTTCTTCCCATTTCCCGAACATCACTTTCTTTAAATCTAATTGATTGTCCTAAAGCTGTGGCAAGCATAACATCATCTCCTTTTGTGATAGAAAGAACATCTTTTAATTCGTCTTCTTTTTCTAATTTAATAGCGATTAAGCCACTTCGACGAACATCTTTAAAGCTTTCGGCGGAAACTTTTTTAGCAACACCATTTTTTGTAACCAGCATTAAATGAGTTGCTGTCTTCATGGATTCCTTATCCATTGGTAATATGGATGTTACTTTTTCATCACTTTCCAGAGAAATAAAATTCATAATTGATTTTCCTTTTGTGGCACGTTTCCCTTCTGGAATATCATACATTTTAATTTGATAGGCCTTTCCTAGATTTGTAAAGAATAACAAATCACTATGAGTACTAGCAGTCAAAAGCATTGTGACAAAATCTTCTTCCTTAGGCTCGATATCAATAACTCCAACTCCTCCTCTCTTTTGTTTTCGGTATTCACCTGGATCAGTTCTTTTAACATAGCCTCCTTTTGTGAAAACAAGTATTGATTCTTTCTCTGGAATTAAATCTTCTTCATTAATAGCCTTAACTCCACCTTTAATAATACGAGTTCTTCTTTCGTCAGAATATTTTTCTTTTATATCTTTCAATTCTTCTGAAATAACCTTTAGCATTTTCTTTGGACTAGCCAACAATGCCTGAAGTTCTTTTATTAATTCTTGCTTTTGTTTTAATTCAAGTTCAACATTTTTTCTTTCAAGTCCAGCCAATTTAGCCAACTTCATTTCTAAAATAGCAGAAGCTTGAAGATCTGAAAATTTAAATTGTTTCATTAAATTGGCTTTAGCAACGGACGTATCTTTAGATGCTCGAATTACAGAAATAACTTTATCTATGTGATCAAGAGCTTTTTTAAGCCCAAGTAAAATATGTTCTCTGTCTTGAGCTTTTCGTAAATCATATTCAGTCCGGCGACGAACAACAATGACTCTATGATCAACGAACTCACTCAATAAACCTTTCAATGACAAAGTTTGAGGGACACCATCAACCAATGCAACAATATTAAAATTAAATGACTGCTCAAGTTGAGTATGTTTGTAAATATAATTTAAAACTTTTTGTGGGAAAATTCCTGATTTCAATTCTATAACTACTCTAATATCTTTCGTAGATTCATCACGAAGAGCCTTGATCCCTTCAAGCTTTTTGGTCTGAATCAAACCAGCAATAGCTTCAATTAATGAAGATTTGTTAACACGATAAGGAATTGAAGTAATTATAATTTGAAATTGTCCATTTTTTGCTTCAACAATTTCTGCTTCACCTCGAGTAACAACTCCTCCTCTTCCAGTAGAGTAAGCATGGACTAAATCAGATTGTCCATAAACAATACCTCCAATTGGAAAATCTGGACCCTTTATAAAATTCATTAAATCTTCTGTTGTGGCATCTTTGTTGTCAATCAAATGGATAGCAGCATCAACAACTTCTCCTAGATTATGCGGAGGAATATTTGTGGCCATTCCAACAGCGATACCCAGAGTTCCATTTAAAAGTAAGCTTGGAACAGCTGTAGGTAAGACGCTAGGCATTTTTCTAGTTTGGTCGTAGTTGGGTTGAAAATCAACAGTTTCTTTTTCCAAATCAAGTAATAGCAAGGAAGATATTTTGGACATCTTTGCTTCAGTATAACGCATGGCCGCTTGTCTATCTCCATCAATGGAGCCAAAGTTACCTTGACCAAAAACCAATGGATATCTATATGAAAAATATTGAGCCATCCCAGCCATGGAATCGTAAACGGCTACATCTCCGTGAGGGTGATATTTTCCTAAGACATCTCCAACCACTGCGGCACTTTTACGGAAGCGCCCCTGATGACTTAAGCCCATTTCATGCATGGCATAAAGAATCCGACGATGAACCGGTTTCAATCCATCTCGCACATCGGGCAATGCTCTATCCACAATAACTGACATGGCATAGTCAATGAAAGAATTTTTCATTTCACCACCAATATCAACGGAAACAATATTTGTTTGTTCTTTCTTTTCTTCTTTTTTAGACATAATTATTAATCTTTCACTTCTTCTATTATTACTAGGTCAATCTGTTTTTCTGAAACTTCTACAACAGGAACTTCTTCTTTTGCTGTTTTTATATTTCCAACACTAGCACTAATATCTTTATAAGTACTTGAAAGTGAATTGGCGAAAAGTTTAAAAGGTTTAACATCTTCACGAACTTGTTCTGAGACTTTTTTATCTAATCTATCTGTTAAATTATAAATCCAAACAAATCCAACAACAAACATCGAAACCACCATCAATCCAAAAAATATTTGCTTCCGAACAATTTCGTCTTTACTTTGTAAATTTTTTATATAGGCTCTCATATAATTTTTAAACTAGGCTGATAATACCACAATCTCACCTTCACGACCAACGATGTCTTTGGCTTTAATAGTTAATTTTTCAATTGAAGGAACTTTATCTTGCCCTCCTTCCTTAAGGAAGGCCTCCAGAGACTTTTTGTCATAATCCATTGGAATAATAATTTTAGATTCAAGCTTAACAGCTAATTTATAGGCTTCCGCTGAAGTCATTAATTCATCATCTCCAAGAGAAACAAATAATACGTCCGGGGAATCAATATCTTCTAAAACCTTTGCCTCTATCTTCTCTTTAGAAACAGTTCCCAGAAAACACAGAGAGATATTATCAATGGACATTGAATAAATTGTATTAATATATTTTTTCTTTTCAAGAATAGTTTCCGTCATTGTCCCTTTAATAAATATGTCTTTAATTTCGTAATCTCCTGGACCAGAAATTGAAAAAGGGGATACTTCTCCGTGGGAAACCATGCCAAATCCATTGTAATCAGGATGGTTAATTGTTGAAAGTGCAATGTCTGAACCAAAACGAGATGTCTTAACATTTGATTTTGTATCTTTACTGATTGGATTAAAAGCAACAGTTAAATCTCCCTGCTGAATTTTAAAGAATTGTTTACCTAAATAAGTGATTATCATGGAGCTATTATATCAAATTTAGACTAAAAACAAAAGGGTTAAAATCATTTTTGAACTTGCATATTTATAGTAAATATAGTATAAATTATCTATTAAAAGCCCAGTTGAGATTAAACCTTTTTAATGACTTGGAAGCCAAGCAGAGAGAAGACACTCAAACTGTGCCGCTAAAGAGCGGTTTTTTTAGTTCCAAAATTAAAAAAACTGGAACAATACATTATTATGAATACAAAAGAAGAAATAGTTGATGTTGTTGCGGAAGAAGTAAAAATCGAACTTTCTAGTATTGGTAAAATGCTCGAAAAAACAGAACTTCCTCCTCAAGTTGAAGCTCTTGTTGAGGGCCCTGTTATTTCAATTCAAAAATCTTCTGTCTATGTAGATTTAACTCCATTTGGTACAGGTATCATTTATGGACGTGAATTTATTAACGCAAAAGACATCATTAGGAAAATTAGCATTGGAGACGTTGTTAAAGCTAAGGTTGTTTTAACAGACAGCGATGAAGGATATATTGAACTTTCACTTAAGGAGGCTCGTCAAGCTCTTCTATGGAGTGAAGCTGAAAAAGCTATTAAGTCTAAACAAACTCTTGAATTAACTGTTAAGGAAGCCAATAAAGGAGGTCTTATCCTTGACTGGCAAGGTATCTCCGGATTCCTTCCAGCATCTCAACTTAAGAGTGAAAACTACCCACGAGTTGAAGATTCAGATAAAGACAAAATTCTAAAGGCTTTGAAAACTCTTGTCGGAAAAAGAATGGAAGTTATTATGATTTCTGCTTTACCAAAGGAAGGAAAATTAATTTTCTCTGAAAAAGAAAACAACCCCGAAGAAAGACAAGAAATAATCGGTAAATATAAAGTTGGAGATGAATTAGATTGTACAGTAGCCGGAATCGTTGACTTTGGAGTCTTCCTAAAGGTTGAGGAAGGATTTGAAGGATTGGTTCATATTTCTGAAATTGACTGGGGTCTAGTTGAAGATCCACGAGGAATGTTTAAAGTTGATGATAAGGTTAAAGCTAAAATTATTGAAATTAAAGATGATAAAATCTCTCTTTCAATAAAAGCTTTGAAAGAGAACCCATGGAATGAATTTGAAAACAGTCTTAAAAAAGGAGACATCGTTTCTGGAGTTGTTATTAAGTTCAACAAACATGGAGCTTTGGTTTCAATCAAACAAGGTGTTGCTGGATTAGTCCACAATTCTAGTTTTGGTTCCGAAGAAAAACTAAAACAAACTCTTGATCTTGGAAAAACTTACGATTTCCAAATTACTCTATTCGAACCAGCTGAACAAAGAATGACTTTAATTTTCTTAGACAAAGATGCTGCCGAAAAAGAGAAAGGCAAAGAAAAAGAAGAGACTCCAGCTAAAGAAGCCCTGGAAGGAGGCAAAGCTGAGTAAAAACTCTAAATTAAAAACCACCCAATTGGGTGGTTTTTAATTTGTATTAAACTTATTCATAGCAGAATCTTTCCCCTCTTTGGATATCATTTCAATAATCTCTTTCACTGTTGAAGAAATATCTTTTTCTAGCAATTCAAATTCTTTTTTAGAAAATTTACTAAGAACATCGGGTTTACGTAGTATTTCATTCTCATCTAAAATAGAAACTCCAACTCGGATACGAATAAAGGACTGAGAACCCAAATGATCCATGATAGATTTAACTCCATTATGTCCACCATCTCCCCTATCATAGGAAATTTTTATTTTACCAAAGGGTAAATCTATATCATCATAAACCACAACAATATTTTCTGCCTCCAAATCGTGATTTTTTTGAGCATAGGAAACAGCTCTACCTGAATTATTCATAAAAGTTTGTGGTTTTAAATATTCCACCTCCTGAGCTCCACCTTTATCCCAAAAATAAAAAGCATTGGCCTTTGAACTTTTATTCCAACTCACATCACCTAAAATACTATTAAGAATAATAAACCCGGCATTGTGTCTGGTTTTCTCATATTTTTTTTCTGGATTTCCAAGTCCAACTACTAAAATCATTTTTTTATTATATCATAATTTAAATACAATCAATTTTAAGAATTGTTTTAGTTACAAGAAACACATCAAGACACGAGTTTTAACATTATGTCAATACTACTTCTGTGATAAAATAAAAAACATGGAAAAAAAGAAAGAGAATATTTGGGATTTAATTAAATTTGCTGTAATTGCTTTTGCAATTGTTATCCCAATACGAATGTTTATTGCTCAACCATTTATCGTTAATGGAGAATCAATGGTCCCTACTTTTCATAATGGAGAATACCTGATCGTTGATGAGATTTCTTATATTATTGGAGAACCAGAACGAGGAGAAGTGGTAATTTTTCGCTACCCAAACGACCCAAAAAGATTCTTCATTAAAAGAATTATCGGTTTACCAAATGAAAAAATAATTATTAATAAAAATGAAGTTAAAATCATGAATGCGGAACATCCTGAAGGTTTTATTCTAGATGAACCCTATGTTACTGAATACTTTGAAGGAAATGGAACATATAGAACAGGAGAAAAAAATTATTTTGTTCTAGGAGACAATAGAAATAAAAGTTCAGACTCTAGAATTTGGGGATTACTTCCTCATAAATTAATGATTGGTAGAGCTTACCTAAGGCTTCTTCCTCTAAAAGAAATCTCCTATCTACCAGGTGAATATAAAACTGACAACTAAATTTTTAACATTTAATTAATTAAAATATGCCCAAAGTCAAAAAAACAAAAAAAGGTCCTATGAATTCTGTGAAAGGTATGCGTGATATTATTGGAGAGAAATATTATCATTTTCAAGGATTTTTTGAAAAAGCTCAAGAAGTCGCGGTTTACTACGGCTTCAAACCAATAGATACTCCTATAGTTGAAGAAGAAGATGTTTTTACTTCTTCTATTGGAACCGGAACCGATATAATTGATAAAGAAATGTATTCTTTGAAAACAAAGGGGGGTGATCGACTGGCACTACGTCCAGAACACACTGCTGGTTTAATGCGAAGTTATATTGAAAATGGGATGCAATCTCTCCCTCAACCAGTACTACTTTATAGTTATGGTCCAGTTTTTAGGCATGACAAACCCCAAAAAGGAAGATACCGTCAATTTTTTCAATTTGATATGGATATTTTGGGCAATGAAAAAAGCATTCTTGATGCCCTAGCCATTAAAACGGCTTGGACAATATTAGAAGAATCTGGAGCGAAAGATCTATCTTTAGATATAAATTCAATCGGAGATAAGGATTGTCGAAAATCATACATTCAAGAATTAGTTTCTTATTATAAAAAAAATGTAAGCCACCTTTCTGCTTTAGAGAAAGAAAGATTAAAAACAAATCCTTTAAGAATACTTGATTCAAAAGATGAAAAAACAATCGAACTCAACCAGGGAGCTCCCGATATTCTTTCCACTCTTTGCCCTGCCTGCAAAAAACACTTTAAGGAAGTTCTAGAATATTTAGAGGAAATGGGAATTCCCTACACCATAAATAAATGTTTAGTTCGTGGATTATCTTACTATACAAGAACTGTGGTTGAAATTATGGCACCCGATGAAGAAACTGGTAAAATGGTCAGCATCGCTGGGGGTGGACGGTATGATTATCTAGGACGACAGTTGGGAAGTAAAAAAGATATTCCAGCCGTTGGAATTTCAATTGGAGTTGATCGAATTGTTGAAGCTCCTTGGTTCGCAAACCTTTCACCTAGAATAATTAAGAAGCCAAAAATATATTTCATTCAGCTTGGTTTTGATGCAAAATTAAAATCACTCAATCTTATCGAAATTTTACGAAAAGGAAGAGTCCCAATTGCGCAATCTCTCTCAAAAGACAACCTGGGCTCTCAGTTGGCAACAGCTGAAAAACTTGGAATGAATTATGCTATCATTTTTGGACAAAAAGAAGCTATAGAAAATTCAGCCATTGTTAGAGACATGAGTAATCGTTCTCAAAAAACTGTTAAATTGGAAAAACTACTAGAATATCTCAAAAGTTTAAAATAATTTTAAAAAATATTATGGTTGTTGAAATTATCCAAAATGGAAATAATGTTTTACGGGAAATTTCAAAAGAAGTTCCTGTGGGCAACATAACTAAACCTAAAATTCAAAAAATTTTAGCTGATATGAACTGGGCTCTAAATTCTCAATACGATGGTGTAGCCATAGCTGCTCCACAGATTGGTGTTTCATTAAGAATTTTTATAATATCCAGTAAGGTTTTTGATGAAGAATTTCTTTATGGTGGAAGCTCTCCCTCCACTATAAATCCAACTAAGAAATACCCTCCTAACCTAATTTTTATTAATCCAGTAATTAAAAAAATATCTAAAGATAAAAAATTAATGGACGAAGGATGTTTATCTGTTAGGCCTATTTATGGACGAGTCCGTCGAGCAACTCGAGCAACCGTCGAAGCCTATAATGAAAAAGGTGAAAAATTCACCAAAGATGGGTCAGGTTTAATCGCACATATATTCCAGCATGAAATTGATCATCTGGATGGAATTTTATTTATTGATAAAGCAAAAAATATGAGAGAAGAATCTCTGCTGGAGAATGAAACTCTTGAAAATGAATAAAGATAATTACAATTTTATATTTTGGGGAACACCTCATGTGGCCTCTGACACATTAGAAATATTAAAAAATAATGGGTTTTTACCAACTCTTATTATTACTTCCCCAGATAAACCAGCCGGCCGGGGGTTACATTTAACTCCCAGTCCTACTTCTCTTTGGGCTGATGAAAATGAAATCCCCTGTCTAAAGCCAGAAAAAATCGATGATGAATTTATTTCAAAACTTTCAACCTTTGACTCTCAGCTTTCAGTTGTAGTGGCCTATGGAAAAATTTTGCCAGAAAAAATAATAAATTTACCAAAATTAGGGACCATAAACATCCATTACTCCCTACTGCCTAAATATCGAGGAGCTTCTCCTCTGGAATCTTGCTTACTTAATGGAGATAAGGAAACTGGAATTAGTATTCAGCAAATGATATTTAAACTGGATAGCGGTCCTATTTTATTTAAAAAAGAAGTTCCCATTGAAATGAATGACACTAAGGATATTCTAAAAGATAAATTGATAAAAATTGGAGGTCAGACTCTCTCTGAGATTTTTCCTAAAATTTTCAACGAAGAATTACATCCCATTCTTCAGAATGAAGAAAAAGCTACCCGCTGCGGTAAAATTAAAAAAGAAGATGGATTGTTAAATCTGGATGCAGATGCCCAAAAAAATTATAATAAATATAGAGCTTTTTATGGTTGGCCAGGAACTTATTTTTTTGTTAATGAAAAAAGAATTAAAATCACTAAAGCTAGATATGAAAATGACTCTTTCATTATAGAAAAAGTCATCCCACAGGGTAAAAAAGAAATTAATTATACAGATTTCATTCGGAATAATTAATATTTAGAAGTAAAAGGATTCCTATCAGAAATTCCTTTTACCATTTTTTTAACACTAGCCGCCCCTCTCTTAAAGAGAGTTCTTTTTTTATCTTTATTCTGAGTAACTTGTCGAATTATTTCTTCTTTTGCTTCATCAATGGCTGAATATAAATCTTCTTTCTTTGAAGTAGTAAAGTAATTTTCCCCATTTAGGGTTATATTGAACTCTGCCATAAATACATCTCCCTTATTGTGATGATTAGTAGTTCTACCCACCTCTATATAACCAGAAATTTGCTTTCCCTTAGAAAACTTTTTTATGGAAGCTAATCTTTTTGCAATGTATTTATTTATTCCATTAGTTAATTCAATATTTGTTGCTTTAATATTTATCATATTTATTTAAAAAATTAAAATTACTAATAATTACATTGTATCAAAAGTTCTACAAATCTCTTATTGACAAAATCTTACTTGGACTTTGGTGTCCATTAATTATTCTTATCTGGTCCAAAGAGACATCTAATAAGGTAGCCATAATCTCACATATTCTCTTATTAGCCATATTCCGTTCAGCTTTTTCTTTCACCCAAATAACATAAGAGTCTTCTGATTTTTTCTCTATTTTTTCTTTCTTCGCTCCAGCGATAGCTTTAACTTTTATATACATAATTTCATTATAGTATTAAAACCATTTATTGTCATTTTTAATAAAAAAAGATACAATAAACCACATATGACAAATTCACTACCTTACATTATTCCAATAATCGCTTTGATTGGATTAATTTATTTATTTTTCAGATATATTAATTTATTTATCAAAATCAATAAATTAGAAAGCGAATTTTCCTCCATAGTTAATCACACATTCAGAACGCCCTTAACAAGAATTCTCTGGCTATCTAAAGAATTAGAAGAAGACTTACCCTTTGAAGAAAGAATATCTCATGTTCAAAATATCAATAATGCAACTGAAAGAGTGTTAGGAATAGTTGATATTGTAGCTGGTATCAAAAATATTAATGATATTTCTGGATATAACTTTGAAGCAATCTCCATTAGAGAAATTGTGGAATCATCCATTAAAAAATACCGAGATAAAATAAATGAAAAAAATTTAGTCTTTAATGTTTCTTCTTTTAACCAAATACCTTTACTCTCAATAGACCTTAAAAAAATATCTTTTGTTGTGGATGCTTTAATGGAAAACGCTATTTTTTATACACCAAATAAAGGAAAAATTTTAATTGATTGTATTGCTGACAATAATCACTTAGTTTTCTTTATTAGTGATACGGGTTTTGGGCTAAACACAATAGATAAGTTAAGAATATTTTCAAGATTTTATCGAAATAAAAAAGCAGTTTTGATGAATACTGATGGTATGGGTCTATGTCTTTATTTAGCTAAAAAAATTATAAAAAGACACCATGGAAAAATTTATGCTAAATCAAAAGGATTAAATAAGGGTTCAACTTTTTTTGTTAAACTTCCATTCAAAAAATAAAATATTTTTTATAAAGCTTGCAAAATAGCCCAGATTAAATAGATTGCATATGTTCCAACTAAGAACAATCCTGAAACCCTGCCCATCTTCCATTTTCTAACAATAAGAAGAAAGAGTGTCGCAATAATAGTCGCGAATAAAAGAAAAATAGAACTATTTAAGTTTTCAGTTGCTACTGTAATTGTGTTTTTTGAAAAAAGGGCTATAACAAACCAAGGTAATCCAAGCCCCAATAAGATATTAAAAATATTAGACCCAATGGCATTTGAGATAGCCATACCTCCTCGCCCTTGTTTAGCCACAATAATAGAAGAAACAAAATCTGGCACACTTGTCCCAATAGCCAAAACGGTTAATCCTATAATTACAGCAGGAACATGGAGGGCCACAGAAATCGCAATAGCGTTTTCAACTAAAACCCAGCTAAGACCCATTATCATAAAAATAGAGATAAGAAAAACCCACCAATAATGTTTTTTACTAGGGAAAACTTTATCCAAAATCTCATCTATGTACAACAAAAGACGGGCCCAAAGATTCTTTTTTCTTTTCTTCCTTTTTTAATTCTTTTTCTAACTCGTCAATAACTTCTTTCGATTCTTCTTTATAGGGTAAAATTTTTCTCCAACTAACAACAGCAAAAATATAAATCACATACATCACCAAAAATATTATTATTTCATTCATGCTAATAATTCCGTCTCTAAACGAGAAAATAAGAAGTAAAATACTCATGGCATAAAAAATAAGGTCTCTCACCACCGGCTGCCAAGCAATCACCGCTTTTTTTATCATAGCTGAAGCTCCGATGATGACTAAAATATTAAATAAGGCAGAACCCACAATTGTCCCAGCTCCCAATGATTCATTACCAGGCTTAAAGAGAGCAAAAAGAGAAACGAATAGTTCAGGAGCACTTGAACCAATAGCCATTAATGTTGCCCCAGCCATATCAGAATTCATCTTCCATTTTTGAGCAATAGTATCCAATGAATCCACAAAATAACGTTCACAGACAACAGCCAGAACATAGAAAGAAAGTAGTAATGCTATTACATTAAAAATTATAGCCATAAAAATTTATAAAATATTAAACACAATTAATCCAATAACTCCTAGAATGAGTAAATAAGTAAAACAAGGGATAAAGACCCCTTTCAGTATCTGTCTTTCTGAATTTTCTGCCCCTACGACAGCTTCTGCTGTTAGAATGTCAGCTAAAGCAATCATATTTCCAGCAGCGGCCCCCACCACAGCCAGAGAAAGAATTACGGCCACACTCATGCCCAAGTTGGTTGCCGCAGTGCTAAACAGTGCTCCAAACATAATATTAGAAACAGTGACACTTCCTGTCATGAATCCCCCAAAGGCTCCAGCAAATGGAGTTATAAAAGGAAGGAGGCTTGTTTCAAAACCTCTGGCAATAAGATTAATTGCTGATGGAATTGAAGATAAATTGTTCCCAGAATTAATCATAACCTGAACCATAGCCAACATAGAAGCAATAACTAAAAATGGGCCAATTGTTCCTTTAAAAGAAATCTTAATAGAATGAGTAAATATTTTTTTCCAACTTTTCCACAAAAGAGCCACAGCGGCCCCTGCAATAATAAAAGCAAAACCAGGATTAAACAAATTGAAGGTATGTTTAAAGCCGAGAAAAATAGGTATTCCAACTTTTCCTAAAATTATTTTTCCTAAAATTAACAAAGCCACCAATATCCCATAAGGCAAGAAAGATTTAAAAGCAGACATTGTTTGAGGATTTTCTTTTTCTTCAATCAAAGTTAAGTTTGTTTTGGGAACAAATATTTTTAATTTGATTGAAATTATTATTAGAATTAAACCAATGATGGATCCCATAATTGATGGAAATTCTTGTCCCAGAGAAACGGCTAAAATTGAAGGCACCACAAAAACAATTCCTGACCAAAGGGCAAAGGGTAAAGCATCAAAAAATTCTTTCTTCCTATTTTCTCTTCCTTTAGTAATTACCCAAAGCATAAATACAGGAATGATAATTCCAACAGAATTTAAGAGAGCGGCTAAATAAGGGACTCCTGCAGTATTCAGTCCAGCCATTCCAACTTTTATTGGAGTTCCTGCGGCTCCAAAAACCCCTGGAGTACTATTCCCTAAAAGACCAACAATCAATGCTCTAATTGGAGGTAAGCCAACTCCAATTAGAAGAGGCACAGCAATGGCTGCGGGAACTCCAAATCCCGCTGTCCCCTCAAGAAAGGCCGAGAAAAACCAAGCAATAATTATTATTTGAATTCTATAATCTTTTGAAATTTTAGAAAGATAATAAGAAATATTTTTTATTATTTTCAAGTCCTTAAGAATTTCAAGGAAGAAGATCGCTCCAAAAATAATTATAAAAATATCAAAAGCAATAAAAATTCCCTTCCCATAGGAAATATATAAAAAGTTTGGCAATATTTTCCAATAGAAAATTGCCAATACTGTATATATGACAAGAGTAACAACGGAAGTTTTAAGTAGAGGAGTTTTCTTGACCAATAAAAGAATAAGAAAAACTAAAAATGGAAAGAGGGCTAAAATTGTCGGTAAATGATTAATCATTATTTTGTAAGTAAACTGTGGTTAATTTTTTGCTTGGTGAATAACTCTTTGGGGGAATGGAATTTCAATTCCCTCTTTATCAAAAGCTATTTTTATTCTCAAGCGAAGCTCTCCTGTAACTTCCCATTGCTTCCCGGGTTTCGTTTCTCCAAGAATCTTCATATCAATAGCCGAATCTCCAAAATTATTAACTCTTAAAAATTGAGGTGTTTTAATAATAGAGTCCTTCCAAATAGGATGGTCAGCAAGCTCTGTCCCTACTTTATTTATAACATCAATAACTTTCTCTAAATTTGAATTATAGGCTACTCCAATATCTAAATTAATTCTTGAATATGTCTTAGATAGATTAGAAACTGATTTTACTTCATTATGAGAAATATGATGAACGGTTCCGTCCAGGTCTCGAAGAGTCGTCATTCTTAAACTTATATCTTCAACTGTGCCAGAAACAGTTCCGATGGAAACGACATCCCCAACCCTGTACTGATTTTCTAAAATTATGAAAAGCCCAGAAATAACATCTGCTATTAAATACTGACCTCCAAAACCAACAGCAACTCCCACTATTCCAGCAGCTGCTAAAATAGGAGCAGTGGGAATACCCAAGCTTTGCAAAATCATTAATCCAGTTATTAAAATAATGATAACACTAAGGGTGCTCTTTACTATTTTAATAAGAGTGTCTTCCCTCTTTATCTCAGCTTCTTTAGAAGAGTATCTATCAGAAACAATCATTTTTCTAATTAATTTTTCTAAAAAAGCTTGAAGTATTTTATTCACAATAAAAACTCCAACTATTATTCCAAATATTTTTAACCCAGTGGTAGATAGCCAGTGTAGAACTTCCGCTGACAAAATTTTATTTATTATTTCCATATTATTGAAGCTATTGTTTCTTTAACCATTCAATCATTTTCTTAAAAGTCCCTGGCCCCGCCTCTCCATCAACAGTTATCTTTTGATCTGCCTGGAATTTCTTTATCAAAGTCTCCATTCCTGGCCCATAGTCATTATCAATTTTAGTTGAAGTCTTATTATAAATATTCAAAAAAGTTTGAACCGTTCCAACTCGTGACCCCTTAGAGCCTTTTTTCATATAGATTTTATCATTAATCAATTTCTGTAATGCATCTATATTACTTTGATATTTTAAAATAGTTGGCTCTGTCTTTTCCACAACATCTTCCTTCACAACTTCATAAATCTGCTCTTTTATTTGAGATTCTAATATTGTTATCTCATTTTTTAAACTTAAAACTTCATCTTTCAAATCTTTATTTTCTTGTGATAAATCTTTTATTTCTTGATTATTTAAATGCGAACTGCCAGATTCGATACTTGAAAAAGCCCAATACCCAATAAAGGTTAATAAAGCCAAAACTACAATTGAAAATAATGCGTATTTAAAATTTTCCATGGTTCTATTATAGCAAAAATATAAAAATAAAAAACCCTATCATATAAGCGATAAGGTTTTATAAAATAATTTCTTTAAAACAAGCCAGATGAAAACTGGCGTGAGTATAAATATACTTGGAATTAAGCATATCGTAACTGCTTGTTCTAATATTTGATCAAGCTCTTTCTCGAGCTTAATTAAATATTTTCTTAGCTTTTTCATTTTTTCATTTTTTGATTTTTTGATTTTTTGATTTTTTAACCATCATTCATTTGCAACAGACTTCATCATTTGTTTATCAAATTCTCTGATTTCTCTCCTTTCTAATTTTGAAGAAATTCTTCCTGGGTGCTTTTTATATCTTCTTTTTAAACACATTAAAAGAAAATATATAAAAACTTCAATTCCAAATAAAACTCCAACCAATAGGAAAGAAGAGACATTAAACAACGTGGACACCGTCAACCAAATGAGAAACAATAATCCTAATACCCCAATAAATCTTACCCAAGCAATAACAAGTAAAAGATTTTGGGCCCTTTTAAAAGAACCCTTTTCATATTCCCACTTCTTAATAAACACAGGGAAACAATCCGGGTATTCCGAAAGTTCTTCTCCAGAACTTTTATAGGCTTTGCGGCCCATCCTTTTAGTAGTATAATTTATTTTTTTAAAATCCTCTACAAAGGAATTATAGAGAAAAACTTCTCCCCAACGTCTTTCAGGGTGATTTTTATTATATGAAACTTTCTTTCTCATGATAAAATATTTAGTTAATAAATTAGATTATTTATTCCCACCTCCTTAAAGAAGCAGAAATAAATAATCTAATTTAATCTAAAATCAAAATGTCAAAGAGCTACTATTCTTTATAAAATAGCATATTTATGTCACTTTGTCAAATAGCCACAGGTAAGGCCTATGGCTATGACTACTCACATCTTAACCAACGAAAGTCAAAGCTGTACCAATTTGATCTCCACGGCCTGTTCGGCCAATACGATGTACGTAGTCCTCATAGGTGGCAGGAACGTCATAATTGATGACATGGGTCACATTAGGTATATCTAGTCCCCTAGCTGCCACATCTGTGGCCACAAGGATTTGACTTTGATTCTCTCTAAATGAAATTAAAGCTTTTTGCCTTCTTGATTGATTCTTGTCTCCATGAATTGATTCTGCTTTAAATCCACTTTGAATTAATGTCTTACATAATTTTTCAACACCATGCTTAGTTCGTCCAAAAACAAGAACCTTTGAAAATTCTTTTTTATAAAGAAGATCTTCCAAATGATTAAATTTCTCTTGAATCCCCTTAACTCTAATAATGTTCTGATCAACATTACGAGCAGTCTCCCCTGTCTTAACAGAAATGGTTTCAGGGTTAGTTAAAAATTCTTTAATTAATTTATCAATTTCTTTTGTAATAGTGGCTGAGAAGAATAGAGTTTGACGCTGTGGAGCCATATTTGCCATAAGGAAACGCATGTCATTAACAAAACCCATATCTAGCATTCGATCTGCTTCATCAAGAACTATGGTTTTAAATTCTCCCAAACGAATAACTTTTCGATCAACTAAATCTTTCAACCTTCCCGGTGTACCAATTACCACATTGTGGGAGCGGCGCAGTCCAGAAATCTGTGAATATATTCCAACTCCACCAACGCAACAGACAGAGAAGATTCTCATGGCTGCCCTGAAGTCTTGAAATTCTTTGTTAATTTGAATGGCCAACTCTCTGGTTGGAACAATCACCAAAACTTTCTCTCGTGGATTATTGATTATTCTATCTAAAAGAGGAATCAAAAAGGCTGCCGTTTTTCCTGTACCGGTGTTAGCAATTCCCACCACATCGCGACCTCCTAAAACAAAAGGAATAGCCTTGTCCTGAATAGGAGTTGGGGTTAGATATCCTTTTTTAGAGATGTTTGATTTAAGCACAGAACTAATTTTAAAATCTTCAAATTTGTGTACAGGAACATAGGGAGCGGACTCCACAATTGGATCAGCCTTGCAAACAAAACGAGAATGAGGAATTGCATCCCCACCAAAACGCTTTCGAGAATTTCTCTGTGGTTTGCGATTATTATTCTTTCTACCGACAAAAGAAGATTTACCGAAGTTTGAACTTCGGTTACTATTTTTTTTATACATAAATGTTTTTCCAGAAATATAATAAAAGTAAGATGAACTGGAAGTTCTCCTTAGTTTTATAAAGAATCTCTGACGAGATCAAACATTTATATGCTGGCGCTTAAAGCGCGAGAAAACCAATGAGAATATAACTTACCGAAAGAGTATAGTACTATTTTATTAATTTGTCAACCACATAAACAAAAAGCCCTCAACGGGCCTGATGTTTATTTTGACTTTCTTTTACTAGCCTTTTCTTCTAACATAACTTTCTTAATAGCAAGTCTTTTCTTTGTTTTCTTAGAATGTCTTGATTTTAAGTGCGCGTGTAACGCGGAAGCTCTTTTGGGCATATATTTCTTAAATTCGTCATTATTCCGTAAATGTCAGACGATTTATATTATTAATAAGATTAGCTTATTATATCCTGTTATAAGTTTTTTAGCAAAATTATTATAAAAAAACATCCTAAATTTAAGGATGCTTTTAAAATATTATGACAAGTTTCTAATCTCCAAATCTGGAAATAACTTAAGGACCATTTTTATAGAATACCCTAATTTAATAAAAAATTGAAGATATTCTTCCTCTGTTAAATTTTGATTTATAAAAGCTTTATGAATTTTAATCGCGTTAACGCATCCAAAATCATATAACTTTACAAAATAAGGATCAGAAATAAATCTTTGTTGTTTATCCCTATCAAAAAATGTTTCATATTTTTTTGAAAAGATTTGAACAACAAGTACATTTTTTTTAGATTGTGACATATAATAATTTTATAGGTTTTCATAAAAGATAATAACTTATCTTCTTCGAGAACCCATAAAATTACTTTAAAAAATTACATTGTTACTAACGACATTAACATCCTTATTTAAATTTGTCAATAAACATACTCTCCCGGCAATTTATAATTCTTTTGCATTTCGGGTCTTTTTTTGATAGTATAAACTTGTTTGTTTAATGAACATTCCGTGGTAGCTCAGCGGTAGAGCGGTCGCCTGTTAAGCGATTGGTCGTAGGTTCGATCCCTACCCACGGAGCAAAGTAGAACAAACAGAGGCAAAAACCTCTGTTTTATCTTTGTTTGCAAGGGTTTTTTTAGGTTCGAACTTAGGATTTATCTGTTTAGTCTTATTTAATCCATCTATAAGCTTTTGAACTGCTTCTGTGTTGATAATATTGAGTTTTTTTTCATTCCAGATTAGGTTCGAACCAAGTCTTGTTAACATACTTCTTTTATCTTTTATTGAGTCCCCGTTTATGGTTTCAATCATCTCTGTAGTTAAATCTATAATATCATTAGCTACTTTATGCCAATCGTTAGTTTTGTTTTTTGAATTATTGATTTTATTAATTTCCTCTTTTATTTTTTTAATATCTATTTCATATTCAATTGAATCAATCTGACCATCAGCCAGCATTTCCCTGTATCGGATTTTACGTTTTTCTAATTGCTCTATTCTTTTGGTGTTGTTAGTAGATTCCACCAATCCAATCTGAATTTCCTTATCCTTAATTTCTTGTATATGCCTTTTACACCACTCAGCTAATGATTTAGACATAATTAGATTTTTCTCAACGTATGAGCGAAAAAAGCTCGTTATTTCGCCCTCCTCAATGTATTTCACAGACTCCCTCCTTTTTCTTTTTGCGACATTGTAATAATAGGAATAATTTAAGTATTTAGGGCTATTGATTTCATCTATTTTTATGCCACATTTAGGACAGTTAGTTTTATTTAAATATGAAAATTTATATTTACACTCACAAATAATTTGACATTTCATATCAACTCCAACAAACTCACCGTCAGGAGACCTTACAAAGCCAGAGTAAGGACTTTCATAGATTTGTGTCTTAGGCAAAGCTCTACCAGAGAGCATTCTTAAAATTTTTCTATGCTCTTCTTCGGTTATTAGTCTTGGTAATTCTTTTGTAAGTTCATACCTTTTTCCTCCGTAATAAAAGAATCCAGCATATATTGGGTCTTTAAGAATTTCATATACTCTAGAGTAACTAATTAATGCCCCTCCAATCTTTTTATGCTTAGGGGTTGTTAATTTTACATTATCCCTAGTCCAAAGATAAATTTGGCTACCTGAATAGTTTCCAGATAAAAACATTTTTAACATTTCTTTTATTACTGGTAACCTCATTTCATCAACTAACCATTTACGATTACCTTTTTCTTCGGTTCTATCATTTTTAAAACCAAGAGCAGATAGCCCGTGAGGATAACCCATCATTGCTTTCTTTGTTTGTCCACGTTTAACATTTACTGACAATTCTTTTATAAATTGTTTTCCTTGACCAAATTCAACCGCTAAAACTATTACGTTATCCCAAGGATAGAAAACTTTATCGTGAGTAATAATAGCTTTAATCTTTCCAGAACTTAGAGCATCAATTATTTGCCCACCTTCAGTCATATTTCTAGCTAGTCTATCTGGTTTCCAGCACACTACTGAGTCTATATCTCCCCTCTCTATCATCGCCATCATCTTAGAAAATTCTGGTCTCAGATATTCTGTTTTAGCCGATTTGGATTCTTTAAAAACTTCTATAAAAGGAGGTAATTGATAAAAGCTTGCTATTCTGTTAGCTTCATCAATCTGAGATTGAATTGATAAAACTTGCCTATCTTCACTTTCTGAAGATTTACGATTATAATTACCCGGTTTTAATTTTTTAAAATCTACTTGTTCCATAATAAATAAAAATGAGGCAACAACTTTACTTAATCGCCAGACTAAATGGTTGTTACCTCGTTTTTATTCACAAGCATTTCTAAAACGGCTTATGAATCTTCATTTAGTCTGGCTTATTTAATTATAAAATTTTGCTTATTTTAGATACAGTCCACCCCTTTTACCTTTGATTCCTTTACGGGGTTAGGTAATTAATTATAGTTAATATTTATTAATATCTATTTATAAACAAGTACAATTACCTTTAGAATTTACTTTTTATAATTAACAAATTAGATTCAAATCAAATGGCTCGGACAGAGCAAAATGATTTAACATTTTAAACGGTGTAAAGCAACTGTTTTTCCAAGCTATCGCATCTGAACCCAATTTATTACTTATTGTTTTAGGTGTAGGAGTGGTTTATACAGCATTCCCCCTAAAGCTGTGTTAGATATTAAATTGTTAAACGACTCCTTCTTTTTAATCCTTGCCCATAAATCTCAAGTAAAAATAAACCAATTTTGTTTAATTCTTCATCACTTAAATTTTCTAGATTTATTTCTAATTTAAAGGTTTCTTGAAGGTCTTTTTTTGCATTTGAACTTAGTTCCATTTTTCTTTTTTAAATGCTTCCTGGACGAAATTTAGTTCAAAATTCGTCCTCCTCAGAGGGTTTAGTCATCTTCTCTAGATAATCAACAAGTTCTTTTTTTTCATCTTTAGCATATTCGTCATCGGGCATAAGTTTTTTGAAAGCATTAAGGAGAGACCTTCTTACATAATTCTTATTTTTGATTGCCTGCACCAGACAAGGATATGCTCCTAAGTAGGGATTAGAAGATTTAATTTTCTTAAACTTTCTTTCTATACTTCGCATTTTTGTATAAGTTAGTTTATAAAGAACAAAATCCTCTTATGGCTATGTAGGTTTACCGACAAGACGACCTACAAAGCCATAAAAGGACTTTTAAATGTCGGTAAATTAAACACGATATTTTTATTTAATTTAGAAAAATAAAAACACCCATTCTATTAGGTGTTTTTATTTTGTGCTAAAACTAGACTAAAATAACAAAACACCATAAGTATTTTTGTTATCTTGGTCTAATCTTACACAGTTAGTTGATGCTGACTTGAATCATTTTTAGGGGTTGAGCTCCCCTCATCCTCACTTACTTCACAATATTATCCAAAACTTTATCTAGTTAAACCAATTTAAGGCAATTTTTAAACTGCGAGCCAAGCAGTAGTTGTTGCTAGATTTAGTTATAATATTCAAAGAACTCAATTACTTATATTATAGCATACAAATAAAAATCTCTGATTTAAGGAAGTGGAGAATATTTGTGTATAAAATGTTAATAAATAGACACTTTTTGCTATTATATAAATTTTAGATTATAATTTAATTACAACTAAATACGTGTATCAAGAGCGAGGCGAGAGAACTGACTCTATGACCCTCCAGCAACTTACTAGAAATAGCAAAGTGCTTCATTCAGCCTGTAAGGGAAAGATAATTAGTCGGCTATCTTTCCTCATTAGTAGAGGAATTTTTTAATTTTATGGAGATAATTAAATTAAATATTAGGCTTATTAAAAGTAATATAGCTCAAATTCACAATTGTGACCTCTTTAAGTATAAGACAGAAGTTATTAGAAAAAATAGAAAGTTTTACTATTGCGCTAATGGAATAACTATGAAAATAACACCTCTTGAAGCTAAACAAATTATAAGGAACCCTTGTCTTTATTATTTTTCTACTGCTTTAAAGTTACACATCTTAACTGAAAGAAGAGTAAAAAGACATTAACAAAAAGACCGAATACTGGTATTATTCAATTACAAGTAAATAAGAGACCTAACCCTTAGAGACTTCTCTAAGATATGGTCAAAAACGCAATCAAGAATAAAGAACTCCTAGTCAGAGTTCACGCTTGATTGCGTCATATCTGGAAACGGATATGGATAATCCTCGGGTTATCGCTGGCTAGGAGCTTTTTGTATTCTAGCTAATAAATACTATGAAAGAAACATTAATTATAATTTTATTGGTCATAATAGTAACTCAACTCCACCTAGTTCTTAGAAGGTTTTTAAAAATTATTAATTTATTAAATTATTTTAAAAGTGGTTTATTTGGGTATGGAAGAAAAGATGGAATAATGAGTAAATTGAATTATCTGGAATACATACAATCTAAGCTGGATAGAATTTTTAAAGAACCTAAAATAAAATACCCCAGTCTTGATAATAAAGAAGATAAAATATAAACATAATCTTATCATTTATTATCATACTTGTTTACAGGATATTCTTATTTTGCAAGGTTTTGTCATTTTAAGGGATGATAGGGGGTGTTTTATAAGACCTTACTATAATATGGGAAAATTAAACTTTACTTTGTTTCATATAAAGATATAATTCAAATATGGTTACCATAATAGAAATTAATAGATGTTTAAAGAAATAGCTATGAAAGAACTACCTGAAAATAAAATCCAAGAAGTGCTACAAGGAAATGCTGAGAGCTTGAACGTCGAATTTAAATCAGGTTTTGATTTAAAAATTGATGTATGGATGAGAGAAAAATTAATACGTTCAATTTTTGCTATGTCTAACATACGAGATGGTGGATATATAGTTATTGGAGTAAAAGAAAAAAAAGATAGAACTTTAGATTTCACAGGAATAGAAAAGGAACACTTGTCTGATTTTAATGTAGAAAATTTGAAAGCCAAAGTTGAGTCTTTTTCCAGTTCACCAGTTAACTATGAAATAGGACTAGGTTCTTATAAAAAGAAAAATTACATAGTAATAAGTGTAGCGGAGTTTATTTTAAATCCTTCTGTTTGTAGAAGAAATGGAGAACATAAAGATAAAATTTTAGAAGAAGGAGCAATATATGTAAGAACTTTAAAAGATAAACCTTCTTCTGTTAGACTAAGTAATCCTGTAGATATTCAAGACTTTTTAGATAGAATTACTGATAAACAAATATCCAATTTACATAAACGAGGATGGAAGCACGAGACAGAGAATATTATTACTAAAAGTGACAAATCTCTTTTTGAGAAAGAAAGAAAGGGTTTTGAATAAATTATGAGTGTAGAAGAAATCAAAGGAGAATTAAAAAGAATAGGTAATGTGAAGGTTATTTTTGAACCAAAGTTTTATGATGGGAATCGTATTTCAAAGAAAAATCTCTCAGAGGTTTTAGAAAAATCCAAAGTAAATTTAAGGGGTTGGAGCTTTCCTCATATTCCAATAGAAGATAAGGAAGACGGGAAAAGACCTTATTCTATAGGAAATGGGGTGGAATTTTATGTATCGTGGCAAGGGATAATAGAAATATCTCGTTTTTATCAAAGTGGTCAATTTCTTTCTATTTTTGCATTAAGAGAGGATACTCTTGGTGAATTACGTGGAGAACCACTCGAAAAAGGAAAATATTTAGATTTTCTTGGGCTTATTTATAAAATAACGGAGATTGTTTTATTTGTAAAAAATTTAATTGAAAATACAAATATCGAGGGTGGCAACCTTACCATAGAAATTAACAATACCCGAGATAGAGAACTTGAATCAATTTTTAGTTCATCTATTTTTTCTTTTAATGCTGGGTATATTTGCAGGATGCCTAAAGTTAAAGTAGACTATGAAATTAAAAAAGAAAACATAGCAACCAATCACCTTGAAATAAGCCGTGAATTAATTAAGTCTATATTTGATGATTTTAACTGGAAAAATTATTTAGAACAAATGATTCAAACTCATCAGGAGAATCTGATTAATAGAAGGATTTAAATTTAATTATTTTTTGCAATCTGTAGTCTTAATCTTGCCCCTTCTAGAAGTTCTGAATATGTTATTATTTCTATATTTCTAAAAGAAGCTTTCAGCTCTTTGTAAGCTGTTTCTAAGTTCTTTTCATAATCTTTTTTAGAAACTCCTACTTTTTCTCCTGAGTTTAAATCTTTGTAGGGTTTAGCTATTTTTTGTATTGTCCCAATAATAATTAAAGCTCTCGGTCTACAAATTGATAGTATTATTGTATCTCCTACTTGTGATTGTATAAATTCACGAATTGTTTTACCGTTAATTTTGAATTCATTATCATTATCTTTAAGTATTGCAGAGATATAACGTTCTGATTGAGCTGTTGCTATCGCTAGTGTTTTGCATATATAAAATTTATTCCTTTTTGCATCATATTCTAATAAATATTCATCAGGACGTTTTAACTCAACTATTTCTATATCTGATAAATGATTTATTAGTAGAATATCAAATTGTGATTTAGGTAACCCAGTGGAGGATATAACATATTTATTTATATTTAATAAGGCAGGTACCCCAAAAATAATATTCTGACCATACTTTGTTAAAATTTTTTCCATTAAATCTTCTGGGCCTGAAATACTTGTTTTTGGGAAATTAAAAAATTTATCACCTAATTCTTGAGCTTTTGGTTTTGGTAGATCGGGTTCATCAACTATTGTTTGGATAGAATTTAATAACCATTCTGCTTGTTTGTTAATTTGTTTTCTAATTACAACCTCATTATATTCACCTCCATCGAGTTCACTTGTTAATTCAGCGATATCTTTCTGAGAAATTTTTTTAGTTGCAATAATTTCTTGAAGCATTAAAGAATAATCTCGTTCAGTATTTTCCTCTTCTGACTCTAATTTGTAGTGTTTTTTAAGAAAAGGGGCAACTCTATTTCTCACTCTTGTTACTTTATCTACCCCTTCTTCTTTGTTGATTGATACAAGGGTTAGGTATAAATCATCAGTCATATATACAACACCTCCTTTGATTTCATTTTTTTCTACACCAACGATAATCTTATTTATTTTAGGACTCAAATGACGAGCCATATCAATAACTTTCTTTACCCCTCTGGGCGGATTACACATATTACCAGAAATAAATTTCAAAGTATTGTGTTTAAGCAATATTACAGCGGTAAAATCTTCTTCTTTTATATCTTCTTTTAAAGAAGGAAAATAACGAGTTTTTGTATATGCAATCTCCTTGGTTGAATACCTAAAAAGGATATGCTTGTTCACCTTTACCTGTTTCTTGGTAATCTTTATATTTTCATCTTTACGAAGTTTAGATAACTTTGTTTCTAATTTTTCCTTTATTGTTTTAGTTGGTTTGCCCATATTGGTAGTATAACAAAATTAAGATATTATAGTATAATTCATATTATGAAAATATATGCGCTGATATCTTCTATTTCTTTGCAGGATGGGAAATTTCTTCCTAAGTTCGAATTCGTAAAAAGCGAAGGGGGTCTTACAACTTTTACCCCGTATAGTCTAAGTATTAAAGAGGGTGTATGTAATTCTAAAGAAAAAGCGCTAGAGAACGCAAAAATTCACGCGAGAAGACAGGTAATAGAAGAATACGGCAAGGATGTTCAGTTGTTCATAAAAGAAGAAGATTAAACTCAAAAATATATTTTAATACAAATTCTTGTTATAAAAGGAGGTCCACAAAGAATAATAGTTTAATATGAACATTAAAGAATATAGAAAAATAATGGAAGACGAAGAAGCTCCAGATGAAAAAGTGCTTGAAAGAATTAGTATTATAAGGATTCTTTGTCAAAAAGTTGTAGATGAAGAATTTGATAAATTTATAAATAATATTAAAGAATAAAATGAAATCATTACAAGAAATACTCAACAGTTTTATCTTACAAGCACAAACTAATAACCTAAAAACCTCTCCTTACTCTAGAGAGTGGAATGGATTAAATATGAAAGCTTCTTTTGGTATGGGAACCCCTGCTAGGATACCTTGGATTGGAATTCGAGCAGAAGGACAAGAAGTAAGTCGTGGTATTAATCCCGTTTATCTTTACTACAAGGACATACATACACTTATTTTAGCTTACGGTGTTAGCGAAACAGAAGTTGCTCCACAGTCGTGGCCAGCCGAAATAATGAATTCAGCTCCAACGATAAATGCTTTCTTTGACAAGAAAGTTCCACGGTATGGAGATTCTTTCGTTTTTAAAGCTTACAAAATAGAAGTTAATAAAAACAAAGTTAATTATATCTATTCAGATTCACAGAATAAAACTAGCGAAACAGACTTAAACTCCGACCTTGATATTATTGTAGAATATTATAAAAAAATTCTTTCTGTTCCATCTTCAACTTCATCTATTGTAAATGAAATGAATCAGGGATTATTCTATATGGAAAAACAATTAGAAGATTTTATTATTCATAATTGGGACAACACAGAGCTTGGTAAAAAATATGATTTAATAATTGAAGAAGGAGAACTTTTAAGTCAGCAGTATAGAACAGAAATTGGCCCAATTGATATTCTAGTTAAGGATAAAAAAACCAAATCTTATGTTGTTATTGAATTAAAGAGAAATCAAACAAGTGATGATACGGTGGGGCAACTAGCAAGGTATATGGGTTGGGTAAAAACTAATTTTAAAGATAAAAATGTTAAAGGTGTTATTATCGCTGGACAATATGATAAAAAATTGGATTTTGCAAGAGAGATGATACCAAATGTTGAGGTGTTTATATATCAGGTTGATTTTAAACTAAAAGAATTTAAAAAATAAAAAATTACTCAACCAAAGATTAGTGGAAAATAAAAATCATAAAAGATATATTAAAGGTAAATACACAAAAATTGCAAAATTTTGGGTTAAATTTTTAATTTTATTTAGAGACTTATGCTCAATTTTGAAATATGGACAAGCATATATTTTTGATACAAATATGATTGTTGCTGACAAAAATATCGATAATCGATACAAAAAACTTTTTACTATTAATCGTAATTATTGGGCTACAGAGACTACTTTTAAAGAGTCCAATATACTAATTTCTGATAAAGGATATAAAAGAATTCTAAATAGAAAAATTAAGAAACTTTCCTTCGGAACACTCCGTGAGTATTATCCAAATACCTGCCCCCTTTATTATAACTACATAACTGCAATGCATAATCCAGCTATTGTATGGGGAGAAAATTTTAGCGCTGAATTAATTATAAAATCACTTATAAAAAATGGTATCTTAACTAAAAAAGAAGATAAAATAAATAGAGTCGTTACAAGTGAATTGAGACACAAAAAATACAAAGAAGAAGAGAATGACGACATATTAAAACTTTTAAGAAAAACAAATATAAACAACTTGAGTAAAAAGCGAAATGCTATTCGTAAAAATGACAAAAATTACTTTAATGACCTAAAAAGTCTTGCACTATCTTTATTATATTGCCTACAAAGAAAAAGAAATGTTACTTTTGTAACTTCAGATAGTGATTTTCTTAATCTCATTTTTGATATATTTTCAGAGATAACACAGCAGTCAACCTTTAAAGTAAAAATATTACCACTTCTCGATAATGACAAAAAACGTGATTTAATGAATAAAAAGAAACATACATTTTTTATAAATTCATTTGAATTTACCAAGTATATGACAAATTATATAAATGAGGCTTTTGCTGACAATTGGAAAAAAGATTTTATAATTTTTAAGATTAAATACTGGGATATACCTACAAAAAAATATACTACTCTTGAATTCAGATTTGATAATACTATGCGTCTCATTTTTTTAAATTCACACGGAAATTTATTTTGTCCCTGTGTAAAAAATAATGAAAATGGCAACTGGACAGCGTATATGTACTGGTGGCCACCAAGCTCTATTCATAACATAGATATTCTAAAGGTTGCTGTTAGAGCAAAAAATGGAATTATAAAACAAGACACTTTTGTTAAAGATGCTGTTCATACAAAATACTGTAGATACCCCAAAGAAGACAGCCGGGGAAATACAAAATTTTTCTCAAGTTTCATAGGAGGATAATAGATAAAATCATTACTCTGCGTTTATTATTTCGGTTCGAACATCATCCCAAGTTCGGAGCGATTAAAATACCCTTATTTTACAAGGGTTATTTTTTGTACCCAGACAGAAAAGCGAACTTTTGGTATACTATGAAAATGGATTTATATAATAAAGTAGTTAAATATGTTGATGAATCTTTTGGTGGTAAAAAAGCACACTTTGAAAGAACTGTGTACTGGTATGAACAATTGCTTCCAGAAATTACAGAAGCTCATAGAATCTCAGCTTATGCTCACGATATAGAAAGAGGTGTTAAGGGAGAAAAGGATAGAGATTATTTGAACCCAGAAATACTTAAACGACACCAAAAGGATGGAGCTGAAATCTTAGGAGAATTTTTAGAGAAAAATGGAGCTGACCCAGAAACAATAAAAAAGGTTCAGCACTTAGTAAGTAATCACGAATTTGGAGGTGATGACGAACAAAATGCTTTAATGGATGCAGATTCTATAAGTTACCTTGAAACAAATGCTAAACATTTCGTTGAAAAAAGAGTCCTGGAAGATGGCTACGAAAAAATAAAAGAAAAACTTGATTGGATGTTTAATAGAATTAGTTCAGAAGAGCATAAAAAATTTGCTCGTGAAAATTATGAAAAATGGTCTAAAGAATTAGAGAAATATAAATAAAATATGAAAATAGTAGTAACAAATAATCAGAGTTTTACAGATGAGCAAACCAAGAGGCTTAATAGTCTTGGAAATGTTACTTACTATGATGAATTACCTAAAGATGGGGATGAATATCTGAAGCGAACAGAAGGAGCTGATATTATTTGTTCTGGGACTGCTGGTCTTATAGATGCCTATCCTCAACTTAAAGATGTATATGTTACTGTTGGTTTTGTGAGTGTGGCTTTTGTGGATTTGGAAGTAATGAAAAAAAATAATGTTTTAGTTTCTAATGCTCCTGGAATAAATAAAAATGCCGTTTCTGAATGGATTATGTGGATGGTAACTTCTGTTTTAAGAGACTTTGATAATTATTTGAATACAACAAAAATTATTCGTGTTAAGGGTAGTATTCCTCCGATGTTTCCAGGATTAGCAGATAAAAATATAACAATTTTAGGTTTTGGTAATGTTGGGAAGCAAACAGCTAAATTAGCTGAAGCTTATGGAATGAATGTCACTTTTTTCAAAAAAGGAGATGACATACACCAATCAGTCAAAGATGCTGATATTGTAATAGATACGTTAAGCAGTAACCCAACAACCCAAAAAATACTCAATAAAGAGTTCTTCGATTCAATGAAAAAAGGAAGTTCTTTTATTAGTGTTACTAGGTCTGAAATTCTAGATGAAGATGCTCTCATTGAAGCTTTAGATTCAAATAAACTATACCGAGCTTGTTTAGATTGCGGTGGAATACTTGTGGGAGATACAGAAGATTCTTATTATAAAAAATTATTAGCTCATCCTAAAATATCAGTAACTCCACATATTGCTTATAGTTCTGAGAAGAGTGGTTTAATGGGAAATGATGTAATGATAGATAATGTTGAAGCTTTTATAAACGGTAACCCTCAAAATATATTAAATAAATAAAATATGAATACTAATCCAAACACAAAAACAATTATATGCTACGGTGATTCAAATACTTGGGGTGCTGTACCTAGTGAAGGAACTAGGTATCCCTCAGATACTAGATGGACAGGAGTGTTACAAGATTCATTAGGAACCTTATATGAAATAATAGAAGAAGGGTTAAGTGGTAGAACTTTTGTAGTGGAAGACCCCGAGAAACCTCATAGAACAGGGATAACTCATCTTCATTCTATTTTAAAAACAAATAAGCCGTATTCTGCTGTAGTTGTAATGCTGGGAACTAATGACTTAAAATCAACTTTTGGTCTAACGGGAGAAGAGATAGCAAGCCACTTGAGACAAACCATTCAAATAATCAAAGGAAAGGATAAAGAATTAAATAAGCCAACTCAAATCATTGTTGTGTGCCCAGCTCCTGTGGTTAATCCAATAGATAGAGAATTAGATGTCAGATTGAAAGACGCACCTGAAATGTCATTGGCTCTTGACCCTCTTTATAAAAAAATAGCAAAAGAACTTAATTGTTTATATATAAATGCTGGTGATTTTATATCATTAGAGAATACTGATGGTTATCATCTTGCTAAAGAACATCATAAACTGCTTGGGGAGAAAGTTGCTGAGGTGGTAAAAAAATTGAATTTAATTTAAGTTCTTCTTTAATCTTACTCCAATCTAGAGTTCTGAACTTGTCCAACAATGGGAGCCTCATATTTCAACCTTATTTTATAAGGTTATTTTTATATTCTGCTTGACAAACTCCCCTATTAGAAGTAATATAAAAGAAAAAACTTACTCACTTAAAAATTAAAAATATGAGCATTTCAGAAAACTGTGGAGCTTGCGGTACTCCTAAAAGTAAAAATCGTTTCAAAGAAAGTGATTGTCCTCATTGTCGTCCAGAAAATTTTGTTGGTTTTTCTGTTGCCGAAAAAGAAAAAATGCCAGTAATAGAAAAAGCTGTAGTTAGTGATGAAATTCGAACCGAAAAAGATGAAATCATCTAAAACAAAAAGCTATGCTAAAAAAATATTTTTATTCATTTTATGTTAGAACGGATAGTGGGGGGTTATTGTAGTAATAATTTTACCAAATTCCGTGATATCGTGATTGAACAAGATGTGAAAGATTTTGAAAAACACATCCAAGGTGAGAAAAAAGGATCACCCTTTAAAGTTCTTCTAAATTTCCAAGAAATAAAGAAATAAAGAGAAAATGTCTCGCTCTTAGTAATTGAGATATATACAGCATCCTTGGGGGTGCTGTTTTTTTATTTATACTCCCCTATTATACAGTTTCGAACATCGTCCCAAGTTTGGAGCCTCGATTTGTCCCCTATTTTATATAGGTTATTTTTCTTACCCGCCTGCTCCCGAGTACACGAGGGCGGGCAGGCCTAGGATAGAGATCGAACTTTTGATATAATTTAAAAATGAAATATAACAAAGGATTTGGAGTAATAGGTATTATATTAATAATAGTTGGTATTTTAGTTGTAGTTGCTGGAGTTACATATTTTAAAGATGGTGGGCCTAAAGTTCCACCTGGTAAAAATGCAAAAGAAGAACAAAACCAAAATAACAAAATTGTTACAAATTTTGATGAATGTATTGAAGCCGGGAACCCTGCAATGGAATCATACCCTCGTCAGTGCAGACACGAAGATGAAAGATTTACTGAGGTTATAGAGAATGATTCTAAAGAACAAAGAGTTGCCGAAGAATCTATTTTAGATTTAGAAAATATAGAAACACCTCTATTTATTAAAAGTGTTTATAAAAAAGATGGTAAATGGTGGGCAGATGTTGATTATGTCACAAAAGTAACACCTCTTGAGCATATGACAAAAGAAATTAGTGAGGATTTTTGTGTAATACCAGGAATGACAAAAAGTGAAATGTTAACATATGCAAAAAATACAGTTAAGAATTATGTAAAACAAGATAACTTACTTGTTTTAAACTGTGGATATGATTGGCAAGGAATATGGTCTTCAGACGGTAGAACTCCAGCAATGTTTATTAATTCAAATCCATTAATTAGATCCCTCCCTTTTGCTGATAAAATAGAAAGAGAGATTAAAATCTGTGGAATAAGTAGTATATCTTTAACTACACCTGAAAAAATAAAAACGGAAGTCGATAATAGAAGGGGTTTAGATTATTCATTTGATCCTTATATTCAGACTTATAATACAAAGGGTCATCTTGAAGAATTAGTAATTATAAAGAATGGTGAAATAAAGAAATTTTATGGTCCTGATGGTTGTGCTGGTTAATTAAACTAATTAATTTCCTTATACTTCCCAACGAAACCCCAGGATTAGGGAAAATCTCACCCCAATCAGTAGTTCGTAGCTTGTACCTCCAAGCGAGCCAGAGATTTCAACCTTATTTATTAAGGTTATTTTTGTATCCTACTTGACAAACTCCCCTATTGGAAGTAATGTGAAGAAAAAGAATATTCACATAAATTTATATAAAATGAAAAATGTAATTTTTTTAGAAGCAAGTTTTTATCAAAACTTTACAAAAACTCACACCATACTAAAAGTAGAAGTTTCTGAATGCAAGAAAAAATTAATTTTAATAGCCTCACACTCCCCTTCTTATGAAGAAAGCCAATTTGACTATACACCTGAAAGAATAAACTCAAAAGGAGCAGGTCTAGTAGCTCAATTTAATAGAGGAATTGTAGATGATTTAAAATTTTCTTCAAGCTCATATGGCAATAAATATGGATTATGTATTGCAAAAACCGATGAAAATGGTTTTATAGAGCTTTGTAAACACGGAGAGGGTGATTCTGAAAAATTTTAATAAACATTTAAAACTTAAAAACTGAACCCGTTAGTAGAAGCTCGTCTTCACTAACGGGCTTTTATTTACCTATTATACAAATTCGAACATCGTCCCAAGTTCGGAGCCAGAGATTTAAACCTTATTCCATAAGGTTATTTTAAGTATAGGTATTGACAAAGAGTATTCAATATGATATACTACAACTAGATAAATAAGTTCATTAACTAAAAACAATATATCTCATGGCAAAAAGTAGTGCTTTAAAAGGATTTCGTTATGGTGTTAAATTCGGAGAAAAATTATTTAGAAACATCCTATCACAATCCAAATGGACAACCAGACAAGGCAAACTAGTCCATACTTGGACAAATAGCCTACATCTGAGATATAAAGGTAGTAATATGCACCCAGCATTAAGTATTTTAGCAGGACTAATCATTACCTTTATTGGATTTCATCTGTTTCTACTGCTCTGTGTTTGGGCAGTACTCAAATCAATTTAGAACCCCGTTGAATAATAACAGGGTTCTTTTTTATTCATACTCCCCTATTATACAATTTCGAACCTTAAGACTGCGTTTTAAACAAGTTGATTACAACTTAATAAAACGGGAGCATCGTCCCCCTCCAAAGGCGGGCAAGCAGGTTGGGAACATATTTCCCCGCTCAATAAGTTCGTAGCCTATCCCTCCAAGCGAGCAAATGATTTTACCCTTAATTATTAAGGTTGTTTTTATTTTGTACTTGACAAACTCCCCTATTAGAAGTAATGTGAGAAAAAAGAATATTCACATAAAAAATATAAAAATGAAAAAAGCAAAAATTTTTATCATGGAGGATGATGAGTTCTATTTTGAAATCATAAAAGAGGTTTTAGAATCAAATTCTTTAACTTTTTATCCAAACTCGAAAAATGAATTCTGTAAACTAAGGTCATTACTTGGCAGAACCCTCCTTACTGTCAATGATTCTATCCAAAAAGAATCAAAGGAAAAAATCCTTGATATTTTAAAAAACAATACTGATAAAGAAACTATCTTTTTAATCACTTGTTGTTTTGGAGAAAACCAAGAACCAACCCTTGAGGGACTAACTCTTTATAAAATGTTTACCCAAAAATATGGTAAAAAAACATTGATAATCTCGAGTACTACACTTTCAGAAGAAATTGAAACAATTGAAAATTTCTGCGAAAGAGAGCCGAATTGCTTTCTTTTTAGAAAATCTAAAAAAAGTCTAAGGAAGGATTTGAGTAAATATTTTTAATTATTTTAAACATTCAACCTATCTTGATTACACAAAATTAAGCTCACAGAAAAGCCAATAGGGCTGTCTGTGAGCTTTTCTATTTATACTCCCCTATTATACAGTTTCGAACATCATCCCAAGTTTGGAGCCAGAGATTTTAGCCTTATTTTTTAAGGTTATTTTTTGCATAGTAAATAGTTTCCAAATTGATGATATAATTTTTATTATTATATTTAATTAAAAAAAATAATATGAAAATTTTTATAATTGTTTTAATAGTTATATTCCTTATAATATTTTTATTTCTCCTTTATATGGGAATGTTTTCTAAAGTTTCTATAAAAGAAAAGAAAATGGGTCCCTATACTTATGCGTATTCAGAACACATGGGATCATACAAAGAAGTAGGTAAACCAATGATGGAGCTTTACGATAAAATGACTGAAGTAGGATTTAATTCTATCGACGGTATTGGTATTTATTATGACGACCCGAGTAAAACTAAGGAGGAAGAGCTTAGGGGCGATGTTGGTTCAATAATAGAAAATGAGGATATGGATAAAATTGAGATTAATAAAGGCAATTTTAATTTTGCAACATTAGAAGAAAAAAATTATATAGTTGCTGAGTTTCCAATTAAAAATAAATTATCATACATGTTTGGTCCTATGAAAGTTTATCCAATTTTATCTAAATATTTTAAAGATAAAATAAATCCAACTCCGGGCAAAGGAATTGAATACTACGATATAGTTAATAAAAAGATTATATTTATGATGGAAAATTAATTATCTTCCATCATAAAAGGTTCCCACTTCGTCCCAGCCAAAGGCAGAGAATTTAACTCTCTACACTAGAGTTATCTTTTATCTTTGTTATAATTAAATATATGAAAAAAAAGAAAAATTTAAAAAAAACTTGGATGTTCTTATGGTCAATATCTGCAGTTTTATTTGTAGTGATTGGATCAACGATGATTATTTTTGATAATGCCATCTTAAATGGTCTTCAGTATATTCTCACCTCAATAATATTTGGAGTAGCTTTATTATTTATGAAACAAAAGAAAATTCATCCAGATTTTTCAGATCCAAAATTATCTTTAGGGTTTATATTTTCAGTCATTGGGTTAACAAGCCCACTTGGAACTATAATGATTGGTATGTGGGTCTTAGGTGTTGTTCTCTTCCTATCAGGATTGTTTTTAATAAAAAATACTAAACAAACATAACCGTTGCTAGAAAAGTTATCTAGCAACTTTTTTTATTCTAATATATTTATATTCATTCAAACATCGTCCCAGGTGCGGAGCAAATGATTTCAACCTTATTTATTAAGGTTGTTTTTGTCTCACCTAGAAAAAGATTGTTAATTTAAATTTTAGATGATATTATTTAAGTAAATAATCAATACTTTCTTGTTATGGTAAATAAAAGATCCGATGCTGAGAAGATGATTCTCAAACAGGTTTATCCTTCTGCTCAACCTTCTGGAATAGCGGTAGGTTCACAAAAACCTAAAGTTAAAAGGTTAAAGTAACCTTTACTCAAATTCTAAGGTACGCCCGATTTATCGGAAACGGCCTTTTCTATTTATACCCCCCTATTGAGATTACCACTTCATCCAATAAAGAGAACTCGCAGTTTCTGTACCTTTCTGTTATAATTTTTTAATGGAAGAATATTTAAAATTTGCAAAAAATCTTGCCTTGAGAGCAGGAGAAATAATGGTGAATTATTTTAATGAGGATCAAAAAATCAAAATAAAAGAGGACAATTCTTTTGTGACTATCGCTGATACTACTATTAATGATTTAGTCCTTAAAGAAATAAAAGAAAAATTTCCTAACCATGGTGTTCTTGCCGAAGAGGAAAGTAATTTTAATGATGAAGAATATGTTTGGCTGTGTGATCCCCTTGATGGAACTATCGCGTATACTTTAAATATTCCAATTAGTACTTTTGCGATATCTCTTGTATACAAAGGAGATCCTATTGTTGCGGTAATTTATGATCCATTTCAAAAACGTTTATGGCATGCAATAAAAGAAGGAGGAGCTTTTTGTAATGATACAAAAATTAATGTTAATACAAATACTTTATTAAGTAAAAGCATAATAAGTTCTTCTGGTCCGACCACTTCACTTGATGTTAATGTCCCTGAGGTAAGATTTAAATTACAAAAAACAGCTTATCGGTTGCTTTCATTTGCTTCTAGCCAGTATGAATCAATGCTTGTTGCTAGCGGAAAGATGTCTGGGGTTATTTTCCCTGGGATAAGTCCTCACGATATGGCAGGAGTACAGCTTATCGTTGAAGAAGCAGGAGGAAAAGTAACTGATTTATATGGAAACAAACAATTCTATAATCAACAAATCAAAGGAGCAATTGTCTCAAATAGTTATTTACACGATGAGCTATTAAAGATTGTTTCTGGAAGTCAAAAAAGTAAGTAATTCTTTACAAGGTACTGATAATGGATATTCGAACATCATCCCAAGTTCGGAGCAATCAAAACACCCTTATTTTACAAGGGTTGTTTTTGATACCCAGACAGGGGGTAGAACTTTTGGTATACTAAAAATATGAAAAAGAAAAAAATTATGTGTGAAATCACAGAGCCATCTGTTTCACTTAAGGATAGTTATTTATCTACGCTAGAAGAATACTCTAGAGAAGGAAAAAATTTAGATGAAGGTGTCAGAGAAATTAAAGAAGAGTTTGGAGGTGATTTTGCTAAATATATTCAACACCTAAAAGATGAGTCACAAGGTAAAAATATGAAACCAGGGCGTGTCTCACAGACAACATATTGGATAGTTGATAAAGATGGATATGCTGGTAGGATTTCTATTAGACACAAACTAAATGATAATCTTATAAAATTAGGAGGTCACATAGGGTATGGAATAAGACCATCTAAAAGACGTTTAGGTTACGGGAAAAAAGCTCTTGAACTAGCATTACCTAAAGCACGAGCTTTGGGTATTAAAAAAGTTTTACTTACTTGCAACAGCACAAATATAGGTTCTAAGAAAATAATTGAAACTAATGGTGGTATTCTTGAAAATGAAGTTATTGGAGAAGAAGGTAAACCAAATATACTCAGATATTGGATAGAGGTGTAAAAAAACTTAAAGTCCCTAATTCTTCCTTAACCCCCTTCCAATCCAAAGTTCTGAACTTGTCCAACAATGGGAGCCAGAGATTTTAACCTTATTTTATAAGGTTATTTTTAGTCTCTCATTGACATACTTAGAGATTAAAGGTAATGTAAAGAAAAATCTTTAACAATATTTATTTAATAATCATTCACAAAATTGGAGGTACCAAATTATGAAATTAGTTAATCTTGCCAAAGATAATCTTTTGGTGTTAAAAGAAAATCCCTATCCTGGCAGAGGAATTATTACTGGAATGGATGAAACTGGAAAATTCTTCGTTCAAGTTTACTGGGTTATGGGAAGGAGTAAAAACAGTCGTAATCGTGTTTTCGTTCAAGAAAAAAATAGTTTACTTAAAACTGCTCCTGCGGATCCCACAAAAGTAGAAGACCCTAGCCTTATAATTTACACAGCAATGGATCAATCAGGAGGTGGCCAATTTGCTGTAAGTAATGGAGCTCAAACTACAGAAGCGTCTATAGGCTATGAAGGTGCAATGAAAAGATGGATATACGAACCTGATAAGCCTAATTATACTCCAAGAATAACAGCTCTTTCTGAAATTTATTCCAAAGAGGGTCCTTTCTGGACAAAGATGTCAATCTTAAAGAAATCACCTTTTGGTAATTTCTGTGATAGATATTCTTACAACCTTGAAACACATCCTGGTTTGGGTTATTGCATCACAACATATTCTGGTGATGGTAATCCTCTTCCAGCATTTCAAGGTGATCCATATTTATTACCACTTATTGGTAACATCGGAGACATCAGTAAAATGATTTGGAATAATCTTAATGAAGAAAACAGAGTATCTTTAGCTGTTAAATTCATTAACATTGAGACAAAAAAAACTGTGATACGAATTATTAACAAATTTAAACAAGTTTAATCTCAACCCACAAATAGAGCCCACTCTGTTGTGGGTTTTCTATTTATATTCCCCTATTATACAATTTTGAACATCGTCCCAGGTTTGGAGCAAATGAATTCAACCTTATTTATTAAGGTTGTTTTTATTTTATACTTGACAAACTCTATAATTTAAAGTAATGTGAATAAAAAATGTAATATTCATTAAAATAAATATTCCATGAATCAAACAGACAAAAAGAAATTAGATGATTATCTCAAAAAATGGCTTGGAATAACATCAGAAAAAATTATTGGACATGTCGCAGAAGTAAAAAAAGATATTAGAGTCATTCTATTAGCAGAATATTCAGTTGTAATCAAGAAAGGTACCAAAATTAAAATCCAAAGTTTTGGCGAAAATAGTGTACAACCACTAGGATATTCAAATTTTTTATATTTTGAGATAGTTAATCCTCAAGTTGAGTTACCCTCTGATTTAAAGCATTTTAAATCAGGGATGGAAGAACTTATAAATGTATTATAAAAACTAACCCACTAGTAGGAAATCTACTCCGGTGGGTTTTCTTTTTTATTCCTTCAGGATAATACAGGTTCGAACATCATCCCAAGTTTGGAGCAAATGAATTCAGCCTTATTTATTAAGGTTATTTTAAGTATAGGTATTGACAAAATGAGCAAATAAGTGTAATCTAAAAGAAAAAACTTACTCACTTAAAAATTAAAAATATGAGCATTTCAGAAAACTGTGGAGCTTGCGGTACTCCTAAAAGTAAAAATCGTTTCAAAGAAAGTGATTGCCCTCATTGTCGTCCAGAAAATTTTGTTGGTTTTTCTGTTGCCGAAAAAGAAAAAATGCCAGTAATAGAAAAAGCTGTGGTTAGTGATGAAATTCGAACTGAAAAAGATGAAATCATCTAAAACAAAAAGCTATGCTAAAAAAATATTTTTATTCATTTTATGTTAAAACGGATAGTGGGGGTTATTGTAGTAACAATTTCACCAAATTCCGTGATATCGTGATTGAACAAGATGTGAAAGATTTTGAAAAACACATACAAGGTGAGAGAGAAGGATCACCCTTTAAAGTTCTTCTAAGCTTCCAAGAAATCAAAAAATAAAGAGAAAATGTCTCGCTCTTAGTAATTGAGATACAAACAGCATTTCGGTGCTGTTTTTTATTTATACTCTCCTATTATACTGTTTCGAACATCGTCCCAAGTTCGGAGCCAGAGATTTTAACCTATTAAACTGGGATATTTTTTATTCAGTGTGATAGAATATAGATATGCAAGGAAACAAGAAAACAAAAAAAGAAAATATAACTATTCCAATAAAATCTTTAATTGGAATTCTTCCACTTTTCCCTATTGTTGGAGTTTTGCTTTCTAAAGATAATCCTGCGGGATTAATCTTACTGGGTATTGGGGTATTTTCTGGATATTTTATAGCTAGAGGGTACTTTGAGAATAAAAACTAAAATAGAACTTACATAACCTAATTTATAACTATATATGCATATACTTCTATCAACACTTATCTTTTCACTTGGATTTAACATTGTTATGTTTATTCCTGCTTACTTTTTAAAAACGGATAAACTTACCGATCTTTCTTATTCTTTAACTTTTGTGGCTATAGTATTCTATGGTTTTTTAAATACAAGTATAGGTTTGCCTTCTATTTTATTATTTACCATGATTATTCTTTGGGCCATACGATTAGGAGTATATCTTTTTATTCGTATACAGAAAATAAAGAAAGACAACCGCTTTAATGGTATGAGAGAAAACTTTTTTAGTTTTTTAAAATTTTGGCTGTTACAAGGCTTTACTGTTTGGGTTGTTATGATACCGGTTATTATTTTTTTTAAGAATGATATACAAAATTTTTCTATATGGTTTTTAATTGGAATATTAGTTTGGATTACTGGCCTTTTTATTGAATCAATAGCTGATTGGCAAAAATATAATTTTATTAAAAATAAAGAAAATGAAGGTCTTTGGGTCGATAAAGGATTATGGAAGTATTCTCGTCACCCAAACTATTTTGGTGAAATACTGATTTGGATAGGTATTTTTATCTATACAATTTTGGGATTAAGTCTAATAGAATCATTTATTGGGTTCATTAGTCCTGTTTATATATCTCTTTTAATTATATTAATTAGTGGAATTCCTTTACTAGAAAAATCAGCAAATAAACGTTGGGGAGAAAATCCAAAATATCAACAATATAAAAAGAACACCAGTGTTTTAATTCCATTACCCCCCAAAAAAAATAGTAGTTTATAGCTAGTTTTTCTAAATAGACAAATGAATTTGTCCCTCCTTCCTTAACCATAAAACTTGAACATATGATAATATTAAGCTTGTGGAAAATATAAAAAATGAAGACATTGGATATAACGCTTTTTTCGAATCTAATCGTAATAAATTAAAATTAGAGGAATTTTCAATTGCTCGAGTTATTGTAGAGCATAAAGGGGTTTATAAAATAAAGAATAAAGATGGTGAATATTCAGCAAAAGTAACAGGGAAACAGATGTTTACCGCTTCGTCTAGAGAAGATTACCCTGCCGTTGGAGACTGGGTAGCAATTACCATACTTAATAAAGATCAAGCAATAATCAATAAGGTGTTACCGAGACAAACAGTAATAAAAAGAAAATCCAACAATACCGATGATGTTCAAGTTATCGCAACAAATATAGACGTGGCTTTTGTTGTTGAATCCATTGATAGAGATTATAGCTTGAATCGTCTTGAGAGGTATTTTGCCATAGCCAATGATGAAGGAATAAAACCTACCATCATATTAAACAAAGTGGATTTAATACCGAAAGAAAATTTAGGTTTAAAATTAACTGAAATTCGAAAAAGATTTAGTGATACTGATATTATCCTAACCAGTACCATAACCGAGGAAGGATTAGATGAATTAAGGGAATATGTAACAAAGAGAAAAACCTATTGCTTCCTTGGTTCATCTGGTGTTGGAAAATCTTCTTTAATTAATAAATTACTTGAAGAAGATATTATTAAAACCAAAGATATAGGTTCCCGAACAGGAAGAGGAAAACATACTACCACTAATAGAGAAATGTATTTTTTAAAAAATGGAGGTATTGTTATAGACAATCCTGGAATGAGAGAAGTAGGAATGACTAACACAAATATTGGTATAGATAATCTATTTGATGAAATAATTATTTTATCTGAAAAATGTAAATTTTCTGACTGTACTCATGTTCACGAATCTGGATGTGAAGTATTATCTGCACTGGAATCCAACAAATTAGATAAAAACAAATACAATAATTATATTAATCTAAAAAAAGAAACTGAATTTTATGAAATGAGTAAAATTGAGAAAAAAGAGAAAAACTACAAATTTGGAAAATTCCTCAAAAAAGCTAAAAAAGAAATCAAAAAATACAGATAGGATTATTTATTTAATCATATCCGCCACAGCAGCACTCATTGAAGCTGGGACGGCAACAATAATTGTTCTTTTTAGAGCAAGTAGCCAATCTGTGGCCCAAGGAGCTTTTTCAATAAGTATAAGTAATAGAGAGACTGTTAGAAACGAAATTATATAAATAGAAATGGTTCGTAAAATAAATTGTCCAAAATGATGTTTAAAATGATGTTTATAAAAATTATAATAAACAAACACCGCTACAAAAATTATTGATATTATTCCAAGAAAAATAACATTTTTTAATGGAAGATTTATTCCAAGACTCCATGTCTCTGATGTATATACCATAGGAATAGCTAACAGAGAAGAACCTAACACAACTTGCAAAACATCACTGATTCTAAATTGAACCATCAGAGGTTTTATTACTTTATGTAATAAATTGCCAGCTTTATCATGAACTGTTGTAATTTCATGAAGTCTTTTCCCAACCTTAAATGTTTTTCTATTAGTTGTCTGTCCGTCTTTCATAGTAATATTATATAAAATCAAACAACTTATTACAATGTAATTTCAAAGATAATTCAATTTAATATATATAAATTTCGTGAAAAAATTTTAGTTACTCACTACACATTCATAGGACGTCTTTGTACTTGTATATCCACTTTGTTCAAAATAGATAGCCCGACGCCAAGTATCAATAGTTTCAGACTTATATTCTCTTGTGTCGGTTGTGTTCGGATACCATTTTTTACAATAGGTAAGCATATTTAGATTTGCTCCTGAAACACCATCTGGATCCGATTGCCAAACTCCTTGACTATCTACATGTTGATTTACTTTCCCCCACCAATACATAATACGTGGAGTAGGATCAAGCGTAGAATCTTCTTCTTGTGAACCTAAATCCTCATTTACTACACACTCATAGGAAACTTTCGTACTGGTATAGCCACTTTGTTCAAAATTAATAGCTCTACGCCAAGTATCAATAGTTTCAGATTTATATTCTCTTATATCAGTTGTATTGGGATACCACTTTTTGCAATAAGTAAGCATATGAAGATTTGCTCCTGAAACACCATCTGGATCCGATTGCCAAACTCCTTGACTATCTACATGTTGATTTACTTTTCCATACCAATACATAATACGTGGAGTAGGATCGAGGGTGGAATCTTCTTCTGCCTCAATTATCTCTGTGGTAGATTCAAAACGCCATCCACTAGCCCCAGGATTTGCAATAACCAAAAACTCCCCAGAGCCTTTTTCGTAATATTGACAAGAATGACCTCCATCACCACAGGACGCATCATTCCCGTGTTTCTCCATAAAAGCAATAACTTCATAGTTTTTACCATTTTTTGTATAGTGAAATTTATTACCATTTTTATCAATAGGATCTGACGGTAATTCAGGAATATACTCTGGAACAAGATCTGGGATCCATTTCTTATTTCCATTCACATACTCAACGCCGTCTTCACCAGGAGGAGTTCCTCCATGATCATTTTGATAGAGAGCTATAGCGACTTCAATCTGATTTATATTAGCTACTCGTTGAGTATTACGTGCTTTTACTCTCGCATCACTAACACTTGAATAAATAATAGTACTCAAAATCGCAACAATTGAGATAACAACCAAAAGCTCAATGAGAGTAAACCCATGATTAAAAAAACTTTTTTTATCTTTTTTCATATTATTTTATAAGACTAAATTACAATACTTATATTATATCTTAAAAAAATTAAAAGCAAAACCTCCCTGACTAAAACAGCCAAGGAGGTTTTGCTTTTTCAAATTTAATAAATTAATGTATCGGAGTTGAATGATTTCTATTTCGAAGATTATATTTATTAATTAATCTAATAAGAATAACAATAAATAAAATCAGAACAATAACTAATAACCATTGCCAGAATGAACTTGGGAGGAAGCTTCCAGAACCTCGGAATGAAAGAGCTGTTAAACCGTTGTTGAAAGATTGCCCAGAATTAGTGGAAGTAAATGCTTCATTATTTGAAGCTTCCGCTTCTTTAACAACAGATTTTGTTGAGGAAGAAGTAGTACTTTTAGCAACAGTGTTTGAAGTTGACTTAGTTGAAGTTGACGGTGCTGCTGGATTATTTGTTGTTTGATAATAATTATTTATAATAGGTGCTCCTGGATTATTTGGTATTGGATGTGAATATTGAACTGGTTGAGTATAGGCATACTGCTGATAAGGTTCAGTATAATAGTTATAATCATAATTATTATAAGGTTGATTATAACTATAACCAGAATTATATTGATAATAACTTGAATCATTACATCCAATTGGAGTTGTCCAAGAACTGTTACAATTGGCAGCAGAAGCATAATTTACTCCAATAAACATTATTGATAAAGTTCCTAAAGATATTAAAATTTTTGATATAAAATTATTCATACTGGTATTATAGCATAAGAATACCCAATCTGTCAAGCCCCCTCCTATTACTTAAAATCTCCTTATAAAATAAGGTTAAATTTAAAAAACTACCCTTTTCCTAAAAAATGACACCAATGTATCTTTTATGATAGAATAAGATAATATTAATAAAATTTTATAAATAAAATGAAAAATCCATTTGAAAATGCCCTATCTCAACTTGAAAGAGCAAATAAAGTAAAACCTTTTAATAGAGAATTTCTTTCTCGCTTCAATAAACCTAATCGTGAAATTAAAATTTCTATCCCTATAAAAATGGATGATGGAAGTTTAAGAATATTTGAAGGTTATAGAGTCCAATATAACAATGCTCGTGGTCCATATAAAGGTGGAATACGTTATCATCAAGACACCGACATTAACGAAGTTCGAGCTTTAGCTTTTTGGATGGCTCTTAAATGCGCCGTTGTTAACATTCCTATGGGTGGAGGTAAAGGTGGTATCACTGTTAATCCAAAAGAGCTCTCTAAAGAAGAGCTAGAACGTCTTTCTCGCGGGTGGATAAAATTAATGACTCCTGTTATCGGGCCTAAGGTTGATGTCCCCGCTCCCGATGTAAATACAACTCCTGAAATAATGGGTTGGATGGTTGATGAGTATTCTAAAATAACAGGAGATAAAACAAATGCTGTAATTACTGGAAAACCCATAGAAATCGGAGGTTCCGAGGGCAGAGTTCCTGCCACAGGTCTTGGAGGATTTTATGTTTTTGATGTAATGAGAAAAAAATTAAATTTACCTGAATCTTGTAATATTGTAATTCAAGGATTTGGAAATGTGGGAGCAAATGCTGCTGAAATACTTTCGAATAATGGTCATAAAGTAATCGCCCTTTCAGATTCAAAGGGGGCCATACTAAAAGAAGATGGTATCGATATCAAATTATTAAATGAATATAAAAAAGAAAATAAACAAATTACTGGATTTCCTGGATCAAAAAGTATTACCAATGAAGAACTTCTGCTGTTAAAATGTGATGTCCTTATGCCCGCTGCCTTAGAAAATCAACTAACAGAAAAAAATGCCGGAAATATAAAAACTAAGTTAATAGTCGAATTAGCCAATGGTCCAACAACTCCTGAAGCTGACGATATCTTACTCAATAATAATATTCCCGTAATACCAGATATTTTAGCTAATGCCGGAGGAGTAACAGTCTCTACTTTTGAATGGGAACAAAATCTAAGTGGCGAACATTGGTCTGAAATTGGGGTTTTTGAAAAACTTAAAAAGATAATGGAAAGAGAAACTGAAATAATCTTTAATCGTTCCCAAGAATTAAAAACAGACATCCGTCGAGCAGCATTCATCGTAGCCCTAGAGAGAATTGAAGAAGTAACAAAATAAATACCTCAAATGAACATGGAATAGTTCTCTTGGAAGGCTATCCTATGTTTACTTTGCCATAATTTAAAATGAAAAAATCTGTACGACTATCACCTAATATAAAACCCAATAGATATAATCTAACTTTAAAACCAGACTTAGAGGCTTTTGTTTTTCAAGGTAAAGAAATCATCGATGTTTCTATTTTAAAAGATACAAAAAAAATCATTATCCACTCAAAGAGTATTGATATAGAAACAGTAAAAATAAAGACTCAATTTGCCCATAAAATTACCTATGACATAAAAAACGAAACAGCTACTTTTTATTTTAAAAAAACAATTCCCAAGGGAAAAAATAAAATCTCCATAGTCTTCAGTGGAATTATCAGTGATAAATTACGAGGTTTTTATCGTAGTCAATATACCCTAGATGGCAAAACAAAATATTTAGCCACGACTCAATTTGAAGCGACAGATGCTCGTAGAGCCTTCCCTTGTTTCGACGAACCGGCTCACAAGGCGATCTTTGATGTAAAGCTAGTAATTCCTGGTTCACACACCGCCATTTCAAACACGCTGCCAATCAATATAAAAGAGCATGAGAATGGTTACAAAATTGTCTCCTTTGCTTCATCTCCCCTAATGTCTACCTATCTTCTAGCTTTTATAATTGGAGAATTTGAATGGATAGAAAAAAATGTAAAAATATCAAATAAAAATATTTTAGTAAAAGTACTCACAACTAAAGGAAAGAAACATCAGGCAAAATTTGCTATGGAAGTGGCAATAAAATCATTGAAATTCTACAATGAATATTTTAATATTCCCTACCCTTTAAATACACTAGATCTCATTGCAATCCCGGACTTTGAAAGTGCGGCCATGGAAAACTGGGGAGCTATTACTTTCCGAGAAAGTGCTCTGCTTGTTGACGAAGAAAATACTTCTCTTTCAAATAAACAATGGGTTGCCATTGTAATTGCTCACGAACTTGCTCATCAGTGGTTCGGTAATTTAGTAACAATGCATTGGTGGACAGATCTTTGGTTAAACGAAGGATTTGCTTCCTATATGGAAAATGTTTGCATAGACCATCTTTTCCCTCATTGGAACATCTGGGACTTAAATTTGGCCGATAGATATGCGGTGGCTCTAAAATTAGATGCTCTGGCTAACTCACATCCCATAGAAATAAAAGTTCACCACCCAGATCAAATCAATGAAATCTTCGATATGGTTTCCTATGCCAAAGGTTCCGCTGTAATCAGAATGTTAGCTGAATATCTAGGTGAAGATAAATTTAAAAGTGGATTACGTCATTACTTAAAAAAACACAGCTACCGAAACACCCAAACCATGGATCTATGGGAATCTTTTGAAAAAATAAGCGGGAAGCCGGTAAAGAAAATAATGAATTCCTGGACTAAACAAACGGGGTATCCTTTAGTCTCCACTTCCAAGATTGCCGCGAAAAAAGAAACCGTTCTAAAACAAGAAAGATTTTTCTCCAGTCGTATTTCAAAAAAAGATAACAAGATAAAAAATCTTTGGAATATTCCTATCCTCTATGACAATAAAAAAATCCTCCTTACAAAGAAGGAAAATAAAATAAAAAACGAAATAACAAATAAAATAAATAAAAAAGAAAGTTCTTTTATTCGTGTTAAATACGATTCAAAAACATTAAACCACCTAAAAGAACAAATACTCCTAGGTAAATTAGAAACCAGTGATCGTCTAAGTATAATTAGAGATCTTTTTGCCCTAGCCGAAGGTGGATACATACCAACGATCGAGGCTCTTCAATTTTCATTGGCTTATATTAATGAAACTGAGTATATTGTGTGGTCAGAAATAGCTTCAGGGATAAACCGTATTTACAATATTGTTTCCAATGAATCATTTAAAAACCAATATAAAAAATATGCCCTATCTCTTTTTACTCCTCTTCAAGAAAAGATGGGTTGGCATAAAAAACCAAAGGAGGAACACTCTCGTACTTTCCTAAGAAGTCTTGCAATCTCTCAGGCTGGTTTCTATGGCAATAAAAAAGTAATTAAAAATGCTCAAAAATTATTCAAAGAAAGAAACAAGAAAAAAATTCCTGCTGACCTAAGATTTCCTATATATGGGATTGTTGCAGCTAATGGAACAGAAAAAGAATGGAAAATCTTTGAAAAATTATATAAAAATGAAAAAATGCACGAAGAAAAAGAACGTTGCGGCCAAGCTCTAACCAAATTTAAAAATAAAAAACTGTTAGAAAAAACCTTAAAGTTTTCTCTTTCAAAGGACGTTCGAAATCAAGACGCTCCATTTTTAATTGCCCATACATGGCACAATGAAGACGGTCAAGATTTAACTTGGAAATTTATAAAAAACAATTGGAAAATAGTTCTCGAAAATTACGGAGAAGGTGGGCATTTTCTTTCTAGATTATTAAATCCATTGGGGAATCACTCTAACAACAAAGATCTTGTCGATGCTAAGAAATTTTTTGCTAAAAATTATGCCCCTGGAGCAGACAGAACCCTCGAGCAAGTATATGAAAGAATCTCCTCCAATACAGCATGGCTCAAAGCTGATAAAAATAAGATAAAAAATTGGTTAAAAAAATATAAGTAAAAAAACAAGAAGAAATAAAAATTTAACGAGTAGGTGTGGGCGCGCGCCGAGCTCATAGAGCAAGGTAGGGATAAGCGAGTTTAATTTTATTTCTTCTTGTTTCTCTATAATGAAACTAATGTATAAAAGTCTTTCGATGAATGGGTAGTTGTCCATGTTTTTGGATAGCTTCATAATGAGCCTTGGTTCCATAGCCCACATGTTTATCAAAGCCATATTCAGGAAATTCGGTGGCGTAACGATACATTATTTTGTCACGAGAGACTTTGGCGACTATTGAGGCTAAAGAAATTACGGGATGACTTTCATCCCCCTTAATGATTGTCTCTTGGTGGATGTATTCTTTAGGAGCGGTTAATCCCCCATCTAAATAAACAGAAACTCTTTCTTTATCTACTTTTAATTTACTCAATGAACTCTCAAGGGCTTTTTTTATTGATTGAGCAATTCCAAATTTATCTATCATTTCTGATGAAACAAAGGAAACAGCAAAATCACACTTACCTTCTTTTTTTAATTTTAAAAGATAAGCAAACCATTCTTCTCTTCTTTTCCTTGATAATTTTTTAGAATCTCTTATATAAACTTTCTTTCCATCTTCTTTAGTTGTAGGAAGGAAATCAAAAAAATTTGACTGACATAGGAAAGCACAGACAGCTACAGGTCCAGCAATGGGACCTCTGCCGACTTCATCCACTCCAATTAAATATTTAATTTCCGAAGGTTTTTCATCCATTTAAGAATTATATCATTATTTGCTATACTAGGAGAATCATGGAAAAAAAGGAGTCTAAATTCATACATTTACATACCCATTCTCATTATTCCCTACTGGACGGACTTTCTAAAATACCGGACATGGTCAAAAAAGCTAAGGAAAATGGAATGAATGCCCTAGCAATAACTGATCATGGAAATATGTATGGAGCCATTGAATTATATAAAGAAGCTAAAAAAGCTGGGATAAAACCCATTATTGGGGTTGAAGCTTATATCGCAGAAAGAGGTAGAGCTGACAAAGAGCCCGGAGTAGATAATAAAAGATACCATTTAACTCTTCTTGCTAAAAATAGAAAAGGATATCAAAACCTAATGCACTTAGTAACTTTAGCCAACCTGGAAGGATACTACTACAAACCAAGAATGGATCATGAAATTCTACGTAAATACAGCGAAGGAATTATTTGTCTTTCTGGATGTATGGGAAGTAAACTTTCCCGAGCAGTCCTGGCTGAAAATAACGAAAGAGCTGAGAAATTAATAAAGGAGCATCAAGAAATCTTTGGTAAAGAAAACTATTTTTTAGAAGTCCATTGCCATCCTCAGATTGAGGGTGATAAAAAATTAAGAGATGGAATTAAAGCTCTTGGTAAAAAATTCAATATTCCTGTAGTAGCTGGACAAGATTCACACTATTTATGTAAAGAAGACCACGAAGCTCACAATACCCTTCTAGCAGTTAATACTGGTGGGGTTGGAGGCAAAGAAGGAACTAAATTAGAATTCGGAGAGGATGATTTTTCTTTAATTAATGAAAAAACAGCCCGAGGATATTTTAGAGATAGCCCTGAAGCCATTGACAACACTCTCTTGGTAGCAGACCTTTGTGAAGACTACGATTTAGAGCTCGGAAAAGCATTTTTCCCGGATTTTCCTATACCTGAAAATACAACATCCAACGAAATGTTAAAAGACCTTACTGATAAAGGTTTTGAATTTAGGAAACTTCCTAAAACAAAAGAATATCTAGATAGACTAGACTATGAATTAAAAATTATTAAACAAAAAGGGTACCCTACCTACTTTTTAGTGGTGGCAGATTTAATAAATCATGCTCGAGAGAATGGAATATTAACTAACATTAGAGGTTCCGTTGCGGGATCTTTAACGACCTATCTTCTAAGAATTACGGACGTTGATCCAATCGAGTACAAACTCCCCTTTGAAAGATTTTTAAATCCCGAAAGACCCTCCCTACCAGATATCGATATGGACTTTGCTGATAATCGTCGTGATGAAATAATTGCCTATACTAAAGAAAAATACGGTGAAGATAAAGTAGCACAAATAGGAACTTTCGGAACCATGATGGCTAAGGGTTCCGTTCGCGATGTGGCTCGAGCTCTTGGCTACCCATATGATGTTGGGGATAGAATATCAAGCATGATTCCTCTAGGCTCACAAGGAATGCCTATGACCATTGATCATGCAATAAAAATTACACCCGAACTAAAAGAAGCTTACGGAAAAGAAGCTGACACTAAAAAAATTATAGATTTAGCTAAAAAAATGGAAGGTTGTGTCCGACATATTTCTGTTCATGCCGCTGGAGTTGTTATAGCACCAAGGCCTTTATACGAATTCTGTCCTTCCCAATATGATCCAAAGGGTGGAAACATTATTACTCAATATGATATGTATAGTATTGAAGATGCAGGATTACCTAAATTTGATTTCCTTGGTATTCGTAATCTAGCAATTTTAGCAAACACTATAAAACTTGTAAAAACAATCCATAAAATAAATATTGATATTGAAAATCTTCCTCTCAATGATAAAAATACTTTTGAATTATTAGCCAGAGGTGAAACCATGGGATTATTCCAATTAAATGGCTCAGGAATGACTCGATACCTGAAAGAATTACAACCCTCATCAATTCATGATATTAATGCCATGGTTGCCCTCTACCGCCCTGGTCCCATGGAATCGATCCCTGAATATATAAAGCGGAAACATAATCCTTCTCTAGTTTCCTATCTTGATCCTCGACTTAAGGATATTCTTGATCAATCCTATGGAGTTATTACCTACCAGGATGATGTCATGATGATTGCTATTAAACTTGCTGGTTATTCTTGGCTTGAAGCGGATAAGCTTAGAAAGGCTATGGGTAAAAAAATTCCAAAAGAAATGGAGGCTCAGAAGAATAAATTACTGGAAGGATTTGTGGCCAAAGGAATGACTCCCAAAAAAGCTAATGATTTTTGGTTACTTATTGAACCATTTGCAGCCTACGGTTTCAATAAAGCTCACGCTGCTAGTTATGGAAGAGTGGCCTATCAAACTGCGTATATGAAAGCTAATTATCCTGTTGAGTATATGACTGCAATTATGACAGCTGAATCTGGAGATGTAGAAAAAGTGGCAGAAATTGTTCATGAATGCGAAAAAATGGACATTAAAGTTCTTCCTCCGAATATAAATGAGAGTTTCGGTGGATTCACCGTTATTGTAGGATCAGACCAGAAAGCAAATAGAACAATCCGCTTTGGATTATATACCATAAAAAATCTTGGTAAAGACATAGCCGATGCTATTATCGAAGAAAGGAAAATCAATGGTAAGTTTATATCCTTAGAAAATTTCTTTGAAAGAATTGATCACAAAAATTTAAATAAAAAGTCCGTTGAAGCTCTTGCAAAATCAGGAGCTATGGATGACATCGCAGAACATCGAAACATTATTCTTGGTAATCTAGAAAAATTACTAGCCTTTAATAAAGAAACCAAAAATAATAGCTCTCAGGAATCACTTTTTGGTTCAATCGGTGGAATAGCCTTAAAATTAAATCTAGAAAGCCAAGATAAAATAACTTCGGCCGAAAAACTAGCTTGGGAAAAAGAACTCCTGGGACTTTATATATCAGGACATCCTCTTAGTGCCTATAAAGAAAAAATAGAAAAATTTTCCATTCTTATAAAAAAGATTAGAGAAGAAGTCAAAGCTGGACTACCAGTCACTGTGGCTGCTATCATTGATGACGTAAAAGTAGTTATGACAAAAACTAATAATCGAATGGCTTTTATTAAACTATCTGACTACTCCGATTCCATGGAAGCGGTTGTTTTTAGTAAATTATTTGAAGCAAATAAAGACATTCTAATAAAAGATAATATCATTGCCCTCCAAGGGAAAGTAAGTGAACGTAATGGAGAAAAAAGTATAATAATAGAAAGTATGAAAAAAATATAACAAAAAAACCTCAATATAAATTGAGGTTTTTTTATCTAGGCTATTCTATCTTCTGAATTAATAGTGTTCATTATCTTCATCACCTGCTTAGAATATCCGGGAATAATATAATCAGGATTATATTTTTTTAAAATCTGCTCAGTGGTCATACCCTCCTTGTAGTATTTTGAATCTGGATTATTTCCACTAAGAATTTTTGATAAATATTCTATTGATTCATCAACTGATTCAAATCCCTTTTTACATGAATGCCATCCAAAATTATTGTTTGGTGCCTTTGGGTTTTTACAAGAAAATTTTCCACCTGTAGTCTCCCTCATGGCAATTGAAGCCAATAATCTCCAATCAATGTCATTCTTCTCAGCCTCAAGAACAAATTTCATTCCATAACCTTCTAAAGGAGCTCCATGTTTTTCAAAATATTTATCTATCAACTCAGCTCTTTCGTTACGAATTACTTCTTCCTGTGCGGTTATCACAGAATTTTCCTTCGTAATTTGGATAGGTATTCCAGCTAAATCAAAAATTGGATTAACCCCAGAGAATGGCATTGCGATGGCCAACATGGGAATAGCAATGATTGATTGCAAATACCTAATAATTTTTTCTTTTTTCATAATTGACAGTTATGCTCTGTCAAACATCGTGACAGTAATTATTTGAAACAACTTGTTTCAAATGAAAAAGCCCTTATACACTATCAATTGATAACATATTTGGACTTGCTAGGATAGTAGCATATGTATTAATAAAAGTCAATAGTAAAACACATTTTTCTCTATAGTCAAATTTAAAATACCCTTATTTTATAAGGGTATTTTACTAATTATTCATTGACTAAAGGCTATAAAAATTGTCTAGTCAGCTTAAAAAACATAGGTTTTTTAGATTTTTGACATATTTTTCTTTTTTCATCTAAAAACCCTTTATTTTAAAGAGAAATCTCCCCTTTTACTTTCCATGACAGACTTTATACTTTTTGCCAGATCCACAGGAACATGGGTCATTTCGACCAATTTTAGCTCCAGATCTTTTTATGGTAGCTGAACTTGTATCATCGGACGAACTTAAAATTAATTCTGGTTGCTCTTCTTCTACTTGAACAGATCTTTCTGAGACGTCGGTGTTTAAAGTTTTAATTAAAGAAACAACTTGCTCTTTAAACATATCTTCCATTCCTCTAAAAAGTCTTAATCCTTCCTTTTTGTACTCTATTAACGGTTCACGTTGACCATAGGCTCTCAAATTAACAGATGAACGCGTATATTCCATAGTTTCTAAATGCTCCACCCAAAGAGTGTCTGTTGTATATAGAGCAATTCGACGTACTGTTTCAAAGAAAGCAGTATCTCCCATAGCTATTTTTTTCTCTTTTACTATTTCCTTTGCATCGGGATAGTCAATAAGTAAATCTTCCACAAATTTTTCAATACTTTCAAAATCACCTGAAAGCATAGTGCGTCGACGTTCATAAACTGTCTTACGTTGCTGATTCATAACATCATCATATTCCAAAGTATGTTTACGAGAATCAAAATGAAAGCCTTCTATTTTAGCCTGGGCACTTTCTAGAGTATTTGAAATAAAACGATTATTAATTGGCTCATCTTCTGGAACACCAAATTTACCCATCATATTTTTAATTCTATCGGATCCAAAGATTCTCATTAAATCATCTTCCAGGGAAACATAAAATATTGTTTCTCCGGGGTCTCCCTGTCTTCCTGATCGTCCTCTCAACTGATTATCTATTCGTCGAGCTTCATGTCTTTCTGTCCCAATAACAAATAAACCACCCATATCTTTTACTTCCTGATATTTTTCTTTATTAAAAGGAACTCCTCCAAGCTTAATATCAACTCCACGGCCGGCCATGTTTGTCGCCACTGTAACAGCCCCAATCCTACCGGCATTAGCAATAATTTCTCCTTCTCTTTCGTGGTTTTTGGCGTTAAGAACGGTGTGTTCTATCCCCGCTTGAGTTAAATAAACTGAAAGTAATTCATTTTTTTCAATGGAAACTGTTCCAATAAGAACCGGCTGACCTTTCTCTTGAATTTCTTTTACTTTTACTGCAACTGCTTCCAATTTAGCTTTTTCAGTTTGATAAATTAAATCGTTGTGATCTTTTCGTTGTATTGGTTTATTTGTAGGAATAACTAAAACATCTAAGCCATAAACTTTCATGAACTCTTCTTTAGATGTTTCGGCTGTTCCTGTCATACCAGCTAATTTATTATAAAAGCGGAAATAATTCTGAAAAGTAATGGAAGCCACAGCTCGAGTTTCTTTTTCTATTTTAACTCCTTCTTTCGCTTCTACGGCTTGGTGTAATCCCTCGCTCCAGCGTCTTCCTGGTTGTAACCGTCCAGTAAAGGCATCAACAATAATAACTTCCCCGTCTTTAACAACGTAATCTTTATTATTTTCATAAAGAGCTCTAGCTCTAACGGCTGTTTCTAAATGGTGGACGTATTTAATACCCTTCTGAGTATAAATATCAGAAATTCCAAGTAAGTTCTCAGCCTGAGTTATGCCTTTATCGGTTAAAGATATTGCTCGAAGTTTTTCATCAACAGTATAGTCCTCTTCTAATTTCAACTTCTTAGAAATTTCAGCAAAAGTATAATATAAATCTTCTGATTCTTCTGCTTGAGATGAAATAATTAATGGCGTTCTTGATTCATCAATTAAAATAGAGTCCACCTCATCCACGATTGCATAATTATGTCCTCTTTGAACAACATCATTAATATTATTTGCTAAATTATCTCGAAGATAATCAAAACCAAATTCATTATTTGTTCCATAAGTAATATCACAAGCATAGGCTTCAGCTCTAGAGCATGGTCTTAGATATTCGTACTGAACCATGAAAGAACTTTTATCATCTTCTTTTTCTTCTTCTAAACTCTTATGAGATGGATCATAAATAAAAGAAGTGTTCTGAGAATTAACAACTGCAACAGAAACTCCAAGCATAGCGAACATTGGGCCCATCCACACAGCATCACGACGTGAAAGATAATCATTAACTGTCACAATATGAACTCCTTTTCCTTCTAATGCATTTAAATATGCTGGAAGAGTAGCCACCGACGTTTTACCCTCTCCCGTTCTCATTTCAACAACATTCTTTAAATGCAAAGCAATCCCTCCAATTAATTGCACATCATAATGTCTTTCATTTCGAATTCTTCTGGTGGCTTCTCTTGCTAAAGCAAAAGCTTCTGGAAGTATATCATCCAGAGTTGAACCATTTTTTATTTTCTCCTTTAATTCAGCTGTTTTAACTACAAAATCATCATCTTTTATCTTTAGAAGGTCAGATTCTAAGTCGTTAATTTCTTTTACTAAAACACCATATTTCTTAAGAGTTTTTTCATTTTCATTATTAAAAAAGTTTCTTAAATTCATCGTTTTTACATTCTAACACCCTATAATGAATTTAGCAAAACCTAAATCTATATGGGATAACATAAAAAGAAAATCCCCGATAGAGAGAGGATTTTCTTTTCTAATAAGATGAAAAAAAAATTATTTCTTCTTCTTTTTTGCAACCTTTTTCTTAGCTACTTTCTTAACTGTCTTTTTCTTAGCTACTTTTTTGACGGCCTTCTTTTTTAGCCACTTTTTTCTTAGCTACTTTCTTAACTGTCTTTTTCTTAGCTACTTTTTTCTTAGCTACCTTCTTCACAACTTTTTTCTTAGCTACTTTTTTCTTAGCCTTCTTTTTTACTGCCATATATTTTTAAAAAAAATTATTTTTAAAGATGTGTGACTTAACGACCTTATAAAAAATATTATAAAAAATTATCACACTCGTACATATATTATCTTACATCTACGAAGTAACTGCAATACTTTTTTAAAAAAAAGTGTGGATAACTTTTTTTCTTGACGAGAGAGAAGTAAAATAAAAAATAATTTTTGTTTTTTATTTTATTCTAACGACGTCAAGATAATCTATATTCTTTTTATTTTTAAAAAAAAGTTTAGTAAAAAATATTTTTTACTAAACTTTTTTTCTTTTATCATCCCCATAATAAATTATTTCACCCTCCCCCTAGTCAAAGGTCCAACCACCCCATCTGGAGTTAAATGGTTTTTTCTTTGGAATTCAATAACAGCTTGTTCTGTGTTAGTTCCGAATTTACCATCCACTGTAAGTGAGAGGTTTAAGTTAGTATTTAAATAGTTTTGTAAATATCTAACATCATCTCCTTGCATTAGAGGTGTCTGCCATCTAAGAGTTCTAGTTAGAATTGTATCGTTGGATTCACAGAGTTGACCGGTCTTTGTACTGTATAGATCACCTGGTTGGCAAGCTTCGGGTGTTGTTACAACTGGGTTAATTTGAGTTGGATATTGAGCTCTTAGTTGTTCAGCTGCTGAAGTATTACCCATGGCTATTAGGTTGTTATATCTTGATGAAGCTGAAGATCCTGAAGAAGGACAACCTGCAGTGGTAAAGGTTTGATCGCTTGAGTATGAAGTTCCGGCACTGTTAGTGGCATAGCTTCTATAGTGATATGTATTTCCACAATCCAGAGAAGATACATCTGCAGTATATGTTCCTGTACTAAATGATCCACTTTCTGTCGTGTCTGTTCCATAGCTAGTGGTAGTACCATAGTTAAATCCTCTTACTGTTACACTGGCCCCTCCGATATCTGAGATTTCTCCGTTTAAAGTTACGTTGTTTCTTCCGATTGAAGAGGAGGTGGGGGTTGAGAGGGTGGGAACAAGAGCCACTATGGCTGTACCACTACTTTCTACTGCTGTTCCTGTAGTTAATCCAGTCGCAGCCACTGGTGTTACTTCAAATTTAAGGGTAGTTCCAACATCTGCTAATACTGTTGTGTATGTTTCTGAAGTTGCCCTGCCCCTGTTCTTTGTGTCCAAGTTGCACCACTATCAGTAGAAGTATAGATATATCCTCCAACGAAATGAATATTAAAATCTGATTCAATGGCTACTAATTTAGTTCCATCAGAAGATGATGCTATTTTTTGCCATGTATGAGAACCAGGACCTTGTCTCTCAGTCCAAGTAACACCACTATCAGTAGAAGTATAGATATACGATGAACCAGCATCCCAATTATTGACTACTGCTGCTAACTTAGTTCCATCAGAAGAGGAGGTAATCCAAGCCCATTTACGAGAACCCGAACCTGTTTGTTCTGTCCAAGTAATTCCGCTATCAGTAGAAGTATAAATATACCCTTCATTAACTGTCGCCGCTAATTTTATTCCATCAGTAGAAGAAGCGATAGAACTCCAACTGCGTGCCCCTGAGTTTGTTTGTTCTATCCAACCGTCAAAAGCAACGACACTCTGAAAAGAAAAAACAAAAATAATTCCTAAAAGAGATAAAATTTTAAAATATTTTTTCATTTATTATTATTATTATTATTATATAATTATACCATTATTAAAAAATGAAAAACACCCTGCTTTGGACAAAGTGTTTTTCATATATATGATTTGTATCTATAAGCCGAATTCTGTTTTTTAGTCGAAACTAAAATGATAGGAATTTATCTGTCACGTTAGTTACCCAACGGATCAAGCGACTCTCCTTAATTAAAATTAAGGCACGGTCTTGCACACATGTAAGGATTTAGCCGTTTCACCTCTAATATTACTATTAGAATTCATCCAAATAGATTGGATGTTCTTCGCTTTCGCTAGGAACGTCACTGCTCGCACCTCGATCCTTGCGGATGATGGGTGTTACCCACTACACTTCTCTGGTAAAAACCAAAGTATGTGTTCGGACTTTCCTCCCTTTGATTAAAACCAAAGAGTACCTATCCAATACAAACCAAAATTTAGTATAACAGAAAAGCAAAAACTTGACAAATACCTTTCACTTTGCTATACTATTCCCGTGAGTAAATCTTCCAACGAATATTTATAAGCAATTGCCTAACAAAACCCCTCTTCGGAGGGGTTTTGTTTTTTGTAGTCTTTTTATTTAAAATATTATATAATTATTTAGTGATCAGTCATTGTGCGTTTAAGCCAGCGGCTGCACTCACATAGGCAATTGTGTTGGAGTTTAGCACCCGCTGGCTTAAGCACATAAACAAAAAACACCTCGATTAAAATCTTGGTGTTTTTTGTTTATTATTTATTTTTATAAGTATAATCAAAATATTTTTTCTATTGTTCCGTTCTACAGGTCTTTCCCTTGTTGTCAGATTTATTTTGAGACTAAAATCATTGTCTATTGTGTTGTCAATTGAGCAACACAATATCGACTCAATAAGATCGACTCATTTATAAAGAAATGAGAGATCGATTTCAAATTGAATTATTCCACGAACAGCTTCCGCTACCCGTGCCTTGTTACGACTTATTCCCTGTCACCGAGCTTACTGTAGGCCCTCCGTATGGAGAGATTTCGAGCACTCCCGGCTCCCTTGAATTGACGGGCGGTGAGTACAAGACTTGAGAACGTATTCACCGCGGTATATCTGACCCGCGATTACTAGCAATTCCAACTTCATGGGGTCGAGTTGCAGCCCCCAATCCGAACTGGCGCCACTTTTATAGGATTCGCTCAGGGTTACCCCGTCGCTGCCCGTTGTAATGGCGATTGTATTATGTGTGTAGCCCAAGGTATCAAGGGACATGCTGACCTGGCGTCATCCTCTCCTTCCTCCCCGACCGAAAAGAACAATTTAAAAATTAAAAATTAAAAATTAAAATACATTTGCATTTATAATTCCTAATTATTAATTCGTAATTCTTAATTACGCTCTTGGGTCGGGGCAGTCTCGTGTGACACTTGTAACACACGATGAGGGTTGCGTTCGTTACCCCACTTAAGGGAACAATTCAAACCACGAACTGACGACGGCCATGCATCACCTGTCTACTAGTCTTGCGAGGGCTCCGGTTTCTCGGAGCTTTCAAGTAGATTTCTAACCTTGGTAAGGTTCTTCGTTTATCGTCGAATTAAACCACATAATCCACTGCTTGTGCAAGTCCCCGTCTATTCCTTTGAGTTTTAGCCTTGCGGCCGTAGTTCCCAGGCGGATCTCTTAACGCGTTAGCTACGTCTCTCAGAGGGTCGATACTCCGAAAGACTAGAGATCATCGTTTAGGGCGTGGACTACTGGGGTATCTAATCCCATTCGCTACCCACGCTTTCGTGCTTTAGTGTCAGATATGTGCCAGTATAGTGCCTTCGCTTTTGGTGTTCCCCATGATATCAACGGATTTCACCCCTACGCCATGAGTTCCCTATACCTCTCACATTCTCAAGTCTTACCGTTTCGTTCGCAGATTCCAGGTTAAGCCCGGAGATTTAACAAACGACTAATAAAACCACCTACGCACCCTTTACGCCCAATAATTCCGGATAACGCTTGGGGCTCTCGTATTACCGCTCCTGCTGGCACGAGATTAGGAGCCCCTTATTCATGAGGTACCGTCAATAAACTTCTTCCCTCATAAAAGATCTTTACACTCCGAAAAGCTTCATCAATCACGCGGTGTCGCTCCGTCAGACTTTCGTCCATTGCGGAAGATTCTCGACTGCAGCCACCCGTAGGTGTATGGGCCGTGTCTCAGTCCCATCGGTGGGGGTCAGCCTCTCAGCTCCCCTAAGCGTCATAGCCTTGGTGGTCTTTTACACCGCCAACAAGCTGATACTTCACAGGCCTTTCCCTAAGCGAAAAACTTTACTCCGGAGAGACTATCGTGTATTAGTTCACCTTTCGATGAATTATTCACGACTTAGGGGGAAGTTCCTATGTATTACTACCTCGTTCGCCACTAACTTTTAAACATCTTTGAATCGAAATAAATCTTCATCTCGGAAAAATAAAAGTTCGTTCGACTTGCATGCCTTATCCACACCGCCAGCGTTCATCCTGAGCTAGGATCAAACTCTACTTTAAAATTTAGAAATTAATAAATTATTTTCTAAATCGAATAGAACGGAACAAAAGAAAAAATACTTTATATTCCATTAACTGACTTATTTCGCTCGTTGCGAAATTTATCCCACACGCTGTGGGATGTTAACTTGCTCGCCTGCCTAAAACTTACTCCTAAGTAGTTTTGGAAGGCTTTGCTTCATTTATTGTTCCGAAAGAACACAAATGAGCTTGTGATTATTTTACCTATAAAAATGTCAAAGAAATTAAAACAGTCAGACGCTAATCAGACCGTGAATACCATTATATACAAATAGAAAAGGAAGTCAACCCCTTTAAATGTCTATATTTATTAACTTTTCTAACGGTGCCCCGTGTAGGAGTCGAACCTACGACCATCTCCTTAAGAGGGAGCTGCTCTACCAACTGAGCTAACAGGGCATATCAAATAAAAAAAATGAAAAATAACCAACTCCAATACTATATTATTTTCTCAATAATTTTACAAGTTCATCTATAACTTTTTTAATTGAATCATCCTCATAAAGAGATAGAGTAAAGACTGGTTTCTTAAGCTTTTCAAATTCTTTTTTAATTTTTTCAATTTTCTTAGAATCATGGATGAGGTCAGTTTTTGTTAAAATAATTATCTCATCTTTCTCTTTTAATGCATCACTATAATTTTCTAATTCTTTTCTAATTTGTTTATAGGTCACCATTGGTTTTTCATTTTCTAATGAAACTAGATGGACTAGCATTTTTGTTCTTTTTATATGACGAAGAAATTTTATTCCCAGGCCCTTCCCTTCGGAAGCACCCTCTATGAGTCCTGGAATATCGGCAATAATAAAACCAAAGAAATCTCCCAAATTAGGATCGAGAGTTGTAAATTGATAACTTCCTATTTTAGCCTGAGCATTTGTAACTGCATTCAAAAGTGAAGACTTCCCAGCATTAGGCATTCCTATTAATCCAATATCAGCAAAAAGTTCTAATTCTATTTTGAAATTACCCTTTTCTGAAAATTTTCCCTTAGTGGCCTTTTCTGGAGTAGTATTGATTGAACTCTTAAATCTTTCATTTCCGAAACCTCCCCGTCCTCCTTTAAGTAAAAGTTCTTTTTGTCCTGGTTCTTCTAAAGAAACTGAACCACCACTTTCAATATTTGTAATAACAGAACCGACGGGAAGCTGAATAATTAAATCTTCTCCATTTTTCCCATGCTTACTTCCTCCAATTCCATCTTCTCCTCTTTCGGCTTTAAATATTTTTTTATGTTTATATTTTGAAAGTAAATTAATATCTTGAACAGCCACAGCATAAACATCCCCTCCCTTTCCGCCATTTCCTCCACTGGGACCTCCTTTTTCTATGAACTTTTCTCGGCGCCAACGAACAACCCCGTCTCCACCACGGCCAGCTTCAGCATAAAATTTTATTTCATCTATAAACATAAGGAAATTTTAAAATAGTCTTTAAGAAATGCCTTTCGCAGGCCGAAGGGCCGAGAAGAGCAAATTTTCAGCAGAAAATTATGTGTGCATTTCGAGAAGAGCTATTTTAAAAATTTTCGCTCTTCTTACTTACAACTTACGCTAATAAAGCCTTTTCAGCAAGCTTGAGAGCCCCTTCCTTAGTTTTGGTGTGCAAGAAAAATCCACTTGCATGACAAAATTGAATATCTTTAATACCTGTGGCTTTAACTAGTTCAGGATCATTATTCATTAAGCCTCTCCAAGATTCTGGGAACAATTTACGACTTTCATGAGTTGTTACATCCTTACGAACTGCTTCAACCTTCCAAGAGTCACTGTGTCCACTTGGATAAAGAAAGTAAACTGGTTCAGGAAATTGAGGAAGGGCATCTTGAATTAAATATCGAGGAAGAGGTTTTTCTATTACTATGATCTTTTTATTAGAAGATTCTTCATAGGCTTTTAAAATAATTATATTCCCTTCTAAGTCATCCTTGGCTACTTTTATTTCTCTTTCAAGTAATGGAATAATTTTTTTTACTTCTTTTTTAAAAACCTTATCTACAATGGAAGGGTTTTCTTTCCATGTTGGATAATTGGCCATAAAGATTTGATTAACATTATACTGTTCAACACCCTCAAACTTAGTGATAGTCACATCTACTCCATTGTCCACAGCATCAATAGGTTGAACAATTTTTTGATCAATTCTATCGGCAATTTCTTTATCTCCACAAATTTCTTCTCCAAAAGCCTTCCAAATAAGACCAAAGGAGGAATAAGGTATTCCATTGGGACGAGCTCCTGCTCCGCCCTTTTGGTGGTGATCAAAATAACGTTTACCATCATACTCTCCACTAACATCATAAACATAATCACCTTTGGCAATTATTTTAAAATCTCGTGTCCGGATAATTTTAACATTACCTTTATTTAAAATAAACAAAGCAGCGCTAGCAAAAAGATCATCTGTATGGAATGCTCCGTTATGGGTAACTAATATTTTCTTTTTATTAAAAATTGACATATTTTATTTATCTTTAAATAATCTAATAAAGAAAGCAATAATTTTTTCAAGAATAAAAAATCCTATAAAGAATACTATAATTAAACCAACAAAATTACTAATATTCCGGCTGACAGAAATTGCAGTGTAACTAAAGAAGTATCCGAGAGAAAGCATAACCGCTGCCCAAGTAATAAGTGAAGAAATTTCTGATCTCAGAAAAACATTTAATTTCGTTTTTTTATAACCAGCAAAAATTAAAACAAACCAATAAATCCCCAGTACTAAAAATCTCGACAGAAAAATTGACCAAAATGGACGCTTATCAAAATTAGGGAAAAAACGACTAACTCTATTCCCAACTTTTAATATTATTTTTGAATCTCCATTTTTACTATGCAAATAACTTCCTAAACTGTATCCAATAACTGACTTAATCCCTCCTCCTAGAAGAGTTGCCCCAAAGGCTGCATAAATATTTATTGACCCAAGATGAGCAAAGATCCCCGCCAAAATAACAACAATCTCTCCTTCTATTATTACTCCTAGTACTATCAAAAGGTAAGCAATATCTGCGTGTAAAAGAGCAAAATCCTTAATGTGGCCAATGGTCATCATAAATGGCTAATCAAAATGGAATACTTTCGTTAACAACCAATTAAAAATTGAAACCATTAAAGCTCCAATAAATGCGGCTTGAAAGGTTCCTACGCTAAATCCATCAATGAGAGTTCCTAAATACCAGAAAAGCGCTCCGTTAACAATAAGAGAAAACAAGCCCAGGGTTAACAGATTTAAAGGAAGAGTTAGTATTTTTATTATTGGTCGGACGAACATGTTAAACAATTTTATACATGCTCCAACCACAGCAGCCACCCAAATAGGATCTAGAAAAATATCCATAACCAATTTTGAGGTTAACCAAACTGCAACAGAAATTAAAACCCAATGTAAAATAATTCGCATATAATTTAGATAAATACTTGATCAACAATTTCCTTAACGACACTACCATCAGCTTTACCCTTTAGGTCTTTCATTAGAGATGCCATAAACATTCCTTTTTTAGATGGATCTTTTTCTTCAAACTCAGAATATTTTTCTTTCACAATCTTTTCAACTTCAGATCTTTCCATAAGTTTAGGTAAAAATTCTTCTAAAATAACAAGTTGTTCTTTTTCAACTTCTACTAAATCCATTCTGCCGCCTTTAGTAAATTGATCAATGGAATCCTTCCTTTGTTTCGCCCCTTTATTTATAACAGCCAGAGTTTGCTCGTCGGTCAAAAGTTCTTGAGGAACTCTACCTGTAGCGACTAGTTCGTTAGTAAAAGCTGTAACAAGGCCCCTCATTACTTCCAGTCGAACCTTATCCCCTGTTTTCATCGCATCTTTTATACTATTTTTTATTTGTTCATGTAATAACATAGACCCATTGTAGCAAATTAAAGTATGTATGTAAAAACTAAAAAACCTCCTTCTGCACCTTTTTTAATCTTAAACTTCTTTTCCTAATTAAAACAATTAAAGCCATAATTGAATTTATAAGAAAAATATAAATAGGGAAAGAAAGTAAAACAAAATTTAATTCACCCACAGCCAAAACACCAAAAAATCCTCCAATACCACAAATAGCCCATCCCACCCAATTTTCAGTTTCAGGATTTTTCCAAGATTTAACTATTGTTAAATTGGCACCAATTAAATCAACCAGAATAATTAAAAATAGAGCTACTGCGGGTTGTTTTGTAATATACCAAAGAAGAAGGCTGGCCCCTGCTCCCAATAAAGAAAGAAGATCAATTTTTCTTAAACCATGAACTCCAAATTTAATAGAAAAAAAGAATACTACTAATATAGCCAGAGTATCACCCACTGTAAGTAAAAGAGACCAAGTTCCTCCTTCAGCCCACTGGCTAAAGAAAGCAATAATCGTCAAAACAGACCAAATCAACCAAGTCATTCGGTGTGGTTTTGTTTCTCCTTTCAAAATACTCCTCACATAAGGAATTGCCGAAAGCATCATTAATATTCCAGATGTATAACCAAAAAATTCGAGCATACAATATTAGTATAGTCATTATCTAAAAAATAAGAAAGCAAAAAAAATCTGCCTAAGCTTAAGCTTTAGTAAATTCAATAGACCTCTTTTTTATAGCAATCTTCACAGTATATTATTTCTTTATCAAGGACATAGGCTGTCTTGAATTTGTTTTCACATCTTTTACTTCCATGGAAATGTTCTTGAGTGTTTTTATATTTTGAATCCAATGAATGCTCCCCGCTGCACATACATTGTGAATCCCTGAGGACTGGAGGTACCATAAATTTTTGTCGACGATAAAATCTACAGTCGGAACATTGTCGAGGTAGTGGTAAATTCTGATTCTTTAGAAAGTTTAATTCATCAATAATAATTCTATAGGCTTTACCACAATCCAAACATCCGATAAATTCTTTTATTATTCCTTCGTCAACATCTTTTATAGATGAGGGTAAATCCTTAGCGGAAATAGTTATTTCATATTTTTTAATTTTCTGATCTCTCCAAGCAAAACCTTGCTCTTCAACTTCTTTTTTATTTGAAGGAAATTGATCGTTTAATAGAGTTTCGTTGTAAGCAAATGGAGAAAATTCTATAGGAAAAAATTCTCCATATTTATAAACATTGCCTTTTTTATCGACATAGGGCATTTCATCCATATGTTTAACTATTTTATCCCTTAATTCAAAATATTCTTCTTTCTTATATTGCTTATTAAAAATACAATATTGTTTATCTTTAAGACCAACACAACCAAAACAATTCTTAGAACGTCTTAAATTTATACAATATTCTAATTCTTGACAGACTGGCCAGCAATCGTAACAAAATTTAATTCTATCTACATTTTCCCCAACAACCATACATTCATACAGTTGAGAGGCACTCATTCCCCAACAGGTATAATCATAGGAATCACTAGCTCCTCCAAAAAATAAATCTTGAGAGTATTTTAAATTCTCACCTTTATGGACAATGTAACAATTAATAACATTCTTTGAATCTTTTATGTCTTCACCCAAAACATTATGATTTCTAAAACCCAGCATATATTTAATTGGAAAAAGTTCCCAAAATTTTTCTGATTTTTCTCTAGCAGAAGAAAAACCCTCCCATGTATCTAATTTAAAAGATTTAATCTTTTCTTCATATTCTTCTTTGGTATATTGTTCATTAAAAATTTTATATGATGAGTTTCTTAAATTTACACAACCAAAACAATTAGAACAACCTACTAAATTTTTTGAAAAATAAACATCCACACAACTTTCAGACATAATTGACCCAACCACGTTATAACTTTTTTCTACTCTAACGTCCTCATAACAAAATTCATTATTATAACAAGAAGTTAAATCAAAACAGTTTTTTAAATCTTTAACGTTGCAAGAATAAGCACTATCTTCACAATCTCCAGCATTAAAACAAAGATAAGTATTTTTCATATCATCGCATTGATTAGAATAATCTGAATTTATATTCCTTTGTTTTGCCACAGCTCCAAATGGTACTTTATATAACAAATCTTTAAATTGTTCAAAAAAGGGCCTCAAGAAATCATAGTCTCGTCCATAATCTAATGCATCCCATTTATCACTATTCCAATAAGCTAAATCATATATGGGAAGACCTGACTCTGGAGGCATCCCGGAAAATATTTCCTTACCCGTTATTGCATCTTTTGCCTTAGTTAAAAATCGAACATTCCGCCAAGCAATCCTTCTTTTATACCTACACTTCGGGCAAAAGGTAGGTGGTGGAACTTTAATTTTTTCATAGAAAGAAAAATCATCAGACTCGATAGTGAAATTCTGCTTACAGTTTTGACAAACTCTAGCTTCATTCTTCATGTTTTTATTATAGCAATAAATAGCAAAAACGACATAATCCCATAAGAATTGAGGTAGATTCTGATAGGATTAACCTAAAAATATGTTAGAATATCGATATATGAAAAATATAATCTTTTTTGACACAGAAACAACGGGCAACACAGAAAATGATTTTCTATGTCAGATTGCCTATAAAATAGGAGATAGAAGTTTTGAGGGCCTATACAAACCTTCAACTAAGATTCCTCCCGAGGCATCAGCTGTTCATCATATTACAAATAAAATGGTCGCTGATAAAGCTCCCTTCCAAGAAAGCCCTGATTATAAAAAAATAAAAGAATTCTTCGAGGATGAAAATTCTGTTGTGGTAGCCCACAATGCACAGTTTGATTTAATGATAATTAAAAAAGAAGACATCCTCCCTAAAAAGTTTATCTGTACTTTGCGTCTAGCGAGATATCTTGACCCCGAAGGAAAAATAGAAAGATACAATTTACAATATCTAAGATATCTACTTGAATTGGAAGTTGAAGCAACTGCCCACGATGCCCTTGGGGATGTTCTAGTTTTAGAGAAACTATTTGAAAGATTACAGAAAAAAATAATGGAAAATGAAAATCTTAATGAAGAAGAATCTTTAAAAAAAATGATGGAAATTTCTTCTCATCCTTCCCTTCTAATCACCATGCCATTTGGTAAACACATTGGTAAAAAAATTGAAGATATTGCTCGAACGGACCGAGGATATCTTGAATGGCTTTTAAAACAAAAATTAGAGAGTGAACAAGCCGACGAAGATTGGATATACACCCTTGAGCACCACCTAGGCAAATAAACAAATAAAAAACACTTGAGATTAATTTCAAGTGTTTTTTATTTGTTTATACTTTTTCTGGTTCTGCAGGTACCTCTTCAAGAATCTTTTTATATTTTATATCATCGTAGAACTTAGAGATACTAACTTGAATATATGGAATTAACCACAAAAAACCAACTCCTAGAGTTAGAATACAAAGTAATGCCCATCCTATAAATCGAAGCTGTAAACGGAAAAACTTCCATTTATATCCATTCATCATAGCTTTACTTTTCCTCAAGGCTTCTCCTATTTTAATTGATTTATCATCAGCGATGATATAGAAAGTCATTGAATATGAAATCCCAGCGATAATTCCAGGAATAATCAAAAGGATTGTCCACAGAAGAATATATAGAACCATAAGCAAGTAGGCTCCTACGGATTTCCAAAAATGATTAAATCCTTGAAAAATTTGTTCGAACTTAAATTCTTGATTTCGTGAAATTGCTAAAGAAAAAATAGTTAATCCAAGAATAAATGGTCCAGTAATAAACAAAGAAACTATTCCTCCAATATCAAGTGGAGAGATCATATCAATAAATGAGGTAAGAAAAGAGACTCCCAAAAATACTAGAGCCACGCTGACTGCTACACTCCATTTACCCTTAAGAGACTCTCTAGCCATCTTCATTAAAACAACATTTTTTGTTCCCATAATTAAAATTAGTTACATTTTATAAATTAAAATCGACGAATAAAATAGTATTTATTCTAATTATTATAACAAATAGGTATATGATATACTAGTCATATGGAAACACTAATAATCATATTTCTTAGTCTACTTATTATCCTTGTTATTGGTCTGTTTTTTGTCCCCAAAAAGGAATCTAAGCAGAGAGAAGACCCTGCTGCTCAATTATTATCATCCCAAATAAGTGAATTAACTAAAACCATTGATAGCAAGTTAAATGAATCACAAAAAGAAATGACTCAATCAATGCGTCATCAATCAACTGAAACTTCCCGAATCATTGCTGACATTACCGAAAAAATTACTCGTCTTGATGAAACAAACAAACAAGTTGTTTCCTTCGCTGACCAATTGAAAAATCTACAGGATATTTTAAAAAATCCAAAACAAAGAGGTGTGCTAGGTGAGTACTATCTTGAAACTTTATTGAAAAATACAATGCCACCTGGTTCCTATGAAATGCAATATTCATTTCCCGATGGAACAATTGTTGATGCTGCAGTTTTTGTTAAGGATAAAGTAATTCCCATTGATTCAAAATTTTCATTGGAAAACTATAATCGTATTTCTGAAACCAGTGACCCTGCAGAAAAAGAACGCTTAGAAAAACTTTTTGTTAATGATTTAAAAAATAGAATTACCGAAACTTCTAAATACATAAAACCAGAAGATAATACCATGGACTTTGCTTTCATGTTTATTCCCCATGAAGCCATCTACTATGATCTTTTAATAAACAAAATTGGAGCTATCACTGAGGATACTGAAAACTTAATTCAAAGAGCTGCCAGTAAATACAAAGTAATAATTGTGTCTCCCACTTCTTTCTTGGCATATTTACAAACAGTTCTGCAAGGATTAAAAGCAATGCAAATAGAAGACTCTGCTAAAGATATTATTAAAAGAGTTGGGGAATTAGGAAGTCATTTAAAATCCTATGAAGAAGTTCATCAAAAACTAGGAAATACTCTATCCACCGCCGTAAATCATTTTACAAAGTCAAACCATGAATTTAGGAAAATTGATAAAGACATAATGAGAATCACCGGAGAAGCTATAGACATTGAAACAATCTCCTTAGAAAAACCAAATACTGAAGAATAAATAAATAGCTGCAAAAAACCCTCCCCAACGTAAGTCAGGGAGGGTTTTTTGTTAAGTCAATTTTAAGTAATTTAAAAGACTATATAACTAGCCTATTCAGCAGCAGGTGTAGCTTCTTCAGTAACAGGAGTAGCTTCTTCAGTAACTTCTGTTCCTTCTACTGGAGTGTTTGTTGTTTCTTCCATATAATGTAAAATTTAAATTAGGTTAACAAAAACGACCTGTATTAAAACTAACATGTATACCTATTAATAGCAACCCTAAAATACAAAAAACGTTGATTTTATTGACTTAAATTGAGATAAAATAAACATAAAAACCTCCATTTCGGAGGTTTTTATGTTTATTTTTACTATTTTTTCTTCTTAACTACTTTCTTCTTAGCTACCTTCTTAACCACCCTTTTAGCTTCTTTTTTAACTACCTTTTCCTTTGCAGGGGCCTTTTTGGCTACCACCTTCTTCAAAACAGCCTTCAATCCTGGAGTTTCTTTCTTAGCTTTTGGCTTTGAAACATCCACAGGGTTAGTTTTTACTGTTGGTTTTGCTTTATTTCCCCCTGAAGAAAGCTTTTCCACAGCACTCATAAGACGATCTAATTTAGTCCTAATTTCAGCTAGTTGCTTCTTTGTATCTTCATCAACGGGAGCTGATTTGTTAAAAGAAGGTCGTGAATCTGATCTATTTCCAAAGTCTCTCTTTGGCCCTCGATCCCCAAAATCTCGACGTGGAGCCCTGTCTCCCCCCTCTCTTTTACTACTAAAACAATCGTTGCAGTATATTGGCTTGTCACTTGAAGGACGAAATGGAACTTCACAGCTGTTCTTACATTCATCACAAATTGCTTTATGCATTATTGCAGGGCCTCTGTCTCCTCCTCTACTCCCTCCAAAACTTGGACGGCCTCCTCCGTTTCCACCTCTAAAACCTCCCCCACCTCTATTACCTCCTCCTTGAAAATTTCCCATATATTTATTTTTAATTAACTTTCCATTGCTGGATTAGTTGTTATGATTATATTGAAAGTCTATGCTTTTTAACCTTAAAAAGCAAGGAAATATGAACTATTTATTTAAACGTTTATAAAGAGTCCCTGTTATTAACAAAATAAGAATTCCTGCAAATAACATTACCCAAGGTTGATTTTTTAAGAATGAAACACTGACTAATAAATCTTTTACTCCCTGACTAACCATGGTAACTCCAAAAACAACAAGTAAGGCAAAAGTTAAAGGATAACGAGAAAAAACAGACTGTCCTCTTTCACTAAACTCTTGATTTAACTTAGCTGTCACCTCTTCAACTTTTTTTAATAAATCTATTTCTTTATTTTCCATATAATTTTATTGTATCAAATATTTAAGAGAGTAAACTAAATAAACTTTTCATAAGCATAATAATTCCCAATGAAAAGATAACTAACCCCGATAATTTCTTCAAGAAAAAATGATTTAATTTAGTCGTATATCTAGCCGTAATGTATGCACTAACTGCAGCGAAACTTCCCGCAAGAGCTAAATCTAACAAAGAAAAATCCATGTTGATATAATGAAACATTGAACCCAAAAAAGCAATAAAAATCATAGTAACAATTGAAGTTCCAATTGCTCGATGAATATTGAAATGGAATATTGAAATTAATAGAATAACAATCATCAAACCTCCTCCTCCACCAAATAAACCAGAAATAAGTCCAATGGCCAAGCTTCCCAACACAATGGATAATTTTTTATAATCACCAAGTAATTTTGTTCCTTTCGGTCGCTCTAATTTAAGAGCACCCTTTCTAACAAAATCAAAACCAACGATACTGATTCCAATACCAACAAGGAAAGTTAAATATTCTGGCAAAACCAAGAAACTCCAATAACTTCCCACTATAATCCCAAACAAAGAAGCTCCTGCTATCAACAGAGCTGGTTTCCATTCAACTTTTCCTTTTCTACCAAAAACAACTCCCGCTGAGGAAGAAGCAAAAACGTCGATTCCTAGAGATAATCCAACGGCCATGTAGGGATTGTATCCTAAAAAGATAACTAATAATGGCATTACGATATTTGTGGCACTCATGGCAATTAAGCCAGTCACAAATCCAGCTCCGAGTCCTGAAAGAATAAGAATTAATAATTCAAACATACACATCAATAATATATGTTTAAAAAAATTTTTGCAATAAAAAAGGAAGGGATAAATTAATATACCTTCCTTCAAATATTTTTACTTTCTCATATGTAATCATAAATTCGTATATTGAAAGCAACCTTAATTATAAAATTTAAAAGAGCTATACTCACTCCAAAAATCCATAATCTTAAAAGAAATAGATATTGAAATATTCTCAATTTCTTATAAGGGTAGTCTGTCCCGTTGATCCAAAGATATAAAAACATAATCAGAAATCCAAACATACCAATACTGGCAGTTCCAATATGAATAATGAATAAAGCACTATTCCATGGTGCACTCTGATTACTTTCCATTCGAGGCAATTCAAAAATAAAAGGTGAAATTGCCATCAAAATATCCAAAAGGATTCCCAAAGAGATCCATGTCATAAATTTATCTTTATTTTGATAGAATCTACGACTCCCTACTATATAGGGTACGAATGCAATAATTTGCATTCCAATGATTACCAAGTGTCTTTGCCACCACATAACTGAATTTTTAATGATTATTCTTTTTTCTTCACATTACCACTTATTGTAAAAAAAGCAAAAAAGTAAGATATTCCTAATATACTAAAATATAAAAATGTGTTATATTATTCATGTTTATTAGGAGATCTATTGGGAGATCGTCTAACGGTAGGACAGAGGCCTTTGAAGCCTTTAATCTAGGTTCGATTCCTAGTCTCCCAGCAAAAAATAAGTGCAACGGTTTTTTTTGCTGGGAGAAGCACGTGTTAACGTGCGTCTAGGAATCGAAGACCTTGAGTATATCGCACGGAACGAAGTGAGTACGATACGAAAGGTGTACAGAATCTGTAAGATTCGATAAGCGTACTCGCGGTCCTAGTCTACTCCATCAGCATTTTTAAGATTATTTTGGTATAATAAATTAATGAAGACTACATACAATATCTACTGTGATGAAAGTTGTCATCTCTTAAATGATGGTAATAAAGTCTTTGTTTTGGGTGCAATTTGGGTCAATAGAGATAAAGTAAGTGAGATATTTCAGCAATTACGAGATTTAAAAATAAAACACAATTTAGCAAGTAAGTCTGAAACTGAAATATTCGAAGCTAAATGGACAAAAATTTCTATATCTAAAGTGAACTATTATTGTGATCTTATAAAATATTTCTTTGATAATTCCGATTTACATTTTAGGGGAGTTGTTGTCCCTAATAAAGAAATCCTCAACCATGCTGCTCTTGGTCAAGATCACGATACGTGGTATTACAAAATGTTTTATGTACTTTTAAATAAAATTATAGGAAAAGATTTTGAGTATAATCTTTATTTAGATATTAAAGACACAAAGAGTAATTCAAGGGTACTAAATCTACAGCGTCTTCTTAACATTACTGACACTGAAGATATGATCGCCGTACAAAAAGCTCAACAAATTAGATCTCATGAAGTTGAATTAATTCAACTCACTGACATTTTAATAGGAGCATTGTCTTATAAACATCGTGGTCTTGAAGAAAATGAGGGTAAAGCAAAAGTAATAGAATTAATCGAAAAAAATGTCCCAGGTAACCAAATTATTAAAACTTCAGAAGTTACCGAGGAGAAATTTAATATTCTTATATGGAGTCCCCGCAAATAAAAAATTCACCTCCAGAGCTTTTTATATTTCCAGGTGGAGACTGGGAAGAACACCAAGAAAATTTGTATAACATTTTTAAAGATACTTTAATAAAAAGACAAAATTATTTTCAAAAAAACAGAGTTGGGGTTAAAAGGGTCCCTGAATATAAAAATAAACATTCTGCATTTTGGCACTTAACATCCGAAGGTGAAAAAGAAGAGGAAAGAACTCCAGATTTTAGAAGATGTGAACGTTTATCTTGGATAAGCTGGGTTATAGAGAATTCAAGTACTTGTATGGATATTTCTTGGTGGGAAAACACAAGAAAAGGTGAAAAGAATATTGTTATTTGGTATGAAAAAGGAGAAGAAAGTTATGCTGTTATTTTGTCTAAAAGAGAAGGCTACTTTTTACTAAAAACAGCTTATCCTGTTGCTGATCACAGGGCAAGATCATTTATTGAAGAAAGAAAGTCATATCATTCTAAAGATAGAAAACCTCCATTTTAAAAAGGCAAAAACCGCCCTTACGGACGGTTTCGTATGCTCCTTCTACAGCATGGTAGATGAGACTATATTCATCATAACTAATTTTTTATATAAAAGCAATAGAACTTGACATCAAAGTTTTAACCGTGTATACTTGCAATACTTTGCAAGTATACACGGTTAAAACCTCCAATGTGTTATAATAATGTTTTAAACTATAGCTTATATAATTACTACTTTTTTCTTGATTATTAATACTTATTGGTTCAATTTAAGAATTAAAGTTATCCCCAGTTGGAATCAAAACTCTTCATATCCAGAAGTTTTTATTTTTATGATAAAAGAGTTTTTAAAAAATTAAAAACTCTTTTATCAACTACCCCACAACCTCACCAAATTAACAAAACCCTATCTCTACCCTTCTCAAGGTATTTTTTGGTATAATAATTATTATGAATGAACAACTAGAAACATATAAATTAGATGGCACCTTTATCTCTAATCAAGATAGAAAGGAATTTTATAAGGAAGCAGAAAAAGAATTCAACGAAAAAGGAAACATATCCAGAAAGATAAAAACTATCCGCGTTTTACTAATGAATTCCCAGGGTAAAATTTATCTTCAAAAAAGAAGTGACACAAAAACCCAAAATCCAAATCGATACGACAAGACCGTAGGTGGGCATGTAACTGCGGGTAATACTTTTGAATTAACTGTCGTCAAAGAATGTGCCGAGGAATTAGGATTCCCAGCTACTGTTCTCTCCAATGAAGATTTTGAACAAGCTATCAATTCAATTGATTTAAAAATAGTTGGGGTTTTCAAAAAAATAGACCATATCGACACTTTTAATTCCACAAGGGTAACCAAAGAAGGAAATATTTTCACTCAACCACACATAACAGATATATATTTAGGATATTACGACGGAGCTATTAGGTTTGCAGATGGTGAAAGTTCTGGAATTGAAACATTCTCCATTGAAAAACTAAAAAAAGAAATCAAAGCTAATCCTGATAAATATACAGAAGATTTAAAATTTATGGTAGATAAATATACTGATTTATTAATTCCTATTATTTAACATTCCTCCTAACCCCCCAGCAATTTTATTATTAATACCCCATAGTAGAACTTTTAAAAAGTTTCACTACAGGGTATAATATCTCTATGCAAACAATTCAAAGTGAAAAACATTTTTTATACGTATTATTAGCTATTGTGGCCACCATAACGGTAGCAATTTTTTGGCCATTTTTAACAATGGTGATTCTAGCTGTAGCTTTTGCTGTTGTTTTAACTCCGGTTTATCAATGGATTAAAAAACATATAACTAAAAATATATCCTGGCTAGCTTCTTTTATTACTGTTCTATTGTTCTTTATAGTCCTCTGTATCCCTTTCTTCTTTGTTGGAAAAGTTGTCTTAAACCAAGTTCAAGATGCCTATCAGTATATTACAACTTCAGGATCCCCTGGTTCTTTCCTTGAATCAATTGATGCTTCCATAAACAAAGTAATGCCAAATGGTTTTACTTTTGACATCTATGAAAAAATAACTCAAATGACTTCCTTCCTATCAAATAATATTGCTAATTTCTTCAGTGCCACCTTTAGAACTCTAGCTATGTTCCTTTTAATGCTTCTAACTCTTTTCTATCTATTGAGAGATGGAGCTAAGTGGAAAAAAGGTCTGTTCACTCTATTCCCCCTGTCAGAAAAAAACACCCATGAAATCCTAGTAACCATGAGAAGTGCCATCAATAGAATATTCAAAGGATCATTCTTAATTGCTATCGTCCAAGGATTTATGATGGCTGTAGGATTAACTATTTTTGGAGTACCAAATGCCGCAATCTGGGGTGTAGTAGCTGGAATGTCTTCCTTTGTCCCAAGTATTGGAACTTCACTTGTTTCAGTTCCTGCAATATTGTTCTTATTCTTTAGTGGAATGGAATTACAAGCACTAGGAATGTTACTCTGGTCTCTCTTAGCCGTTGGCTTAGTTGATAATCTTTTATCTCCCTACATCATTTCAAAAGACACAGAAATTTCTTCTCTGTTTATTCTACTTTCAATTATAGGAGGACTTTCACTTATGGGACCAGTGGGAATATTTATTGGGCCTTTAGTGATAAGCCTACTCTTTAGTTTAGTTTCAATTTACAAAAAAGAAACTCCTCATTAAAATTAAACAGAATTCCCAACAACGTATCCCGTTGTCCAGCAGATTTGCAGTCCGTAACCACCGGATGGTCTATTTATATTTAGTAAATCTCCAGTAATATATAAATTATTATAGAGCCTTGATTTCATTGTTTTTGTATCTATCTCTTCAAGGGAAACTCCTCCATCAACCACGACGGCTCTGTCGTAGCCCATTAGGTTTACTATATTAAGAGGAAGTGCTTTCAATAGGTGTACTATCTTTTTACGTTGTTCTTTTGTGACACTATGAACCTTAGTATCTGGATCAATAAAATCAAACAATAATTCAACTCCCTTACTTACTCCTTCGGGAGTTATTTCTTTTATAATATTTTTAAAAGTTTTATTTTTATTATTATCAAAAACCTTAATGATCTTATCTTCCAAAGAACCTAGGTCTGTATCTGGATAGGCATCAATGGTAGCCATTACTTTCCCGGCCTGAAGTAAAGAACTTACCTTGCTGGCACTATTTAAAATAAGAGGTCCGGAAAGACCGAAGTGGGTAAATAGAACCTTCCCTGTTTTTGAAAATTGCTTTTTACCTTCTAAAAAGAAAGTGATCTTCATAAAAGACAGAGATAATCCAGATAGTTCGTGCCCCCATTTATCAGAGGTTTCCAGAGGAACAACGGAAGGAGTTGGATCCTTAACTTCATGACCCATTTCTTTCAAGAATTTAAAACCATCGCCAGTTGAACCCGTTTCTGGATGAGAAGTTCCTCCAGTGGCTAAAACAAAGGATTTTCCATAGAAAGTTCCCTTTTTGTCTCTATATTACTTATGGCCGTATTTTTTGACACCACATTTTTAACTTCACAATTTAATTGAATAGCCACATTGTTTTTCTCCAATTCTTTCTTTAAAACCTTAAAAACATCCATCGCTTTTTCTGTTGCAGGAAAAGCTCTCTTTCGTGCTTGAACAACCAAGGGAAGTCCAAGAGATTCAAAATAATTAAAAGTATCCTGAGCACTGAATTTAGAAAAAGGTGAAAACAAAAAAGATTCTGCTGAACCATAATTTTTCAAAAAAGAACGAACATCGAAGTTCGCATTGGTAATATTGCATCGTCCCCCACCAGTAATTTTTAATTTTTCTCCAAGGGCTTTGTTTTTTTCTAAAAGAATAACTGACTTCCCTCGTCCAGAAGCAATGGCCGCAGCCATCATTCCAGAGGCTCCTCCACCAATAATAACAACATCCCATATTTTATTCTTCTCCATTTAAAATTTTGACCAATGAAAGTTCCAAGGGGATTTCATTGATAACTGCATTACGTTGAGATTGATAGGCTTCCAAAAGAACAGTAAGGGTTCCTGAAGTAATATTCTTTGGTTTTGATGAAATTAACTCTGTTATATAGGTTAAATCATCTGCTGAAATGATTTCTTCAATTATTTTTTTAGTTGCTGGAGCATAACGAAGCATTAGGGCAAATCTTAATTTAGCTAAAACCATTTTCAAATAAACCAACATATCTATATTCTGTTTACTAACCTGCTGAATAATAGCAAATCCTTTTTCAATATCTTCCTGAGCTAAAGCGTCTAGAAAATTATTTACTAAGGTTGTATTTGGAGCTCCAGTTATTTCTTCTATGTCGCTAACCTTAATATCTTTACTCTTCGCAAAGGAAAGAACTTTCTGTAAAATTCCTAAAGAATCACGAAAGGCTCCTTCGGCAAGAAGAGCAATCAATTCAGCTCCTCCCTTTTCTAAAGTATAACCTTCCTTCTTAGCAATATTAGAAACATTGGAAGCTAGAATGGCATCAGTTGGTTTTCTAAAAATAAAACTCTGACATCGAGAAACAATTGTCTCTGGTATTTTTTCAAGTTCAGTTGTGGCCAAAATAAAGATAACATGTTCAGGTGGTTCTTCTATTGTCTTAAGAAGAGCATTCCAAGCATCCTTAGTGAACATGTGAACTTCATCTAAAATATAAATTTTATATTTTGAATCAAATGGCATCGTTCTAACATTTTCTCTAATATTTCTAACGTCATCTATTCCGCGGTTAGAAGCAGCGTCCATTTCGTAAATATCATTCACAGAAGAACCCATTTCACTAGCAATAATACGAGCAATGGTTGTCTTACCTATTCCCCTAGGACCACAAAGAAGATAGGCGTGAGCCACCTTACCGGCCTCTAGACTGCCCGAAATAGCCTTAACTATATGATCTTGCCCTATAACGTCTTCAAAGCGTTCTGGGCGGTATTTGCGATATAAAGCTATATTGGAATCCTTCATATGATTAGTATACCTCGTAGTGAAACTTTTTTCAAAGTTCTATTCTTCTTCTGAAATTTCTTCTTCAATTATCTTTTCTTTCACCGTACCGCTTCCTGAGATTTGTTCCGTAACAACAACATCTCCATTTTTAATGTAGGAAACACGAGTGGACCCAGATGAATTTACATCTAGTTTTTCTTCTACGGAAAGCTCAACCCTAGATGAACCGGAGGATTTTACTTCAACCTCCTTTGCAAGTAATTCATATCCATTTATTCTAGCTGAACCAGAGGTAGCAACTAAAAGTTTATCAGTTTCTCCAATAAGAGTAATATTCCCTGAACCAGAAGTTTTAATCTCAAGATTTTTTGAAATTACCCTTACCGTAAATTTAGAGCTTCCAGAAAATCGGGAAATAAATTCATCCGTCTGAAATTCTTCCATTTCTCCATTTACGCTACCGGAGAAACTTACTCCCTTTAATTCTGGAGTAACAATGGTCACCACGACCGAAGAATACATTTCGTGACAGAAAAAGAAACAAAGACTAAACTGGTTATTACGATATATCTCAAGAACGCCTTCATCACTCTCTACAGAAATCATTTCCAATAATTTCTCTGAACCTTCTATTAGAATTGAATGTTTTTCTCCTTTCACAATTTTAACTTTAGTATTTCCACTAACTCTAATTAAATCAAAAGTGAGATCATCATAAACTTTCTGACTATAACTCTCTTCATATTGTTTTTGCACTTCATTAATACCAGCTCTTATTTCATTAACATGAGAAAGTCCAACTCCAGTTACAATTACTCCAGAAATAAACCAGATTACAAATAATGAGACATACCCCAATCCACTGAAAGTTCTTTTTCTTCTTATCAAAGCAATCCCCAGAAAGGCAAGCATTATTAATGGAATAACCACAATAAGGTAAATCCCCACCATGGAAGCAATTCCGAAGAATCCATGGGGCAAAACATTAACCATAGTAGTAAATTCAGGAACAGTGGCGGCACCTCCAGAGATGAAAGTAATCACTGCCGCGGAAAAACTAAATAGACTTATTAATGAAGTAAATAAGATCCCCGCTCCCATGATAATGAATAGTACTACTCCAAACCTACTGACTATGATTTTTGCAACATTAAATATTTTTTTTATAAGGAGGAAAGGAAAGGAAAATATTTTTTTCCACTTACTTTTTGGTACTTCTTCTATTTTTTTTTTAACAAATGTCTCTATTTCAGAAATGGTAACCCTACCTCCTTCCATATTTATTTTTTTTGAAGCCGTGTCGGCCGGTGGAACAATGGCCCATAAAACTAAGTAGGCAATAACGCCAAAACCTCCAAAAAAGATCGTGAAAACAAATATTATTCTTACAATAACCGGATCAATGGCAAAATATCTTGCAATACCAGAAGCAACTCCAGCAATGATCATGTCTTCCGTATCTCTATAGAGTCGTTTTTCATTTTCAGAATTTACTTTCTTTTTTTCTGAAGAATTTAATTCTGAATCACCGGAAAGTTCTTCCACTGTGCCCATTTCTTCAATAATTTCCTTAACTTCCTTATCTCCAATAGATTTTGTTGAGTCCATTCCCCGAGAAATAAATTTCTCAGCAATACTGTACTCAATATCATTAACTACATCTTCTCCCCCTTCGTCGGATTTAAAATAATCTCTAATACCTCTAAGGTACTCATCAAGTTTTTGATAAGCATCTTCTTCAATTAAAAATACTGTTTTTCCTATGGTTATGTTAATTACTTTTTTCATAATTTTTTATGAGTTTTGTGATTGATTTATTTAGATCACCCCATGTGTTAATTAAACTAATAAGTGTTTCCTTTCCCTTTAAAGTTAGTGAGTAATATTTTCGAGGAGGGCCATTCTTTGACTCTTCCCATTCATAATTTAAAACTCCATTTCTTTTTAATCTATTCAAAAGCGGATAAAGCGTTCCTTCCACAACAATAAGATTGGCTTTCTTTAAACCCTCTATAATGGTTGAGGCATAAGCTTTCCCTTGAGAAATAATCAAAATGACGGAGAAGTCTAAGGTTCCTTTTCTCATTTGAACCTTAATATTTTCAACATTAATATCCTTCTGTTCATTCATGTAATAAACATAGCACAGGAGTACTATGTTATGCAAGGTAGTATGTGTGGATAAGTATTAAAATTCTGAAATTACTTTTTCAACTTCCTGGGCTGAATTTGTCTCCATTAATTTCATTCGAAGTTCTTTAGCTCCATCAAAATTATTAACATAGGCTTTATAGTGTTTTTTCATCACAGCAAAGTTTTTTACTTTCCCTAATTTTTTTTCGAACAATTTCGTATGTTCCACTAGAACTTTTAATTTTTCTTTTGTTGTAGGAATTTTTTCTGAAAATAACCAGGGATTTCCAAAAATCCCTCGGCCTATCATAATTCCATCACAGCCAGTTTGTTTAGCCAGTACTCTTCCCTGTTCTAATGTTTCAACGTCTCCATTACCTATAATTTTTGTTTTTAATTTCATTGCGTCTCTAATTTCTACAATCTGTTTAATGTAATCCCAATTGGCTGGAACCTTTGACATTTGCTTACGAGTTCTGGCATGGACGGTCAATACCGAAATATCTTGACTAAGTAAAAAAGGAATCCATTGATCTATTTCAACCTTATTGTAACCAACTCTTGTCTTAACTGACACTGAAACTTTCTTCTTAGAATCCTTAATTCCATCTTTTGCAGCCTGGATAACTTCTCCTGCTTTTTCCATATCCTTCATCATTGCTGCTCCGGCACCTTGCTTTTCAATGGAACGATCAGGGCAACCCATATTTATATCAATAGCATCAAAACCAAGCTCGGCACAAAATTTTGAAGCTTCTCTCATCTTTTCAGGATGACTAGAAAAAAGTTGTGCGACAATTGGTTTTTCTTTTTTTGAAAAAATTAAATCATTTTTCAAAGCTTCCCTTCCTTCGCTAGCTAGACCATCAGCTGAAACAAACTCCGTCCAAAAAACATCGGGCTTTCCATATTTTGTAATTATTTCTCGAAAAGCAGCATCAGTGACATCAGCCATGGGTGCTAAACAAAAAAATGGTTTATTTAATTTATTCCAAAAATTTTCCATAATATATTAAAAGAAGTAATAGCGAATAAATTATTAAATAGATAAAATAGCTCTTCTTGAAATGCACACATAAAATCCTACTGGATTTTTGCTCTACTCGGCCCGTCGGCCTGCGTAAGGCATTTCTCAAAGACTATTTTATCTATTTGTGGCTACAAACTAAAATAAAATTCCTACATAATTACTCGAACTTATATAAAACCTTATTCTTAAACCTTAAATCAATATACGATAAACTACTATACTTTGAATTTATTTCATTAGCAAATTCAGATTTATTCATGGCTGTGGAAAGATTACTCAGAATATTTTCTAAATCATTCTCATCTTTAAAAAGAATCTCCGGGATAGAATCTCCATCATTGTGATCTAAATAAAGAGAAAATATACCATCTTCACCCATAAATAAAGAAACTGGCTTAAAATTCAGATCCCTAATTCCATCTATAAATCTCATCAATTTATGAAAAAGCTCGGCTTCAATCATATTTTGACTCAAAGGATTTTCCTGATTTTCAATTTTTGTATAATATTTAAAATATACATTCCCTGAAAAATATGGAGCTTTGTCAAAAATATAACCATCATTGTTTATAAAATAACAATTTTCTCCCACCTCGGACTGAATTTCTGGAACGGAGTCACCACAATACAAATAGGATCCAAGTCTTTCCTTTATTTTTATAGAAAGAGTATTGAAGTTCTGACGATCAATGGATAAATCTTTTATTCTTGGGAAGGTCTCTAAAAGATCATCGTAAATTTTATTTTTTGGATAAATTAAACTATTAGCTCTACTATAGAGTCGATAATATTTCCCTTCTAAATTTTTCTCAACCCTAGAAATAACTTCCACTGAATCAATTATGCTAGTCCCCTCTACTTTAACTTCATTGATTGTTAGTTTTTTGTTAGAAGAAAAATAAGCAGAGGCTATGGCCAAAGTTAAAATTAATACCAAAAACAGAAATACCCGTCTTAAATTACGCGCACGGCGTTTACGCTTAATCTCAATTATGCGTTGAGGTGTGGGTAAATTTTTCATAGTCTTAAGAAATTATTTCCTTACCAAAATATTTATGCAAAACTTCTGGAATTTTGACACTACCATCGGCTTGTTGAAAATTTTCAACCAAGGAAACAAGTATTCGTGGTGTCGGAATGGCTGTAGCATTTAATGAGTGAACATATCTCATTTTTCCTTCACTGTCTTTATATCTAGTATTACATCGTCGTGATTGAAAATCATGAAAATATGAAGCTGATCCAATTTCACGATATTTACCTTCCTTTGGAACCCATAGTTCAAGATCATATATTTTTACGTGGGCCCTTCCAAGATCTCCTCCACAGTTAGCTACAGTTCTATATGGGATACCCAATGTTTCAATAAATTCTTCCATATTCCGATTAATTTCTTCATGTAATTTAACAGACAAGTCGTGACTAGCTTCACATAGAACCAATTGTTCAAATTTATAAAATTCATTAACTCGAATCAACCCCTTAATATCCTTACTATGAGAACCTGCTTCACGACGATAGGATGGAGAAAACCCAAGATATTTTTTGGGCAATTCATCAATAGATAAAATTTCATCGGAATGCATTCCCATTAAAGAAACCTCAGAAGTAGCAATGAGAGCGTCATCATCTTGAGTCATATAATAATCTTCAACGTCTGCCGGAAGATGTCCAGTACCATATAAATTACTTTTTTTAACAATAGCCGGTGGCATTACAGGAGTAAAATCTTTTTTACCGAAAAATTCTAAAGCATAATTCCAAATAGCAAAACAAAGATTAACAGAATCTCCTGTTAAGTAATATCCTCTAAAACCATGAACTTTAGTTCCTCTCTCAAAATCAACCATCTTTAGATTGTTCATAATTTCAATATGGTCTTTGGGTTCAAAATCAAAAAAAGTCTGTTCTCCCCATTTTTTTATTTCTTTATTCTCTTCTTCAGTTTCTCCTTCGGGAACAGACATGTCAGGAATGTTAGGAACTAAAAGCATTAAATTCCTCCATTGAGTCATTACTTCTTTTAATTCTTCTTCTTTTTCGTTCAATTCTTCTTTTACTAAAGTCATCTCCGAAATAAGCTGAGCTCTCATGTTGGGTTCTAGTTTGCCTCCCATTGTTATGCTAGCTTTATTTTGCTCACTTCTCAAACTCTCCACCTTTGACATTAATTCAAGTCTTTTTTTATCAAGATCAAGTAAGCCATCCAAATCAATTTCTTTGTGTTTTTTAATGGCTCCGGCTTTAACCAAATCTTTATTTTCACGTATAAATTTAATATCTAACATGTAGTAAGTATATAAAAAAATGATACAATATACAAATTACAAATTTGTCTGTAATAAATAAGTCTTATCAAAGGGGCTTGTGAGCTCGACGGAGTGAACAGTGAGAAAATTTTTACCAAAAAATTTTTGTGCCCTTTGAGAAGAGCTTATTTATGGAAGACAAAAAAGATTAATCAATATGGAAGATATTGTAAAATTAAAACCTGAACAAATACCTGAAGTTCTACATGAAATTCCCCAACCACCCAAAGTTCTCTACATGAGAGGGAAACTTCCTCCCAAGGATTTAATTTATTTAGCCGTTGTTGGTTCACGTAGATATACTTCCTATGGAAAAGATATGTGTCAAAAATTAATTTCTGGATTAAAAGGTTACCCCATTGTCATTGTTTCTGGTTTAGCTCTAGGAGTTGACGCAGTAGCTCATGAAGCAGCACTGAACGCTGGATTACTAACAATGTCATTCCCAGGATCAGGACTTGATAACAATGTTTTACATCCCAGAACAAATATTCCATTGGCTCAGAAAATTGTTGATAGTGGAGGTTGTCTGCTTTCAGAACTTGAACCTAATATGAAAGCGACACTCTATTCTTTTCCACGAAGAAACAGACTGATGGCTGGAATATCAAAAGCTGTTCTAATTGTTGAAGCCGAAGAAAAATCAGGAACTTTAATCACCGCTCGAATGGCACTTGATTATAATCGAGATGTTTTAGCCATCCCAGGTTCGGCATTATCTTCAAATTCAAAGGGGACCAATCGTCTCATTCGCCAAGGAGCAACACCAGTAACAAATAGTGAAGAATTATTGGAAGCTTTAGGTTTTGAAATTGAAAAACCAAAACAATCTGAAACAGAAAAATATCTAAGTTGCTCAAAAGAAGAATTGAAAATAATTGAATTACTCCGTGAACCAAAAGAAAGAGATGAATTAATCCGTAATTCTAATATGCCCATAGCTCAGGCCAACGCCCTTCTCTCCATAATGGAAATAAAAGAATTAATTACAGAAGAATTGGGGAAAATTAGGAAAATATAAAAATACAATATTTGCAAAAAAGTTTTCAAGATGATACTAATAGAATCATGAAAACAAAACTTTTAATTGTTGAGTCCCCTTCAAAAGCTAAAACCATTGAAAAATATTTAGATGGTATTTATACCGTTAGAGCATCCGTTGGACACATTAGAGACTTACCTAAATCAAATAAACAAGCCATCGACATCGAAGCTGGCTTTATTCCCCATTATGAAATCTCAAAAGGTAAAGAAAAAGTTGTTGAGGAGCTAAGAAGCCTATCTGAAAAAGCCAGTGAAATAATTCTAGCAACTGACCCGGATCGAGAAGGAGAAGCTATTGCTTGGCACATTGAAGAACTACTAAAGAAAAACAAAAAAACAAAGGCTCCCATTAAAAGAGTTAGATTTTATGAAATTACAAAGGAAGCAATCCTAGAAGCTCTAAAGGACCCTCAAGATGTTGATACCAATCTACGTCGAGCTCAGGAAGCTCGAAGAGTTTTAGACCGTCTGGTTGGATATGACCTGTCGGGACTTATTTGGAAAAAAGTTCGCTATGGACTTTCAGCTGGAAGAGTTCAATCTCCCGCCCTCAGAATAATAATGGAAAGAGAAAGAGAAATAAGAGCATTCATCCCAGAAAAATACTGGAATATTTCTGGGTTATTTAAAACAGATAAAAAAAATGAATTAACTTTAACCTGCGTTGAAGAACCTCGTGATGAAAAAGTTGTTGAAAATATTTTAAAATTAGGAAAAGAAGAAAAATGGCTAATTAAAGACCTAAAAACAAGTGAGCAAAAACGTAGCCCTCGTGCTCCTTTTACAACTTCAACTCTTCAACAAACAGCCAGTTCTCGTCTTGGTTTCTCTCCTTCCCGAACAATGGGAGTTGCCCAAAAACTTTATGAAGCTGGACATATTACCTACATGCGTACAGATAGCACAAGTCTTAGCACTCAATTTCAAACTCAAACCTTAAAACTAATCGAAAAGAATTACGGAAAAGAATATGTTCAAGCAAAAACATATAAAACCAAATCAAAAAATGCCCAAGAAGCCCATGAAGCTGTTCGACCAACAAACGTATCAGAACTATCCCAAGGAGTTAATTCCGATCAAAAAAGACTATATCAATTAATTTGGGATCGAACTGTTTCATCTCAAATGGTTGATGCAAAGCTATTAAAGACAAAGATAATTGCTAACACAGAGAATGATAGTATTCCAAACTTTACAGCCAATGGTTCTAGAATTCTTTTCCTTGGATGGCTCAAGGTTGATTCCGGAGCAAGGGGTGAAGATGTTGAATTGCCGGAAGTTGAAGTTGGAAAAGAGATAAAATTAATTGAATTGAATAGTTTAGAAAAAGAAACTCAACCTCCCAATCGATATACCGATGCTGGATTAGTGAAAGAATTAGAATCTCGAGGAATTGGACGTCCATCAACATATGCTTCAATCATTAAGACAATAGAAGATAGAGGGTATATAAATAAAGAAGGAAGAACTCTCTTCCCCACAGATACAGGAGATGTGGTTTCAACTTTTCTAGAAAATAATTTTGCTCATTATATTGGAGACGACTTTACTGCTGACATGGAAAATGAATTAGATGAAATTGCTGAAGGGAAAAGAGACTATTTGAAAACATTAAAAGATTTTTATACTCCCTTCCAAAAGGAAGTTAAAGAAAAAGATAAATTAGAAAAAATTACAAATATGGGTAATGCTCCAAAAGATATAATCTGTCCTAGGTGTAAGGGAGCCATGATCATCAAACTTTCAAAAAATGGAAAATTCTATTCCTGTTCTTCATATCCAGATTGTGCTGGAGCTCGAACCATGGAAGGTAAAGAGCTAGAAGGACCAAAAGAGACGGGAGAACCCTGCCCTAAATGTGGAGTGCCTGCAGAGGAAGGAGAGAGAAAGAAAAAAATACACGACGGCAAGTTAGTATCCCGTGAAGGGAAATATGGTTCTTTTATTTCTTGTTCTCGTTATCCTAAATGTAAGTTTATAAAAGAAGACGAAGAAGAAGTCAAAAGAAAAATGACCAACGTGGATTGTCCGTTCTGTAAAAAAGGAAAAATGATGGAACGGCGTGGTAGATTTGGAATATTCTATTCATGTTCTACCTATCCAGACTGTAAAAATGCAATCAAAGCTAAGCCAACCGGAAACATCTGTCCTTTCTGTCAATCTCTTATGATGGAAGGAACAAAAACTATTCCTGAGCGCTGTAGTAATAAAATGTGTAAAAATCACAATCCTCACAAAACTGGAGAAAATTTAAAATTGAAGAAAAAATAGAAAGTTTTTAAATAAAACAAATCCCTACCCATCAAAAGCTTTGAAAGCTGAGGAGGGTCAGCTATAATAGAGACTATGTCGAGATTAAATGAAATCCTAAATTTAATACCCAAAATTAGTCCCTCAGATAAAGCTTTAATTGAAAAAGCCTATCTCTTTGCACAGAAAGCCCACGAAGGACAAAAAAGAATGTCCGGGGAACCATACTTCATTCATGTTTTTGAAACTGCAAAAAATCTGGCTCTCTATGGAATGGACGTAAAATCAATTACCTCGGGATTTCTTCATGACGTATTAGAAGATACTCCCACCACAGAAGAAGAATTGTTAAAAGAGTTTGGAGAAGAAATTGTTACGCTAGTTAATGGTGTTACAAAACTTGGAAAATTAAAATACCGTGGACATGAAAGACACGTCGAAAGTTTAAGAAAATTTTTTATAGCTGTATCTGAAGATATTCGAATTTTAATTATCAAACTGGCTGATAGACTTCATAATGTTGAAACACTACAATATGTTCGACCTGAAAAACAAAAACGGATTGCTTTAGAAACCATCGAAGTCCATGCTCGACTAGCTAACCGTATAGGTATGGGTAAATTAAAAGGAAAATTAGAAGACGCAGCCTTCCCTTTTGCCTATCCAAAAGAATATGACACCGTTGAGAAACTAGCTGAAACAAAATCCTCTGACAATCAAAAAGCTCTTTCTAAATTTACAAATGAATTAAGTAAAGAATTAATACATCAAAAAATTCATATAATTGAAATAAGTCAAAGATCAAAACATAAATATAGTCTTTGGACTAAATTACAACGATACAATATGGATATTGATAAAATATACGATATTGTTGCCCTTCGGGTTATTGTTGATGATGTGGAAAATTGCTATCGAGTTTTGGGAATCATTCATGGAAAATGGAAGCCTGTCCCAGGAAGAGTTAAAGATTACATCGCGAATAAAAAACCAAATGGTTACCAATCTCTTCATACAACAGTCTTCACAGGAAATGGGGGGACCGTAGAAATTCAAATTAGAACTCCTGAAATGCATGCTGAAGCTGCTTATGGAATTGCAGCCCACTTTGCCTATAAAGAAAAACATAAAAAAAACATCCGAAGATATTTTGATTCAAATAGCCTACTCAAAGCAAAAGAACCGGAAGAAAATAAAGGAAAAGCTAACACTCCAGATCAATTTATAGAAGATCTCAAAATGGATATATTTAGGGATAGGATTTTTGTATTTACTCCAAAGGGTGATGTTGTAGACCTACCAGATGAATCCAGCCCGATAGACTTCGCCTATGCTATCCATTCTGATATTGGTAATCATACTCAAGGAGTTAAAATCAATGGAAAAAACTCTCCCCTTCACACAAAATTAAGAAATAATGATATTGTCCAAATCCAAGTTAATAAAAAATCTGTTCCCACCTCTAAGTGGCTTGAATTCACTAAAACCACATTGGCAAAACATAACATAAATAAATACCTAAAAGAGCATAGTCTCCTTAAAAAGTTCCTTTCCTTTGGTAAGAACTAACAAGTTATCTCGTCGTCAAAAAGACCAAGGAATCACCTCCGTCCGCTTTGCTACCCGAGGAAATACCTTGATCTTTTTTATTTTTTAAACTGAAAAGTTTTTAATATTATATAAATCAGTATCTTCTTCTGCTTCTTTCATTTCTTCTTTATCTCTATCATCAACAGAATCAATCCCTTCATTTTCTATACTCTCTAAAATTTCTGTATTCTCCTGAGCTACTGGATTTTTTTCTTCCTGTTCACTAATAAATTTTTCTAACATTCCATTTGGATTACGTCCTCCTTCGGTTTTAATAATTCCCAGAATTGTTCGGAGATCATCATTAGTAAAGAAATCAATTGTAATATATCCCCCATTTTCTTTCTTCTCAATATGAACACGAGTTCCAAGAGTCTCCTGTAACTTTTCTTCAATCTCAGTAATCTCTGGATCTGGGATATATTCCTTTTTCCTGACTTTATCATAGGCAATTCGACGTGCAATTTTCTCGGCATCGCGAACTGTCATCTTTTTAAACATTATTTCCTTAAATAAAACAATCTGCTCCTCCGGGCGGTCTGTTAACATCAAAATTGGACGTGTGTGACCTTCGCTAATCCTACCGGCAGATAGAGCATCTAAAACCTCTTGAGGTAAAGCTAATAGCCTTAAAGTGTTTGAAACATATTCCCGACTCTTCCCAACCTTAGCTGCAATTTGAGTATGAGTAAACTTAAATTCTTCCACTAAACGGAAAAAAGCTCTGGCTCTCTCAACAGCGTTCAAATCTTCTCTTTGTAGATTTTCAATAATAGCTAGTTCTAATTTTGTTATTCCATCGTCTCCCACACGAATTATCACTGGGACTTGTTCAATGGCTGCAATTTTTGAAGCTCTTAGACGACGCTCCCCGGCAATTAATTCATATTCAACAGCAATACCCCCGTCTTCTTTCTGGACTTCTTCTCGGGAAACAACTAAGGGCTGAAGAACACCATAGGCCCTAATTGAATCTGCTAAGTCTCGTAGGCGAGCTTCGTCAAATTCCCGTCGTGGTTGAAACGGATTTGGTTTTATCTTATCTATATCTACCCAAAAAATTGAATTACTATAAAGTTGTGACATATAGGATCCATTTTAGCACATCTTTATTTTATTGAAAAATTTTAAAAGCCCCAAAGAGGGGCTTTAATTTCTACTTAAGCAACTTTCTTTTTGAAACCTGCTTTTAAAAGATTCTCGGGGCCATCCCAATAACAAACTTCTCCATTTTTTATGCTTGGATGAATAATGGTATACCAAAGTTTATTTCTACCATCATTCCCTGGAGCAACCCCCATAATAATTGCCTCTAAGCCATCAGGCCTAATAACAACCTCTCTGTGGGTAAATCCAAAACGAAGGCAAATCTCATCAGTGATATCTAAAAAAATATCACACGGATTTCTCTTTGTAGTTCTAGCTTTTATTAAAGATATCATATCTTATAGTTTTAGAGTTAGACTTTTCTTCACATTACCATTTACCCTAAAAAATGCAAATTTTATTTGTGCGCCGAACTAAACTTTATTTAAATATGCTGACCCCATTATAAACTTACTTCTTGGTTTTTTTATGGAAATATTCTAAATCCATTTTTGTAATGATAGATAAGGGTGTTGGCAAATCATTTAGATTAAACCAGCCTATTTCATCACATTTATGAGGTTCCATTATTTTAGGTTCTTCCTTGAATTTAGCTACAAAGGTTGTAGCAACCCAATGTTGATTATCATCAGGAATAACATGATCTACTGCTGGCCACTGTTCAAGAAGCTCTATCTCTGAACCATATTCTTCTAATATTTCTCTTTTTACCGCTTGCTCTAATGTTTCTCCAAATTCAACAGACCCTCCTGGTGTTTCCCAGCAACCTCGTTCATTTTTGGTTTTTTTACTTCGTTTAGCAAGAAATAATTCCCCCTTATCATTAAAGATTACTACTCCAGTAGATACTCCAATATAATCAATTCCCTCTTCATGTTTATAATTATATCAAAAACGACTTCATTTAATAGAAGTCATATCTAAATTATTTAATAATTGTGCGCCGGGTAGGATCATGAGTACATTTTTTCGATCCTTACAGGATCTGTACACCTTTCGCAGATTTTGAGATTAAAATCTAAAAATCTAGGCTCAAGGTCTTCGAATCCTACACACGAGACAAGCAGTTGTCTCGTTCTGGCATACAAAAATCCCGCTTTCGCGGGATTGTTTGTGCGCCGGGTAGGATTCGAACCCTACGTAGACCGAAGTCGTTTGATTTACAGTCAAATGCAATTGACCACTCTGCCACCGACGCATATTTTGCGAGATAAGCTGCAATCCTCACTACGTTCGGAACATAGCTTTGGTGGCAGCCCACCTTCACTACAATCAGACGGATAGAAAATAAAGCAGTTTATTTTCTATCCACCGACGCATTTAAATACAAACAGAGTATACATGGATTTTAAAAATTTTTCAATAAAAAAAGCCTCCCTTTAAAAGGAGGCTTTAAATATAATTTTAGGTTCCTTAATTAAAGAAGTTTCCCAGCAATTTCTGCCAATTCCGGATCTTTCTCCTCTTACT
>CALNZI010000006.1:0-156027 GCA_942491275.1 Minisyncoccota bacterium | reverse complement strand
GGACCATCGCCAGACGATTACCAACGGAGTCCATCGCGATAGCATGAATTGGCATGGTGGGTTGCGTGACTGGTGGCATTTGCGCGGTGGGGCCCCAGACGGTCAGACCACCACTGCGATTGGCGATCAGCAGGTCCGACTTGGCCCACTGCAGGAACGCGGTTTCGACGTTCCCGGTAGGTAGCGAACGCCCACCTTGAAGCGTCCCCGGCGATCGATCGTACTCGATGCGCTACAGCGTCACTTCGCCTTGCTCATCCAGAATCGCAAACGCACCATTGTCCGATTCTCGCTGATTGCTCCAAGCTACATCGACGGTCCAACGGTCAACGTTGGCCAGATCGATTCGATCAAAGCGATCGTCTGCTGCAACGACGAACACATTCCGTGATTGATCGGCGGCAACGATCGTCCTCCCGGCTGAGTCCAAATCGAAACAGGTCACGTGCGTTTGAGCATCGAGGATCGACTCAGCGATGCCGGTCTGAAGATCGATGCTCAGCAAAGCTCCGTCTAGAGTAGATACCCACACGATCTGTTGACCATCAGGCCAACAGATCTTTGTCGGTATTGCCTGCAATTGGCAAAGAAAACCAGTTGGTTGCATCGTCTTGGGATCGAGAAAGACGAGTCGTTTCTCGCGGTCACCAGCCAGGATGGATTCCCCGTCGACCGAAACAGCGAGGCAATTCGCATCGATCGTGTCGCTGCGAAATGCGACCGCGGCGGAGTCTGCAGCGACCCGTGAAACGGAACCATCGACGTGCAACGTCAGCAAGTGAGCGCCGTTGGCCCCAGGCAGCCACAGCACATCGGTGATTGGAGGACCGTTTATAGGGACGAGCCCTGTTTCCGGGAATGCTCGACCACGGAGCATGCGATACTCGATCGGCCCCCGTTCTGTGAATGTTGATTCGCTGGCGATCGTGCGCAATGTTTGCCTGGCGTCTGCGACTTGCCCCGAACCGAGTAGCGTGGCGACCTGTGAGATTCGCGCTAAGTACAGAGAGCGGGCGGCTTGCCTCAGAGCTGCGTTGGTTTTCCAAAGTGCGACTGTGCCGATCAAAAAAACGGCGACGAGTGATAGCGGCTCCGATGGCCATCGCGCTTGCTGGTGGCAGGATGTCGTCGAACCCATCGTTGCATGCGTTCGAATCGACTGATGGGACGCGCCAAGATCGGTTCCGACCGCAGGTATCGGGCCAATTCCTCGGCGAGTTGATGGGCTGAGCGGTATCGGGATTCCGGCCGTTCGCTCAAGCAGCGATGGCAGATCGTCGTCAGATCGGTTGGCAGGCCTGGGTGAAGCGTTTTGGCGGACCGAGGCGCATCGTAGCGACTTGCCCAGAAGGCATCGGCGGACGTGCGACCGCTGTGGGGTGCTTGTCGGGTCAACATTTCATACAACAAGGCGGCGAGTCCATAGACATCGGTCTCGGGACCGAGCGACTCGCCACGGATTTGTTCGGGTGCCATGTATGCCGGCGTGCCGGCGACACCGCCGTCCGTTGCCGATGCGTCGAGATCGCGTGCTAGTCCAAAATCGGTGATGCGGAAACGATTAAGTGAATCGACCATCACATTCGAAGGTTTCAGATCGCGATGAAGCACGCCGCATTGATGCGCATAATCGACCGCAATCGCGATTTCGCGGACCGCCTCGGCGGCGGCTTCGGGCGAAGGATTGTTTTCGGAAAGCCACTGCCGCAAATTCATCCCCTCGATGAATTCCATCACATAGAACGGCTGTCCCTGGTGTTGGCCGGCGGCGAAGACCGGCACGACTCCTGGATGGTGAAGTTTCCCCGCCAGCTCCGACTCGACTTGGAAACGTTGGCTGTGTCGCGTCGCGATCATGCCGGGGGGCAGCATTTTGACACACACGATCCGAGACGGCTGTTTCTGCCGTGCGCGATAGACCAGCCCCATCCCTCCTTGGCCGACGCGCTCTAACAATTCGTATTCGCCGAAGTCACGCGGCAACGCTGGCTCTTGCTGCTGCACGACATTCGGTGTTTCGTCATCGAGCCACTGGGTGACGGCTGTAGCGGCGTGGGGCTGCAGGGATTGGAGGTCGGCAGCAAACTCTCGCAGCTTGCTGATCAGCAGCGAGTCATCGGAGCCGGAATTGTCTCCTTGGGAAGCTCGAGCCATCAAGTATCGGTCGACGTCGGGCGCGTCCCCAGCTTGATCGCACCAGTCCATGAAGTCCGCCAAGGCGTTTCCCAAGCATTCGTCTTGCTGGTCGTCGAAGGAATCGGTCAAGTCCATTTGGATTGCTCCGCTTCCAACTCCTGGCGAAGGCGCGACAGCCCGCGTTTCAGCAAGGATGCGGCCGCGGCCCGGGAACGCCCTAGAACCTTGGCGATGTCCGCCACCGAAGCGGCATCAAAGTAGCGCATTTGTACGGCCAGTGCTTCGTCGTTGCGGAGTGCTCCCAGGGCCTGGACGAAACGCAGCGCCCATTCGTTCCGATGCGCCTTCATACTGGGCGAAGTCACTTGATCTGCGATCCCTGCCGCGTCGATCAGCGGCCGCTCGGCATCCACTTTCCGCCGCACGGCGTGCAGATGGTCGCGGATTGCATTGGCGATGTTGCAGCACAGAATCCTGCGCAAGCACGCCCGCAGATGAGATTCATCCTCGGACAGCAAACGGTCGATCTCGCGGTGGGCCTCCAAAATGGTATCTTGCACGAGATCCGACGCATCCATCCGCCTGTCCAACGGACGCGTCATCCGGCGCCGCGCGATGACGCTCAGATAGCCCCGGTATCGCTGAAGAAGCTGTCCCGTAGCATCCATGTCACCGTCTCGGGCGCGGACGATCAACCGTCGAAGATCGCCATCTTCGTCCAAGCTTTTCGAATGATTTGAATTATTGTCTCCGATGCGTTTGTCTCCGCCGCGGTCAGATGTTGGTTTGCTTTGGATTCATGGCGTGGTAAAAAACCGCTTTAGCATCGTTCGCAAAATAAATGTCTAGTAGCCTGACTTCGTGGGCGATTCGCGTCCGTTTCGGGGCTTGTATACGGCGGACAGCACTTTGTGTCCACGGTTTAAAAAACGGCGGACAGTACTTTGTGTCCATGGCTTTCTTGTCCGTTTCGAGGCTTGTCCCCGACGGACACCGCTCTGGCGTACTACAGACGGTCGCTCCACTGTCAAAATGTTCTCTGGCCTTCCGCCCGCGTCGCGGGCGGAAGACCAGTGAACCGAGGCGCTCCGGACCACTCTGCCTAGCACCCCCAAGCCACAGCCGTCGGGGACAAGCCCCAGACGGCTGCAATCGAAAGTCGCTTCGCGATAAAAGTGCAGCGACCGACGGAGCAGTCGAGTCGGAGCACTCCGCAAAGTGCAAAACCGGAACTTAGTAAAACACTACTCCCGATTGCTTGTGGACTGAGGCTCGGAATCTTTTAAAAACATCGCCCCGTTGTCGCCCTGAGCGGGAGTAGTTGAGCGAATCGGCTCGCAAAACAGTTGTCAGCAGTCCATCGTAACTATTGCATAAAAATTACCCATGTTAGCAAAAAAAAAGCTAGTCTTGCTCGCATTTGTCGCCGCGGCTATCACCACAGCTTCAGGATCGCTCAACGCCTCAGAGCCCAAATGCCTCCGGAGACAATCCGTGGCAAAATCTTGCTGCCCGGCGGCATGCCGGCAGCCGGCGTCTGGTGATGGTCGCTCACTGGCGGGGTATCTTCGCCCAGGCCCAAGCGGACGAAAACGGCAACTATTCGCTGACGCTCGATCCGAAAAACATAGTGAATTCGGCGGGAGGTAACGACTGGCAGCACAGCGGGTTGGTCACGCACCATCCCGGCTTTGGATTTGCCTTTAAGCTGCTCGGTCAAGTCTTCGGAAGGTGGGGGCGAACTGAGTCTGACGCGCAAGAGCACGCAATCAACGGACGCATTTTGGATCAGGAAGGCCAGGCCCGTTGTCGACGCAAGCTTGACTATCCGCGCAAATCTACAGGCCCAATCGGCGGAACCTGGACGACTACCTGCAGGCGACACGCGATACGCCGACATCGATCGGCTTACAGATTTTTTCACTGCGCATCAATATGTCGGGTATCGTCGGCCGGTGGTTGCTCTGGGTCATGTCCAACTCCGGCCCCGACGCATCTGCGGACCTGTCCGACGACGAGCTTGTCGTCAAGACGGACGATACGGGTGCCTTCGAGATTCGCGGAATCGCCCCGGAGCATGCCTTGCGCCTGAATGTGGAAGGTCCATCCATTTCCAGTCAAGTCGTACACATCATCACCCGCGACCACATCGCTGATCGATGGAGGAGTGGAATACTGTCTACTGAAACCAAACGCGGACTGGAATCAGGCGACACCATTCCGCCGGTCTATCCTTCCGAATTCGTCCACATCGGGTCGCCCGGGCTTTCGTTCTCCGGCGTTCTTCGCGACGCCGAAACCGGAGTTCCCGTGTCCGGAATGAATGCAGCTGCGTCGATTCGTGGCACATCATCGCGGCTATTTCCGCGGAACCGGTGAAGACGGTCGGTACGAAATCCACGGTTTGGAGCCGGAAGGCTTGCTCGAGATCCGTGCGGCGAACGACGGCAACGCGACGTACTTGGATGCCAGCAAGCAACTGTCGATCTCCGGTGACAAGCCGCCCAGCTCCGTCGATTTCTCACTGGAGCAAGGGGTCCGAGTTTGGGGCAAGGTGTTGGATGGAGACGGCAATCCCGTCCGCGGCAAGGTTGGGTATCTGGCATGGCAGAACAACCCGATTCTCGAAAAGCTGCATGAGAGTACGACACAGCACAGTATGCAGGCTGCTGGGCCTCAAGGCGGTTTGCGGTCGTCGTTCCGCCCGGCCCTGGAGTACTGACGTTTCACGCTTGCGCTTTGATCGGCAGCCTTCCAGCTGGCTCGTCCCGAAGATTTCGGATTTCCCCTGCGCAAGTACGGCCGCGAAATGTTCATGAGTGCCAATAGTGGAGCGGTTTTTGCGGACGAATACACGCTGCTGATGCGGATTGAGCCTGGTCCAAACGACGAGAGAGTACGCATTGACCTTGCTGGTTGAGAAAGGGCGCCCCGGTGATCTCCCGCGTGATTCGGAAGCGGGCAAGGGAAAAAGCTTTTGCTTCGGCTGTTGGTTTTAATAAGGCTTTATCAAAGGAGCAATTTAATATTCTTGGAATCAAAACTCCTGAACACATTCTTTTCCCCGCCTATCAAGAAGATATAGATGGACCTCGTCATAAATATGCAAAGAACAAAGCGAGGCAAGTCGTTGGGCGTATTTCTCCACCTTGGATAGTTAAACCATTGGCCGGAGGTTCTTCTGTGGGAATGCATTTTTGTAAAACATTTGACGAGCTTGTAATTGCCTTTGAGAAAATTATTGACTCAAAGGAAAGTATTTTGATTGAAGAGTTTATAGAAGGGAAAGAAGCCACTGTTGGAATTTTGGAAAATTTTAGAGATAAAGACATTTACACTCTCCCCGTGATTGAAATTCGTCCTCCGGAAACTAGTGCTTTCTTTGATTTTGAATCAAAATATAATGGTAAATCTCAGGAGATTTGTCCAGGTAATTTTACAACAAAAGAAAGAGAAGAACTTGAAAAATTAGCTACACTTATTCATACAGGCCTTAATTTAGATCATTATTCAAGAAGTGATTTTATTATTCATCCACAGAAGGGGATTTATGCTCTTGAAGTAAATACTTTACCAGGGCTAACAGACGAATCGCTTTTCCCAAAGAGTTTAAAAGCTGTGGGTTCTGATGTTCCAGAATTTATTGATCATCTCTTAAAATTAGCTAGAAATAAAAAATTATAATTATGAAAATATCTATTTTAGGCTGTGGTATTTTTGGCTCAGCTATAAAAACTCATCTTTTAAAAAAGAAACACACTGTTTATTCTGAAGAAATAAAAGATTCAGAAATAATTTTTGTTTCGGTTCCATCTTATGCAGTAGTGTCTGTTTTATTAAAATTTAAAAATGAAATAAAAGATCAGAAAATAATTATTTGTTCAAAGGGATTTAGTTCAAAAGGAGAACTTTTTAGTGAAGTTTTAGCAGTGGAATTCTCTGGAAATGAGATTTTATTTTTGTATGGTCCAACTTTAGCTGATGAATTTGAACAAGGTGTTTTTTCGGCTATGGTTTTAGCTGGAAAAGGAGAAAGTAAAAATGAAATTAAAAAACAAATTGAATCAGATTCACTTTTAATTGAATTATCAGAAGATGTTGTAGGAGTTCAAGTTGCTTCAGCTTTAAAAAATGTGGTCACAATCTTTGTTGGATTTATGGAAGGAGCTGGTTATGGTCAGAATACTAGAGCTTTTGTATTTACTAGGGGGGTCCAAGAGATTCAAAAAATAGGAGTTGCCATGGGGGCTGAAAGAGATACTTTTTTAGGTCTTACTTGTGTTGGAGATTTAACTTTGAAATCTCGAAATAGGAATGTGGGTATTGAGTTTAGTCAAGGAAAAAGGATAAATGAATTTATTCCTAAAGAAGGTTCGCCCCAAGAAGGTATTGAAACTCTAAAAATTATTAAAATTATTACAAAGAAAATTAACGTGGAAACTCCATTTATGGATACTTTATATTCTATTGTATTTGAGAATTTATCCATTAATGCTGGACTAGAAAGAGTTAGATAATTAAATTTAATGGGTGTGTTATAATTGAAGATGTTATTAATTAATTTAAACCTTCATTTTTATCGTAGATATTAATATGATGAAGTTTTAATAAAAAATATGAAAAAAGGATATAAGGATAATATAGAGGAGTTAACAACTTCTAATAATAATTTTCGAAAAGTTTTATATACTGGTGCTCATTGTCAGTTGGTTTTGATGAGTCTTCTCCCTGGGGAAGATATTGGAATGGAAATTCACGAAGATAATGATCAATTTTTCCGTTTTGATGCAGGAGAGGGGAAGGTGATAATAAATGAAACAGAATATGAAGTTAAGGATGGTGATGCTGTGGTAGTACCAGCGGGAGCAAATCACAATGTTATTGCCGGAGATAGCGGACTTAAACTCTACACAATATATTCTCCAGCTCATCATAAGGATGGAATTGTTCGTTCCACAAAAAAAGAAGCAGAAGAAAACGAAGAAGATTTTGATGGAGTGACAACAGAATAAATTGAAGTTTTTATTAAAAAATCCCCAGTAGTGGGGATTTTTTACGTTTGTGGACCCTACAGGACTCGAACCTGCCACCCCCTCATTGCAAATGAGGTGCTCTACCAGATGAGCTAAGGGCCCGTAGATAATTACTAATTACGAATGATCAATTAATTGGTCATAAATTAGAATATCTATATATTACCGCATTTTAATTTTTTTGCAATACCCCTTAATAAATAAGACTAAACTTATCCACTTTTATTGATTGTGGGTATTATTTTTTATGTTATATAATTAAATAGAAATAATATGATTAAAAATTTCTGTTTTTCTCTTTTAAAAGAGAGATTTGGTTTACGTTTCATAAGTTTTTTGGTTAATTAAATTAAAGAACTCCGGATTTATTCGGAGTTTTTTTATTTTTATATACTATTTTATTAGAATTTGATACAATTTAAGATATGGCATTAAATAAACCTAATAAAATCCAGATAATTAAATATGCCCCTCCGCCTCCTGATCTTCCTACTCTTGCAGGGTCTGATCCAGCCGATGTTACTTTCATTGGAAGAACAAACTATGTGGCAGCTTTAGAAGAAAAGAAATTCGTTTTTGGAATTAAAAGAATAGACCGTCGCCGACACATGTATATCATCGGGAAATCTGGTGTTGGTAAATCAAAATTGCAGGAATTAATGATTCGTCAGGACATTGCCTATGGTCAAGGAGTTTGTGTTATCGATCCCCACGGAGAACTTATTGACGACATCTTAGCTTTTGTTCCAGAGAATAGAATCGAAGATGTTTGTATTATTGATCCAGGAGATGTTGAATATCCTTCATCCTTCAACCCCTTAGCCAATGTGGACCCTCACTTTAAACATCAACTTACTCAAGGATTAATTGAGGTTTTACGTAAGCAGTTCGGAGCCAACTGGACACCTCGTCTTGAGCACGTTTTTCGTTTTACAACTTTAGCTCTATTGGATTATCCTCACGCTACCATGAGAGGGATGATTTCCATGTTAACGGATCGTAACTATCGTCAGAAAGTTGTGGAGTATATTGAAGATGACATGGTGAAAAGGTTCTGGGCAATTGAATTCGCCGACTGGTCTGAAAAATTTGATACCGATGCGATTATTCCTTTGGTTAATAAATTAGGGCAATTTCTTTCTGATCCCATGCTACGAAATATTTTTGGACAGAAGGAAAACAAAATTGATATTGAGGAATTAATGAATAAGCAAAAAATTCTTATGATTAATCTTTCTAAGGGTAAAATTGGTGAAGAGAATTCTTCATTCTTTGGAGCTATGTTCTTAACAAAAATCAAACAGGCTGGAATGGCTCGTGCGAAATTAGAACCGAAAGATCGTCATGATTTTTATTTATACGTGGATGAGTTTCATAACGTTGTAACCGATACCTTTGAAAATATTCTTTCGGAGGCTCGTAAATATGGAATTAATTTGATTGTGGCCCATCAGTATATTGGTCAATTACTACCAAAAGTTCAACAAGCTGTTTTAGGGAATACTGGATCCCTTATTTGTTTCCGTGTTGGAGGTGATGATGCCGTAAAACTTAAACCTGAATTTGCCCCGATTTTTGATGTTAAGGATATGATTAACTTAGGAGTGGGGGAATTTTACGTTAAAATGACCATTGATGGAGAGAGCTATGATCCATTTTCTGCTGAAACATTACGTGTCCTTCCTGCCGTTCATAGATCTTTTCATAAAGAAATTGTTGCAGCTTCACGACGCAAATATGCTATTTTGGCTGGTGAAGCAGAAAAGCTTATTGCCGAAGAAGAGGCCACAATTATTCGTTCCGCTCAAGAAAAAGCCGCCATTACTGGAGGAAGTAACTCAGGAGGAAATTCCAGTGAAGATGATTCTTCTATGGAAAAATCAGGAGAGCCTTTAATATAAAAATTTTTGGGAAAAGGCCTTGCCTTTAGGAAGCCCAAGGCAAGGCCTTGAGGAGAAAATTTTTAGAATAAAAATGTTATGAAATGCACAGACTGTAAAAAAGAATTTATTCTATCTGATGCAGAATTAGGAATGTATCAGAAAGTTGGGATTGAATTGCCAACTCTGTGTTTCTTTTGTCGTGTAAAATTGCATTTATCTTTTTGGTTGTTTGGGAAATTTCGAAAAGGGAAGTCAGATTTATCAGGAGAAAGTTTAATTACTGTCTTACCAGAAAATTGTCGTTACCCAGTTTATACTCTTCATGAATGGCATAGTGATCAATGGGAAGCTATGGATTTTGGGATTGACTATGATCCAGAGAAATCTTTTTTTGAGCAATTAAAAAATTTACAAGAAAAGGTTCCAAGGCCTCACCAAAATGCTGCCAACAGTACAAAATGTGAATGGTCCGATGATGTTTGGAATTCAAAAAATTGCTATCTTTCTCGCTCTATGGAAGAGTGTGAAGATTTACTTTATTCTTACAGAAATATAAAAGTTAAAAATTCCATAGATGCAACGGTTTGTTATAACTCAGAGAGGTGTTATGACTCTATGAATTGTGATCATTCATACAAGCTTCAATATTCAAGAGATTCTCGAGATTGTGTGGATTCATATTTTTTATTTGATTGTCGAAATTGCCAGGATTGTTTTATGTGTTGGAATCTTCGAGGAAAATCATATTGTATTGAAAATGTTCAATATACTAAAGAGGAATATCAAGAAAAAATCAAAGAATACAAGTTAGATTCATATTCATCTATTCAATCATTAAAAAAAGATTTTAATGAAATAATTAAAAAAGAAGTTATTCATCGAGAAAATTTTAATATAAAAACTTTTAATTCTGAAGGTAATTTTTTAATTAATACAAAAAATTGTAAAAATTGTTATACAACTAGTGATTCTGAAGATTGCATGAATCATGTTAGAGGTTTAAAAAATACTTCCTGTATTGATACAAATGGTTGTTGGTATTTAGAACTTTGTGGTAATTGCGCCGCCTGCGTTAATGGATATAATTTGAAATATTGTCTATGGTCTCCATCTAGAAATTCAGAGTATTTAGATCTATGTCTTGAATGTGATGAATGTTTTGGTTGTGTTGGTTTGAAGAAAAAAAAGTATTGTATTTTAAATAAACAATACACAAAAGAACAGTATGGAGAATTGAAAGAACAAATAATTAAAGATATGAAAAAAAATGGAGAATATGGAAAGTTTTTGCCATATTCAATGAGTCTTGGACCTTTTAATTTTTCAACTAGCTATACTTATTTTCCTGACGTGAAAAAGGAAGACATTTTAAAACTAGGTGGTTATTGGGAAGATATTAAAGAAGAAGATATAGAGGGGATAGCAACCAAAGAATTACCAGATTCAATTAATGATGTTACCCCCGATATTTGCGCACAAGCTCTCATTTGTCCTGAAACTGGATGGCGTTTTAATATTTCAAAGGATGAATTACTTTTTTATCAGCAAAACAATATTCCATTGCCACGATATCATTTTGATATAAGAACAAGAGATAGATTAAAGTATATGACAGTCTTACAATCCTATCCTTACAATTGTTTTTACTGTCAGAAAAAAATAAATGCCCACTATCCTTTAGAATGGGGCTATGAAAAAGTCTCTTGTTTAGATTGTTATCAATCAAATTTGAATTAAATTTGGGGTATTTTGTGTTGATAAAAACTCATTTAATTCATGGTATAATTACGACACAAAGGTCGATATAGTTAATCGAATTTCGATTAGCATAAAATAACCTAATTTTCTATATCTTTTATGATTTTTATACATACTATATGTAAAGATATTGAAGAGGCTCAAAAGCTTAGTAATTTAATAATTGAGAATGGAATTGGAGCATGTGTTGATTATTGGCCAATTTCATCCTGCTGTAAGGTGGGAGGTAATACTGTTTGCCAAACTCGATTTAAGCTTTTAATTACAACATTTGAATCAAAATTAGATGCTGTGACTAATTTTATCACCGAGAATCAATCTGAAGTCGTTCCACTTATTGCAGGGGTAGATGTTCGAAGAATAAACCGACCCTACAAAGAATGGATGATGGAGGTGATAAGATAATATGGCATTAAAAACAGTTGTAATTTTTGGAACCTTTGACAATATCCACGATGGACATCGTGAGTTTATAAAGCAAGCTCGAAAGCAAGGGGAAAGACTTGTGGCTATTATTGCTCGTGATAATGCCATTAAAGAATTAAAACAAAAAGCTCCAATTAATGATGAATTGGATCGTTTGAATACAGTTTTAGAAATAGAAAGTATTGATTTAGTTTTTTTGGGAGACCAAGAGCAGGGAGTTTATAATATTTTAAAAGAAATTAACCCAGACATAATTTTCTTTGGTTACGATCAGCAAGATTTACATAATGACATTTGTCAAAAGATAGAAAATGGTTCTTTGCCCAAAATAGAATTAATTTTCGGCAAACCCCACCAACCAGAATTATTCCATTCTTCAATTTTGAATAAATAAGATATAATTAAAAAATGCAAAACGAGACGAAACAATGCCAAAATTGTAAAAATGATTTTACTATCGAAACAGAAGATTTTTCTTTTTATGAGAAAATCAAGGTACCTCCACCAACTTTTTGTCCGGAGTGCCGTATGATACGACGTCTTACTTTTGGAAATGCCTGGGGAGTACATTTTCGTAATTGTGATAAATGTGAGAAGAGGACTTTAACAATGTATAGACCTGAAAACCCAACAAAAGTTTATTGTGATCCTTGCTGGTGGGCAGATGACTGGGATGGAACAGAATATGGGGTCGATTATGATCCTAATAAGAATTTTTTTGAACAATGGAAAGAGCTTCGAAGCAAAACACCTCATTTTGCTAAAGACGCTTTATATACAACCTTAAAAAATTGTGAATATACAAATGCTATAGCTTTTTCAAAAAATTGCTATATGACTTTTTGGGCGGATTATTGTGAAAATGTTTACTATTCCTCTTTCTTAAATACACTGAAAGATAGTATGGATATATTCAGTGCTTATAAGAGTGAATTATGTTATGACTCTGTGGGAGTTGGGAAGTGCAGTAGGGTTTATTTTTCTAATAGATGTGATGACTGTGTTGATGTTTGGTTTTCTAGAAATTGCTATGGCTGTACTAATTGCTTTGGTTGTGTGAATCTTAGAAATGCTTCTTATCAAATTTTTAATAAACAATACACAAAAGAAGAATATTTTGAAAAATTAAAAGAATTCAAACTGGAAACTAGAAAGGGGATAGAAGAAAAATTAGATGAAGCTATTAAATTTTGGGATACATTGCCCTATAGAGAATACATTGGTAATTCTCTGAATGTAAATGTATCTGGTGATTATCTCTATGAATCTAAGAATGCTAAAAAATGTTACATGTGTAGTGGATTAGAGGATTCAAAATATACACAGTTTGTTTCTGTTCCTAAGGCTACTAATTGTATGGATTATTATGGATGGGGGAATTCTGCAGATTTAATATATGAATGCTCCACTTCAGGTGAAGGAATAAGTAATTTAAAATTTTCCTACGGTATGTTTGCTAATGGGTTAGATTCTGAATATTGTGGCTTTTGCATAGGATCAAAGAATAATTTCGGGTGTATTAACTTGAAACGGAAACAATATGCAATTCTTAATAAAATTTATTCTAAGGAAGAATATGAAAGTTTGAAGAAAAAAATTATTGAGGATATGGATAAAAATCCATATGTGGATAAAAATGGAAGAGTTTATAAATATGGTGAATTATTCCCTTCAGAATTATCTCTTTTCCCTTATGAAGATAGTAATGCGAGTAAGTTTTTTGAAAAAAATAAAGAACAAGCTATAAATGAAGGTTATAATTGGAAAGATAAAATTGAAAATGAATATGAAATTACAATAAAGGGAGTTGATTTACCTCAAACCATAAAAGAAGTAAAAGAAGATATTTTAGATGAAATTATCGGATGTAGTTTATGCGAGAAAGCTTATCGATTGACAAGAGAAGAATTAAATTTGTATCAAAAATTTAATTTACCAATTTCTTCAAAATGTCCTAAATGTAGAGAAAAAAGAAGGTTTTCTTTAATCAATAAACCAAAATTTAATAAAACCAGTTGTGCTAAGTGTCATAAAGAAATAGAAGTAATGCATGGTCTTTCTTTAGGAAGAATTATTTATTGCGAAAAGTGTTATCAAAATGAAATAATTTAAGGTATACCCGGTAGTAGAATTTTGATAAAAATTTCACTACGGGGTATAATAGGTTTAATATATTATGGAAAATGAAATACCATACAATCGCGATGTAACTTATTTTGCTAAAACAAATTTTCGAAGTACCGACGAGATTTTTGGTATTAAGAGAAAAGACAGAAGGCAACATATGTATGTGTTGGGTAAATCTGGTTCTGGTAAATCCGTCCTCCTTTCTAACTTAATTGTTCAAGATATCCGAAATGGTGAAGGTGTTTGTGTTGTTGACCCCCACGGAGAACTTGTTGAAGAAATTCTCCATTTAATTCCAGAAGAAAGAGCTAAAGATGTTATTTATTTTAATCCCGCCGATGCAGATTTTCATGTGGGATTTAATGTTATACAGCTTGATGATCCTAAGTATAAGCACCTAGTGGCTTCTGGTTTGATGGGTATTTTTACGAAGATCTGGGCCAATGCTTGGAGTTCCCGAATGGAATATATTTTAAATAATACTATTTTGGCTTTATTGGACACACCAAATACAACCATGCTTGGTATTCAAAGGATGTTGGTGGATAAAGACTACCGACAGATGATTATTAACAATTTGAAGGACCCTGTTGTTAAGGCTTTTTGGATTCATGAATATGAACAATGGCGAGATCAATTTCGTAATGAGGCTATCGCTCCGATTCAAAATAAAGTTGGTCAATTTCTTTCAACTTCTATCATTCGAAATGTTGTTGGTCAGCCAAAATCAACCATTGATATTTTTAAAATAATGAATGAAGGAAAGATTTTCCTCGTTAACGTTTCCAAGGGGCGTATTGGAGAAGACAACTCTGCACTTCTAGGAGGAATGATTATTACGAAAATTCAATTGGCGACCATGGAGCGTGTTCGTATTCCAGAAAATGAACGTAGAGACTTTTATTTATACGTTGATGAATTTCAAAATTTTGCTACAGATTCCTTTGCCAATATTTTATCTGAGGCTAGAAAATACCGTCTTAGTTTAACCGTGGCCCATCAATATACTGCCCAGCTTGAAACAAAAGAAGGAGGTTCAAAGGTCAGAGATTCTGTTTTTGGTAACGTTGGAACCATGATGATTTTTAGAGTTGGGGCCGATGATGCTGATTTCCTAGAAAAAGAATTTGAGCCAGAGTTTACAGCTCAAGACTTAGTTAATTTACCTAACTATCATATTTATTTAAAATTAATGATTGATGGAGTTACTAGCCGTCCTTTTTCAGCAGCGACCCTACCTCCTTTAAAAGTAGATCTTTCTTTGGGAGTTAAGGAGAGGATTATTGAAACTTCTCGTAAGCTTTATACTAGACCTCGTGAAGAAGTTGAAGATGAAATTGAAAAATGGAGTGGAATGCTTCAAATGTCTGATGGAGAATCTAAATATAAAGCTGATTGTTCAAATTGTACAAAAATAACGATGGTTCCTTTTGAGCCTAAAGAAGGAAGGCCTGTTTATTGTAAGGAGTGTTTGTACAAAATAAAGAATGGAGATTTAGAGCCAGGAGCGGGCTTTACTGTTTCTCGCTCATCATCAAGAGAAGGAGAAATAGAATCTTCAGGATCTCTTTCTATGTTAGGGATTGAATTCAAAACTGACGAATCAAAAAAAGGTTCTGCCGGGAAAAAATCTAATAATGAGAATAATAATGAAAATAAAGAAAAAAGCTCTAATTTCAAAGGAAAGAATAATAAGACTAGGACCTCCTTTAAAAATAGAAATGAATACCCCAAGACAGATAAAAAACGCTCAGGGCCATCACCACTTCTAAAGGGCTTACTTAAAAAAATAGGAGTAAGTGGTGACAAAGAAGGCATATCAAATCAAAAAAATCCAGAAATTACTGAGGTGAAAATCAAATCACCGGAACCAATATCTTTATCGGCTTTAGAAAAATCAGATACAAAAGGAAATGTTAAAAAAGAAGTCGCTCCAGTTAAGGAAGCTTCAGAAGAAAAGAAAGCTTCTTTGAAAGATTTGTTGTCGAAAATTGAAGATACAAAAAATATTTCTTCTGAAAAAGAGGTGGAAGAGAAAATAATTCCAACCATTGAAACTTTGGAGATGCCTCCAGTTCCTGAACCAGTAATTGAATCAGTTGCACCTGAGAAGATGCCCCCAGTTACAAAAGAATCAACTACGCCCGAGGAGACACATCCATCTGCTTCACTGCTCGAGGAAACACCTCCGGCTCCAGATCCTGAACCAGCAAAAATAGAAGTGAAAAAAGAAATACCTATTCCGGAACCAGTGGTTGAGACTGAAGAGATACCTCAGTCTTTGCCTACTCAGACAAGGGCTTCATTTCCCGAGGAAAAACCTTCGGCTCCTGAACCAATAAAACCAGAAATAACAGATGAAATGCTTGATCAGGTTAAGTTTATAGACGAAGAAACGGTTCCTATGGAAGAAACAAAAAAAGCTGATGATCCTATTAATGATAAGACCTCAGATATTATTAATTCTTGGCACAAAAAAAATCCCGGCAAAGAAGTTCCCGAAGAGGTTTTACGAAAAATTTTAGAAGAATAATTTATGATAGGAATAAGAAAAAAACACTATATATTGTGTATGATAGTGTTTTTTTCTTGGATTGGAATTTCAGATGCTAGCATTATTTTTAACGAAGTTCAATTAAACCCAACGGAAGGGCGTTTTATTGAGCTGTATAATGACGGTGATTCATCTATTAATTTAACAGGTTGGTATATACAAAGGAAAACAGAAAGTGGAAGTAGTTTTGGATCTTTAGTTTCTAAAACTTATCTGGAAGGAGTAGAAATTCAAGCTAAAGATTATTTAGTAATATCCCGAACTTTGATAAATAATTCAGACATAATAGTAAGTAATCTAACTCTTACAGAATCAAATTCTATTCAAATAAAGAATTCAGGTCAAGAAATTGTAAATAGTATTGAATGGGGGACTATATCAGAAGGAGAAAGTACCCAAAGAACTTCTAATGGACAGTGGAAGACAGCCTCTCCAACTCCGGGAGAGGAAAATAATGAAGATAGCTCTTTGGTTGAATCTAACAATAGTTCCAGTGATAGTCTTAGTAATTCGGAACAAGAAGAACCAATAGAAAGAAAAGTAATAGTAAAAATTATTACTCCAAAAATTGTTTTCGCCGGTATGCCTTTCAAAATTAATTCTTTAATTACAACCAATAGAAAAGAGACATTAGCTGTGGGGAAATTTATCTGGAATTTTGGAGATGGATCAGCCAAGGAAGATAAAAGTTCTAGTGAATTTGAACATATTTATTACTATCCTGGAGAATATGTTATTTCGCTTGATTATTCACAACGAACAAGTTTTAGTTCAGATAGCTCGGATCGAATTATAATTAAAGTTGTTCCATCTGAAATTCTAATTAGTTCAGTTGGGAATCGAGGAGATGCTTTTATTGAAATTGAAAATAAATCAAGTTATGAAGTAGCTCTATCAGGTTGGATTATTCAGGCGGGAGGATATCATTTTAAAATTCCCCAAGGAACTATTCTTTTGGCAAAGAAAAAATTAAAAATTTCTTCACGGGTAACAGGGTTTGTGGCTGAGAATTTAAAGTTTGTTACATTGTTGGATTCGAAGGGAGAGTTAATAACAACCTATCCTCAGAAAAAAATTGTATATTCTAAGAATAAAGTTAATATTCCTCCAAAAGAGACACCGGAATTAGTCCCATCTACAATAGACTTGAATGAGCTTGGAGCAAGTGCCGGGAGAGTAAAAGGTGATTATTCATGGGCTAATTACTCCTACTGGGCTCTAGGAGGAATAATTTTAATTGGCATTATAAGTGTCATTTTTTTAAGAAAAAAAGACGACTCTTTGGATTATATGGAGCAAGAAATTCGCGCAGAAGATATGACAATTATTGAGTAGTTTTTATTTTAATATTTCGATATCGGCTCCGATGGAATTTAACCTCTCGGCGATTTCTTCATAACCACGATTTATCATGTAAACGTTACGTAAAATAGAATTTCCTTCTGCTCCAAGCATACTGATTAAAATGATCATGGCGGGGCGTAAAGCGGGGGGACAAACTATTTGAGCTCCTTTTAGGGGAGTTCCTCCTTGAATATAAACTCGGTGAGGATCAGCCAATGTTATATTTGCGTCGAGACGATTTATTTCTGTAAAATATATTGCTCTATTTTCATAGACCCAATCATGAATCATTGTTTGTCCTTTGGCTTTTATGGCGATGGGGACGAAGAAGGGGAGATTATCCATATTGATTCCAGGGTAGGGGTTTGCATGTATTTTATCAGGAAGAGCTTTTAGATTTGAAGGGAATATTTTTAAATCCACCAGGTTCGTTCGTTCATTATAGGATTTGTACTTTTTAAGAATTCTACATTTTAATCCCATTCTTTTTAATTTTTCAAGTTCAAGAGATAAAAAATCTATTGGACAACGAGTAATGGTCAATTCTGAATCCGTTGCTACAGCTGCAGAAATAAACATCATAGATTCTATTGGATCTTCACTGTTTGAATATTCAATATCTTGATTAATCTCTTTTATTCCATTAATGGTCATTGTCGTTGTTCCAATTCCTTCAATTTCAATTCCAAGTTTTTCAAGGAAAAAACATATTTCTTGAACCATATAATTAGCGCTAGCGAAGGAGATTGTGATTTTTCCAGGAATTTTGGCTGCGGCCATAAGAATATTTTCACAGGCCGTATCTCCAGCTTCATACATTACTATCTTTGATCTTTTTAAATTAGTTGCTCTTATTTCATAGTTTTTTTCAGTTGTTTTTACTTTGATCCCTAGTTTTTCTAAAGCATGGGTGTGGGCAGCGATTGTTCTTTTTCCTAGATTACAACCTTGAGCATGAGGTAAAGAAAATGAGGGAAGAGAGTGAATTAATGGTCCAATAAGCATAATAACAGAACGAGTTTTAATGGCAGATTCAATATTTATTTTATTCATTAAAAATTTTCTAGGAGGAATTATTTCAACTGAATTTTGATCTATCCATTTTATTGAAACGCCGATACTTTCGATAATTTCTATCACTCTGTAAACTTCTTCAATTCTAGCGATTCCATGTAGGGTTGTCTTACCTTTGTTGAGTAGGGAAGCACAAAGAAGCCCGACTGATCCGTTTTTAGAAAAATTAGTTTTTATTGATCCATGCAATTTTTTTCCACCATTGATTTTGAAATCGATCGAATCGTTTATGGTAACAATTTGCTGACCCAAAACCTTACTTATTTTAGCCAATAATTCAGTGGTAAAATTTTGTTCACCTTTTTCCATACGGGGGATGGAACTTTGGGAGGTTTTTAAAGCCTCAGCAAAAACCTTTTGAGTCATACCTTGACGCTCCCTTAATTTTTTAATGAAATAACCTATTTTTTGTTGCTCTGTTTTATTTTTCATATGTTGCCAATTATATCTCATGTATGATATAATTGCAATAATGAAGATAAAAGAAAATGTGGATATCAAAAGTTATACGACCTTAAAAATAGGCGGGAAATTTCGTTATTTTACAATTGTTGAAAGTGAGGATGATTTATTTGAGATTTATAAATTTTCAGAACAAAATAAAATTAAACTTTTTATTCTAGGGGGAGGTTCCAATATGATTTTCTCTGAAGGAGTATTAAATGTCCTTGCTGTCAAAATAGAAATTAAGGGATTTGAACTCCTAAAAGAAACAAATGATTACGTAGATATTAAAATAGGAGCAGGTGAAAATTGGGATAAAATAGTTGAAAGAACTGTGGGGATGGATTTGTCTGGACTGGAGGCACTTTCCTCTATTCCGGGGACTGTGGGGGCTACACCTGTACAGAATGTGGGGGCCTATGGGGCTGAAGTTAGTGATACTATTTTAGAGATTCGGGTTTTTGCCATTAAAAATAAAGAAATATTAATTCTTTCAAATAAAGACTGTGAATTTAAATATAGAAATAGTATTTTTAAGAATGAAGCTAAGGGTAAATATATCATAATGTCAGTAGTTTATAGACTTCATAAGGATTTAATAAAAATTCCTGAATATCCCGGTGTAGAAAAATATTTTATAGAGAATAATATTGATGAGCCAGGGTTAAAAGATATTCGTAATGCAATTATAGCTATTCGTAATACTAAACTTCCTAATCCAGAAGAAATACCAAATGTGGGTTCGTTTTTTAAAAATCCAATTGTTAAAAAAGATATAGCTATAGAATTAAAAAATAAATATTTAGATCTACCAACTTTTCCTATAGATGAAAAAACAGTTAAAATTCCTGCCGGCTGGCTGATAGATAAAGCTGGATTAAAAGGTAAATCATTTGGAAAAATTTCTGTTTATAAAAATAATGCTTTAGTCTTAATAAATAATGGAGAAGCCACAAAGGACGATTTAATGAAAGTTAAAAATGAAATAATTAACATAATTCAAGATAAGTTTGGAATAACCCTTGAACAAGAGCCAGAGATGATGTAAAAAAACACAAATAAATTTATTTGTGTTTTTTTATTGTGCCGGAGGAGAGAATCGAACTCTCACCCCTTGCGAGACACGATTTTGAGTCGTGCGCGTCTACCAATTCCGCCACTCCGGCAAGGATATGGTTAGTATACCAAAATATGATTAAAATGCTAGAATATAGAATATATGAGGAACTTATTACTTTCATACATAGAAATTTCAAAAAAGAACTTAATACATAATATTAAGCAATTTCGAAGATTATTGGGAAAGAAATCACAAATTGCGGGAGTTGTGAAATCTAACGCCTATGGTCATGGAGATAAAGAAGTTGTTAAAATTCTAAATTCCCACGTTGATTATTTTCAAGTTGATAGTATTGAAGAATTAGAAAGTATTCAAAAATTTACAAAAAAACCTATTTTAGTTTTTGGTTATTTAAATGAGGAGGGGATAAGAAAAGCAATAAAAAGTAAAGCAATTATTTCTGCTTTTGATTTAGTTCATCTTTTAAGAATTAATAAAATTGCAGGAAAATTGAAAAGAAAAGTTAAAGTTCATTTAGCTATAGATTCATATCTGGGGAGAGAAGGGGTCATGCCCAACCAGGTAGAGAAGGTTATTCCAGAAATAAAGAAAATGAAAAATATTATTCTGGATGGAGTTTATTCTCATTTTTCGAATATTGAAGATACTATGAATTTTACTCATGCTCAAAAACAAATTGATACTTATCATGGTTGTGTAGAAATTTTTAGAGAAAATGGTTTTCCTAAAACAAAAACACACATTTCAGCCACTTCGGGAATATTAATATATGAAAAGGGGAATAACCTCCATAGTATTGTTCGATTAGGCATTGGACTCTATGGTATGTGGCCAAGTGATCATTTGGAATATTTAAATAAAAAAGAAATTACTCTAAAGCCATCTTTGCGTTGGATTTCTCATATTGCTCAAATTAAGATACTTCCATCCAATCATCCCATTGGATATGGATTAACTCACATAACTAAAAAGAAAACTAAAATTGCAGTTATTCCTCAGGGTTATGCCGATGGTCTAACCCGATCGCTTTCTAATAATGGGGAAGTTTTAATTAAAGGGAAGAAAGCTAAAATTTTAGGAAGAGTAGCCATGAATATGATTGTTGTTGATGTTTCTAGTATTAAAGACGTTCAAGTGGAGGATGAAGTGGTTCTTTTGGGAGAGCAAGTTAAAAATAGAATTACTTCTGAGCAGTTGGCTAAAAAAATGAATTCCATTAATTACGAAGTAACTACTCAAATTAACCCATTATTACCTAGGATTGTAAGTTAAAGGAAATGTTGCTTTTTAGAATGTTTTATAGTATTCTATACCCACTATGTCACAAGATAGACTTTTCAAATTAGCCTGTGGTGATTGTAAAAAGATCAACTATTGGTCAAGTAAAAACAAAAAACTCGTCACTAAAAAAGTCGAGCTTAAGAAATTTTGCAAATGGTGTAAGACTAATACCAAGCACAAAGAGGCTAAGAAATAATTCCTTTTTATCTTTTTGTTTGGTACAATAATCCGCATAGGCGGATTTTGTTGTAATTGGGCGATTAGTTAAATGGTATAACTTCGGTCTCCAAAACCGATGTCGGGGGTTCGATTCCTCCATCGCCCGCATCTTGACATATGCCTATTTATATGCTATTGTTTGTAGTATATAGGTTCTTTGATATTTAGATTAAATTGTTATTTTTTATTAGGTTCTCCTAGTTTCTTTATGGAAATTAAGAGAACTTAGTAAAATTTTATAAAAACAACTTAATCTTTGAAAACATGAAAACAAATCTATTACTATTCATTTTTGGAATAATAATAACGACAGTTATTATTATTGTCCCTTACCATTTAATTGGAATTAGCCTCGTTGACTCTGAAATAATTCTTTTTTACTATCTAGTTGGTGTTCTGTGTAGATTCACTGAAAGAATCGCACAAAGATTATCAACGACAAAAGTAGATTATTGGATATTCGTAGCATTAGGAGTTGTTATCCTTATTAGCTTATTGCATCTTTTAGAACTTTTAGCTATTAAAATTTTCTTCTCTGAAGGAATCAACAAAGAAGATCACAATATGAGTATTCATATTTTACTCTTTATTGGATTTAGTATAGGGTATTCATATAATCTTTTTGTTTCTCATAAGAAAAAATGGAAAGTTGGATTTAATAAATGAAGTTAAATTTAAATAAAAGCTGCATACTTATTGTGTGTAGCTTTTTTTATCTCTATACTTCTTTATTATAGTTCTATTATTCAATAGGTAATAAACAAAACTTTCTTTATTTAAATAAACATTACAAAACAAAGCTCAATCTTTTAATTAATTCATTAGCTCAAACCCTTCAAATACACCATTCCATTTTAGAATCATACTCTCTATAGTGTTCCATTCTAGAATTTTACAGTCCGCATTTTAAATAGGCCATATTTTGTAATGGTGATTTTTTGTTGCTTGGTGGAGTAATGGAACACTTTCTTGTAGTGTCTTAATTTAAGTTTTTATTAAATTGACATCCTTAGTATTTTGTTGTAATCTTTGAGTAAAGATCTAACATGAAGTTAGGTTATAAACCATAAAACCCCTAATCGGGGAAAAGGAGGAAAAGTTCTATGACAACACAAACAAAAAAAAATGCTGGAGCGATGGCTTTTTACCATCAAGATGGGTTACCAGCAGCTTGGAAACAAGCTATGCAATTTGCAGGCAAAAATGGCCGGATTGCAACCATGCCAGATGTTATTTCATCCAGAGTAAAAACTAGACCTGGAGAGGAACCATGGGAAACTTACTACACTTCGCTAACTGCTGAGTATGTAGGTTACACCAAGCAAGGCAATAAAATAATTATTGTCGCTCACGGAATTGGCCCTATGTATGATTTACAAGGCATACAGAAAGCTTATAGTTGGGAATACAAAGACAAAACTCGTTCTAGGAATGGTGGTCGTATTACCCAGCAAGAATTATGGGATTTGGAAAGTGGTAAATATGGAGAAATTGAAGTTATTGATTTCAATAAATATAATTCTCTATACCAGTATTCTTTTATCCAAACTCTAAGAGCTTCACAAGCCATTGTTGATCCATTACTTAAGGCGCGTTTTGGTCCACAAACAGAACAATATGTTCAAGTTCATGTTGATGCCGCTCGTGCTTGGCATCGAGAACAAGCTGGAATTAATCCGGAGAATAAATACAATATTCCGGAAGATGTTCATATTGAGTTCCTTGATGGTCGTCGTAAAAAACACAGAGAAGCAGGTGCCGAAAGTTCAGATCCATTTATTATTACAGTGGGTGATGCTTCGAATTGCAATTACCGGTATACAAAAATTGAAACAGGTCATGCTTTGGCTCATTTGATTTCTACTGGACGATTAGTTAATTTACATCATAGTGGTGGAAATGAAAGCTTAGTATTAGATGTAGACTCTCATGAATGGAATAATGGTGTTCGTCTAATTGGTATTAAATCTGGAGAGCAGATAATATCAAACATTCAATCAGGCCCTGATGCTTGTCAGTTGTTAAAAAAACACTGGAATAAATTGTTGCAACCTGTTAATGGACAAATTACTTTAGGGTTAAGAGGTTTAGTACAAATTGATGAGCAATGGTTTACTCAGTATCCAAAAGTTGGAGCAAGATTAGATACATGGGAACCGGAGTATAAAATAACCAAAATTGATAAAATGGGTGATCCTATTTTATTTCGTACCACCGTTGGTGGTTATCATGGTTTCTTTAAGTTTGATATTAATGAAATTCAGGCTATTGCACCACCGGAAGCTAATGCTTATTATTTTGTTACTGATCCAGAAAATGAATGGAAAGGTGGTAATCCAACTCATCAAACAGCTATGGTTCAGTTTTATAAAATTGAAGCTGATACTACTAAACGACTAATTCGTTCTACTCAATTAGCTCGTGACTATACAATGATGATGTCATTGGTGTAGAAAGATAAAAAATTGTGTTAATTAAAAAACTAACCGCACTTCAAGTGCGGTTTTTTTTATTTACAAAGTAAAACTTAAGGTTCTATAAATTCATAGGTAATTTAATCAATCTTTTAAATACAAATAGCATTACAACATAAACCTCATTTAACACTTCAACTCATTAGCTCAAACCCCTCAAATACACCATTCCATTTTAGAATCATATTTTCAATAGTGTTCCACTCCAGATTTTTACAGCCCGCAAAGAAAAAAAGCGAAAGCTTTTTTTGTTGGGCGATATAAAGCAAACTGCTTTGCTTACGTGGAGGAATCGAAAGATTTTTCCATACGAGCGACAGCTCGGCGGAAAAGTACCTGCCTATGTAATAGGCGATAAGTGCACTCACGGTCCTCCATCGCCCGTTAGTTTAAAAACCTCTTTATCTCTTTCTGAACTTTATTTATCTCACTTTTTTTACGAGGATCAATCCAAATTGTATTTTGGTCTCGTTTGAACCAAGTTTTTTGTCGTTTGGCGTAATGCCAAGTTTTAGTATTTATTTTTTCTATCATTTCCTCCTTACTAATTTTATTTTGAAGATAAAGAGCTCCGTATCGATATTCAAGTCCTAGTTCATGCATTCTTTTCCAAGATAAACTACTTTCGTGAAGTTTTTGAATCTCTTTTAACATTCCTTTTTTAATGCGAGAAAGTAATCGAGTATTAATTTTTTTCTTCAAAACTTCAGGAGGTAAAACAAGCCCAATTTTTAAGGCTAAATCTTGCCAAGGACGGTCCTTGGCAAGATTTGGAGTTTTGCCGAGGGTTTGGGCTATTTCGATAGCTCGAATTAGACGGACTTTATTTTGTGGGTCAATTGTTCGAGATCTATTTTTATCTAGCTTTTTTAATATCTTAAAAAGTTCTGTAACAGTTTTCTTTTTAAGTTGAGATCGAAGTTTTTTATTTGGGGGTACTTCGGGGAAAGTTGAACCATTTATTAAGCTGTCAATATAAAATCCAGTTCCACCGCAAATGATTGGAACTTTCCCCCGTTTTAGAATGTCTTTTATTTTTTTGTTACCAAGTTTAACAAAGTCACTAACAGAGAATACTCTCTTGGGAGAAGCAACATCAAGTAAATGATGTTTCATCTTGCGCATTTCTTTTTTTGTAATTTTACCTGTTCCAAGATTCATTCCTTTGTAAACTTGTCTTGAATCAGCGGAAATAATCTCCCCATTTACTTTCTTGGCTATTTCAACAGCAAAATCACTCTTTCCTGTGGAAGTTTGACCAAGGATAACAATAATCTTATCTGTTGTTTGTGGGTCTTTCTTTTTCATGATAAGATAATATCACATTTATGAAGCAATCGATAAAAACTGGATTTGGTTTTGGACTATCTTCCGGAGTAATAACCACTCTAGGTTTAATGATTGGCCTGTACTCTGGCACTCACTCAGCAACTGTTATTATTGGCGGTGTTATCACCATTGCCATTGCAGATGCTTTATCCGATGCTTTGGGTATTCATATTTCAGAAGAGTCCAAAAATGGACACAACCATAAGGAGGTTTGGGAGGCAACAATTTCGACTTTCTTTTTTAAGTTTGTTGTTGCTCTGACTTTTCTTATTCCACTTTTTATTTTTAGTTTACCAACAGCCATTATAATTAGTATTATTTGGGGCTTATCATTACTCTGTGTATTTAATTTTTATATTTCAAAATTAAATGGCATTAAACCCTGGAGTGTTGTTTTTGAGCATTTATTGATCGCTGTTATTGTTATAATTATAACTTATTTTGTTGGAATTTTTGTTGATAAAATATTTGGTTAATTAATCGGTCGTTTGGTTATTAATTTATTTTTTTGCTATACTATAATATATGGGAATAAAAAGCTTTTTAACTGAGAAATTAATACGTTCGAAAATGAAAAACCTGCCAAAAAATCAGCAGGATATGTTTATTAAATTAATTAATGAGAATCCTGAATTATTTAAGAAAATAGGGGATGAGGTTAAGATTTTAACTAAAGGAGGAATGAGTGAAATGACTGCGTCAATGCAGGTTATGCGGAAATATCAAGCAGAAATTCAAAAAGTAATGACTCAGTAGAGGAATATCAGACTAATAAGAGTTTCAATGTATTTATAAAAAAGTAACTAATAAAAATTAGTTACTTTTTTTTATTATTGTAGTATAATAATAATAGTTTGCATATGAAATCTAATAAAAAGAAAATTTTAGTCTTAGAAGATGAAAAACCTCTTGCTCGAGCACTTGAACTTAAGTTGGCGCATGAAGGTTTTGAAGTTGTTGTAAACTTTAATGGAGAGGATGTACTTTCTTTATTAAAAGAAAATGACTTTTCTTTGATAATTTCTGATATGCTGATGCCTCAAATAGATGGTTTTCAAGTTTTGCAAATTTTAAAAGATAATAAAATAGATATTCCAGTAATTGTTTTAACTAATTTAAGCCAAGCCGAAGATGAAAAAAAGGTTAGAGAGCTTGGGGCTATTGATTTTTTAATTAAATCGAATACTCCTATTTCTGAGGTTGTGGAAAAAGTCAAAAAAAGAATTGTTTCTAATTAAAATAAAATTATACTAAAAATTAGGTCTTTAATAATAACAATAAATAATAAGTATGAAATTTGAACAGGACACAATACTAAAAATTCTTTTAGAGGGGAGTTATATTACAGATGAAGATGTAATAAAGGCTAAAGAATATGCAGAAGAGCATAGGGTTTCTCCTACTGATTATTTATTAGTGAAAGAACTTACTAGTACTGATATTATTGGACAGGCTATAGCAGAATCGCTGAAAGTTTCTTATTCAAACTTGGAGGTTAACCCACCATCAAAAGAGCAAGTTCTTTTGATCCCAGAAAAAATAGCGAAGAAATTTCATGTGGTGGTTTTTAGTCAAAATAAAGGAGAAATGGTTGTTGCTACCGATGATCCTTTAAATAAAGATTTACGGAAAGAGATAGAAACCATATTTTTGAATAAAAAAATAAAGATTACTTTTTCTTTATCAAATGAAATTGATACTGTTTTTGCTAATTATCAACAAGCTCTTAAAACAAAATTTTCTAAAATTATTGAATCAAAAGGCCGGATTGCTCCTGAAATTTTAGATCAAATTTTTGAAGATGCACTTTTGCTTAAGGCTTCAGATATACATTGTGAACCTCAAGAGAAAAAAGTGATAGTGAGATTTAGAATAGATGGAATATTACACGATGCAGGAGAGATACCTAATGAATATTATGGAAGTATAGTTAACCGCTTGAAAGTTCAATCAAGATTACGTATTGATGAACATTTTAGTGCTCAGGATGGAGCAATTCGCTATACACCAAAGGATAACGCTCAACCGGTTGATTTACGTGTTTCAATCGTACCCACTTTAGATGGAGAAAAAATTGCTATTAGAGTTTTGTCTTCCTATGTTCGTGATTTAACATTAGGGAACATAGGTCTCTCTAAAGAATTACAAGAGCAAATAATTAAAAGTGCCAATAAGCCATTTGGAATGATTCTGGTTACTGGACCAACTGGCTCAGGTAAAACAACAACTCTTTATTCCATTATTAAGATAATAAATACTCAAAAGATAAATATAACAACAATTGAAGATCCTGTAGAGTACAAAATGGCCGGAGTAAATCAAATTCAAGTTAATCCTCAGACTAATTTAACTTTTGCAAAAGGGTTAAGAGCTGTAGCTAGGCAAGATCCTAATGTTATTTTTGTAGGAGAAATTAGAGACCTTGAAACTGCAGATATCGCGGTGAATGCCTCTTTAACAGGGCATCTCTTGTTTTCAACTTTTCATGCAAATAATGCTGCCACGGCAATTCCTCGATTTATAGATATGGGGATTGAGCCTTTTCTTGCTGGTTCAACAATTGAACTTATAATAGCTCAGCGTCTTGTTCGTAGAATTTGTGACAGCTGTAAGGTTAGTGATGTTTATTCAAAATCAAAAATTGATAAATTGGGAACTGAAGTCAGTCAATATTTAAAAGGGAAGTCTTTTACTTTTTATAAAGGGAAAGGTTGTGAGTCTTGTTCTCATACAGGATTTAAAGGACGTGTTGGTATTTTTGAATTTATAAAAATATCTCCAGAATTACAAGATTTAATAATTAAAAGACCTTCAACCAAAGAAGTTTTAACTCTTATTAAAAGTCAAGGTTTCCAATCTATGTTTGAAGACGGAGTTAAAAAAGTTAAAGATGGATTAACTACTTTAGAAGAATTAATCCGTGTTATTAATCCACAATAATTATTTATATGTCAAAAATTGAATTGAGAAAATCATACGAAAAAGAAGGTTTCACCAGACCGGCTTTTGAGTATCGACCTGATTGGCCTTATATAAGTATTGGTTTTGGAGATGAGAGAGATTATTTTATTGAAAATTTAAGCTTATTAATTGCTTCTGGAATGGGGATTTCCGGCGCTCTTTCCTCTGTAAGTCTTTCCGTTAAAAATAAAAAAATGAAAAAAATAGCCATTGCAATAGAAACTATGGTTAACGACGGGACGCCCCTTTGGAGAGCTTTTGAGATAACAAAATTTTTACCTCAAAGAATTATTTCTATTATTCGTTCTGGGGAAGAAGGAGGAAAGTTGCCAGAACATTTAAACTTAGTTACCATCCAGCAACATAAGGAAAAAACATTTAACTCAAGATTAAAGTCAGCTCTCTTGTACCCCGGAGTAGTTTTAATATTGGCAATTATTGTAGCTATTGGTAGTTCTTGGATCATTCTTCCAAAACTTATTTCAATTTTTCAAACAACCGATGGGACTTTGCCCATAACCACTAGAATTCTTTTGGGGATAGGTTCCTTTTTGTCCAATTATGGGGCTATTGCAGTTCCTTTGATAATAACTGGATTATTTTTGTTAGTTTATTTTATGTTTTTTAATAAGAAAACTAAATTTGTAGGGGATGCTATTATGTTTTCTATTCCAGGAATAAAAAAATTAATACAAGGAGTAGAAATTGCTCGTTTAGGATATCTTTTGGGAGTTTTATTACAAGCAGGATTCCAAGTAGGAGAAGCTCTTGAATCTATTAAAAAAGGAACCTCCTATAATAGATATAAAAGTTTTACAGCCATTTACAATTAAGTATATCTGAAGGAGATACTTTTGAAATAGCATTATCAACCTATAAAAATATAGATAAATATATTCCAATACCTATTCAGCAATTAATTATAGCCTCTGAGAAATCAGGGAGACTTTCTGAGACATTTATTAAAATTGGAGTTATTTTTGAAGAAAAAACAGAGGCAATGTCACGAGATTTAGCTACTATTATCGAGCCAATTGTATTGATTGTAGTGGGATTAATTGTTGGCTTCGTTGTCTTAGCAATTATTGGCCCAATTTATGGATTATCAAGCCAGATATAAAAAAAATAAAGGTTTTTCTTTAGTAGAGATTTTAATCGTTCTTGGAATTTTTACTGTTTTGGCTTCTGTTTCTATTTTAGGATATCTTAATTTTACGGCACATTCTAATTTAGAAATCTCTACAGTAGGATTAGTTGAATCAATTAGATTTGCTCAGTCGAGTTCTCAAGCTGGAGTTGGTGATTCAAAATGGGGAGTTCAAATCTCATTAGATCAAGTCACAATTTTCAAAGGAGATAGTTATACAACTCGAGATTCTTCTTTTGATCAAATCATGGGATTATCCTCGAAGGTGATTGCTAGTGGTTTATCAGAAATTGTTTTTGAAAAATTAATGGGTAGTACAGTTAATACAGGAGTGATAACGCTTTCGAATAATTCAGGACTTAAAAATATAAGTATAAATGAAAAAGGAATACTCACATACGAATAAAGGATTCTCTCTTGTTGAAATTATTGTCTCCGTTGCAGTTTTTTTAGTTTTTGTGATTCCCATTACTGATACTGTTGTTAATTCAAAAATTCAAATAAGAAGTTCTGTTAATAAGTCTAAGGCAACTTATTTGGCCGATGAGGCCTTAGAAGTTTTACGTAATTTGCGTGATATAGATTTTTCTAATTTAATTGATGGTGATCATGGTTTAGGGGTTGTAAATAGCCAATGGAGTCTAATAGGAAATTCGGACACCACTGATATTTTCACTCGTGTGGTAAATATTTCAACAATTAGTGAAACTCAAAAAGAAATTTCAGCTAGTGTTTCCTGGTCCGACCAGATTTCTTCGTTTAATTTAATTACCCACAATACGTACTTAACAGATTGGAGAAAAATAACTCCAGCAAATTGTGCTGATCAAGCTAGTTTTATGGATGTAGAAATAATTGAAGTTGATCTTATTAATAAAGATAAAACTGTGACAGGAATTTCTTTTGGTAGTACTGCTCCAAATTGTGATATTATTGTTGATAAAATTAGTATTGATTATGATGGTAAAGAAAAATTACAGGAAATTTTTATCGATGATAGTTCTGTTTGGACTGGTAATTCTAAGAGTGGTGATATTAATGATATTTTAGATTTTACTATTATTCCTCAGCAAAGTGACACAAGCTCGGAATATAAATTTAATAAAAAAATGAAAAATAAAACTTTGACTATTACTTATATAATGCTTGATGGGACAACAAAGGTAATAACAGGAATTTCTCTTTAAAAAATGAAATTATTTAAAAAACAAAAAAATAGAGGGTTCACTTTAACAGAGACTGTAATTTATGTAGCAATATTTAGTATTTTTGTGCTTGGGATAGCTTCTTTTTCTAGTAATATGACGAAGGCTCGGTTGAGTAGTCAGATTATTCTTGAAGTCAATAATCAGGGTAATCAAATAATTAATTTAATTACTCAAACAATAAGGAATTCTACTGAAGTAACATCTCCAGCTTTAGGGATGACAGGGTCTAGCTTAAGTGTAAATTCAGTAACTTTTTCAGAAACAGGAGGAGTTTTATTTATAACCGAAGGGTCAGAGGATCCTTTGGCTTTAACAAATAATAAAGTCATTATAAGTAATTTGATTTTTTCTAATTTGTCTCAACCTTCAAGTCCAGAGACAGTTCAAATTCGTTTTACACTGGGGAACGTAGATTCAGTCAGACAAGAAGATATCTATTCGTCTAATTTTTATGGGAGTGCTTCATTAAGAAAATAATACTTGTCTCGTTAGAAAATTTATGAAAAATAATATAAAAATAAAAAAAAGAATAAAAAGTAAATTTTTTTTCGGGATGAAAAAAGGATTCTCCACATTATTTATAGTTATTATTTTAGGAAGCGCCATGTTAGGTTTTGTTTTTACTCTTTCAGTAAGCAGTCTCTGGTCTTTAAAAACTAGTTCTAATATAAAAAATTCTAACCAGAGTAAAGCCTTAGTCAATGCCTGTGCTGAAGTTGCTCTTGAAGCAATAAGAACTAATACTTCTTATGTAGGAATTAGTGATTTGATTTTGAGTAATAATATTTGCACCTATAATATCACCAATACAGGAGGTAATAACCGCTTAATATCAGTATCAGGGTCGGCTGGGAATATAGTTAGAAAATTAGAAATTACAACAAATAGTTTTAATCCTATAATAATATCTTCCTGGCAAGAAGTTCCATAATTTTCTTTGTGGAAAAGTGTATCAAGAGGTATAATATTTAAATAGAAGTAAATAATAATTTTGTAATTAAAAAAATGGAAAAAAATTTAAAAAATTTAACCTTTTTGATCATTATTCCGGCAATAATTTATGGAGTGTTTTTCTTTACAACATCTTATCAATATAAAAATGAAAAGATTAACAATGAAACTATAATAAAAAAACAAGATCTAGATTTAATTAATTTCATTAAGTCGAGGGAGGAAAAAAGACTCGAAGCTGTATTTTCTGACTTGGTTTTAGTCTCTAACCTACCTGTGATGAAAGAGTTTTTGACAACTGGAAGCGATGAAGATAAAAAAAGATTAAAGGAGTTGTTCTATGAGTTTTCCTTAAGTCGAAAAATATATGATCAGGTTCGGTTTTTAGATAGTAATGGGAAAGAGATTGTAAGAGCTAATTATTCTAATGGAGTAACAACCATTGTTGATGACCCGTTGTTGCAGAACAAAAAAGATAGATATTATTTTAAAGATCCTTTTTCTTTAGGGATAGGAGATATTTATGTTTCAGTCTTAGATTTAAATATAGAAAATGGTGAAATTGAAATCCCTTATAAACCAATGCTTCGTATCGCCACTCCACTATTTGAAGGTGGAGTAAAAAAGGGAATTTTAATTTTTAATTACTTAGCGCAAGATATTCTTAATAATATAGGTTCTGGGGTTTTAAAAAATCAAATAGAGGAACCTATTAAATCAGAATTACTAAATGATCAAGGGTATTGGTTGAAATCTAATGATCCTAATGAAGAATGGGGTTTTATGTTTAGCGATAAAAAAGATTTAACATTAGCTAATAAAAATCCAACTCTTTGGGAATTTATACGAGAGAAATCAGAAGGGCAGGTTATGCTTAGTGATGGGCTCCATACTTTTTCAACTATAACCCCAATCAAAGGACAAAACATTAAATGGAAAGTTTATCACTTTACCTCCAAAGATTTTATATATCAGCAGTCAAAAAGTATTAAAAATGATTTAACTATTTTAAATACAATCGTATTTATGATATTAATGTTTAGCACTCTTTTTATTTCTCGTATTATGAAAAAGATTGCTTCGACTAATAAAAAATTTAAATATTTGTTTGATTATTCACATGATGCAATAATGACGCTTACTCCACCAGAGTGGAAGTTTTCTTTAGGGAATTCAGCAACATTAGAGATTTTTGGTTTAAAAAATGATGGAGAATTAAGAAGAATTAACTTAGGAGATATTTCTCCAGAATATCAGCCAGATGGTATGCTCTCTAGTCAAAAAGCGAAAGAAATGATAAATATTACAATGAAGGAAGGTTTTAATTCTTTTGAATGGGTTCATAGGAAAATTAATGGGTCAGAATTTTTAGCTGAAGTTACACTTGTAAGGATTGGAGATGGTAATAATGCATCTATTCAAGCAACAGTGAGAGATGTTACAGAAAAGAAGAAAGCTCTTGAGTTGGTAAAAAAATCTGAAGAAGAAACAAAGAAAGCTTTAGAAGAGTCAGAAAGAATGAATAAAGTAATGGTTGGCCGAGAGAGTTAGAGATGGTTAAATTAAAAAAGGAGATATTAGAACTTGAAAATAAATAAAATAAATGTTTAAAAGATTAAAATTAAAAGTAAAAATAATTATCTCAATCATAGTGGCGGCTATTTTCTTGTGTATTTTAGTGGTGGCTTTCGTTAATTTATATTTAAGTAAAACTTTAGTTAATCAGAAATTAGAAGATATAAGTAAACTTAGTAAAGAACAATCAGAGGAAAGTATTCAAATTTTTGAAAATAATAAAATTTTTACCAAAATGCTTAGTGAGAGAGATGCCTTGAAGGAATATCTTTTAGATGAAACTGAAGAAAAAAGAATTGTTCTTTTTGATATTTTATCTAGCTATGCACAAGAAGACAGTAAATATTTATCATTATACTTATTAAACAAAGAAGGACAGACTCTAGTTTCAACTGACGAGAGTTTCGTGGGCAAGAATTATAGTTTCCGTAGTTATTTTAAAGAAGGGGTTAAAGGGAATCCTTTTGTGGATTTACTTTTAGGCAAAACAAGTAATCAGTTCGGTTATTATTTTTCTTATCCAGTATTTAGTGATAGTAAAGATGTGTTGGGGGTTTTTATTTCTAAAATTGAAAATACCGGGATTGACATTCCTATTTTAAGTAGTCAAGTTTCAAAAGAAAGCTCCGTTATGTTAGTCGATGAAAATGGAATTATTATTACTTCTAATAAACCAGAAAGATTTTTGAAAAGTTTAGGAGATCTTACCTCTATAGAAAAAAGTAAAATTGAAGAATCTAAAAAGTTTCTTGAGAGAGAAATTTTACCCCTCAATTATAATTTAGTTCAAGATCTTATTAGGAAAGGAGAATCTTCCGGGAGTATTAAATTTAGTGATGAGATAGATGGAGAAATTGAAATCATTAATGTTAATAGACTTGGGGATCTCCCTTTTTATTTAGTTACTGAAACTGGAATAAAAACAATAAATAATACAGTATCTCGAATCATATTTATTTTAATTGGCCTAATAATTTTAGGTGTTATATTTGCTGCTTTTGTTCTCTACCGTTTCATTTTGTCATCTCTTAGTCCTTTAAAAGAATTAAAATTGTTTGCTCAAGATGTTTCTAAAGGAGATTTCTCTAAAAGGATTGATATAGAGACTAAAGATGAAATAGGTGATTTGGCTATTGCTTTTAATAAAATGTCAGACAACTTAGGTGATTTATATAAAAATTTAGACAAGAACGTTGAAAAAAAGACGAAAGAGGTTAATTTAAAAGCTGAAGAGTTGGAAGACCAAAAAGTTGCAATTTTAAATATTTTAGAAGATGTTCAAAAAGAAAAAGAAAAGACAGAGATGCTAGCTAACGATTTAGAAAAATTTAAATTAGCCGTAGATAACGCCTCTGACCAGGTTGTCATTACTAACCCGGAGGGCGTTGTTATTTATGGCAATAAGGCAGTTGAGCGGATCACAGGATTCACTCCAGAAGAGGCTATTGGTAAAAAAGCAGGTGTTTTGTGGAAGACTCCCATGTCGTTAGAATATTATGAAAATTTCTGGAATGTTATAAAAGATCAAAAGAAAACTTTTGCTGGAGAAATACAAAATAAAAGAAAAAATGGAACTCTTTACATGGCTAATATTAGCGTATCTCCTGTTTTAGACGACAAAGGTAATATTATTTATTTTGTTGCTCTTGAGCATGATATTACTAAAGAAAAAGAAATTGATAAAGCAAAGACAGAATTCGTATCATTAGCTTCTCATCAACTGAGAACTCCATTGTCAAGTATAAATTGGTATACAGAAATGCTTTTAGCTGGGGATGCTGGAGATATTAATGAAGATCAAAAAAAGTATTTGGAAGAAGTTTCAGTTGGTAGTCAGCGGATGGTTTCTCTTGTGGATTCACTTTTAAATGTTTCTAGACTTGACTTGGGCACTTTTATTATTGAACCAGAAGCGGTTGATGTTGTAGAAATGGCTCAAAGTGTTATTAGTGAATTAAAACCCCAAGTATTAAAAAAGAAAATTAAAGTAGAAGAATTTTATGGCAAAGACATTCTTGAATTTCAAGCAGATAGGAAGCTGTTACGAATGGTATTCCAAAATTTACTATCTAATGCAGTTAAATATACAGAACCTAAATGTTCTGTAAAAATTGAAATCTCCACAATGAATGGAGGTGATACTTTTGGAAATAAGATTTTAGATGGTGAAAGTTTAGTTTTTTCAGTTTCAGATTCTGGAATCGGTATTCCTACCGATCAGCAGGATAAGATTTTTTCAAAGTTATTTAGAGCAGACAATGCTCGTGAATCAGAAACAGAAGGAACTGGATTGGGGCTTTACATTATAAAATCGATAATAGATCAATCTGGAGGTTCTGTTTGGTTTAAGTCAGAAGAAGACAGGGGAACTACTTTTTATGTTTCCTTCCCTATATCTGGCATGAAAAAGAAGGAGGGTACAAAAAAATTGGATTAATATATAAAATTGTTTATAATTATAAATATGACAAATCAAAAAAAAGTAATTTTAGTACTAGAAGATGAAACTCCTCTTTAGAAGCAATTAAAATAAAGTTAGAAAAAAATAATTTTGAGGTGGTTACAGCTAGAACTATGGACCAAGCTAAAGAGTATTCTGAGGATTTATCCCGTATTGATGCCGTTTGGTTAGATCATTATTTAATGGGTAAAGAAAATGGTTTAGATTTTATCGCTTGGTGTAAAGAAGAAAAAAACTCAAAATTTAAAAATGTTCCAATATTTGTGGTATCAAATACAGCAACTGCAGACAAGGTGGCCACTTACTTACGTTTAGGGGCTGAGAAGTATTTTGTTAAATCAAATCATCGGTTAGATGAAATTATTAGAGAGATATTTGAATCTCTATCTTTTAGAGAGTCAAATATATAATTTATTATTGTTTATGGAAAATAAAAAAAAGATTTTATTAATAGAAATTGTTGAGGATGAAGTTTCATTGAAAAAAGTACTTCATGATAAATTTGAGGAAGAAGGGTTTTCTGTTTTAGACGCAAAAAATGGGGAAGAAGGGTTGGGTCTCGCGTTACAAGAAAAACCAGATTTAATTTTACTCGACCTTATGATGCCTAAGGTTGATGGAATTGAAATGCTTAAAGGGCTAAGAAACGACCCACGAGGAAAAGATATTCCTGTAATTATGCTTACCAATGTAGGAGATGTTGACCATATTTCAGAAGCAATTGAGTATGGTTCCTACGATTACCTAATTAAAACAGATCACACTCTTGAAGATATAGTAAGAAGAGTAAAAGAAAAATTGAGCATTTAATTTTTTTGAAACTGTGATATAGTATCCAAATCATGAGTTTATCAATCGGAATTGTCGGATTACCAAATGTTGGAAAATCAACACTTTTTAACGCCCTTACAAAAAAGGGTGTTCCTTCAGCTAATTATCCTTTTTGTACAATAGATCCATCTGTGGGAGTTGTAGCTGTTCCAGATGATCGGTTGTGGCAATTATCGAAGTTCTCAAAATCAAATAAAACAATTCCAGCCGCCATTGAATTTGTGGACATTGCAGGGCTTGTTAAGGGTGCTTCAAAAGGAGAAGGATTGGGAAATAAATTTCTTGCCAATATTCGTGAAGTTGATGCTATTTTAGAAATTGTTAGAATTTTTCCAATAAAAGAGGATGGGAAAAATGAAATTATTCATGTTATGGGAGATATTGATCCTCTTCGAGATATAGAAATAATAAATTTGGAATTAATTTTTGCCGATTTGGAAACTGTAGTAAAGAGAAAAAATAATTTAGTTAAAGAGGTTAAAAAAGGAGACAAGGAATCAATTCTTGAAGATAAAGTTTTAGATAAGTTAAAACAGACTCTTGAAGCTGGGCAATTGGCTAATAGTGTTAATTTTGATAAAAAGGAAAGTAATAAAGTTAAAATGCTTAATTTATTAACATCTAAACCGTTCATATATGGATTGAATAAACAGGCTGGAACCTATAATCTGGATGAATCAAATCCAGAAGAATTTAAAAAATTAATTAATTATATAGAGGAAATGGGTTCTAGGTATATAATTATTGATGCTAAAATTGAAGAAGAATTAAAGGATTTTGATGGAGAAGAAAAAGAAATTTTTCGAAAAGAATTAGGAGGGGAGGATGATGGTATTAATAGTTTAATTGTAGAAAGTTATAAATTATTGGGACTTGAAAATTATTTTACAACAGGAGAAGATGAGACACGCTCTTGGACCATAGAAAAGGGGAGTACAGCCCCTGAAGCAGGGATGGCTATTCATACTGATTTTAAAGATAAATTTATTAAGGCAGAAGTAATTAATTTGGAAGAATTATTGAAAATAGGAAGTTATTCTGAAGCCCGAGCCAAGGGGAAAGTTCGTACAGAGGGGAAGGAATATATTGTAAAAAATGGGGACGTTATAGAGTTTAAGATTTAAGATTTAATTACTACAGCATATATTTAAAATTTTTTTGCTTATCCCTCTCCACTCGTACCTCGCTACGGCGTGCCCACACCTACAAAAAAATTTTAAATATATGCTTTCGTGAATTTTAATATAAACAATATGAAAAAAGATTGGATTAAAGCAGAAGAGTTATTAAAAAAAGATGGGATAGGTGTTTTACCGACGGATACCATATATGGGCTTGTTGGAAGTGCTTTATCTAAAAAAGCAGTTGAGAAAATTTATAAAATAAAAAAAAGAAATTTAAAAAAACCTTTAATTGTTTTGATTTCTTCATTAAAAGATTTAGAAATTTTTAAAATTAAAATTGATAAAAATCTAATTTGGCCTTATAAAACAAGCCTTATTTTGTCTTGTTCTAATCAAAAATTTTCATATCTCCATCGAGGAGCGAATTCTATAGCTTTTAGGATGATTACTTCTAAAAATAAAAATTTGTTAAATTTAATAAAAAAAACAGGTCCTTTGGTTGCTCCTAGCGCTAATCCTGAAGGGGAAAAACCTGCAGAAATAATTTCTCAGGCAAAAAAATATTTTGGTACAAAAATTGATTTTTATTTAAATAGGGGATTAAGAAAAAGTAAACCCTCAACTATTATAGCTTTCCAAAATAATAAAAAAACAATATTAAGAAAATAAAAAGAAGTAATTCAATTACTTCTTTTTGTTTACTATGTGCTGTTTTTTTAATTCAATGATTTCCTCTGCAAGTTTTCCAAGTGTATCTTGGATTCTCATTAACATCTCTTCTTCTCTTTCCTCTTCCTCCTCGTCTTCTTCAATGTCTTCTTGGATTCCATCCACATCTTCCTGGATTTCATCAATATCTTCTTGGATCTCATCAATATCATCGGCTACTTCTGTTAATTTTTTATCTTGTCTATTAACACTCATTTGAATGAAAATAGCCAAATAGATTGCTTCAAGGGAAACAACCGTAGTTACTACCAGTAAAATTTTATCTATGTTTATTCCAAAAAAATATAGAACAAAAGAGATAATAAAAATTGCCGTATGTATAAGAATTGAGTTTACTGAGCCAATCCACTGAGTTGATTTTGTAGCTATGCCCTCAAGTCCCTCGATTGATTGTTTTTGTAGTTCTTTCATAACGTCGTTTATTATACAACATTTTTCTGTTATAATACAAGAATCTATATTATGAAAAATTACGATCACAATAAAATTGAATCTAAATGGCAAAAGGATTGGAAAAAGAATAAAATTTATGAAACTTTAGATTCTTCTTCAAAACCTAAATATTACATTCTTGATATGTTCCCATATCCTTCAGGAGAGGGTCTTCATGTTGGTCATCCTAAGGGCTATATTGCAACAGATATAATTTCTCGAATGAAAAGAATGCAAGGAATGAATGTTCTTCACCCAATGGGATTTGATGCTTTTGGTCTTCCTGCTGAAAATTACGCGATTCAAATGAAAGTTAATCCATCAGTAGCTGTTGAAAAAAATGTTGCTCGTTTTAAAAAACAATTAGAAATCATTGGACTTGATTACGATTGGTCACGAGAAGTAAATACAACTGACCCTTCTTTTTATAAATGGACTCAATGGATTTTTCTTAAACTTTTTGAAAAAGGTTTAGCCTATGAATCCTATGAGCCTATTAACTGGTGTTCTTCTTGTAAAACTGGCTTAGCCAATGAAGACTTAGAGGACGGGAAATGTGAACGCTGTGATTCAGAAATAGAACAAAAACCAATGCGTCAATGGGTTCTTAAAATTACTGATTATGCGGAAAGATTGCTTGAAGACTTAAATCAATTAGATTGGCCAGAACATATTAAAGAAAGTCAAAAAAATTGGATAGGGAAATCAGAAGGGGCAGAAATAAAATTTTCCATAAAAGATAGAGACGAAAAAATAGAAGTTTTTACAACTAGACCAGATACTATTTTTGGGGCGACTTATGTTGTTTTAGCACCAGAGCACGAATTAGTAGAAACTTTAATAGGTTCTGTTGAAAATGAAAAAGAAGTTCTGGTCTACATAGATGAAACGAAAAAGAAAAAAGAAATGGATCGTACTGCTGAAGGGAAAGAAAAAACAGGGGTTGAGTTAAAAGGAGTGGTGGCTATAAACCCAGCCAATAATGAAGAAATTCCAATTTGGATTGCTGATTATGTTCTTGCCTCCTACGGGACAGGTGCAGTTATGGCCGTTCCGGCACATGATCAAAGGGATTTTCAATTTGCGAAAAAGTATAATTTGGAAATAAGGACTGTTGTAGAACCTTTCATCATTAGAAAGGAAGGACCCGACTCTCTGAAAGAAGGTCTTCCTTTTTCAGAAAGAAGAGCTGTGGTTTCAATAATTAAACATTGGTCAGAGGATAAATATTTGATGTCATTTTATAAGAAGAATGGCTGGAAGGGATTTGTTGTTGGCGGAATTGAAAAAGATGAAGACCTCGCTATCTCTGGAGAAAGAGAGATTCAAGAGGAAACAGGATATAAAAATATGAATTTTGTTAAAAATTTAGGTAAAATTCATTCCCAGTTCTACCATGCCGTTAAATTGGTTAATCGTTTTGCTCATTTTGAGATTGCTTACTTTGAATTAAAAGATGGTGAACGAGAGGAAATGAGTGAAGAAGAAAAAGCATTACATGATGTGGTTTGGCTTTCTCCCGAAGAAGTTGCTAAGGCAATTAATAGGGATGATATTAAGATAGCCTGGGACTACTTTACTAAAGGAAACTGTTATACAGGAAATGGAATTTTAACGAATTCTGGACAATTTAATGGATTAATCTCTGAGGAATCAATTGGAAAAATTACAGAGTTTATTAAAGGGAAAATGGTTACAAAATATAAACTTCGCGATTGGGTTTTTTCAAGACAAAGATATTGGGGTGAACCAATTCCTATTTTGCATGATGGAAATAAAATTATTCCCGTTGCAGAAAAAGAGCTACCGGTAATTTTACCGAAAGTTAAATCATATGAACCAACTGGAACCGGGGAATCACCCTTAGCTGCTATTAACGATTGGGTTAATGTTGGAGATGGCTTGAAAAGGGAGACGAATACAATGCCTCAATGGGCTGGAAGTTCTTGGTATTACCTACGATATATGGACCCAAACAATGATAAAGCCTTGGTTGATAAGGAAAAAGAAAAATATTGGAATCAAGTAGATTTCTATGTTGGAGGAGCTGATCATGCAACAAGGCATTTAATTTATGCTCGTTTCTGGCATAAGTTCCTTTATGATATAGGGGTTGTTTCTACTATTGAACCATTTAAGAAATTACAATCAGTTGGTTTAATTATGGGAGAAGATGGAAGGAAAATGTCTAAGCGTTGGGGTAATGTTATTAATCCAGATGAAATTGTAAAAAATTATGGAGCCGACACATTGCGCGTCTATGAGATGTTCCTAGGACCTTTTAGTCAGAATGCTTCTTGGAGTACTCAAAGTATTATTGGGCCAAGACGTTTTCTTGAAAAGATTTGGAAAATAGGGCAGAAAGTAATAAATGAAAAGGAAGTGTCTTCTTCCGAGGATTTAGAAAAAACTCTTCATAAAACAATCAAAAAAGTAAGTCAAGATATTGAAACAATGAGTTTTAATACGGCTATTTCTTCAATGATGATTTTAGTTAATGAAATGGAAAGAGAAGTAGTAAGTAGTAAGGGGCAAGCAATAAGTAAAGAAGACTTTAAATTATTTTTACAAATTTTGGCACCCTTTGCTCCCCACATAACGGAAGAAATTTGGCAAGAGCTTGGCGGGGAAAGATCTATCCATGTAAGTGATTGGCCTGAATATGACGATAAAAAAACAGTTGATGACCAGGCCAAAATAGTAGTTCAAGTTAATGGTAAGGTCCGGTTAGAAATGGTGGTGGATAAAGATATAAAAGAAGAAGAAGTCAAAAGGAAAGTATTAGAAGATAAAGTTATAATTCAATGGACTGAAGGAAAAGAAATTAAAAAGATTGTCTACATACCCAATCGTATTGTTAATATTGTTGTATAGCAATCTATAATATTATGCGTTATAATGCTTAGAGGCACTATAAATAAAGAGTTAATTTTATTAGTTAAGATAAAAAAATAATATGGAATTCAAAACAATCAAAATTTTCGACAGATTATCATTTTTAATACTTCTTGGTACAATCTTTCTTGCACTTTTCTTCTTTATTCCTTTTTCTCCAATCACCCTAGAAGCAAGTAAGGGGTTTTTGATTTCTATAGGTGCTACTTTTTCTTTATTCCTATGGCTTATTGCTAGGCTTGGAGAAGGGAAATTCGTTTTACCTAAAGATAGATTACTGGTGTTTGGAGCTATTATACCTTTATCTTTCTTACTTTCCTCTTTATTTTCTTCCTCCCTCTATAATTCTCTTTTTGGAGCAGGATTTGAATTAGGAACTTTTGGTTCCATGTTAATTTTATTTATTATCTTTTTTCTTTCATCTATACATTTTCAAACGGAGAAAAGATTGTGGTATTTTATCGGATCAATGTTTCTTGGTGCTACTATTTTGTTAGTTTTTGAACTTTTGAATATTTTTGCTGGATTAGGAAGAGTATTCCCTAATTTGTTCCAAGGGGTTTCTTCTGGGAATTTAGTTGGGAATTGGAATAATTTTATAGCTTTCTTTGGCCTTATTGTCCTACTTGTTGTATTTACTCTAGAATTCTTAAAAAGCAATAAAGTTTTTCTCTGGGTTCAATATGTTTTATTTGTGGTAAGTCTTTTCTTTTTAATTATTGTTAATGTTCCTTTGATTTGGATTTTAGTTGGATTGTTTTCGATAATAATTTTTGTATACAGTATCTCAATTCAGCATTCTGGAGTTAAGTTAGTTCAAAAGGAAGGAAACAAAAAGAAATTTCCATTTGCTTCTTTGATTGTTGTTTTTATCGCTTTAGTATTTTTAGTTGGAAGTAATTCCATTGGGGGACTTATATCTAAGTATGTAAGTATTCCTAATATAGATGTTAGGCCTTCTGTGGTTACAACAACTAAAATAGCTTTCAAATCACTAGGGCATAATCCTTTATTGGGAACTGGTCCTAATACATTTTCCGCAGACTGGGCTCTTTGGCAGCCCCAAGAAATAGCCCAAACAGTTTTTTGGAATACTGATTTTAATCATGGATTTAGTTTCCTTCAAACAACTTTGGTCACCACTGGATTATTGGGCTTTTTCTCCTTATTGTTATTTATCGTGGTAATTTTTATTCGAGGAATCCAGTCTCTAAGAATTGCTCTTCAAAACCCACTTTCAAATTACTTCATAATAACTACACTTCTAACGGCGATCTATTCTTGGGTATTAGTTATTGTCTATAATCCCAATGTGATTCTTATGACTTTAGCTTTCGCTTCGAGTGGAATGTTGATTGGAGTACTAGTTAATAAGAAAGTTATTCCAGTGAAGGAGTCCTCTTTCTTAAATAATCCTAGAAATAGTTTTTTTGCGATTTTAAGTTTAATGGTATTAATGATTTTATCTCTTTCTTTAACATACATTTATTCTATTAAGTTTGCTTCAGTCTCTTCTTTTTCTAAAAGCCTAAATGCAGAAATGACATTGGAGTCATTGGGTGAATCAGAAGGAGCATTATTAAATGCTGTAAGATTAAATAAGAACGATTCCTATTATAGAAATTTATCACAGGTTTATTTAAATCAAATTAGAGTAATTCTTCAGGATGAAAAAATATCAGAAGAAACATTAAAATCAAGTCTTAGTCAGTTGGTTTCTTTAGCTGAGGAATCTGCCAGTCTTGCTATAAGACAAAATCCTAAAAAATATATTAACTATGTTAATTTAGGAAATGTGTATAGTTCCTTTAGTTCTCTTGATATAAAAAATAGCTATGAGAGCGCAATCTTGTCTTTTAACAAGGCTCAAGAATTATCACCCAACAATCCTTCCATTATTTTGGCGAAAGCTCAGCTTGAATTTATGAATAAAAATAATAAAGAAGCGAAAGCCTTTATTGAAGAGGCCCTTAACATGAAAGCTAACTATACTGATGCTTTTTTCTTACTTGCTGAAATTGAAGCAGGGGAAGGAAATATTGCTGGAGCCATAAAACAAGCTGAAAGAGCTGGGCAGTTGAACCCTAATGATTCATCTATTTTCTACAGACTGGGGATGCTTCGTTATAGTGATTCAAATTACAAAGGAGCAATTGGAGCCTTTGAAAAGGCGGTCATTCTTAGTCCCACAGATTTGAACGCTCGTTATTTCTTAGGTCAGTCATATCAAAAAGATAACCGTAAAGATGATGCACTTATTCAATACAATATACTAAATGAAGTTCTCCCCGATAGTCAGGGTATTAAAGACGCCATCAATTCAATTTCCAAACCGGCACCAGATACCGTTGAATTAATTAAAGACGGAGATAGCGAGGATTTGAAAATTCCCACAGAAAAATCTTCAAAGGAGGAATAATAGTAAGTAATAATTTAATATAGTAAAAATGGCTAAGCGTATCCTAGGATTTATAAATAAAGAGTTTAATGGAATAAACGAAGCCGCCTTATTATTAGGCGGTTTCGCTTTTCTGTCTCAAATATTAGGTTTAGTTAGAGATAGAATGCTGGCTAATATTGTTGGGGTTGGGCCAACTCTGGATATATATTATGCCGCTTTTCGTATACCTGATTTTCTTTATATCTCGATAGCTTCCTTAGCCTCCGTAACTGTTTTAATGCCTTTTATTGTTAGTAAAATAAAGGAAGGTCAGTCAGATAATCAGAGAGCTCGTATATTTTTAAATAATGTTTTCAGTGCTTTTATGGTTTTGATGGTTACCATAAGTATTATTATGGTTATTATAATGCCTTATCTAGCCTCTCGAATTGCTCCTGGTTTTTCAGAATCACAATTAAAATTATTGGTAGATGTCAGTAGAATTATGCTACTGTCTCCAATTTTTATTGGACTATCTAATTTAATTGGAACCATTACTCAATTGTTTAAAAATTTCTTTATTTTTTCTCTGTCTCCAGTTTTCTACAATATTGGAATTTTATGTGGAATAATTTTTATTTATCCTAAATTTGGAGTTCATGGTTTAGCTGTGGGGGTTATATTTGGAGCAATCTTACATTTATTAATACAGATTCCTGTTGTGGCTAGTCATAATTTTATCCCTAAGTTTGTTAAAAAAATTGCATGGAAAGAAATGTGGCAGGTTGCTAGATTATCTCTACCAAGAACTTTAGCCTTATCGAGTAATAGTTTAGCTTTTATTATTCTTATTGCTCTAGCTTCTACTTTAAAAGAAGGCTCAATTTCTCTTTTTACTTTTTCTTTTAACTTGCAATCTGTTCCCGTGGGAATTATTGGGATTTCATATTCTGTGGCAGCCTTTCCTGTTTTAGTCCAATCTTTTTCTTCAAAAAATATGGATAGTTTCATTTCTCATATAATACAAGCTGCTCGGCAGATTATTTTCTGGTCTTTGCCAGTAATAACACTTTTAATGGTTCTTCGAGCTCAAATTGTTAGAGTTGTATTAGGATCTAATACTTTTAGTTGGTTTGACACTCGTTTAACGGCAGCAGCTGTAGCACTTTTTGTTATTTCCCTTGTTTCTCAAGGGTTAGTTCTTTTGTTTATTCGCGGTTACTATGCTGCTGGAAACACAAAGAAACCTCTATTTATAAATGTGTTTTCTTCTGCCATGGTTGTGGTATTGGCCTATGTTTTAATAAATATTTTTAAAACTTATCCAAGTATTTTAACTCAATTAGAAATTGTTCTTCGTGTTAAAGATGTTCCGGGAACAATAATGTTAGCTTTGCCTTTGGCTTATGCCTTAGGTTCAATTTTGAATTTCTTTTTAGTCTGGATTCTATTTAAGAGAATTTTTACATGGAGCCTCCTCAAAACTTTGGCCAACATTTATCCAAAGTTCAATGGGAGCAGTTACCATGGGAATGGTTGCTTATTTATTCCTTGGAGTTTTTGATAACATTTTTAACCTTACTACTTTCTGGGGGGTCTTTCTCCAGGGATTCATTTCAGGTGTTCTTGGAATAATTTCAGGGATTATTGTTTTACTTATTATAAAAAATAAAGAACTTTATAGTTTAATTAATGCATTTGGTCATCGTTTCCAACGTCAACCTGTTACTGCCCCAGAACAAAGAGAGTTGTAATCTCTTCTGTTTTTAGGGATTTTTTGGTAGTATTGGGCTATGCTTATTAATAATATCCGCAATTTTACTATCATTGCCCACATTGATCACGGGAAGAGTACTTTAGCTGACCGAATGCTTGAGGTAACTGGGACAATTGAAAAAAGAAAAATGAAAGAGCAGGTCCTCGATTCGATGGAGCTTGAAAGAGAAAGAGGGATTACCATTAAAATGCAGCCAGTTAGAATGGAGCATTTTGTTGGTGATCAAAAATATATATTAAACCTTATTGATACACCCGGCCACATAGACTTCTCCTATGAGGTCTCTCGTGCTTTGAAGGCCGTAGAAGGCTCCATATTGCTTGTGGATGCAACTCAAGGCGTTCAGGCTCAAACTCTTACTACATTACAACTTGCTCGTGATATAGGGTTAGTTATTATTCCTGTAATTTCAAAAGTAGACTCTCCTTTGGCTAGAGTTGATGAAGTAAAAATGGAAGTAGCTTTAATGCTAGATATTGATCCAGATTCTATTCTGCTTGTTTCTGGAAAAACAGGGGAAGGAGTGGAAAATCTTTTAAAGGAGGTTGTTAAACAGATTCCTCATCCAATCAATAAAGAAAAGATTGAATCCACAGGGAGAGCTCTTGTTTTTGATTTTAAATATGATAATCACCGTGGAGTTATTGTTTATGTTCGAGTAGTGGAGGGAGAATTTAAAAAGGGGACACCTCTTGTTTTTGCTGTTTCTGAAGAAAAATTTATTTCCCTTGAGGTAGGAACTTTTTCTCCAGAAGAAGAACCTAAAGAATCAATAAAAGTTGGAGAAATTGGTTATATCGTTACAGGAATTAAGAAACCAGGAATTGCTTCTGTAGGTGATACTATAACTTATTTAAAAAATCCAATGAAAGCTTTGTCTGGATATATGAATCCTAAGCCAGTTGTTTGGGCTTCTATTTATCCAGAGAGTCAGGATGATTTCCCAGATTTAAAACAAGCTTTAAGTAGATTGCGTCTTTCAGACTCATCTTTTTCCTATGAAGAAGAATCTTCAGGAACCCTAGGAAGAGGTTTCCGCTGTGGTTTTCTTGGAATGCTTCATCTTGAGATTATAACCGAACGATTAAATCGGGAGTTTGATATACAACTTATTGTGACAATGCCATCCATCACCTATAAGGTGCTTTGTCGTAAGGGAACTTCTCGGGCAGGAGAATTAGGAAAGGAGGAAATAATTTATTCGCCGCATCTTTTCCCCGACGACGGGAATCTTATAAAGGTTTTTGAGCCGTGGGTGGATTCAAAAATTATTGTACCTTCTGAATATTTAAGTTCTTTAATGCCATTTATTTATGATCACGAAGGAATTGTGGCTGTAACTGAAAACTTTGGAGACAATAGATCTTCCATTGATTTTGAAATGCCCTTAAGAGAACTAATGAGGAACTTTTTTGATGATTTAAAGAGTATTACTTCTGGTTATGCTTCCATCTCCTATGAGATTGGAGATTACAGAGAAGCAGATGTTGTGAGATTAGATATTGTGGTTGCTAATGAAATAATGCCAGCTTTCACTCGAATTGTCTCTCGTCGTAAAGTTGAAGAAGAAGCTCGATCCCAGGTGGAGAAATTGCAGAAAATTATTCCTCGTCAACAATTTGCTTTTAAAGTTCAAGGTAAAGCCCTAGGAAGAATAATTGCTTCAGAGTCTGTTTCGGCTTTTCGTAAGGATGTCTTAATGCATGGAAGTAAGGTTGTAGGAGGAGGAGATGTTAGTCGTAAAAAGAAGTTACTTGAAAAGCAAAAGAAAGGGAAAAAGAGACAACAAGCTAACGCGAAAATGAACATCTCTCACGAGGTATTCTTAAAAATGATGAGGAATAAAGATAATTAATCTTTTATTTAGAAAATAGGAAGGTAAAGCAAAATCATACTTACTATTACTAGAACTGAAATGATTCCGAATGCCACCCTTACTTTTCGTTGACCTTTTTCGCTAAAAAACATAATATTAATTATATAGATTTTTATGGTTGAATTCAAGAAGAAAAGTAAAAATAATTTATTATATTCACCACTAACCCTGATTTTTCTTTTGGGTCTATTAATATTTCTAATTTATCAAGTTGCTGATTTGGTAAGAAAAGAGAGGGAAACATCTATTAAAAAAGAATTAGTTTTGGGAAAAATTGAATCTTTAAGAGACCGCGAAGAATTTTTAAAAAAAGATATCGCTAAAATGCAAACAGAAGAGGGAATAGAGGATATCATTAGAGAAAAATATCAAGTTGTTAAACAAGATGAAAGGATGGTTGTTATTGTTGAAAACGAAGAAGACACCTCTTTTAGATCAGAAGAACTAAGCGATCACGGTTTTTGGAATTGGTTGAAGAGTTTTTTTAAAAAATAAAAATGCGGGATTGGTATAGTGGCAGCACGCGACCTTCCCAAGGTTGAGACAGGAGTTCGATTCTCCTATCCCGCACAAAGTTGTGTTATAATTATATTAGTTTAAAATTTATTAATTAATAAATTCCTGTGCCCATATTTTTATAGTTTTCAACACAGGTTTATCTACAATAAAAATATAGATGTGGGAGTAAAAAATAAAATTATGAGTAAAATAACAATTTATAGTACGCCTACATGTCATTTTTGTCATATGGCCAAGGATTTTTTTAAAGAAAAAGGTTTAGAATTTGAAGATTTTGATGTTTCCCAAGATTTAGAAAAAAGGCAAGAGATGATTGATAAGAGTGGTCAAATGGGTGTTCCTGTTATAATTATTGATGAAAAGATGACAGTTGGTTTTAATAAACCTCAAATTGTTGAATTTCTCGGGATTGAAGAATAGTGGTATTTTATTTTAGAATAAAGTATTATAAAAACACCAGTAATGGTGTTTTTGTTTTGCCCCCGTAGTTCAATGGATAGAACAGTTCCGTCCTAAGGAGTAAATGTGGGTTCGATTCCTGCCGGGGGCACCTTTTAATTTTATTATAATTGTGGTATATTTTTTTTATGGATCCTGATATTAAGCACCTTTTAGAAGAAAATTTAAAGCTATCTAAAGAAAATAATGAACTTCTTAAAAAAGTTCGGAATTTTCAACGCTGGGCACAAGTAACTAGAGTTCTTTATTGGTTTGTAATTATTGGAGCAGCAATTGGAGCTTTTTATTTTATCCAGCCCTATTTTGAAGGAGTGTTGAATCTTTATACAGGTGGAGTTTCTGATATTAGTGCGGTTAAAAATATTGGAGAAACTTTAAATGTTGAAAGTTGGAGGGATTTAATTAAAGGAGTAAATTAGTAAATTTTAAAAAGTTTTTTTTAAAATTTAGATATGCTTGGGTAGCTGTTTTGGTAGGAAAAACAAAATCTTGAGATAAATTGTATTTTAAAAAATTAAACGTTGTTGAATTATGCTTGGTTAGCTGTCTTGGTGGGAAAAACAAAGTCTTGAGATAAATTGTATTTTAAAAAATTAAACGTTGTTGAATTATGCTTGGGTAGCTCAGTTGGTAGAGCACTCGCCTGAAGAGCGAATGGTCGGCGGTTCGAGCCCGCCCCCAAGCACAATATAATATAGTTGCCTTTATTGGAGGTGATTAGTATAATTTATATAATATTAACAATAAATCTAATTAATTAATATGTTATATGTAATAGGGGCGATTGTATTTGTAATACTTATTAGTATAAGGCAGATAAATCAATATCAAAGAGGAGTAAGGTTCACTTTAGGTAAATTTACTGGAATTATGGAGCCTGGATGGAGGTTGGTAGTTCCAATTTTTCAGTCATATCAAAAAGTAGACATTCGAGTTAAAGCAGTTGATGTTCCTGACCAGAATGCCATTACTCGAGATAACGTTACTGTGAAGGTTAACGCTGTTATTTATTATAACGTTAGTAATTCGATGAAGGCCATTATTGAAGTTGAAAATTTCAGACATGCCATTTCTCAATATGCCCAAACAACAATGCGTAACATTGTTGGTGAAGTTACTTTAGATGAATTATTATCTAGTCGAGATAAAATCGCTGACAGAATTCGTGAGATTGTTGATAAAGAAACAGATGCTTGGGGTTTAAATGTTCAAAATGTTGAACTTAAGGATGTTTCATTACCAGCAGATCTTGAAAGAACTATTGGGAAACAAGCTGAAGCGGAAAGAGAAAAAAGAGCAGTCATAATTACTTCAGAAGGAGAGTTAGCAGCAGCCCAAAATATGGCAAAAGCTGCAGACATTATGTCTGCTGCCCCAGGAGCTCTTCATTTAAGGACATTACAATCTGTTAATGATATGTCTTCAGATCAATCAAATACAGTTGTCTATATGCTTCCGATGGAAGCTCTTAGAGCCTTAGAGGGATTTGCGAATCTAGGAGGAAAGAAATAACAATACAAAAACACACCCCCTAATAAATAAAGGGGGTGTGTTTTTGTGTTGTTTATATTGATTTAACTTTCAATTTTGTTTCTTTGTCTTTATTTATCTTTGGTAGTTTTATAATTAATAAACCATGTTTTTCTATAGCCTCTGCTTCTTCGGGATCAACTTCTTCTGGTAAAGATATTGTTCTTGAGAAAGAACCCCAATATAATTCTTGAACAAAGTAATTTTCCTCATTAATTGATTGATTCTCTTCACGCTTACCACGGACGGTAATCATATCTCGAGTGATAGTAATTGATAGATTCTCAGGCTGTACACCGGCCACCATTGTTTGGACTATAATGTCCGTTGGTGTTTGATAAAGATCCACTGTTAATTCAGCATCCATTTCTTCTTCATATTTAGGCTCTTTATTTTCTTCTTTGGTATCAGAAGAATCTTTTTCTTTTTCTATAGTGCTAATTGTTTTAGTTAGATTAGAAGGGGTGAAACTTTCTTCTGTTTCTTCATCTTCCATTCGGATCCCACCAGTTAGACGTTCTAAAAATGATTTCTTTTTCATAATATTTTTTTATTGTGTTATATATGGGGTTGAACTTTTTCCCATACGTCTTAATTTTTCAAAAATAAGAATGTTAATAATCGCAACGACCCAAAGGAATCCGAAAATACCAAGAAAGTTTTCGCCGCTTCCTTTCATTATAAAAAAATTAAAGGCACTATGCAACATGACAGCCGAAAGAATTCCTATTATGATGTATCTTTGACGGAATCTTTTTAAATAATAAGCTAAACCAAGAGCGCTTCCTATCATTCCACTGGCTATGGCATGGAGCAGAGTGGACCCTAGAAACCTTAAATTACCAGTTAGTAATCCAACAACGGTACCGTTGGTTTTAAGGGGTTCAACTAAATAAAGAATATTTTCAAAGGCTGCAAATCCAAGGGCGCAAGCAATAAAATACATAGGGTAGTCTATTGGTTCGTTAACAATATGGCTTCCATACAAGATAAGCATAACTCCTCCCAATTTTAGAAGTTCTTCTATTGTAGCCCAAGCAATAATTTGGAATGTGTTATCAGTAATGAAATGTAAAGAATATCTTTCCATAGCAATAGCTATAAAAACCAAAAGACCTCCAACTATGAAAGTTAAGATAATTAAACCAATGGGTTCAGGATTTTTATCGTCTTCATTTTTTAACCAGAACCATAGCCAAAATATTGCGGGGATTGCTCCACTTAGAATTGCGAGAAAGAAATGTTTTGATTCTTTAAAAAATTCTGACATGAGTTTATTTTACAATAGGCCATTTTGTTACCATTAATAATTTTTTATTTTCAACGGGAAGCAAGGACCATATTTCTTCAGTAACGAAAGGCATAAAAGGGTGAAGGACTGTTAATATTTTTACCAGTGTATGGAGTAGGAATTGTTTTCTTGATTCTATTTGATCTTTATTTCCGTTTTCAAATATTTTTTTACTATCTTCGATGATTACGTCGGCAAAACGAGCCCAAGTATATTGATAAATTTTTTCTCCAGCTAAGTAGAATCGAAGATTATCCATATCTTTAGTTATTTCTACTAAAACCGAATGTCTTTCTTTTCGTAATTTTAAATCTTCTTTTGAATATTTTTCGAATTTCTCATCATATTTTACATCAGTCGTATTACTTAAAACAAAACGGGTGATATTCCAAAGTTTATTGGCGTAATTTTTATAGGCACGTATTTTATCTTCTGACATTTTACTGTCATTACCAGGGCCGGTGCCAATAATCAGAGACATTCTAACTGCATCGGCTCCATATTTTTCACTAACTTCCAGTGGATCTAGAGCGTTACCTAGAGATTTGCTCATTTTTCTCCCTTGGGCATCACGAACTATACCTTGGAGGTAGACTGTTTTAAATGGAATTTCTCCAATTAAATAGGTACTCATTAGAATCATTCGAGCTACCCAGAAGAATAATATGTCATATCCAGTTTCTAAAACAGTTGTTGGATGATATTTTTTAAAATCTTCAGAATTTAGGTCTGGCCAACCCAAAGTGGAAAAAGTCCAAAGTCCAGAAGAAAACCAGGTATCTAAAGTGTCTTCATCTTGAGTCCAACCTTTTTCATTTGGAGCTTCAATATTACAATATATTTCTTTTTCTTTATACCAAACAGGGACTTGGTGTCCATACCATATTTGGCGAGAGATACACCAATCTCTTAAATTTTCTATCCAATTGAAATAAACTTTTTCAAAGTGATTAGGGATAATATCAATTTTTTTATTTCGAACAGCGTCTAGCATTAGTTCTTTTAATGTTTTATTGTCACGATTTATTATTGGTTTATTAACATCAATGAACCATTGTAATTTTGGAAGAGGTTCTATTATTCCTCCAGTTCTTTCGGCTGTAGATATATTTTGTATAATTTCTTCTTCTTTTTCTAGAAGGTTTTCATTTATTAACCACTGAACTATTGCTTCTCTGGCTACTGTTGTTTTTTTATCTAAAATTTCTTCTCCCCCTACGGTCATTTTTGCAAATTCATTAATGACCTGCTTACTTTCTAAATTATGTCGTTGAGCGATTTCCGCATCTATTTGACTGTGAGCAGGAGTTACTCCAAGGGCTCCTGTTCCGAAATCTTTTTCTACCGAATGATCAGCAATAATTTTTATTTCTAATTTCACACCACAGAAATTTTCTATAGTGTAAGTTTTACCTATATATTCTTTATACCGACGGTCATCGGGATGAACAGCTACAGCTGTATCTCCGACTTTTGTTTCAGGACGTGTTGTTGATATTGAAATAGGGAAGCCTGAACTATATTTAAAGGTATATATCTTAGCTTTTCTTTCTTCGTGGATTATTTCATCATCCGAAATAACTGTTTGCCCTTTTGGATCCCAGTTAACTATCCTATGTCCACGATAAATTAAGCCATCATCGTACATTTTTTTGAAGGCAGTACGAACTGCGAGAGTCCTTTTGTCGTCTAGGGTGAATGCTTCTCGAGACCAATCAACAGATGTTCCAATTTTTTTCATCTGACTTATAATTGTGTCATGACTCTCTTGAGCAAAGGTATTAACTTTTTTTAAAAATTCTTCTCTTCCTAGATCTGTTTTTCTTTTTTTCTCTTCTTTCATTAAAATCTTTTCAACTTTTGATTGTGTCGCGATAGCCGCGTGATCTGTTCCAGGAAGCCAAAGGGTTCTTTTTCCTTGCATTCGAGCAAAACGAACCATAATATCTTCAATGGTTAACATTGAAGCATGTCCGATGTGAAGTGTTCCTGTAACGTTGGGTGGAGGTAATACAATGGAGAAAGGTTCAGCTTTTTCATCAATTATTCCTTTTTCTACGCAAACATCAGGATTAAAAAACCCACTATCTTCCCAGAGTTTGTAGATTCGATCTTCAGTTTCCTGAGGATTATATGGTTCTAAAAATTTAGGGTTGATGTTGGGCTGTTCTTCTTTCATCTATAAAATATAGCATTTTTACAGCTGAATTAAAATAGTTCTTTTTATAATGACAAATTTCCGTTGGCTTTTAGTTTGCCATATTTTTTTCCTTTTTTGTATTGGAAATATCCTGCGACGGCAATCATCAGAGCATTATCTGTACTTAATTTTTTTGATGGGAAATGTATTTTTGTTTTTAATTTTTCTTTTTTATTTTTTTCTTCCATCATTTCTCTTAGATAATTATTTGCTGAAACTCCGCCACCAACAATTAGTGTTTTAATTTTATATTCCTTAATTGCTTTTATTGTTTTGTGAACTAATGTTTCTATAACTGCATCCTCAAATTCTTTTGCTATTTTTGGTTTATCTTTTTCTGAAATTTTATTATCTCTTAGATAATAAAGAACTGCTGTTTTTAATCCTGAAAAAGAAAAATCATAATTTTTTGAATGAATCATTGGACGAGGGAAGTTTATACCGTCACTAGGGATATTCTTTTCGTCAGCACACAATAAAATCTTGCTAGATTTTTTGCTCGCACTCGGCTCGTCAGCCTGCGTGAGGCTTCCTAAAAGAATATCCCTGCGTTCCTTTGCTAGTCTTGAAATTTCTGGTCCGCCAGGATAAGGAAGTCCTAACATCCGGGCTACTTTGTCAAAGGCTTCTCCAGCAGCATCATCACGAGTTTGTCCTATTTTTTTATATTTCTGCCAGTCTTTAATTAAAATTAATTCAGTATGTCCTCCAGAAACAAGGAGAGATAACATTGGAAACATTTTTTCTTTTTTATCAATGATGAAAGTTTTTCCTTTTTTAGGAAAGATAGAAAAAATATGACCTTCCATATGATTAACTGGAATGATGGGAACATCCCAATATGTACTCAATGCTTTAGCAAAACTAATTCCGACCCAAAGAGCTGGTTCAAGCCCAGGCCCTGTTGTTACGGCAATGGCATCTATTTTTGGTTTTTTTATAAATGGCATTATTTTTATCCATCTATCTTCTATTTCATTTTCTCTATTGATAATTTTACTAATTTTATTTTCCATTTTTTTATCATAGATAGAAGTTTTTTGTAATTTATACATTTTTGCTTCTCGTAGTACTTTTTCAAGAATATGTATAATATTTTTTCCATGCTCTCTTTTAGCCATCATCGGGAAAACACCCCCATATTGTGTATGAATATCAATTTGAGAAGAAAGGTCATTTCCTAGAATTTTAAAATTCACTTCGGACCCAATTTTCTTTGTTTCTATAATTGCGAGAGCTGTTTCGTCACAGGATGTTTCTATGGCTAATATTCTCATAAAAGTACTATATCACAAGGGTTTTTATTTGGCTATTTCTGTGATAAACTTATGATAATGAACAAAAAACAAATTATTACCATTGCTGGTAAATTAGGTAGTGGAAAATCTTCTACCGCAAAGAAATTAGCCGAAATTCTTGAATATAAGCATTTTTCTACGGGTGATTTTTTCAGATCCATTGCCAACGAAAGGGGTATTTCCACCGTTGAACTTAATAAAGCAGCGGAAACAGATTTATCTGTTGATAAAGAGGTAGATGAGAGAAGTACAAAAATTGGGGAAACAGAAAATAACGTTGTTCTAGATTCACGTTTGGGTTTTCATTTTATCCCTAATTCTTTTAAAGTGTTTCTTGAACTTGATCCTAACATTGCAGCTCAGAGAATTTTAGAAGATAAGAAAAATAATCCTAATCGACAATTGGAAACAGCTGACGATTTTAACACAAAAGAAAACATTTTGAGCTCTATCTCAGAAAGATTAATTTTAGAAAAAAATAGATATAAAGAATTATATGGAATAGAAAATAATTCTGCTCCAGAAAATTTTGATTTTATAATTGATACAGAAAAAATTCCACTGGAGGGTGTTGTTGAGAAAATTATTGAAGAATACAATAAATGGTTAAAAAATTAAAATAATGAAAATATTAAATGAATTATTAAAAGGAGTTTCGGTTTTAGAGTCACATGGGAATGTGAATACTTCCGTTTCTTCTGTTTCTTTAAATTCAAAATTAGTTGAAAAAGGAGCCCTTTTTGTTGCTTTGGTTGGGAATGTGGTTGATGGCCATGACTTTATTAATGAAGTTATAGAAAAAGGGGCTAAGGTCATTGTTTTTGAGAAAGATTTAGAGGAATACAGAAAAGGGATTACTTATATTAAAGTTTCCGATACTCATAATATTATTGGAGTTATTGCTGGGAATTTTTATGACAATCCTTCTCGAAAATTAAAATTAGTTGGAATTACTGGGACTAATGGAAAAACAACAATTGCCACACTTTTACATCAGCTTTTTTACGAGCTTGGTCATAAAGTTGGAATGATTGGGACTGTTGTTAATAAAATTAATGATAAATCTTTTGATGCCGATAGAACAACACCAGATGCTGTTACTTTAAATAAAATACTTTCTGATATGGTAAATGAAGGATGTGAATATTGTTTTATGGAAGTTAGCTCACATTCAATTCCTGAAAAAAGAGTTATTGGACTTTCTTTTGTTGGAGGAGTTTTTACAAATTTAACTTTAGACCATTTAGATTATCATAAAACTCTTGAGAATTATCGTGAAGCAAAAAGGGGATTCTTTGAAATGCTTTCAATTGGTAGTTTTACCCTGACTAACATTGATGATCCCAATGGATCAATTATTATTAATACAACTAAAGCTAAAAAATATACCTACAGTTTAAAAAATTCAGCAGATTTTTCTGAAAGATTAGAAACAAGATTGATTGGAGAATTTAATCTTTATAATGTCTTAGCTGTTTATGGTGTGGCTACTTTACTTGGGCAGGATAAAGAAAAAGTAAAAGAAATAATCAAAATTTTAGATTCTGTTCCGGGAAGATTTCAACACATTGAGAGCAAAGAAGGTGTTACTGGTGTTGTTGATTATGCCCATACTCCCGATGCCCTGGAGAATGTTTTGAAAACCATAGTAGGAATGAAGAAAAATAAAGCAAGAGTAATTTCAGTTGTTGGTTGTGGAGGAGATAGAGAAAAAAGTAAACGCCCTATCATGGCTCGAATTGGATATGATCTAAGTGATATTTTAATTTTAACCTCAGATAATCCTCGTAGTGAAAATCCAGACAATATTATAGATGATATGAAAAAGGGGATTGAGAATCTTCCCTTTGAGAAAAAAGTTTATATTATCCCTGACCGCTATGAAGCCATAGAGAAAGCCTGTTCGTTGGCCCTTGTTGGATTATTTGGCAGTAAGTCTGATGATATTATTTTAGTGGCTGGAAAGGGTCACGAAAATTATCAAGAAGTGAAGGGTGTTAAAACTCATTTTGACGACATGGAGGAATTGAAAAAGTATTTGAAATAAAATGAAATCTGAAAATAAAAATTGTAAAAAATGCGAGATGGAATTCTTAATTGATGAGAATGATTTTATTTTTTATGAAAGAATGAAAGTTCCGGCACCTGATTTTTGTCCAACTTGTCGGAATCAACAGAGGATGCTTTTTAGAAATTTCAAAACTTTATACAGACGCCCATCTGATAAGTCAAAAGAAATGATCATCTCAATGTATAACACAGATGCAAAGTTTCCAGTTTGGGATATTCCTGAATGGTATACCGACGATTGGGACGCTATGGATTATTCCATGGATTATAATCCCGAAAGACCATTTTTAGATCAAGTTGATGAACTTTTTAATAAAGTTCCGCATTTTGCTTTGATGAATACAAAGAGCACTAATTGTGAGTATTCAAATTTTACTTGGAAATCTAATAATTGCTATTTAGTTTTTGGTTGTGTAGAAGATGAAGCCTGTGATTATGGACACATAGTTTGGAACTCAATTGATTGTGTAGATAATTTATATGTTCACAAAAGTGAGCTTTGTTATGATTGCGTAGATTGTTTGTCTTGTAATAAATTGCTCTATTCTCAGGAATGTGAATCATGCGTAGATTCAATTGGTCTCTATGATTGTCGAGGTTGTACTAATTGTATTGGTTGTGTTGGCTTACGTCAAAAGTCCTATCATATTTTTAATCAACCTGTTTCAAAAGAAGAGTATCAGGAATTTTTAAATAAATATCCATTAAACGAAGAATCAAGTATAATTTATATTTTAAATAAAAAAGAAGAGCTTAGAAAAAAAATTCCAACTCGAGCAACCTATGGATCTCATAATGAAAATGTTTCTGGGGATCACGTTTATCATGCGCATAGTGTTCATTATTCTTTTGATTCACAGGGGGGAGAAAATAGCCGGTATTGCTATACCACAAGCAAACCAGTAGAAACCTATGATATTTCCTTTAATCCATATATTGAATATAGTTACCAAAACCTAGCGAGTGTTTCTAGTAGTAATTTAATTTCTGGTCATTTAATTCACGATTCCTCCCATGTTTATTACTCAGATACATGCATGAATTCTAAGAACCTTCTTGGTTGTTTTGGCTTAAGAAATAAAGAATATTGTATTTTGAATAAGCAATATACAAAAGAAGACTATGAAAAACTATTTTCACAAATTGTTGAGGCTATGAAAAAAGATGGAGACTGGGGGAATTTCTTCAAAGCTTCCATGACCCCTTTTGCTTATAATGAATCAATTGCTAATGAATATATGCCACTAACTAAAGATCAAGCTCTGGAGCAAGGTTTTACTTGGAGAGAAAATATCCCAAGTACAAGGGGGCAAGAAAATTATTTTCACAAAGATTTACCAGAAAATCCAAAAGATTACAATAATGATCTTTTAGATAAAATTTTTAAATGTGAATCCTGCGAGAAAAATTACAAATTAATTTCTCGAGAAATTGCTTTTTATAAAAGGATGGGTTTGTCTATCCCTAAAAAATGTTTCAATTGTCGACATCAAGATAGAATGGATAGACGCAATCCACGTTTCTTAAATGAAACATCTTGTGTTTCCTGTAGTCAAAAAATATTAACGACCTATTCTAAAAACAAACATTATAAATATAAGATACACTGTGAGAAGTGTTATCAAAAAGAAATATCTTAATAATATGAAAACTGAAAATCGACAATGCAATAGATGTAAAGAAAACTTTATTTTAGAAGAAGATGATTTCTCTTTCTATGAAAAAATGAAAGTTCCTGCACCAAATGTTTGCCCAGATTGTCGTTTTAAAATGAGGGCTATGTGGAGGAATGAAACAATGCTTTATTCAGGGCAAAAATGTGATGTGTGTCAAAAAAGTATTATTACAATGTATAATCCCAAATCGCCATATAAAAAGTATTGTTATGATTGTTTTTATTCTGAGAATTGGGATCCTAAGGATTACGCAACAGAATACGATAAAACCCGACCATTCTTTGATCAAATGAAAGAATTTTTAATAAAAGTTCCTAAAATAAATTTGGGTATTTCTACTGGCGATGGACAAAATATAAATAGTGAATATGTAAACATGGCTGGTGGTTGTAAAAATTGCTATTTAGTTTTTAATACTAGTCCTTCCGAAGAATTATTGTATTCTCGAGGAGTTAATAGTGGAGTTTTTTCTTCTGATATTTATTTTGGTGTTAAATTTGAAAATTGTTATGAATGTATAAATGTTCAAGAATCATCGGGTATTTTATGGGGACAAAATATAATTAGTTGTGTTGACTCTTCTTTTGTTTTAAATGGAAGTGGTCTTACTAATTGTTTTGGTTGTGTTAATTTAAGAAATAAAAGTAATCACTATTTTAATGAACGATTGAGTCCCGAGGAATATAAAAAAAGGATTGAAGAAATAAGAGGAAGTTATAAAAAAACAGAAGAAGCAAAAAATAAATTTTTTGAATTTTTAAAAGCTCTTCCTCGAAGAGCAAACAATAATCTTAAAGCATTTAATTCCACAGGAGATTATCTTTTTGAATGTAAGAATGTTTTTAATTCATTTGAAGCTGCTAAGGCAGAGGATTGTCGCTATCTATTTTCCTCAAAGAACATAAAGGATTCTTTGGGAACTATCGGCTATGGAACAAAATCTGATTTATTGTTGGAAGTGGTTGCGACTGGATTTTCTAGTAATGTAATAGGCTCTTTTTGGGCTGAAAATTCTAGTAATATTATGTATTCCTTTGATTTAAGAAATTGCCAACATTGTATTGGTTGTGATGCTTTAAGAAACGGTAAATATTCTATTTTTAATAAAGAATATTCTAAAGAAGAATATGAAGAATTAAAGACACACATAATTAAGGAGCTCGTAGATTTGGGAATCCACGGCTTAATGATGCCTCCAGAAATAGCGCCATTTGCTTATAATGAAACAATAGCTCAAACCAATATGCCATTTTCTAGAGAGGAGGCTTTAGCTCAAGGTTTCCGCTGGGAAGATGATATTCAAATGACTAAAAGCAAAGAAACATTACAAATAGAAGAAATTCCTGATCATATAAATGATGTTGAGGGTAAAATTACTAAAGAGATATTAAAGTGTATTTCCTGTGAAAGAAACTATAAAATTACTGAGCAAGAATTACTTTTCTACCGAAAAATGGTTTTGCCGATTCCGAGGAAGTGTTTTTATTGTCGATACGAAGATCGTGTTGTTCTTCGAGGTTCCATGGAGTTCTTTAATAGAGACTGTTCAAGCTGTGGAGAAAATACTTTAACAAACTTAACAAAAGAAGTTGCTCCAATTTTATATTGTGAGAAGTGTTACCAACAAGAGGTTATCTAATTTATGAAAACTGAAAATCGACAATGCAATAGATGTAAAGGAAACTTCGTTCTAGAAGAAGATGATTTTTCTTTCTATGAAAAAATGGGGGCTTCTATTCCAGGAGAATGTCCTAACTGTCGGTTTAAAGCAAGAGCTTTATGGAGGAACGAAATGACTTTATATAACCGTAAGTGTGATAAGACAGGAGAACCTATTATTTCAATGTATAATCCAAAATCAGACTACCTGGTTGTTTCCCATGATTATTATAAATCAGATAAGTGGAACCCTGGTGATTATGCTATGGATTATGATCTCAATAAACCATTTTTTGAACAATTGGATGAACTTTTTAAAAAGGTTCTCAAAAGAACCACCTATATCTCTGATGATATTGGGGGTAATGTAAATAGTGATTATTGTAATTTTGCTGGTGGTTTAAAGAATTGTTACTTAGTTTTTAATACGGGACCAGCCGAAGAGTCTCTTTATACACGAGGAGTTCGACATTCACAAGAAATAGCAGATTCTTACTATGGGTTTAAATCAGAATTAATATATGAGTGTGTGAGTTTTTCTAAGTCTTCCAAAATAATTTACGGAAAGAATATTAGCGGTTGTGTTGATTGTCATTTTGTTTCAGATCTTAGTGGTTGTACCAATTGTTTTGGTTGTGTAAATTTAAGAAATAAATCTCACCATATTTTTAATAAAGAAGTCTCCAAAGAAGAGTACGATAAATTTACTAATGAAATTTTAGGAAGTTATTTTAAGATAGAGGAATTTAAAAAGAAATTTATTGAATTTAAAAAAGAACAACCAGCCCGTGAAAATAATAATTTAAAATCCATAAACTCAACAGGTGATTATCTTATTGAGTGTAAAAATGTTAAAAATTCTTTTGAGGAAACTAAATGTGAAGATAGTAAATACTTATTTGCAACCAAGGAGACGAAAGATTCTATTGGAGCAACAGGATTTGGATTTAGGGCTGATAGACTTCTTGAGTGTGTTGCCACGGGCTACTCTTCCAATATAATAGGTTCTTGCAATATCACTCATTCACAGAATATTATATATTCGGTCTCATTGCATAATTGTCATGATTGTATTGGATGTGATGGTTTAAGAAATAAGGAATATTGTATTTTAAATAAGCAATACACTAAAAAGGAATATGAAAAAATAAAAGAATATATAATCACAGAATTAAAACAAAAAGAAGTTTACGGATTAATGATACCACCAGAATTAGCGCCTTTTGCCTATAATGAGACAATAGGGCAAGACAATATGCCTTTAACAAAAGAAGAAGCCTTGTCTTTGGGTTATAAATGGGAGGAGGGGATTCAAGTAACAATAGGTAAAGAAACATTGCAACCAGAAGAAATATCTGATCACATAAATAATATTAAAGATGAAATTACAAAAGAAGTATTAAAATGTATAGATTGTCAGAGAAATTATAAAATTACTGAACAGGAGTTGTTGTTTTATCGAAAAATGGTTTTGCCGATTCCGAGAAAGTGTTTTTTTTGTCGACATCAAGACAGAGTTCAAAGACGAGGACCTTATAAATTCTGGGATCGTAAGTGCGCTCATTGTAATAAGGATATAAAAACAAACTATTCCCCAGATAGGTCTGAGATAGTATACTGTGAACAATGTTATCAGCAGGAAGTGATTTAGAATGAAAAACTACAAACAACAATTTAAGGGTAAAAAAATAACCATTATGGGCTTGGGTCTTTTGGGGAGAGGTCTAGGTTATACTAAGTTTTTAGCCGAATGCGGGGCAGATTTAATTGTAACTGATCTGAAAAATAAAAAAGATTTAAATAATTCTTTAAAAGCTTTATTGAAATATAAAAACATAAAATTTACGCTAGGAAAACATCAAATTAAAGATTTTAAAAATCGAGATATGATAATTAAAGCGGCTGGAGTTCCCGACGATTCAATTTATTTAAAAACAGCTAGGAAAAATAAAATTCCCATAGAAATGGATGTATCTTTATTTGCAAAATCAGCTCCGGGTGTAATGATTGTTGGAGTTACAGGAACAAGAGGGAAGTCAATGACCACTACACTGATTTATGAAATTTTAAAACAGAACATTAAAGGGAGAAAGGTTCATGTGGGAGGAAATCTTCGTGGGTTAGCCACATTGCCTTTATTGGAGAAAGTAAAAGGTGGAGATATTCTAGTTTGTGAACTTGATTCATGGCAATTGCAGGGATTCGGTGAAGCAAGAATTTCTCCCCATATTTCTGTTTTTACTACATTTATGCCTGATCATATGAATTATTATAAAAATTCAATGAAAAATTATTTTAATGATAAAGCTAATATTTATAAATATCAGAAAAAAAGTGATGTTTTAATTATTCGTCCAGAAATTAAAAAATTAATCCCAAAAAATATTAAAAGTAAATTAATTATAGTTGATAATAAAAATGTTAAAAATTGGGTATTTAATGTCCCAGGGGAACACCATCGTGAGAATTTAGCCTGTGCGGTTGAAGTAGCTAAACAATTTAAAATTCCAATGGGGAAAATTAAAAAAACTATTTCCAAATTTAAAAATTTGGAAGGAAGAATGCAGCATCTGAGAACCTACCGGGGAATAAAGATTTATAATGATAATAATGCTACAACGCCTTCTGCTACTATTGCCGGAATTGAAGCATTAAAAAGTAATAAGAAAAATATTATTCTTATCTGCGGAGGTTCAGACAAGAAGTTAAATTTAAAGGATTTAGGGAAAACCATTGATAAAAATTGTAAGGCAGTAATTACGATTCCAGGAGCAGGGACGGACCGATTAATTAAGAATTATAAATTAGGAATTAAAAATGAAAAAGCTAAAGACTTAAAAGAGGCAATTAAAAAATCCTTTAGGCCTTGCCTCAAGAGGAGATATAATTCTTTTTTCACCAGCCTTTGCTTCATTTGGAGTATTTAATAATGAATACGAAAGAAATGATTTATTTATAAAAATAGTAAAAAATTTAAAGTAGTATGAAAAATAAAAGACAAATATTAATGGTTCACGGAGGAATGACTTTTAAAAATAAAAAAGATTATTTAAAATTTTTAAAAACAAGAGACGTCTCCACTAAGAAGAGAATCAGATGGGCTGATGATTATTTTGATAAAGAATTAGGAAGAAAATTTGAGATCATTAAGCCAAGAATGCCTCTTCAGGATTATTCTAAATATGATGAATGGAAAATTCATTTTGAAAGACATTTTCCTTTATTAAGAAATAATATTATATTAATTGGCTCTTCTTTAGGAGGAACATTTCTTGCTAGATATCTTTCTGAAAATAAATTTCCTAAAAAAATATTAGCTACTTATTTAATTTGTGCTCCATTTGATAATACGACAGTTGGGGAAGATTTAGTTGGTGGTTTCAAATTAAAATCAGACCTATCTTTACTAGAAAAAAATTCAAAGAATTTAACCCTGATGTTTTCTAAAGATGATGGTGTTGTTCCAGTAGATCATGCAGAAAAATATAGAAAAAAATTAAAAAACGCTAATATTATTATTTATAAAAGTAAAAACGGGCACTTTAACATATCAAAATTTCCAGAGATTATTAAAATGATTAAAAATTTAAAATAATATGGATATAGATTTATCAAAAATTAAGAGTGTCTATTTTATAGGAATCGGGGGGATTGGTATTTCTGCTTTGGCGAAATTTGCCAAAATGCGAGGGATGGAAGTTTCTGGGGTTAATGATGAAGAAAGTCTTTTTACGGTGCTGCCTTTAAGGGAGATGGGGATAGAAGTGTCTTTGAAAGAGAAATTAAAAACATTACCGGAGGCAGATTTGTATGTTTATAGTGATGCCTGGACAAATAGAGGGCCGGAGATCCTTTCAAAGGCTAAAGACACAGGAAAGCCCATAATTAGTTATGCCGAAGCCCTGGGTCTCTTTATTAAGGATTACAAAGTGATTGCTATCTCTGGAACTCATGGAAAAACCACAACTACAGCTATGGTAGCTGATATTTTAATTGATGCTGGATTTGATCCAACGGTTATTGTTGGTTCTTTTGTTAATAAATTTAATAGCAATTTTAGATTTGGAAAAAGTGAATATTTAGTTGTGGAAGCCGATGAATATATGAGACATATGTTGTATTTAAATCCATTCATTGGTGCCATAACAAATATTGAACTTGACCATTTGGATTGCTATAAGAATTTGGGAGAAATTGAAGAGGCTTTTGATAAATTTCTTTCTCAATCTGAAATAAAAATTTCAGATTATAAAAATTATTTAACTTCAATTCCAAAACTTTTGGTTCCAGGAGAGCACAATAGGGAAAATGCGGCGCTGGCTCTGGCTGTAGTTGACAAACTAAATGTCGATTTAGAGAAAGCTAAAGAATCACTACAAAATTTTCAAGGAACATGGCGTCGTTTGGAAAAAAGAGGGGTAACTTCTTTGGGGACAATTGTTTATGATGATTATGCCCACCATCCAACTGAGATTAAAGCCAGTGTTGAAGCATTGAGGGAACTTTATCCAGAGGGAGAGAAAAAAATAACAATAGTCTTCCAGCCACATTTATACTCTAGAACGAAAGCTCTTTTTGATGGTTTTACTAAATCATTTTCAGGAGTAGATAAAGTTATTCTTTTACCCATATATTTTGCTAGAGAAGAAAAAGACGAATCAATTTCAAGTGGAAAATTAGCTGAAGAAATATGTAAAAATAATTTAAAGGCTGTAGCTTTTCCAGATTTTGAATTAGCTGAAGCCCATATTAAAACTTTAACTTTTGGAAAGGATGATGTATTCGTGACCATGGGGGCAGGAGAGGCTTTTAAAATAGGAGATTTTCTCTTAAAAGAGTAAAATATAATATATATGAAAAAATACTTTTTAATTTTAATTATTTCATTTTTTGTTTTAGCACCGAGCCTTTATGCTAAGGTTTCTGATTCAACAGGATTTTTATCTAGTCAAATATGGTATTCAAAGAATGAGTTGGTAGAAGGGGAAACAGTGAAGATATACACCGCTGTTTGGAATGGTAACGATAAGCCTTTGTCGGTAAAGGTTGAATTTTATGATAGAAATGTAATATTGGGAACCAGAGATGTTGTTGTTCCAGTGGAAACTCTTGAGGATGTTTCAATTTCTTGGAAAGTTACAAGTGGAGATCATTATTTTTCAGCAAAAATTCTTTCTTCTGTTTTAAATATAGATAATAGTAAAAAAGAAAATGTTGTTCTTGAAAATAATAAAACTAGTTCCAATAAAGTTTTTGTTCCAGTTATTGTAAAAAAGGAAGATGGGGAGATTTCAAAAAGTAGTGATGTGGCTAAAGATGAATTAATAAAAGTTGGAGAAAAAATTAATGATATTATTCCAGAATCTGTAGCTGTGCCGTTAAATGAAGGGTTAGTTTCAGTTGATATCTTTCGAATACAAACTTTATCTAAGATTGCTGAGAGTAAAGAAAAAGCAGAAGAAAAGTTGCTTACTTTGGAGGATTTTTCTGACAATGAAGAAGAAATCCGAAAAGCCAAAACTTTAGAAGAGGCGACGGAGAAGCCCATTACTAATGTTAAACTTTTCTTTTTGAAAATACTTGAATTTATTTTTAGCCACAAACTTGTTTTTTATGGATTAATAATTTTCTTTATTTTCTATTTCCTTCGTGGTGTCTATAGAAAAATAAGAAATAGATAAAATCTGCGGGAGGAATATCCTTCCGCAGATTTTTGGTTGGATTTAAGATGGGTGCTATAATAACCTTATGAAAAGAGGGATTTTTGATATTATATTGTTTTTATCTTTGTTTATCTTGCCTTGGTGGGTAGGTGCTATTTTGGCTATGGTGGGTATTTTTGTATTTAAAAAATACTATGAATTCATTATTTCAGGAATGATTATTTACTCAATATTTACTATTCCTGGAAGCGGATTATTGACCTCTTCTATTTCATTTTTTGCTCTTTTAATTATTCTTTATCAGGGTATTCAAATTCTTCGTCGCAGAATTATTTTGTATGATTCTTCTTTTTAAATGGCTTTTCGTATTAATCACAAAAGAATAAAAAGAAACATTGATCCTGACGAAATCTTTTTAGATTCACAGAATTTACCAAATTTTAATGAACAACAATTTGAGGGTCGTTTGGAAAAACCAATTCCAAAGCGAACTATTTTTATTTTAGGATTATTTTTTACTTTTATTACAATAATTTTTATTGGGAAACTTTCAATTCTTCAAATAGTAAAAGGAGAATACTACTTTACTAAAAGTCAAAATAACACTCTTAGGCAGGAGCCAATTATTGCTCCTCGAGGTTTAATCTATGATAGTAATGATGTTCTATTATCTTGGAATTCTTGGGATTCCAAAGATATTGAAAAATTAGCTCCTCCACGAAGGAAATATTTAAATTCTCCAGGGTTTGGTTTACTTCTTGGCTATACTAATCCTCCAGCAAAGGATTCTTCTGGTTTTTATTGGAGAGCTGATTTTATTGGAAAAGACGGCATTGAGAAATTTTATAATGATTTACTTTCTGGAGATAATGGTGTTCGGATTACTGAAACTAATGTTAGGGGAGAGATACAATCGGAAAATATTTTTGCTAAACCCATTCCAGGAGAAAATTTGAAACTTTCCATTGATTCTAGAATTCAAGAAAAAATGTATGAATCAATTTCTAATATGGCTAAAAATGTAGGGTTCCAAGGAGGAGCTGGAGCCATAATGGATATTAAAACAGGAGAGTTAATTACTTTAACTAGTTACCCAGAGTATAATAGTAATATTCTTTCGGATGGAAAGGATGTTCAAACTATTAGCGGCTACATTTCTGATAAGCGCAAGGTTTTTCTAAATAGATCACTATCTGGACTCTATGCTCCCGGTTCTATTGTTAAGCCTTTCATAGGTTATGCTGCTTTGGTTGAAGAAGTTATTTCTCCATTTAAAGTTATTCTTTCCAATGGTTCAATTTCGATTCCCAATCCTTATTTACCTGGAAAAGAAACTGTTTTTAAAGATCACGGTTCTTTTGGTTATGTTGATATGAAAGAAGCTATTGCTGTTTCTTCTGACGTTTATTTCTATCAAATTGGAGGAGGATTCCAAGATCAAAAAGGATTAGGTATTTCAAAAATAGATGATTATATAAGTATGTTTCAAATTACTAAAAAAACAGGGATTGATTTGGGGGGAGAAAAAGAAGGGGTGATTCCAAATCCAGAATGGAAATCTAAAACTTTTAAAGGAGATATTTGGAGGGTGGGAGATACTTACAACTCTGCCATCGGACAGTATGGTTTTCAAGTTACTCCTATTCAAATGGTTAGAGCTGTGGCGGGAATTGCAAATTTTGGAATGATACCGGTTCCTCATATTAGAAAAGATGATTCTTCTTTTGATTCTCAAAAAATTTCTCTACCCATCGATCATGAAAATATGAAAATAATTCAAGAGGGAATGAGAATGGCCGTAACTGAAGGTACTGCAACGGCACTTTTCTTACCTAGTGTAAAAGTTGCAGCTAAGTCCGGAACGGCTCAGGTTGGATATGGAAATACTAATACTAACTCTTGGATTGTTGGATTTTTTCCATATGAAAATCCTCGCTATTCCTTTACTGTTATGTTAGAACGTGGACCCAAAGAAGCTTCTGGTAATTCCACAAGAGTGATGAGTGAAGTCCTAGATTACATGAGCTTTCATACTCCAAATTATTTAGAGTAATTTTTTAAAAAATATACTTATCTTTTTTTGACATATTTCCAATAAATTGATAGAATCTGTCAACTATGAAGGAAGTTAGTTATATAACTGAAGAAAAGAAAAAAGCTTTAATTGAAGAGCTTGATTATCTAAAAACAACAAAACGTAAGGAGATTCAAGAATCACTGAAGGCTGCTAAGGCTCTTGGGGATCTTTCTGAAAATGCTGAATATCACCAAGCACGTGAAGATCAAGGTAAAAACGAAGATCGTATTAATCAAGTTGGATATATGCTTCAATCTGCTGTTGTTGTAAAAAAACACTCCAGTTCTAGGGTTGAAATAGGTACAACTGTTAAGGTAAAAAAGGATGGAACTAAGGGTACTATTATTTACCATATTGTTGGCGCCGAAGAAGCAGACATGAGTCAAAATAAAATTTCACATAAATCACCAATTGGAGAAGCTCTTTTTGGTAAAGTAAAAAACGACGTTATTTCTATTTCAACACCCAAGGGGCTGGTCAAGTACACCCTAATTGGGATAGAATAGAGTTATGGCCTCACTTGAAGAATTACGTACAGTACGTTTAGAAAAAATAAAAATATTACAGGCATCAGGAATGGATCCATATCCAAGTTCTGTTCCTCGTGATTACTCAATTAAAGAAGTTAAAAGTAAATTTGATACACTTGTTTCCGAAAAAGGAGACGAGCCTATTTCCGTTGTTGGTAGGGTAATGGTTACTCGAGGTCAAGGCGCTATTCTCTTTATAGTTCTTCAAGAAGAATCAGAAAGACTTCAGGTTGTTTTGAAGAAAGATGAACTTTCAGAAGATGTTTTTAATTTATTTACTGACACTGTCGATAACGGAGATTTTATTAGTGTCACCGGTTCGTTATTCGTTACGACTCGAGGAGAGCAAAGTATTTTAATAAAAGAATGGAAGATGGCCACAAAAGCTCTTCGGCCTCTGCCGGATAAGTGGCATGGATTGCAGGATGTAGAAGAAACATATCGTCATCGCTATTTAGATATGATTATGGATAAGGATGTTTATAATCGTTTTGTTCTACGTTCAGAAATAACTAAATTTATTAGGAAATTTTTTGATGATAAAAATTTTATAGAAGTTGAAACTCCCATTTTACAAAATCAAGCTGGAGGAGCTATGGCTCGAACATTTGAAACTCATCACAATGATTATGACATGCCAATGGTTTTACGCATTGCTCTTGAACTTGATCACAAAATGATAATGGCTGGAGGCTATAAAGGAGTTTATGAAATTGGTAAGAATTTTAGGAATGAAGGGTCTGATCCAACTCACATGCAGGAATTTACGATGATTGAATGGTACGCAGCCCATGAGACTTTAGAGACAAATATGGAATGGACCGAAGAAATGGTTAAAGCTATGGCTGTTGATATTTTTCATAAAACTACTTTTAATGTTTCTGATCGAGAAGGAAATATAACCACCGTTGATTTTGATGGCCAATGGCCTCGAGTTTCTTTTGTAACTCTTTTGAAAGAAAACGCCAGTATTGATGTTACAAAGATTTCTCTTGAAGATTCTCGGAAAGAGGCTCTTAAATGGGGAATGGATGAAAAAGAAGTTCAGAAAACAGGAAGAGGTAATTTACTTGATTTTATTTATAAAAAATCTTCCCGTTGTAAAATAATTAATCCAACCTTTGTGACAAATTTTCCTGGAGATTTAAAACCTTTAGCTCAACAGAATGAAGATGGAACTGCTCAGGTTGCTCAACTTATTATGGCTGGAGCTGAGATTACAAATCAATATGCTGAGCTTGTTGATCCAATAAGACAAAGAGAGCTTTTAGTCTCTCAATCGAAAGCTAAAGATGAAGGAGATGAAGAAGCCATGCAATTGGATGAAAGATTCATTGAAGCTATGGAACACGGAATGCCACCAATGACAGGATTTGGAATGGGGATTGATCGTCTTGTTGCAATTCTAACTGAACAAAAAAATCTAAGAGATACAATCTTTTTTCCGATAATGAAGCCTAGGGAATAAAAGAAAAAAAGAAAAGCCCCAAAATTGCGGGGGCTTTTTAAAATTTTCTTTTCTTTTTTTATATTGGTTTTGGCCAGCCAGGTTTTTTGATGTTCTTGTAACCTAGCCTCTTTGCTAGGGTACTCACCATGGTTCTTGCTGTAGTAATGAGGGAATCCTCACACTCTTTCATTTTACTTCTTTGGTGAGCCAAAAAATTTTCATGACACCAATAATCATACAATAAATTTTCCATTGTTCCTCCTTAATTGATTTATTCAAATAATATAACAAAATAGTCTTTTTGTCGAGGATTAATTTACCTTTAAGTTATCCACAGTTTTGGGTGGGAGAGGGTATTTGTATTGTGGGGCAAAGTGGTTTATAATATTAACTAAGTGGGGAAAGGTGGGGATAATAATTTTCTTACTAAATAATATTATGTTAATTGGAGAATACACACATACATTAGATGAAAAAAACCGAATGTCTTTGCCGGTGAAATTTCGCAAGGAGATAGGAAGCAATGTTGTCATCGCTCCAGGGTTAGATAATTGTCTTTCTCTTTTTACTACGAAAGAGTGGCAGAAAATTTCCAGCAAATTATCCGACTCATCCATGTTAGCAAGTGATAATAGAAGTTTCTCGAGATTTATGTTTGGTCAAGCCGTTGACGTTTCAGTAGATAGTCAAGGCCGAATATTAATCCCGGAAAATTTAAAAAACCGATCGCAGCTTTCTTCTAAGGTTGTGGTTATTGGTGTTCAGAATAGAGTAGAAATCTGGAATGAAAATACTTGGAATGAGTATAAAAAAGTTGTTGAAACACAGGCTGATGCCCTCGCTGATAAATTAGGGCAGATAGGAGTTCTTTAATAATATGACGCATATTCCTGTTTTAAAAGATGAGTCAATCGATGGATTAAATATCCAGCCGGGAGATATTGTTGTTGACGGAACTCTTGGAGGGGGAGGGCATACTTTTGAAATCATTAAACAATTTGGTCCAAAGGTAAAGATTATTGGACTTGATTTTGATAAAGAAGCCATTAGTCGTGCTGAAACTTTAATTGGAGATATTCCCCACAATACAGTTTTCCGAACAATTGGATTTCAAGATATGGACAAAGTTTTTGAAGAGCTGAAGATTGATAAAGTTAATAGAATTTTACTTGATCTTGGCTTGAGTTCATTTCAACTAGAAACGGCTCAAAGAGGATTCTCTTTTCAAAAAGATGAACCATTACTGATGACTATGAAAAAAAATCCAGGTGAAGAAGATTTAACTGCTCATCAAATTGTTAACAATTGGGAAGAAGAAAGCTTGGAGAGTATTATTTCTGGTTTTGGAGAAGAAAAGTATTCTAGAAAGATTTCTAAAGCAATAGTTGAAGCTCGTGAGGAGAAAGAAATTAAAACAACTTTTGATTTAGTAAAAATAATTGAAGATACAGTTGGAAAACAATACGCAAGAATGAGAATTCATCCAGCCACTAGAACTTTCCAAGCATTAAGGATAGCCACCAATAGTGAATTACAAAATCTAGAGAAAGTCATTGAGAAAGGATTTAATCACTTAGCTCCAAAGGGGAGGATGGCAATTATTTCTTTTCATTCTTTAGAAGACAGAATAGTTAAACATGAATTCATTAGATTAAAAAAAGAAGGATATGCCAATGTTATTACCAAAAGACTAATTGTTCCAAATGACAGTGAAATTATTAGTAACCCGCGTTCACGAAGCGCAAAATTAAGAATAATAGAAAAAATATGAATAAAGTAAAAACAATAACTGTAGATATGATTGAAAATAATTATAGAAGACGTACTTTATTTAAAATCCTTATGGGAGGGCTTATTGTTCTTGCTATTACTTATATTTATTTAATCGGATCTATAACTTTTAATGTTCTAGCTCGTAAATCTTTAGAGAATACCGCTCGATTATCTAGTAGTAATGTCAGTGAATTAGAATTAACCTATCTTTCCAATTTAAATAAAATTAATAAGGACTATGCTTTTTCCATGGGATTTGTTGATGCTCGAAATAATATTTTTGCTACTCGCTCTATTAGTCATGTTGCTATCCGATAATGAATTTATCTTCATTTAAAATAAGAATAAGGATTATTTCTGTCCTTATTTTTCTTTTTGCTGGGATATTAATTGCGAAACTTTTCTTAGTTCAGGTTGTTAATAATAATTTATATATAGAAAGAGCTGACAAACAATACGCTACACCACAAAGTGATATTTTTAATCGTGGTTCAATTTTCTTTTCAAAAAAAGATCAGTCTTTAGTAGCAGCAGCTACCGTTTCTTCTGGTTTTAAGATTGCTTTAAATACGTCAAAAATTACAGATTTAGAATATTTATATGAATCTTTAAAACCTTATCTTAAAATGGAGAAGGATACTTTTATGTATCGTGCCAATAAAAAAAATGATCCTTACGAAGAGGTTGCTACTCATTTAAATAAAGAACAAATTAGTGAAATTGAAAATTTAAAATTACCAGGAGTTTCAATATTTAAAGATAATTGGCGCTTTTATCCAGGAGGGGATTTAGCCGCCCACACTCTTGGGTTCCTTGCTTTTAAAGGTGACGATAAGGCTGGTCAATATGGCTTAGAACGTTTTTATGAAAAAATTTTATCAAAACCCAAAGGTGAAATTTATGTTAATTTTTTTGCTGAAGTTTTTTCAAACATTAGAGATACAATATCTGTTTCCGAAAATAATCAAGGAAGTATTATTACGACGATAGAGCCGACTACTCAACAGACTCTTGAGTCTGAGCTTTTGGCAACTTTAAATAAATGGAAAGGAGATCAAGTGGGAGGAATTATTATTAATCCACAAAACGGAGAAATCTATGCCATGGCAGGAGCTCCAACTTTTGATTTAAATAATTTTGAAAACGTTGCAGACCCTGGTGTTTACAGAAATCCGATTATTGAAAATGTTTTTGAATTTGGTTCAGTTATTAAACCTCTGGTTGTAGCTGGAGCCCTTGATTCAGGAGTTATTAAATCAGACTCAACTTATTTAGATGAAGGAGTTGTTACTGTTGATAAAAAACAAATTTATAACTTTGATAAAAAAGGAAGAGGCTTAGTTACTATTCAAAAAGTTCTTGATGAATCTCTTAATACAGGGATGGTTTATGTTGAAAATAAATTAGGGCACGATAAATTTCGTTCATATATGAAATCCTATGGAATAGGCGAAAAAACCAATATTGATTTACCAAATGAAACTTATGGTTTAATTAAAAATTTAGACAGTCCAAGAAATATAGAATATGCTAACGCTGCTTTTGGTCAGGGAATTGCTTTAACTCCAATTGGAGCGGCTCGGGCTTTCTCTTCTTTAGCCAATGGAGGTAATTTGATTAATCCTCATTTAGTTAAACAGATTAAATACGATAATGGAATAACAAAAAAAATAGAGTATCCAATAATAGGTAAGCCTGTAATAAGGAAAGAAACCTCAGAAGAGATTACTAGAATGTTAGTGCATGTTTTTGAGGCATATGATGGAGGAGCTCATAGATTAGAACATTATAGTGTTGCCACTAAAACAGGGACAGCTCAGGTTGCTAAAAAGGAAGGTGGTGGTTATTATGAAAATAGGCACATGCATTCATTTTTTGGCTATTTTCCAGCTTATGATCCCAAATTTTTAGTTCTCTTGTTTATTGAAAATCCTAAGGGAGTAAAATATGCTTCTCAGACACTTATTCCACCATTTGTGAATATAACTAAATTTTTGTTAAACTATTATAATATCCCGCCAGATAGGTAAGATAATTACGAATTAAGAATTACGAATTATTAATGAAGAACATATTAAAAAAAATTGTGGTATCAATTGTGACTTGGCAAGCTAGGTTGGTTTTAAAACGTTATCGCCCAAAAATTATTGCCATAACTGGATCTGTTGGAAAAACTTCAACAAAGGATGCTGTTTTTACGGTGTTGTCTAAATTTAAAACAGTTCGGAAAAGTGAGAAAAGTTTCAATAGTGAAGTTGGATTACCTTTAACAATTCTTGGTTTACCAAATGGTTGGAGTAATTTTTCTATTTGGTTGGAAAATATTATAAGAGGTTTTTCATTAATAATTTGGAAGCAGTCCTATCCAGAATATTTAATTTTAGAAGTTGGAGTAGGGAAGCCAGGAGATATAATAAAAAATGTTTCTCCTTGGCTTAAGCCAGATATTGCGGTTATTACTCGTTTCCCTGACAGCCCAGTCCATGTTGAATTTTTTGGATCCAATGAAAAAATTATAGAAGAAAAAAGCGCCCTGGCCTACGCCGTTCCTTCTAAGGGAGTATTAATTTTAAATCATGATGATGAAAAAGTTTATGCTTTGCATAGTAAAGCCAAGTGTAAAACGGTTTCCTTTGGAGAGCAAGAAAATGCCACCTACCATGCAACTCATCCTTCCCATGTAATAAAAGAAAAAGGAGAAGTGTCCGTCGTTGAAGGTATTAATTTTAAACTTGAATATAATGGGAATACTTTTCCCGTTTCTTTGCCCCACGTTATTGGATTTCATTACATGGGTTCAGCTCTAGCTGCTTTAGCTGTGGCCGGGGAAGTTGGTTGTGACTTATTGGATTCCATAAATGCAGTTGGTGAGTATGTAACACCTCCAGGAAGATTATCTTTGATTAAAGGAATTAATGATTCATATATTATTGACGATACATATAATTCTTCTCCAGTTGCCAGCTATGCAGCCATTGAGGTTTTGAAAGAAGTGAAAGCTAAAAGAAAAATTGTTGTTTTTGGAGACATGCTTGAGCTTGGAAAATTTACAGAAAATGAACATCGTCTTATTGGAGAGGAATTAGTTGGAATTACTGATGTTATTATTACCGTAGGGCCTAGATCAGAATTTGTTGATGAAGGAGCCTTAAATAAAGGATTCAATAAAGAAAATATACATCATTTTAATGACTCAAAGGAAGTTGCTGAATTCCTTCAAAAATTCGTTAAAATAGGGGATATTCTACTAATCAAGGGTTCACAAGGAATACGCCTAGAAAAGGCTGTGGAGGCCATTATGGCCCATCCTGAGGATAAAAAGAAGATTCTCTGCCGTCAGGAGAAAGAGTGGAATAATAGATAACTAAAGAAGTATTTTTAACCCAGTAAAAGAGTAAGCTTTTTACTAGGTTTGACTATTCCTTAAAATATGTTAAAGTAATAAAAAATTCTTTATAAAAATCTCTAAAATTTAAATTATGGCAAAGAAAAAGATTGAAATTACTGAAAAAGAGCTGAAGCTTCAGACGTTACCAACATTATTAAGACTCTATCGAGTAGCGATACTGGATAAAAATTCTAATGAATCAAGTTTTATCGAGAAGTTTATTCCTCGTTATTTTGAGGAAAGCTTAGATTTTAAACTTGAAAAATCAATTTTAAAGTTGGAAGGGTCAAAGTTACCGCCAGAGACAAAAAATCGAATTAAAAATGCTCGGTTGTTACTTTTAAAGCTAATTAAGGAATTTGATTTTAGTAAGATAAATTCCTTTAAAGAAATAGAAGAAACTTTAGAAGATTATGTTTTTCAAGAGGAAGTTGCTCGTTAATTACCTAATCAGGTTTTAAAAAATTCCCCCTAATTTAATAATTTGGGGGAATTTATATTTGACTTTATTTTTTCAATATGTAAATATATATATATATATTATGTTAGATGTTATCAAAAATCAAAATAATAACTCCACTTGGGGACACATTTATTTTATTAAGACTTTCATTTTGAAAGCTGATTTTTGTTAATAAAAATTCTCCCCTAAAAAATTTATTTATTACTAAAAACCAGCTTTCAAAAGAAGCTGAATTTTTTTTGTTCTTTAAAAACAATAAATAAATATAATTAAACCAATTTTTAACTTAAACAAGGAGGAACTTTTATGTGTTTTTTAATTGACTTTGACGAGAATCCAACAAATAATTTTTTGGACCAAATTGAAATAAATAGGGATTTATTTCAAGAATTGAATAAACAAATTCCAGAAGAAACAAAACATGCAATAAATAAAATTTATCACAGAGATGGTAAAATTATTGCTGGTAGGTGTAATTGTGGGAGAAAAAAATATCATCTTATTGGTATTGATAACTCAGTTGATTGGGAGTCTAAAATTATCCCAAGTAAATTAAATTTATTAAGAGGAATAAATGTTCCCCGTAAAGAAAGAAAATTGAAAATAGTAAGTAGTGTTAATTAAAATAAAAAGGAGAAATATTTATGACTAAAAATAACGGAGGTTTTGTAAAAACCCACATCAATTTTTTTCTAGTTGAAAAAGAAAAAAAAGTAAATGCTAAAAAAGTTGTTTCATATCGTCAAACTTTTGATGATAAAAAAGTTGAAGATAAAAATACCCCTGCTCCTTCTTGTGGAGATCTATTTTTCCCCGAAATGGGAGATAGTAAAGATCCTTGGGATTAATTACTTATAATTGAATAGCCTCCTATTTTAGGTGGCTATTTTTTTTGGGGGGGGGGCAGGATATTGGACTAATATTGACAATTTTTAAAATAAATTGTATTGTGTAAAAAACAGTTTTAACCTTATTGTTCACCAAAAAAATTAAAGATGAATTTAGATTTAACAAATCAAATCAAGACGAAGATGGAAGAAGTACTCTTCGCTTATCTTAAACTTCCAGAAGATCTTACAAAAAAAGGGAGTCGCCAAGGAGGATATCTAACCGTAAAAAATGCGGATGGAGAAATTAACTCAATATATAAAATTGGAATTATTGAGGATAAACTTAAGGTAGCAAAATACTTTAATCTTTCTCAGGAAAAACCAGACAGGCTTTGTCGTTTAAGAAAAATGGGCAAAAGACATTACACATCATGGGACAGCAGAAACCCAGACAGTAATGAATTTGGAGGAGCTATTTTCTTAAATTTAAATAATGGAGATGATTATTACTTATCTTTTTCTGGTTTACCGGAATTGGGAGATGAGTCCTGTATGTTAATGTTGAGGATTAGAATGCTTGCAATCCAGGACATTAAAAAAATGAGACAAATTGCGGCCCTGATTATTCGTAAAATCTACGACAAAAGAGAATTAAAGGAAGGAAAAGAAATTTTTGTATCCTTGCTAAAATCTTTTGGAATTGAACTTTAGCTTTTGTAGTAAACATTTAAAGCCTCTTCTTTTTGGAGAGGTTTTTTTGTGAGACTTCTCGAGATAGAACCAATTGATTTATTGACCAGTAAGGTTATTTTATATACTTTTATTTAAATAATTTGACCCTTCTCGTGCTAGTACGACATGGTGACCCTACGGGTAATTTATTGGAACTCGATTGTAGAAAATAAGGTAGGGTTTAGGACATTATCTCTTAATTAGATTTAAATTATGATAAAATAAACAGATGAGATTATATTTATCATCATACAAATTTGGAAATTATACTGAAGAATTAGTAAAACTTAGACTTGATAATAAAAAGGTTGGGGTGATTATGAATGCAGTAGACTGGAGTGATGATAAAGAAAGAGTAGCTGCGAGTCTTAATGATCAAATAGACGTTTTAAAGTCTTTAGGTTTTAAGCCAGAACAAATTGATTTAAGAAATTACTTTAATAAAAAAGATGAACTTAAAAAACATCTTCTTAATTTTGGGATGGTTTGGGTTTATGGAGGTAATACTTTTGTGCTTAAGCGTGCATATGAACAGAGTGGTTTTGATAATCTTATAAAAGATATGATTTTGAAAGATGAGATTATTTACTCTGGTTTCAGTGCTGGTGTTGTTATTCTTTCTAAGTCATTAAAAGGATTAGAGATTGTTGATGATCCATCAATAGTTCCACAGGGATATAAATTAGATTTTAGTTGGAATGGACTAGGTATTTTAGATTACCACATAGCTGTGCATTATAAATCAGATCATCCTGAGTCATCAGACATAGATAAGGAAATTGAATATTATGAAAAAAATAATATACCATACAAAACATTAAGGGATGGGGAAGTTATAGTTGTTAATGGAGAAAAAACTAAATTTTTTAAATTAGATAATTAAATTTGTGAGGGTTCTCGAGATAGAACCAATTGATTTATTGACCAGTAAGGTTATTTTATATACTTTTATTTAAATAATTTGACCCTTCTCGTGTGTCTATGAAAAGTGGCAAAAGTGACAGTGGTTTAAGTTAATTACAAGAGGAGTATACTTGCTATTGACCTAGAAGCATATTCATAGTATAGTCACAAGTATATATTGCACTTTGAAAAAGTTGAATTTATTTTCTCACATATAAACTAAAACGATAAAAATGAAAAATGTAATTGTACCGATTGATGGTTTTTATAACTCGAGAGGAGTTCAGAAAAAACTAGAGGCTATTCTTAGTATCCCAAATGCAAAAGATATTATTTCTCACATCAAGTTAAACGATGTTGTTTATGGCGAGAGTGGATGTAATGTTATGCAAGATGTACAAGACTGGTTGATTAAAAATGAATTTTGGAATATAAAAATATTTCTTGATTTAAAATTATCAGATACTTCTGGCACGAATTTGAATATTTTGAAACAATACACAGGAATTGGATTGTTTCCAGACATATTAACTATTCGTGAATGTTGTAGTAGTACTACTTTTAAAGAAGTTCGTGAACTATTACCTAATACTAAACTGGCATTAGTCAGCGTATTAACTGATACAAGCGAAGAGGAATGTTACCTGCGTTATGGGATAGATCCAATAGGCAAGATCATTGAGGATACTTGTGTTATTAATGAATTATGCCCTGATGTTCTTGATGCGGTAGTGTGTTCACCATTAGAAGTATCTAGTTTGAAGAAGGCTTTTCCAGAAATGAAGTTAATTGTTCCTGGAATAAGAGATTCGTGGATGAAAAGTGGTCAACAGAAAAGATCGAATGGTGTTCGTTTCGCTTTCGAAAATGGTGCTGATTATGTTGTTATGGGTGCTCAGATAACTAAAGGAAACCCTGAGAACGGAATTAGTGCAGAAGAAAGCGTTGCTATGACTATTAAGGAAATAGAAAAAGCACAAATAATAGTGCCTAATGATCATTTGCAAACACTTAAAAATTTCCAAGCGGTATATGTGAGTCCTCAAGATGATAAAAATAATTATCTAGGACCCTTAGTTGCATATGCTGGAAAAGGTGAGGATGGAAAACCTAAGGTAGGTTACCATTATTACAACATGGCTCGTATCGAACAAAACCCTCGTATTCTAAAATATTTTGCTGGGATATTAGCGGAAAAATTGACAAGTCTTGGGTTTGTCATAGATGTTGTTTTAGGAGCTCCTATGGGAGGTATCGCTTTAGCACAGGCACTTTCACAAGAATTAAATTGTGAATTTGCTTTTGCAGAGAAAGTAACCCTTGAATTAGGTGATAAAACAAAAAATACCAAAGACACGAGTAAATTAGTTGTGAAAAGACATAATATTAGTAAAGACGCCCGCGTTTTTATTATTGAAGATCTTTGTAATAACTTTTCAACAACTAAAGAACTTTGTAGTTTGGTTGATTCATTTGGAGCCGAAGTTGATGGTATCGCGTGTATTGTTAATAGATCACAACCGAGTAAAATAATGTTCTGGAGTAGACCTGTTGTTTCGGTAGTAGATTTACCTACTGACCAATATGAACAAACGGATGAAAAAGTTCAAGCTCATTTAAAAGCATCTAATATTGTTTTGAAGCCTAAACATGAATGGCAGAAACTAGAAGATGCTATGCGTAAATAAATAAAATTCAACAAACTAAATTAAAATTAAGGAGGTATTGCTGTAAAGTGATACCTTCTTTTATTTGCCACAATATAGATTCTGTGGTATATTTCGAACAAAGAAATAAACCTCATTCAAAATATAATAATCACATAAAACAGAAAAGATGAAGATAAAACACTTAGATTTTAAACATTTTGTCTTCGGACAATCTGGCGTTCAAGGTTTCTTTGATGAACCGGATGAACACCCACACCATAAATGGTGTCGAATATTCCCAGGATTTAATTTTAAAGACATGGTGTTTGTTTCTAAAACAATTACTTTAAATCCAAGAATATATCCTACTTCATCCAACACGGAACTTCGTGATGGGTATAAACTAAAAAGATTTTTTCCTAAATCAATATGGTTTAGTTTTAAATCTATATTAAAAGGCTACCTATTAAACGCAGTTGGCTTAGCAAACCTGGGTGCGTTTGAAATGTTTTTCTATGGTAAATGGCAGATTAGAAAAGAACCATTTCAAATTTCTTTTATGCCAGTTGGTGTAACACTTGAAGAAAAAATCGATGAAGCAATGGATTTTTGTCGAATCTTATCAGCTGGTGTTTCTGGCTATCATGAGTTTAATTATGCGTTACAGATAAACTTTTCATGTCCCAACACTGGACACGATGAAAGACAAGATCCATCTGAGATCATTAAGATTTTATCTATATTTAGAAAAATGGTTCCAGATCTTATTTTGATTCCAAAGTTTAATCTTTTGATTGAACCGGAAACAATTGTTTCTCTTAAGCCATATTGTGATGCGTTCTGTTTAACCAATACCATTGGTTTTGGTGAGAAAGAAAGTAGAGGATGGTGGAAAAAACTTTTCCCAAGAGAAAAGTCACCATTAACTAAACACTTTGGTGGTAGATTTAAAGGAGGGTTGTCTGGTGCACCACTCTTCCCATTACTCACAGCTTGGCTGAGAGAAATGCAACGATACGATAACACTGTCTCTATAATCGCCGGCGGTGGAATAATGAGAAAAAAGGACATATTCCGACTTTCACAATTTAAAATTGTAAAGGGAATAGCCTTAGGCTCAGTAGCAACTCTTCGTCCTTGGAGGATGAGAAGCTTAATAAAGTATGGAAATCAAATCTTTTCCAAATAAAAAGATAATATAAACAATATTAAATAGGGAACTGACTTACATAAGTCAGTTCTTTTTAATTACAACACCTAATTAGATTTTTATGAAAGTTACTCGCTTTCATAAAAAACAGCTTACCGGTATTTTAAAATAATTAATATTTTGACTAGAGTTTCTGTCTGTGGTAGAGTAAAAAAAACATTGAAAAAGTTTAATATTGAGTTGATTTTTAATTTTATCTAATCAGGTAAGCTTAAAAATCAACTCAATATTAATTAAAACCTAAAAAAATGACAACAAAAGTAAAAGGAGGAGGAATCGTTGCTCAGGCCGGCAGACCTCTTACTGAATCAGGCATCTTTAAAAAGGAACTAATTGATTTTATTGAAGAAAAAGCAAAAGTTAAATTAGATATGAAGCCTAATTTTTGGATTGAAACTACAACTATTATGCCTAAAGCTGTTCCAAGCATTGAAGACAGGAGAACATTTATTATTCATTGTGGTGGTGGTATAGATATGGTCAACACTATTCTTTCGGCACTTGAATCTGAAAAAAAGTATTTATCAAGAATAACCTTTTTCAATGACAAAGTGATTAAGGTTTCAGAGAAAGAACAATCGGGTGATTCTTTTTTAGAGAATCGTTCAGTAAAAGTTTTTTTTGAAAAAATAAAAAGTGAGTTTTCAAAGTACTCAGATCTTTTTTCTGCTGAAATTAAAACATCCGTGATTGTTGCTTCAAAAAACGACCCCGTGGTAATTAAAATTTTATTTTCTTCAGAAATGCAGGCCGAATTGTTTACAGAACATAGCTCTGGAGTTATGAAAACTCAAAAAGATGGGAAAATCGTCAAAATTACAGCTAAAAATTCTGAGATAGAAATTTTAAATAGCACTAAAGACATTCTATTTATCCCTAAAAAACTTCTTATTCCCGAAGAAAAAAGGGAAGAAGGGGAGAACAAGACTTTTGCTTCAGAAAAGATCGTTACTAAAAGAGGATTATTGGTAACAGAAGCAGATAGTGAGAATAAAGCTTCAACCTCTTATGTTCACATGAGTACTGATTATAGTGAATTTCACTTCTTACCTTTTAATAGGATTACAACAAAAAGACATGTCATGGAGCTTGTTGATTCTATGGATAAACATGGAGTTATTTCTTTCGTTACAATAGTCGTGACAGATTGTATTGATGGTGAGTTTAAAAAATGGGTGGTAGATGGCCAAAATCGTTTTGAGGCTATGAAATATAGAGGATCACCGGTTCTTTACACTATGACTCAGGCCAGTAGTAAGACGGAAATTGTCAGACTAATCGCTGATTTGAATAAAACTTCAAGAAGGTGGGTAACAAAGAATTTTTTGAATGCATGGCATTCTCTTGAGATAGAAGACTATACTCTTCTAAAGAAAGCTCTTGAGAAAACAAAATTTCCAATTACATTGTTGTTTGAAATTTTTACAGGTCTTTCAAGAACTAGCGCAGCTAAAGCCTTTCAGAGTGGGAAATTTGAAATAAGAGATAAAGAAAGGAGCTCTCGGTATATAGAATATCTTGTTGATATTCGGAGATATATTCCTAGAGACCGAGCTATTAGTTCTGCTTTCTTGACATTTTTTCGAAATCAAGGAGAGAAATATGATCATGAAAAAATGATAAAGAATTTATCATTTATCTATAAAGTAGATGAGAGTATTTTTATTCCAGGAGACCCAGGAGAAAAAATTCTGGAGAAGATTAGTAAAATTTATTTTAATTAAAGTAAAAAGTAAAAAGTAAATTACTCAATAATATAATGCATACAGATTAAATTTGTATGCATTATTTTTTTTGTAATAATACATCTTAATGGTATTTCTAATAATTTTTATAGTTCGATTCCTAGAAGGGTGCAAAATTTTAATTTTTTAAAACACTGATTTTATCAGCTTCTCGTGCTAGCACGACATGGTTGACCTCTCCGGGAATCCAATACTTCTCGTGCTAGCACTAGAAAGGTGGTTAATAAAAAAGAAAAACCTGCCTAAACAGGTTGATCTGTTAAGCAGGTTATTTTTCATAAGTTTCAGTGTTGTCGCCGTTTTTTATGGTGACTTTTGTTTTTGATGAACGGATAACTTTTCCCATTAATTCACCTTTTACATTAAAACTCTTAGCTATTTCGATTATTTCATTTGCGGTTTCTTTATCACAATAAAACTCCATCCTGTAACCCATATTAAATGTTTGATACATTTCATTGGATTTAGTGTTTGTTTCTTTCTGAATAATCTTAAATAGGGGAGGAACTAATCCTGTTAAATCTTTTGTGACATGAAGTCCATCAATAAAATTTAGAACTTTTGTCTGACCTCCTCCTGAATTGTGAATAATTCCATGAATTTTTTTTCTTGGAATTTTTTCGAGAATTTGTTTCACTATAGGAGCATAAGTTCTCGTAGGAGAAAGAACAAATTTACCGAAGTCTAAGTTATTAAATGATTTATCCTTAGAATTAACATCGACAATATCTGTAACTTTTCTTTTTCCTCGATAAACAAGTTCATGGCATTTTTCTAGTAGAATTGGATCAAAAGTTTCAGGATATTTAAATATATAATCTCCACCAAAAATATCGTGTCTGCTTGAGGTAAGTCCGTTACTTCCCATACCTGAATTATAGGTGTCTTCGTAGGAAGCTTTTCCAAAAGAGGATAGACCTACAACATAATCACCAGGTTGAATGTCGATATTAATAATATCGGATCTCTTAGCTCGACAAACAATTGTATTGTCTACAACTAAGGTTCTCACAATATCACCCACATCAGCAGTTTCACCACCAGAGCTTTCAATGCTAATATCAAATTTTCTAAGCATTTTGTAAAATTCTTCAGCTCCGTTTACTAATTCAGCAATTACTTTACCAGTAATGAGATGTTTGTTTCTTCCGATTGTTGAAGAAATTAAAATTGTTCCATTTGTTGCACCAATACACATGATGTCGTCAATGTTCATTACTATTGAATCTTGCGATATTCCTTTGAAAACTGAAATATCACCAGTTTCTTTCCAGTAGAGATAGGCCAATGAGCCTTTGGTTCCAGCACCGTCTGCGTGCATAATAATACAATATTCTGGGTCGTTACTTAAAAAATCTGGTAAAATTTTACAAAATGAATTGGAAAATATTCCTTTACTCAAATTTTGAATGGCATTATGTACATCTTCTTTACCAGAAGATACGCCTCTTTTTTGATAGTTAGTATCACCTTTTTCCATTTTAAGATTATTTGTTTGTGAATAGTATTACGAATTTTGTATAAATATTAACACAAAATCCATAGTCTGTCTATATATAAAATAGTTCGATTCCTAGAAGGGTGCGAAATTTCAATCTTTTAAAACACTGATTTTATAACCTTCTCGTGCTAGCACGACATGGTGACCCTACGGGTAATTTATTGGAACTCTATTGTAGATAGTATAAGGGGATTTAGTATTCTATGTAAAGAAAATAGCCAATAAAATTATTATTGGCTATTTTTTGTTTCTATTTAAATGATACTTACATATCACCCATTTCTTTTCTGTGAGCAATTTCTCTTCTGTCGCATAGGTCTTTAAGATATTTTTCTTTTTGTTTTCCCTTCATAGTCATAAGAGCCTCAAAATCCATATCTAAGGATTTATGGAATTCATCCTTACGTATATAGATACGTGCCCAAATTAATCTTAAACGGCTACGAACAAACATTTTTTTAGAAGACCACCAGTCTCTAATTACCCAATAAAATAAAAGAACTCTAGAAACTCTGAAAGATTTGTCGTTAGTTTCCATAATAATTAAATTATTTATTTAAAAAAATTATTTCTAAATTAAGTATATCATATTAGATTTTATATTAAAATTAACAAAAAACCCTTATTAGTTAAGGATGAGAATAAGCTGTGACCCTACGGGTAATTTATTGGAACTCGATTATAGAGAATATAAGGGGATTTAAGGAATTTGTTGCATAAAAAAGCCCACTTAAATAAGCAGGCCTTAATAATTCTTATGAATTTTGTTGTGGAAAAGAAAATGTATCAAATAATTTATGAAGAATATTGGCAGATCCTCCGAATTCATTTTTACAAGCTCTTCCTTCGTGTTTTGCTAGTTGAAAATATTTTTCAACATAATAGAAACAACTACTTAGTCCGCGATGTAAACCGATAACATGGTTTAACGATAGAAAAAATAAGAATCTTATTCTTTCTGGAAGTTCATTATAATTTTCTAAATATGAACAAAGCCTTGGCGGTTTTCCTTGCGGAGAATAATTGTAGTATTTTGCTTCATACAAAAGTTCAGGTATCAAGTCCTCACAAATTTGTAAGTATTTAGATACTTCATTTTCCAAACAATTCTCAGCTGATAAATAAAAATCAAATCGATGAAGTATATATGAAAAAAGTATATACATTGCACCACTTGCATTATAATCAGGGGAAATAACATCGCTAGAAATACAAGACAACTTTTGTCTTTTCATTTCTCTTATGTATTGATTGTTTTTTAAAATCAATACAGCAGACATCTGTGGTAATTCTCGATAATCTTTTAATCCATTGATTACTATCTTTGTACCATCTTCATCATAGAAATAATTATAATTTTTTGTTTCCACTATTTAATATTTTTAAGTACATAAATAAACGTTAATTATATAAATAATAACATTGTTTACTTTATGTGTCAATTTGTGACCCTACCGGGAATCGAACCCGGATTACCGCCTTGAGAAGGCGATGTCCTAACCGTTAGACGATAGGGCCAAACTTAGACTATTTAATTATACATGTCCTAACCTTTACCAGCCTGCTCTCGAGTACGCGAGGGCTGGCAGGGACGATAGGGCCTTAAAACAAACACTCACTAAAAATACCAAAATATAAGACTATTTACAAGCAGGGAATCTTTAATTATGAGATAAAATTTGTCCTTTCCCATTAATAATAAAGTGGTATAATCTCTAAATGAATCTTTTTTACCCCATACAATTATTGTCCGACTGGCTAACATATTCTGTTTTTCGAATTACTCCAGACTCTCTTAGAGCTGGAGCTGTAAACTTTTTTATTTATGATACTTTAAAAATTTTAATACTACTAACTGTTATTATTTTTATTGTTTCAATTATTCGTTCATATTTACCTCCTGAAAAAATACGAATTATATTATCTCGCAAAAACGAATATGTGGGGAATTTATTTGCTTCACTTTTGGGAATAATTACCCCATTTTGTTCTTGCTCGGCCATCCCTTTATTTTTAGGTTTTGTTCAAGCGGGAGTTCCTCTGGGAACAACTTTTTCTTTTCTTATTGCTTCACCTATGATAAATGAAGTAGCCCTAGTGTTACTTTTGGGGATGTTTGGTTGGAAGATTGCTCTTATTTATGTCATTAGCGGAATTATTATTTCAGTTCTATCTGGGATAATTATTGGAAAAATGAAGATGGAAAGTTTAGTGGAATCTTTTGTTTTTGATAATAGAATAGACGGAGATGTAATCTTACCTCAGATGTCTAAAAAAGAAAGATTCAATTATGCTAAAAATTATACATTAAATATATTAAATAAAGTTTGGATTTATGTTTTGATTGGGATTGGAATAGGTGCTTGGATTCATGGATATGTCCCCGCTGATTTTCTGGCTCAATATGCTGGAAGTGACAAATGGTATGCTGTACCCCTGGCTGTTTTAGTTGGAATTCCTTTATATTCAAATGCGGCTGGAGTAATTCCACTTGTTTCAGCTTTAACTGAGAAGGGGGTGGCCATGGGAACGACTCTATCATTTATGATGTCAGTGACAGCTCTGTCTCTTCCGGAGTTTATGATTTTAAAGAAAGTAATGAAAACAAAATTAATCCTTATTTTTATTGGAATTGTCGCTATTGGAATTATGTTTACAGGTTTTCTTTTCAACTTGATTTTATAACAGTATTCGGACGTTCCAACCTCCGAATGTGAGTAAAACATCGCTGAAACTGTGTTTATTTGCTAATATGAGAATATATGAAGATAACATCCTCAAAATTTATAAAAGGTCTCGTTGGGGACGATGAAATACTAGCCAGTGATATTCCTCAAATCGCCTTTATTGGGCGTTCTAATGTAGGAAAATCAAGTTTAATAAATACATTAAGTAATAGTAAAATATCTCGAACTAGTTCGTTCCCTGGAAGAACTCAGGAGATTAACGTTTTTTTAATGAATGATTCCTTTTATTTAGTTGATCTTCCTGGCTATGGTTTTGCTCGAGTTTCCGGCCTGGGAAGAGAAAAGATTTGGGAGTTAATTGATTTTTATCTTTTCCAATCTAATTATCGTCAAAAGAAAATAGTTTTTATTATTGATGCCAACGTTGGATTTACAGAAACAGATCTTTCTATGTTGGATGAATTAGAAGAGAATAAAAAAGATTTTATTATTGTTGCCAATAAAATAGATAGGATGAATCAATCAGATTATCAAAAACAAATAAGAGAAATTAAAAAAATAGCTGGAGAGCATCTAATTATTCCTGTATCGACCAAAAAGAAAAAAGGGATAGAAATTCTTCTTAAGGAAATTTTTGAGTAGTTGGAAGAAATCTGGAAGTTGGACTTCCAGATTTTTTGGTTCAAAGACTGAATGAAGCCAGAAAGGCTTTGTGGTCACTTACACCTTCAATTGCTTCAAAGGACTCAACTATTAAATCTGGGCTGGTCATAATTGTATCAACCATTAATTTAATATCTTTGGCTCTATGTAAAACAGGATCAAGACTTGATTTTACTGAAATCGGAACTTGATCAATTAATTCATGAGCTAGTGAATCATAAAAATATTCTCCACGGGGATTATTTAGATCTGCTGTAAAAATTAAAGGGTTTTTGAGAGATCGGATTAGTCTTATCAATCTCTCTAAATAAAGAGAAGAATGTTCTATATCAATAATATTTTGTAAACTTAGAAGTTCGTGATCTTTGTGCCCAGGAGTGGAGTGGTCTGTAACAGGGAAGTGGGTTGTGCAAATATTTATATTTTGTTTTGAATTTAGTTGAATTGTGGAAATTAGTAATGTATTTTGATATAAAAATCTACCAGCCGGCCTTTCTTTGCTTTTTAGACTAAGTTCTTCCACTTTTAAAACAGGAAGGTCTTCAGATGTTTTATCGTCGTAGCGAGATTTTTGTGTTTTAATAATTTTGTATTTTGATAAAATCGCTGAACCTTCCTGGTCAGTTTGATCATCATCTTTTTTTAATTTTAATAATGGAGCAAAAGATAATTCATATCCCAGACTAGAAGCAATAGAGATTACATCTTTCTCCATTGCTTCAGCAAGACAAACAATATCAGGCTTTTTATCTTTTAATAGTTGCGTTAATGATTTGAGGTGTTTGTCTCTTTCGATGTTTAAATGGAGAATGCTAAATGACATAATATTCATTATAACATATTTAAAAATCGGACTTTATTAGATCGTTTGGTTTATTATTTTTTTTATTATAAAATAACTTTATGTCAAAAGGATTTTCACTTATAGAAATAATTATAGTAATTTCAATCATTGGAGTTCTTGCCTCAATTATGATGTCTACTTTTGGAGGGGCGAGAGACAAGGCTATTTACATGCGAGCTCAAGCTGAGTATAAATCCATGGCTGAAGCTCTTGAATACTACAGAGATGATAATGGAGATTATCCTCCTGACGCTAATAGAAATATTCCACCAGGATTAGAAATTTATTTAGCTGGAGAAACAGAAGATGTTTGGCCCGCAGCTCCTTGGCCTGGGAGTGTTTATGACTGGGATAATTGGGAAGATCCAGATAATCCAGGAGAGAGAATATATCAAATTAGTATTAGATTTTGCCCCATAGGAGGACCATTAAGTGCCTGTGAATTTCCAAATGAATCTTGGGCTGATGATTTCCAAGTAAATAGCTCAGCATATTACTGTGTTTTGGGTAATTGTAGAGCTCACATAGGAGAGGATATTGATTATCCTGGGTACTGTATAAACTGTTAATACTCCTTGTATTTTATAGGGTATAGGGTTATTATTAATAGAAATAAATATTATCTTAGGCCTTGACAAAAGGGATAAAAGGTGATATGATTGTACTGAAGGTTTGAAAATTCATTTTGTTTTAGGGTTGAATAAAATAGATGATTAGTTGCTTTAGTCGTTTATTTTATTCACCCCTAATTTTAAAAAAATGAAAAATTTTTCTTTTACAGCAAAAATAAGTCTATTTGTGATCATTATTTTTCTTTTAAATTTTATTTCCATCCCTTATCAAATTGAGGGAACTACTCTGGAAAAAATCGGGAACATAATTGGATCATGGTGGTTTATTTCAGTAAGTATTTTGGCTTCCTATTTATTTTTTTCCGAATGGGGAAGAAAATGGGAAAAAAAATATGGGCATTAAAAATGCCATTAAGCAATAAAGTCCAGTTGTCTTTTAGATAATTGGGCTTTTTTTATACGATACCTTGAGGTATAATTTATCCATGATAGGAACATTATATATAGTTGCCACACCTATAGGTAATCTGGAAGATATCACTCTTCGGGCACTTAGAATACTGAAAGAAGTGGATTATATTTTATGTGAAGATACTCGAACAACAAAAAAACTTTTAGACAAATACGAAATAAAAACAAAAACAATAAGTTATCATGCTCATAGTTCTGAGACAAAAGAATTGGCAATTATAAATATGTTAAAGGCTGGAGAAAATTTAGCTCTTGTTTCCGATGCGGGAACTCCTTGTATTTCTGATCCAGGAGTTCTTTTGGTATCAAACGTACGCAAGGAGTTTGGAAATGAAGCCTCGGTGGTTCCAATTCCAGGAGCCAGCGCTTTTGTTTCAGCTTTATCGGCCAGTGGAATTTCTTCAGCGGAATTTATTTTTCTAGGATTTTTACCACATAAGAAAGGGAGAGAAACAATTTTTAAAGAAATAGCTAAATCAAAAAAAGTGATTGTTTTTTATGAATCAACTCATCGAATTTTAAAAACTTTAACTTCGCTGGATGAGCATTGTCCAGCTTTTAATATCATGATTGGAAGAGAAATTACAAAGCAATTTGAAGAATTTATGCAGGGGTCACCCAAAGAAGTTCTTGAATACTATAGCGAAAACTCTGATAAACAAAGAGGGGAATATGTAGTCATTGTTCAGCCCAAATAAATAAGTTATAATGATCATATGCGAAAAGAAAAAACATTATTTATTGTTGGTTTGTGGATTATAATTTTACCGTTCCTAGGTTTTCCAAGTTCTTGGAGGGCTGTTTTGTTTGTAATAACAGGACTTATTATTATTTATATGGCTTATTTATTTTATATTGAAGTTAAGGCTCGGTTAGGTAAGAATAGCGAAGAAACTAAGACATTTGTTGATAATATTGGATTAGAAGAACAACAGATATGAAAATAAAAAAAAGAACAAATTCTCTCTTCTCCATCATTTTAATTCTTTTAGTTTGCGGAGGAGTAGTTTTAGCTGTCCGCTTTTTTGCTAAAGAAAGTTTTGTTTTTGAATATGATGGATCTTCTTTTTTAATTGAAAATGATATTTTATCTAATGAAAGCACTTTGGAAGTAGAAGAAGAGAGAGAAGATGAAAAAACTCCTCTAGCTCCAGTAATTATTCCGGTGACTCACATAGAGACCCCCGAGTTTGTTAAAGCCATCTATTTATCTAGCTGGGTTGCTGGTTCAAAAAATTTTCGTGATTCTTTAATTAAAATTGTGGATGAAACAGAAATAAATGCCATGGTTATTGATATTAAAGATTCGACAGGAAGAATTGCTTTTGAAATTCCCAATGAGAAAATTCAAGAAATAGGAGCTATAGAAAAAAGAATTTCAAATATTCGTGAACTAACAAATCTTTTACATCAAAAAAATATTTATATTATAGGAAGAATTTCAGTTTTTCAAGATCCATACTTAACAAAAGTTATACCAGAATGGGCTATAAATAAGAAAAGTGATGGAAGTGTTTGGAAAGACAGAAAAGGTTTGTCTTTTCTTGATCCAGCCAAAAGAGAAGTCCATGAATATATTTTAGATCTAGCCATTGATTCATATAATGAAGGATTTGATGAAATTAATTTTGATTATATTAGATATCCTTCTGATGGAAATATAAGTGATATTAATTATCGCTTAGCCGAAGGTAAAACACGGGCAGATAATATTGAAACTTTCTTTAAATATATTTCAACGGAAATTAAAAAAGAAAATAATATTAAAACTTCTGCTGATTTATTTGGTTTAACTACAGAGGGAATGGATGATATGGGTATTGGGCAGGTTTGGGAAAAAGCTTTACCTTATTTTGATTTTATTGCACCAATGGTTTATCCATCTCATTATCCAGCTGGCTACGCAGGTTATAGTAATCCAAGTAATTATCCCTATGAAGTTATTTATAAATCAATTTCAAGTGCCATCAATAGAACAAAATTAATGAATGAAGATATAAATAAAATAAGACCATGGTTACAGGATTTTGATTTGGGCGCGACCTATACTAAAGAAATGGTGAGAGCTCAAATAAAAGCCTTGGATGATTTAGAGATCTCTTCCTGGATGCTGTGGGATCCAAGAAATAAATACACCCCAGAGGCATTATTACCTGAAAGTAATTAATAATTTCATTAAGTTATGAAACAAAACAAAAGAACACTTTTAAATATTTTAACCTCCCTTATTCTTTTATTCGGAATATTTAGCATAGGTTATTATATTGGTTACGTAAACCAACCTGAAATAGGGAAGGCTTTTAATGTTACTCATAAGGAGCCAATGAACTCAATTAGCGCTGATTTCGAACCATTTTGGAAGGTTTGGAACGTTATAAATGAGAAAGCTATTCATAATGACCTAAGTGATCAGGATAAAATTTGGGGAGCAACCGAAGGATTAGCTTCTTCTTTGGGTGATCCCTATACAGTTTTTTTACCACCTGAAGAAAATAAATTATTTACGGAAGAGATACTAGGTTCTTTTGAGGGGATTGGTGCTGAAATTGGGATGAAAGACAAGATATTGACAGTCATTGCTCCTCTCAAAAAAACTCCAGCCTGGAATGCTGGCCTGAAAGCTGGGGATAAAATAATAAAAATAGGAGATCAAACTACCAATGAGATGAGTGTAGATGAGGCTATTAATTTGATTCGAGGAACCAAGGGGACAAATGTTACATTGACTATCTTTAGAAATGGAGAAAATAAAGCTAGGGATATTGTTATAACTAGAGATAAGATAGAAGTTCCTGCGCTGGAAACAGAATTAAGGGAGGATAATATTTTTATTATAAACTTCTACACCTTTTCCGAACAATCAACCCGTTTATTTAGAGAAGCCATGTTTGAGTTTTTGGATTCTGGTTCCGATAAACTGATTGTTGACCTTCGTGGAAATCCTGGAGGATATTTGGATGCATCCATTGATATAGCATCTTATTTTCTTGATCAAGGGAAAGTAGTTGTTAGTGAAGACTTTGGAGGTGAACCTAAGACGAAAGATTACCGTAGTCGTGGTCCTAAATTGTTCAATGATAATTTTTCTCTCGTTGTTTTAATTGATGGAGGATCTGCTTCTGCTTCTGAGATTTTAGCTGGGGCTCTGAAGGAACATGGAGTAGGAAGATTGGTGGGAGAAAAAACTTTTGGTAAGGGGTCTGTTCAAGAACTTGTTAAAATTACAGATGAAACTTCCTTAAAAATAACAGTGGCAAACTGGCTAACTCCCAATGGAATTTCAATCTCTTTAGAAGGACTTGATCCAGATATAGAAGTTCCATATACTGTAAAAGATTTAGAAAAAGAAATTGATCCACAATTAAACAAAGCTGTCGAAATATTATTAAAAGATAAAGAATAATTAAACATGAAGGTAATATTACTTACAGATGTACCTAAAGTAGGGAATAGGTATGATATAAAAGAATTAAAAGATGGATTTGCTCAAAATGTTTTAATCGCTAGAGGATTGGCTATTTTGGCAACACCGAAAGCTCTAGCCGATTTAGCTAATAAAAAAAGCAAAATGAGCCAGAAAAAAAACACAGAAATAGAAACTTTTAATGATTTAGTTAAATCGCTAAAAGATAGAAAGATTTCAATTAAAGTCAAAGCTAATGAGAAGGGCCATTTATTTAAATCAATAGGTTCTCGAGATATTGTTAAAACCATAAAAGAAGAGATGAATTTGGATGTAGACGAAAAAAATATAATTATGGAAAATATAAAAGAGCTTGGTGTCCACAAAATTATATTAAAAAAAGGGGAGACTCAAGGGGATTTTGAAATAAATATTGAAATGGAAAAATCCTAGGCACTGCCTAGGATTTTTTTGAGTATTTTTTTTATTTAAATAATATTTACAACTTTTTTTACTGAAGTAGTTCGATTAAAGTTTGTCTTTCTTTTAGATGTAAATTTTACAGTTCCTTCTTTAAGAGCAAAAAGGGTGTGGTCTTTACCAAGACCAACATTTGTTCCAGGTAGTATTTTTGTTCCACGTTGACGTATGATAATTGAACCTGATTTTGCTTTTTCGCCATCATAAAGCTTAGTACCAAGATACTTCGGATTGGAATCTTTTAAGTTTTTGGCGGAACCGCCAGCTTTCCTATGTGCCATATATTTTTAGTTTATAACAGGCAAATTCTTTTTAAGTCTATACAAACTGCCCATAAATGATTTATAATTAGACTCGTATGAGTATAAATGATTTTTCTAATAAAATCAAGGGTAAATTTGATATTGACACTTTTACTATTATGTGTCTTTTTGTGATAGTAGGGGTGGGGATATCCGCTTTCGGTCTTGGTCGATTGTCAGTAGTTTCAAGCATAGGCATGTGGCTTCGAAAAGTGGTAAACTGTATTATACTTTAAATTGTTCAGGGGCCAAGAGGATTAGTGATAAAAATAAAATTTATTTTGCTACATCCATTGATGCTGAGAAATCTGGTTTTAGTTTTTCTTCATCTTGTATTAAATAAACCCCCACACCTATATTTTTATTACAGGTAAACCTGTTTTGAAAACTATGAAAATATAGGTGTGGAGATATAAATTATGAAAACATTAAGACAAACTTTTTTATTTTTAATTTTTATCGCGGCTCTATCTTTATATAAAGATGATTTGATTAAAATATATGATCAAAGTGTCGACTATTTAGGAGGGCAGATCTATGTATATCAAAGTAAAGGTGATATTGATTTGGATTTAGTAAAAAACGGCAATGATGTTATAGATGAGATTGCTGAACTACCAAAAAATATTGAAACACCGGGAGCTTTAAAGATAGTTGATAGTTTGCTTGCTTCCAATAAAACAGAGCTTTCCGTAAAAAATATAATAAACCTGACTAATCAAAACAGAAAAGAAAATGGAGATTTAAGTGATCTTATTGAAAATTATAAATTAAACTTTTCTGCAGAAAAGAAATTACAAGATATGTTCACCAAACAATATTTTGAGCATGTTTCGCCGGAAGGTGTCGGCGTGTCTGATTTAGGTGACCAGGTATCCTATGAATACATTACAATTGGTGAAAATTTGGCTTTGGGGGGCTTTAGGGATGATAAAGCTTTAGTTGATGTTTGGATGAATAGTCCAGGGCACCGTGAGAATATTTTAAATAAAAATTACAGAGAAATAGGTGTAGCTGTCGGAAAAGGCTCTTATGAAGGTAAGGATGTTTGGATGGCAGTTCAACACTTCGGTTTGCCTAAAAATACCTGTATCGCCATAGATGGAGCCCTTGGAGGGGTCATAAAGCTTAATAAACAGCAAATTGAAGATCTAGAGGAGGAATTATCCATTCGTAAGGAAATGATTGCAAATAGGGTAGTTTATGAAGATTTAAGCCAAAAGGAGCAAATTGAGAAATATAATACACAGGTTTTATTCTATAATAAATTAATTATAGAAATAAAAAAACAAATAGATATTTATAATAAGCAAGTGCGTGATTTTAATGCTTGTGTAGCTAAATATACTACTCCAGCACATTAAATCTACCTCAGTGGGGTAGTGAATAAAGGCCCTATTTTATAGGGGTATTTTTTATATGAGAATGTCGTACAATATATCTTTTACGACACTACATAATAAAATTGTGAGGTTTAGATTAATTTAATAATCTAAACCTCGATTTTTTAACAAACAGCCAATATGGCCGCTACTTCAGTCTTCTTTCTGTTCTTTTTTTCCCAATCTGTCCACCTTGGTTTTCCTTTTCTTGCACTGTTAGAAACATTAGGTGTTTTTCTCTTTACTTTTTTTGTCTTTCTTTTTTTTCCGTCTTTGGCAAAGATTTTAATTATTGATGTTAGTAGCATGGGCTAAAATTTTAATTAAACAAAGAATTACTTAATTACAATTCTACATCTAATCCCCTCTTTTGTCAATAAAAAAATCTTCTCCTTAGGGCAACACTATTGTGTAGTTAAAGCCAGTAAGAAAAAATATTCTCACCGGCTTGTTTATATTATATTTTATTACCAAGTTCGTTGTCCAGATTGGACTTTTTGAGTTGGTTTTTTAACTTTTTTTATTTTTCTTAAAATCCATTTTGTAATTATCTCAAAAGAACAGTTCATATTAGTTTTTTTTAAATTTAAAAATCTTTAAGTTATTGTTATGTTAATGTTACGTTCAATCCCCTCTTTTGTCAATAAAAAAATCTCCCTATGATTTAGGGAGATTTTTTTGAGATAATTTTTAAAGATTACCTAGTTCTGCGTCAATTAATTTCATGGCTTCTTCAATTTGAGCATCTGTGTTTATTTGATCCAATTCATTTTCTATTTGAGCTGGCTCAACTATTTCATTTTGAACTGGAGTATTATTTTCTGGTAGTATATTTTCTTCTACATTAGAATTACCACCTTTTAATATTAATAACACGACAATTAAAGCAACCACTATTACTACTATAACCCAATTTTGTTTAGACATAATTTTATAAAATTTTTCTCTTTTGCGAAAAATTTTTTACTTAAATAATAAATTAATAATTATTCTTCCCCGGTTTCTGTTTCAACTTCGTCTTTTGAAACACTAATGACTTCGGATAGAGCTTTATTTGCTTCTCGAACAGACTCATGAACACTTTTAACTTTTTCTTGAATAACTTTTAAATCAGAGTGGAAAGTATCACGAACTGCTTTAACTTCTTCTTTAAGGGCTTCCTCGTCTGTTATCTCAAGAGCATAGGTTTTAGCTGATTGTTCAACTAAAAGATTCCTTACTTCACTAATTAAAACAGAAGCTCCGTCTATGGATGAATAAACTTCTACAACATCCAAACCATTTTCTTCAGCTCTATTTGTTCGAGTTTCTACATTATTAAGGACCTTTTCAATATTTTCAACTAGATTTTCAAATCTAGTTACTGCCTTTGAATTAATATTTTCTAAATGATCAGCAATATTTAAAACAGCTTTTTGTTTTCGCTCGTTTTTTATTTCTCCTAGCTTTTCTTTTAAGGCTTCTCTATTTTCTGTTCTTTTTTGTTTTACTTCTTCTCTTTTGGCTTCAAGATTAACCTTAAACTCTTCACGAGTATTTTTTATTTGTTCTCGAACTTCTTCTCTTTTTTCTTCCATTTCCTTTTTCATTTCTCGATTCTGTTCTCTTTCTTCGTTTGTAAGCATAGGCTTGTCGGCCATTGGAAGTTTTTTAACTTGCTGTTGGTTTCTATATAGAGTTGGCAAAGGTTCTTGCTCTTCTCTTTCATCATCAGCATAAACAAACCCGCCAAACAACAAAGATCCCATAACTAAAACTGATACAATATATTTATTCATATTTTTTTATTTAATTACACTATTAATAACATTTCCAGTTTCGATGGCAGAAATTATGTTTTTAGCAGCAATTTCTGACATCATGTTTCGACAACTTGCCCTGGAAGAAGCAATATGCGGAGTTAATATAACATCATTTAATTTATTAAGACCACGAACCAGCTTTGGTTCAAATTCAAAAACATCCAAAGCTGCTCCTCTAATTATATCATTCTTGAGAGCATGGACAAGAGCCTTCTCATCAACAACTGGACCTCGTGATGTATTTATTAGAAAAGCTCCTTTTTTCATAGTGGCGAGAGAATCTTTATTTATTAGATGTTTTGTTGTTGGTAATAATGGAACATGCAATGATACAATATCTGCTTCACGGAGCACTTCCTCAGTGGTTTTTCTTATTGTTTCGTCTATGTTATCTAATTCAACATTTTGACAAACATCACTATATATAATGTTTGAACCAAAACCATAGTGAAGTATCCTTGCTACTTCTGTTCCAATTTGGCCAGCTCCAATTAATCCAATAACTTTTCCTTTTAAATCTGTTCCTATAAATAAATTTGGATCCCATCCTTTGTATTTTCCACGACGGATGAATTCGTCTCCTTCAACTAAACGTGTGGTTAAAGCTAGCATTAGAGCTACTGTATGTTCAGCCACTGCAGTATTAGCTACTCCTGGAGTATTGGAAATACAAATATTTCTCTTTTTTGCTTCTTCTAGATCAACATTATTAAATCCAACTGAATAATTTGAAAAAACTTTTGCCGTTGGACAAGCATCAAAAACTTCTGCATCAAGTTCATCCGTTAAAAAAGAAATGACCCCATCATAAGGCTTACTTTTTAATTTTTTGATTAATTCTTTTTTAGTTAGAGGTAATTTATTTGTTCCCATGTCATATGAGATTCCTGCTTTTTCTAATAATTTTAATCCACATTCTGGTATCTTTCTTGTAATATATATATGTTTACTCATTTTTTATTCTCCTATTTTAATAATTTTTTGATTTTTTTCAGCGACCAAAGCTATTTTTTCCATCATGGATATTGCTTCTAGAGGGTATTTACCAATGGCAGATTCTTCTGAAAGCATTACGCCGTCGGCTCCATCTAGAATTGCATAGGCTACGTCGGATACTTCAGCTCGAGTTGGCGTTGGATTATCTACCATAGATTCAAACATTTGTGTTGCTACAATAACCAACTTCCCTGCTTCTCTTGACTTTTCGATAATCATGTGTTGAATGAAAGGAATCTCCTCCAAGGGAAATTCATTTCCCAAGTCTCCCCTAGCAACCATAATTCCATCTGTTTCTTTAAGAATTGAATCAATGTTTTCTACCCCTTCCCTTCTTTCAATTTTAGCTATGATTTTTTGATTTCCACCTAGTTCTTTAATTAAATTTCTTAATTCAATAACATCTTCTGCTTTTCCAACAAAAGACATGGCTACATATTCAAAACCCTGTTCTACTCCGAAAGCTAAATCTTTTTTATCTTTTTCTGTGATAATATCATCATTTCCACCAAAATGATGATTTCCATTTTCTTGGACTCTAGGCCCAGAAAGATCTTGGATAATTGGAACTACAAGATTTTGTTCTTTGGCTGCCTCTCTAATTATTTTTGTGTATTTTGCGTAATCAGAATGATCTTGCCAGGAAAAATTGAAGCGAGCCACATTCATACGACGTTTTATTAATTCACTTACAACTTCTTTGGTATTACAAGAAGGACCAATGGTTGCAATAAGTAATGTTTTTGATTCCATAAAATTATTTTTTTTAAACTTACTCCTGTTTGGAGTTTTTAATTATATTAATAAGTCTTTCATATTTTACATCTCTTTCTTTTGGACCCAGGGCTCCAGATTTAATACCGAAACATCTAAAAGCATAGACTAAATCACCAATGAAATCATCCATGGTCTCCCCACTCCGATGACTAATTATACAATCAACATTATTTTCTCGAGCCAATTTAATTGTTTCGATTGTTTCGCTAAGTGTTCCAATTTGGTTAGGTTTGATTATAATTGCTTTTATACTTTTTTCATCGATTGCTTTTTGAAGTCTAGTTTTATTAGTAACAGTTAAATCATCCCCTACTAATTTTACGCTAGGAATAGTTTTCTGTAATAAAGCAAAACCTTCATAGTCTTCTTCATCCAAAGGATCTTCAATTGAGATCATTGGATATTCGTCGGTAATTTTTTTATAGAGTTCAATCATATCTTCAGTTGTCCAATCTTTACCCATAAAATTATAAACCTTTCTGTCATGATCAAAGAAAGAGCTGGCGGCGACATCAAGGGCATATTTGATTTTATCTGAAAGATTAAGTGCCTCAACCGCTTCTTTTAGTAAAACAAGAGGAGCCATAACGTCTTCAATAGGAAGAGCTGTTCCACCCTCATCTCCTTTTGGTGGGATGGTTTTAAATTCTCTTAAAATAATTTCATCAAGTTTTTTTTGAACTGCACGACAAATTTCCATTGATTCGTCTGCATCATCGGTTTGTGGAACTATATGGTATTCTTGAAATGCTAAATTAGTTTTTGTATGCTTTCCTCCATTTATTAAATTAAAATATAAATAGGGTTGATTTCTTGATGGTTTCATTTCAGCTAAGGTGGAAAGATGTTCGTAGGTTTCAATTCCTTTACTTTTAGCTGCAGCCTTGGCGCAGGCCACACTAACTCCAATAGTGCTATTGCCTCCTAATTTTGTTTTTTGAGGAGTTCCATCTAATTGGATCATTATTTTATCTATTTTAGATTGGTCAGATACGTCTATTCCAATTAAAGCGGGTTTTATAAAATTTTCTATTTGATCAATTGCCTTATGAACTTCACCCTTACCACTGCCATCATCTCGTAGTTCACAGGCTTCGTATTTTCCAGTACTAGCACCTGAGGGAACTTCAAAAATTCCAACCACGTTTTCAGTAAAAACTGAAACTTTTAGTGTTGGATTATTGCGTGAATCAAGGATTTGCTCAGCCTTGATATCTGTTATTTTATTTATCATATACAGAATATTATACCTTAAAAATGGTGTTTTTTACAAATAGATTAATTTATAAAAAGTTAATATATTGTTTTATGACGACGGGTGGGGGCGTGCCGTTTTGAAGGTAATCTCGAAAAATGGGGTTAAGGAGGAATAAAATAAAATATTAACTTTTTAAATATAATATGTTTTTGTTATAATGCTTAAATGGATGATGAATTAGAACAAGAAGAAGTTAAAGAACCAGTTTGTCCTCGTTGTGGTTTACGATCCTATGGGGATAGTTGCCTTAATTGCGGAACACCTATCGTAGATAAAACTGACGATGAAGAGGAAGAATATGATTGGAGGGAAAGAAAAAGATAGTATTTTTTTAATTTACAATTTTGAAATTTAGAATATCAACTTCTTGAGTGTATTTGTCGTATTTGTAATTAAAGGAAGCTTTACTCTGCATATGTCCATCTTCGTAAGTTACTGATCCATTATTGTTTGATGAATTTACTTCAGTTGAAATAACATACCAAGTTCCACCAAGTATGGCTTCGTTTGTAGCTATTGTTTTTATATTTTCTTGAATATATTTTTCAACATCAAGTTTTTCATTAAATGAATCACAGTCTACATCGTTCATTTGATTTATATAAAAAAGGTTATCTTTGTTTTTATAAACATAAACTCCATCTCCTCTATCTGCCATTTCTCCAAACCCAACGGTGGCACTTCCTTCACCATATTCTATTAGTAATTCTTCTTTTACAATCATTCCTTCTGCTTGAGCTTCCCACCATACAATAAATCGATGTCCCATTATTTGTGGATCAAGTGGTCCAAGTTCTCCTTGGAATGTTCCAATTTTTGAATCTTTCTCTGCTGGTAGATTTTGAAATTCACCACTTACTTTATTATTTAAAATATTTAACTTAAGCCAAGCTCTGTCTTCTAGACCACTATCTGTTTTTTGTGACCTGTAAAAACAAAGAGAAATTGGTTTTTTATTTATTGTATTTTCGTTTTGCATAATTACTTCATCATTTTTTGAATTAAGTAACCATATTATTCCAATAATAAATATAATTAATATTATTATCACGATGAAAGATTTTGGATTATTTTTTTTCTTATTATAAATTTTCATATTTTAAATTATTTTTTATTTAAGTAATATTTTCTTTTGGCTTCAGGAAGCCTTTCAATAGTATATCTTAACATTGTTCGGGGCATCTTTGTCCCATATGTGTCCAAAAATGCCTTTAATTTAGTCTCAGAGACCCTTTTCCCTACTTCCCTGAGCATCCAACCGGAAGCCTTGTGAATTAGGTCTTCCTGGTCTTTTATAAGCATTTTAGCTATTTTAAAGGTCCATTTATACTCACCTTTATATATGAAAGCAAAAGTTGAAATCATGGCAATTCGACGCTCCCAAAGATTTTTAGATTTGGCTAATTTGAAAAGGACGGTCCTTGGGGAAGCCCTCTTAAGGACCGTCCTTTGGTATAAATAATCTCCAACAATATAGTGGGCTGAGATGTCTACTAGATCCCAATTATTTATTTTTTTTGTATTTTTTAAATAAAAATCATAGATTTCTTTTCTTGAATTATCTTTTTTATAATTATGAACAAGAATTCTTAATGCGCAAATTCTTTCTTCGTGTATTTTAGAATTTAGTAATTTACTTAATTCAGTGAAAGATAGATCATAATATTTTTGGGCAACATTTTTTATTTCCTGTGAAGTTAATCCAAGAAATACGTCCCCTTCTCCGTACTCACCTTTTCCCGTTTTAAAATAATACATCATTATTTTTATTTTGGCTGGTTTTGACTTACTTTCTAATTCTTTCTGAATTTTTTGTATTTTATTCATAATTTGTATTTTATTTTTTAATAAATAATCTAGCTAACCTTATTTCCTCAAAGGAAAAACTATGGCCTTCTTTTTCTAAAATACTTTTGATTGGACTTAGTTTCCCTACTTCTTCCCCTTTTAATTTTTTATTAGCCTTCTGCACTAATTTCACAATTTTTTCTGAGGACTTCAAATGACTAATATCTGTTTTGGGATTTTCTTCTAATATTTGTTCTATGTGATGAACAATAGTTCCTTCAGTTAGACCTCTTCTCTGGGCAATTTCCTTAATGGACTTTTTTTCTTCCAGTAATTCTTTTGTAATAATAATTGTTGGGACTTTTGTCTTAGGTGCTTTGACCCTCCTTTTACCTTTCTGTTTCTCTAGAGTCCCACCCATTTTTACAATAAAGTCTTTTTCTAATTGATGTTGCTCTTCGGGGGTTAATTTTTTAAAAATAAGTTCATTTTGAGTGCTTTCATTTTTTAATTCTTGATCAAATTCAAGCACCATGGGATCCACTTGTAGGGATTCTGGCTTAAATCCAACTAATTTAATACCAGAAAGAGTTCTAACTCGGGAAAGAGCCACGTATCCCATTCCATAGGCAAAAGTACTTTCTAGGTCTATTTCAGCATTATCTAAGGACATTCCCTGGCTTTTATGGATAGTTATAGCCCAGGCCAGTCTAATTGGAAGTTGAGTTAGAGAAGCTTTTATTTTATTATTTTCTTCAATAACCCAAACCATCGGAGAGATAGTTATTCTTTTCCCATTGTATAATTCCACAATTGGATAACCAGAAGATTCATTGAAGCTAGCGACTTTACCTCTGGATCCATTTACATAGCCTTCTTCAAAATTGTTTTTAATACACATAACTTCAGCTCCAATTTTGAGAGAAAGTTCTTCATGGGCCAAACAACTTTTCTTTAAAATTTCCACTAGGATATCGGATCCACTGGAAGTCATTTTATAAATTTTTTCTTCGTCTTTTATTTGGGATAGTTCATTAAAATTTTCATTATCAACATTGGCATTGTGGGTATAAAGTTTGGTGGCTTTTCTTTTATCTTTTAATTCAGCTCCAATCCTAGATGATAAATGTTCGTAATGTTTTTCTCCCAGATCATTACTTCTAATATTATTTAAAATATCTGTTAATATTTCATCCTGTTGTCGATGTTGTTCGGTAAGATAGCAAATTGCTGGATTTAAGATAGTCCAAGCATCATTGGCATAAACCATATTACTTTCTAGATCATTGAGTTCATTTGATTTTTGAACCGGTGGAAGTTGAAAAAAATCACCAGAAAGAATAACCTGTAATCCACCAAAAGGTTTTTCGTTTCTTTTGAAACGACGACAAATTTTTTCAATCATTTCCAATTGATATCCATGAAGCATAGAAATTTCGTCTATGATAAGGACACGAGCTTTTTCAAATCTTTTCCATAGATACTTCTTTTCCTCTAATTGCTCCAGATCTTTTTCATCCATTTTATTTTTGATACCCATTCCAGACCATCCATGAATGGTCATTCCATTCATGTGAGTTGCCGCAATTCCTGTTGAAGCCGTAACAGCCACAGGAATACTATGATCCTGTAGGTATGTGATGTATTTGTTTAATAGGTATGTTTTCCCACTTCCGGCATTTCCAGTTAGGTAAATATTCACGCCAGTTTTCATTATTTTGAATGCCTGATCCTGTGTCATTTAAGTATTATAGCAGATCTCAAGTTATATATGTTTTGGATTTCTCCTTCTCCGGTTGGTACGAAGTGGGAAGCTATTTAGGAGAAGAAAAAAGGGGTAAACAAAAACCCGCCGAAGCAGGTTTACTGTTGGCGAGTTATTTTACTCGAATAAATGTGGATGAGTTTCTGAAGGTGGAGGTGGTAATGGGTCAGTAAATGCCTCCCATTTCCATAATTGAAATATTATTGCTCCAATAAAAACTACAATCAACAATATTTTTACCCAAGTCATTGTTTTAATTTTCTTCATTTTTTTTATTATTTAATTTGTTTAACTTTTGGTGAATTATCTTAACCTCCAAAAGAGAAGCAAAGATAATTCACCAAACAGAAATCAAATAATCAAAAATATTAAAGAACTATACCACTCTTTATAATATAGCACATTAGAGCTTCTTTGTCAATATTAGCTCTACAAATAGAGATCGAAGTTACAATAAAAAACTAAATCTTCCCTAAATCCAGAGTTTCATCTATGCGGATTTGTTTTACGAATTCAGGGACGTGGGAGACTAATATCATGGCTCCCTTATATTCATCTAAAGCCTTGGCAATTATAGGCAAATGACGGAAGTTTATATGATTTGTTGGTTCATCTAGAATTAATAGTCCTGGTTGCTCTATAACTAATCTAGCAAAGGCTACTAGACCTTTTTGTCCTTCAGATAAATCCCCTATTCTAGTATGAATCATATTTCCAGTTAGTAGGAATCCTGCAGCGATAGCACGAATTTTTTCTTCCTCGACTTTAGCAGAAATTGTTCTCATTACATCAGCTAGGGATTCAAATATTGTTTGATTGAAATCCAGAGTAGAAAAATCTTGACGATAGTAACCGACTCGGACTCCTTTAGTTATTATGCCGTCCACAGCTCTGTTGTTAGCTAGTGATTCTAAAAGTGTGCTTTTCCCAATACCATTTGGTCCAGTTAATAGGAGGTGTCTATTTTTTCGAAGTTTAATACTTACTTTTCTAATTACCGGCTCATGCTTTTTTAAAACAGAGACAGCCGAAACCAACAATATATCCCCTATTAAATTTTCCTGAAATGGAATAGTGAATTTTTTTATTGTTTTATCTTCTTTTCGAACATCAACTTTCGAGTCTTCCAAATCTCCAGCCAGATCTCTCATTCTTTTGGCCACAGCTCGAAGATTTCCTCCTTTCATAGCGAAAGCATTAGCCTGTTCCTTTTTAGCTTTAATTTCTTTCTCCAAAAGCGCATTTTTTCTATTTTCACGCTCCATTCTTGCCATTATTTGATCTCGAACATTAGTATAGTTACCAACGTATTGTTCTATTTTTCTTGTATAGATATCTAAGTATAAAACTGCATCGGTGAATGCATTTAGAAAATGAGCATCATGGGAAATAACAACAACAGTTTTTTTATATTTAACCAGAAAATCAGTAAGATGTTTTATTCCCTCTTTATCTAAATTATTAGTGGGTTCATCTAAAAGAAGAATATCTGGCTCTTGAATAAGAGCTGAAGCTAAAAGAAGTCGAGCTTGCTGTCCCCCGGAGAAGGTTCGAATGATTCTGTCATGAACTTTTTTATGATCGATGAGATTAACAATTTCAAGGACGGTATCAATTTTGGGATCGATATCATATACTTTTTTCTTAAAACATTTTTGAAAGAATTCTCGAACAGTTAGATCTAATTCATCTTGAGGAATAACTTGTCGAGACAAAGCAATGGTTGTACGTTGGGCTAAGTGTATATCTCCATCTTCTGGCTCAAGGTCTTTTGTAATAAGGCTAAAAATAGTACTTTTTCCCGCACCATTTTGTCCCATGACTGTGACCTTCATTCCTCGTCGTATTGAAAAATTAACCTCATCTAGAATGGGCTTATTGATTCCATATTCAAAAAAAACTTTTTCAAATCGTACTACTACTTCATTATTATTCATAGGGTCCCATGTTACATTAAAACAAACAAAAATCCAAGTATTAACTTAGATTTTTGTTTTAATTATTTTTTTGCCTTCTTAGGTTTTTTTACTTCCTTTCGGGCCCCTTTCCCTTTTGCCATATTTGTATATTTGTATTATTTATAATAGTAATCTAATTGTACCAGATTTATTTATTTATTTTCTATACTTTTTACCAATTTTAATTTTGTTTAATTCTCTATCTATAACAGCTTGGAACTTACTGAAATCAATATCAGACAAGTTGTCCTTTTCTTCCATAGCACGTTTTGCCCTTTCATATGATTCTTCAGCTTTTGCTATATCAATATCAGAGGCAAATTCAGATCCGGAAGCTAGAATTATAACTTCTGAGCCTATTTCTTTTCCAGCTAAAACAGGGCGGATTTCTACTATTCCCCCATTAATAGCTAAAGGGATTGATTCTTCATTGGTACTTTTTTGAATTCGAATTTCACCTGGTTTTACGATGGATACCAAAGGAGAGTGATTCGGCAATACTGTGATCTCTCCGCTTTCTGTGGGTACGGCTATTTTAAGAACATCATCTTGGTAGATAACTTTCTCAGGTGTTAGAATTTTTAATGAGATTGTGTTTTTACTTTGCATAATTTTTTTTGTAAATTTTTCTCTTTAAGGACTCACCTTCCTCCGCTTCACTTCGCAAGGAAAGACCTTTTCCCGAAAAATTATTATTTTTGCTTTTTCTCATGGTCTGCTACAACTTCTTCAATACCTCCCTTCATGTAGAAGCTTTGTTCACCGATGTGATCATATTTACCTTCTAGTATTCCTTTGAAACTTTTAACTGTATCTTCACGTTTTACATATACACCCTTTGATCCTGTAAATTGCTCAGCAACATGGAAAGGCTGGGAAAGGAATTTTTGAATTTTTCTAGCTCTTGAAACAAGAACTTTATCTTCGTCGGAAAGTTCATCCATACCCAAAATAGCAATAATGTCTTGTAGGTCCTTATATTTTTGAAGTACACGCTGAACTTCTCGAGATACATTATAGTGATCTTCTCCCACAATACTGGGCTCCAAGATCGTGGAAGATGAATCCAAAGGGTCAACGGCTGGATAAATTCCAAGTTCTGATAGTGAGCGGTTTAAAGCAACAGTGGAATCCAAGTGAGAGAATGTGGTAGCCGGTGCTGGGTCTGTGAAGTCATCGGCTGGCACGTAGACGGCTTGAACAGAAGTAATGGATCCATTTTTTGTTGAAGTAATTCTTTCTTGAAGATTTCCCATCTCTGTCGCAAGTGTTGGCTGATATCCCACAGCTGAAGGCATTCTTCCTAATAAAGCTGACATTTCTGATCCAGCTTGAGTAAAACGGAAAATATTATCAATGAACAAAAGAAGATCTTTACCTTCTTTGTCTCGGAAGTTTTCAGCCATGGTAAGAGCTGAGAAAGCGACACGAGCACGAGCACCTGGCGGTTCATTCATTTGTCCGAAGACTAGAGAGGTTTTGTCCAAAACCCCAGCTTCTTTCATTTCTTGATAAAGGTCATTACCTTCACGAGTTCTTTCTCCAACTCCTGCGAAGATAGAATATCCTCCATGGGCTTTCGCGATATTATTGATAAGCTCCTGAATAACAACAGTCTTACCAACTCCCGCTCCACCAAATAATCCAACTTTTCCTCCTTTTAGGAATGGACAAATAAGATCAATAACTTTAACTCCAGTTTCTAGAATTTCAGTTTCTGTTGATTGTTCTTCAAATTTAGGGGCTTCTCTATGAATAGGGTTTCTGCCTTCGGCTTTAAAATCCATTTTATCAATTGGTTGGCCGTTTACATCAAACATTCTACCTAGAACATTCAACCCAACTGGAACTGTAATTGGTTCTCCAGTGTCTTCAACTTCTTGATTTCTCTTAAGCCCATCAGTAGATGACATGGCGATTGTTCTGACTTCATTTAGTCCTGTATGTTGGTTTACCTCAAGAACTATTTTTTCTCCTTGAGGATTTACTACGGACAGTGCGTTATAAATAGCTGGAAGATCTTCCTCGAATCTTACATCTACAACTGGACCGATTATTTGTGTTATTTTTCCTTTGTTCATAATATTATTTATAAAATTATTTTAATTTGTATTTAATGCTTCAGCTCCTCCTATAATCTCAGCGACCTCCTGAGTAATACCTGCTTGACGAGCTCTATTATAAGTTAGTTTCAAATCATCCAATAATTCCCCGGCATTATCAGTAGCACTTTTCATGGCTACCATTCTAGAACTGTGTTCAGAGGCTTGAGCTTCAAGCATTATCTGAAAGAGTATTGCAGAAGTTAAATCTGGGATCACTTTATTTAAAACTCTTTCTTCACTTGGTTCAAATAAATATAATGCCATTGATTTTTCTTTTAACCCATCTTTACTATTCCCGTCTTGCATTTCTTCTATGATATTTTTTGATGTTTTAGGGCTAATAGGAATAATTTCTTTTATATTTGGTCTGTAATCTAATTGTTTAACAAATTGTGTGTAGGCTACAGAAACATCTTTATAATTTTTGAGTTCAATGAATTCTTTAATAATTATGTTTTTTAGAATATCTATTTCTTCCAAGTCAATATTCTCTTTGAATTCATTTATACTGGCGATTATTTTTAATTTATTTCTTTTAGCAATTTTTTCTGATTGTTTACCTATTGTTATACATTCTATTTCTATTCCTTCATTTGCTTCTTTGAATTTAGATACAGCTTTTGAAATATTTATATTATAACCACCACAGAGTCCTTTGTTTGAAGCAACTATGACTAAGAGTTTCTTCTTTCCTATACCTTCTTCAAGTAAAGGATTTGGGACATTTCTTTCTTCGGCAAGTGTTATCAGTAATTCAAGAGCGTATCGAGCATATTCACGAGAAGCAAGAGAATTTGAAACAGCCTTTTTCATTTTCGAAACAGATACCATTTCCATGGTTTTTGTGATTTTCTTGATACTTCCAATGGAAGTCATCTTCTGTTTAATTATTTTTGATTGAATGGGCATAGATTAATTATTTTGCTTTTGATTCTTTGTATTCAACGATTGCTTCTTTTAATTGATCTTTTACTGTGTCATCCCAATTAGTTTCCACTTTGGACATTAAATCTTTCTTGGAAGTTTCTAGGAATTTATGCATTCCAGCTTCCCATTCTTTAATATCTTCTTTTTCCACGTTATCCAATAGTCCTTGGTTAACAGCAAAAATACTAGCAATCTGATTTGTAACAGTTAAAGGTTTGTATTGATCTTGTTTTAGAATTTCAACGGTTCTACTTCCTCGATCAAGTGTTTTCTTTGTATCTGCATCTAAATCAGAGTCAAACTGAGCAAAACTTTCTAATTCTCGGTACTGAGCAAGTGAAAGTTTCATTGGTCCAGCATTCTTTTTCATTGATTTAATTTGAGCATTTCCTCCCACACGAGAAACAGAGAATCCAACGTTGATGGCTGGTTTGATTCCTTTATAAAACAATCCAGTTTCTAGAAAGATTTGTCCATCGGTGATGGAAATGACGTTAGTTGGAATATAGGCAGAAATGTCCCCTCCTTGAGTTTCAATAATAGGAAGAGCTGTAATTGATCCACCCCCAACTTCTTTATTTCTTCGGCAAGCTCTTTCCAGTAAACGAGAATGTAAATAAAAGACATCTCCAGGATAGGCTTCACGACCCGGTGGTCGTCGCAAAAGAAGTGAGATTTCACGATATGAGTTAGCATGTTTTGAAAGGTCGTCATAGACAACTAATACATCTTCTCCTTTATCCATGAAGTATTCAGCAACTGAAACTCCGGCATAGGGAGCAAGATAAAGCAATGATGCATTATCTGAAGCAGAGGCAAGAACCACTGTTGTGTAGGACATTGCTCCAGCTTTTTCTAATTCATTTACCACTCTCATCACCTTTGATTTTTTCTGACCAATAGCAACATAAACACATTTAACACCTGTGTTTTTTTGATTAATTATTGTATCTATCGCTAGAGCTGTTTTACCTGTCTGTCTGTCTCCAATAATAAGCTCACGTTGACCTCTACCAATTGGAACAAGAATATCGATAACTTTAATTCCTGTTTGTAATGATACGTCAACACTTTGTCTATCCATAACTCCAGGAGCAATACGTTCAACGTACATTTCTCGGTCAGTTTTAATAGCCCCCTTTCCATCTATTGGATTCATCAAAGGATCAACTACACGACCCATAATGTCATTTCCAACGGGAACAGAAAGAACTTTTCCTGTTCTTTTCACAACGTCTCCTTCTTTAATACTGGAGAAATTACCCAGGATAACTGCTCCTACTGTATCTTCTCCAAGATTCAAGGCAAGACCTTTAATTCCATTTGGGAAATCAAGCATTTCCGATGACATGGCACCGGATAATCCAGAAATTTTGGCGATACCATCACCAATGGAAACAACGTTACCAAATTCTGTGGTATCTATTGTATTCTCAAATTCCCCTATTTTATTTTTCAAACTTTTGATAATTTCTTCTACTGCCATAGTTTATTTTGTTAATGTATTTCTTAATAATTGTAATTTGTTTTTAATACTGGCGTCATATATTATCCCTTTGTAGGTTGCAATAAATCCACCAATTAAATTTTTGTCAGTTTCTTTTGTTGTTTGCATTACATCTTCTGCTTTTAGCTTATCTTTTATTTTAGCTACAATTGAATCATCTATTTCTAATCCTGATTTAATGAATAGAGTATTCCAGATTAGTTTTTTCTGAATTTTATCTTCAAGTTTAGTTAATGCTTTAGGAAGTATGGACTCTAATTTATATTCCTTAACATAGGATAATACAGATTCTACAATAGCTTCATCACTTTTTTTTGAATCTATTGAAACTTTATATATTGCATCTGCTAAATTTTTTGAAGATATCATAATAATTTAATTTGCTAAAACGTTCTTAATATAATTTTCTTGTTGGTCTTTGGTTAGCTTTTCCTTTAGGATTTTTTCTATTCCATCAACAATAAGATTAGCTGTTTCCGTTTCCAGCTCTGTTTTCATTCCTTCTTTTTTTCTTTCAATTTGCTTTTCACCTTCTGCAATAATAGATGATTTCATTTCTAAAGCCTCGTCCTTTGTTAAAGAGATAATACTGTCCCCTTTTTCCTGAGCTTTTCCAATAATGGAATTAGCTTCAGTTTTAGCTTCAGAAATCTTCTTATCTCCTGTTTCTTTAGCCATAAGAAGTTCAGTTTCTGCTTTTTCAGCATCCTCTAGACCCTTATTGATTTTACTTTGACGCTCTTCTATTATTTTATTTATAGGCTTAAAGGCAAACTTTTTCAGCACGAAAAAGATTATAACGAAGTTTACCAGATTCGCTAATGCAACTTGCCAATCAAAACCAATTTTTCCTAATATCTCCATAATTTTTGTCTATACTAGATAATAAAGAAAGCAACCAAAGCATAAATCGCTGTGGATTCTGCCAAAGCAACACCAATAATCATTTTTGAAAAAATTGATCCTGATGCGTCAGGGTTTCGCCCGATAGCTTCAAGAGCTTTACCGATTAAGTATCCTTCACCGATAGCTGCTCCGAACATTGATAATGTAGCCATTCCTTTAGCGATCATTCTCGCTGCTTCTACGCTCATATTTTCCATGATATTTTTTATTTAGCTAATCTTAACATAACGTTAAGATTGCTAATTAATTAAATTAATAAATTAAAACTAATAATAATTTCGCCCTAAAACTAAAAATTATATAATCTGAATTATTCTCCAGATTCACCCTCTTTAATTTTAATTGCTAACATGTAATAAGCAGTAACGAGAGCTCCAAAAACAAGAGCCTGAATAACTGCTGCTAACAAGTTCATCGAAGTCCAGATCAATGGGATTGCATAAGCAAATGCACCCATTATAATCATGGCTAGGATTTCACCTGCATACATGTTACCAAATAAACGAAGAGATAATGATACAACTTTGGCTATTTCACCGACAATATCTAGCAAGCCAATTCCAAAATTAATTAATTCCATAACACCGTGTTTAATACTTTTTTTAAAACCTAGATATACATCTTTAAATTTAAAAAATTTGCCTAAGTGTCCAAAGAAACCCCAGTCTTTTACACTAACTACATGAATAAGTAATACGGATCCCACTGCTAGTCCGAAGGTTGTATTAAAATCTGCTGTTGGTGTACGAAAAACAGCAATATTTCCAATTGTGATACTACTTAATCCAGGTATTAAAATTGTTATCAAGTTAGAAAAACCAACGTAAATAAAAATAGAAGCGATTAAAGGAAATAATACTTTTGCATATTTCATGTGCCCTGTTATTTGAGCGATGAAATCAAGCATGGATTCTATTAATAGTTCAACTAAAGTTTGAGCTTTGTTTGGTCTCGCTTTATATTTACGGACTACAAAGAAAGCATAGAGTAAAAATAATATTAAAATAAAAACTGAAGTAATTGTGGAACTTGTTATTTTGAAATTACCAATTAAAGCCACTGGCTCAGGCGTAACGGAAACTATTTCTCTTGGTACTTGGAGTATGCTCATTTTAATTTAATTATTTTTCTACCTGTGCAGATAGGGATTCTTTCTTTATTTCTCTTATTCTCGCTTCGATGGTGTTTATTTTTTTTGATTTTTTTCTGTAAATAATAATAATAATAATCCAGGAGAAAATAAATGAAATAACTAAGCAGATTGTAACCCAGCTATTGCCTGCCCATATGGCAGAGAGTTTTTTCCCAATAAATACAGCAACAGCAGCTGGTATCCCAAAAATGAAAGCAATTTGTAACCCAAGCCAAAAAAACCCTGAGATCTCACTTTCTTTTTGTGCTTGTAATTTTTCTAATTCCATAAATATAACTAGGCCAATGAGGATCATTGACCACACCTAGTATATAAAAAGTATCTCGAAAAAGCAAGAATTATATATGTTTAATATATAATTGCGATATTTCTAAGTTTTTGGTATATTGGTTAGGTTCAACTAGTGTTTTGTGTGTAGTTGTTGGTAGGACGCTGTCCTGATATAACTGGATACAATATAAATGGTTCGTTCGTTCAAAATAAAAACAAGCTAGTTTCTTCCGTGCGTGTGTAGTTCAGTGGTAGAACGCTGTCCTGATAAGACAGAGGTCCTTGGTTCGATTCCAAGTACACGCACAGAGGACGTTAGCTTGTTTTTGTTTTGAAACTCTCTTCCATTTATAAGACAGAGGTCCTTGGTTCGATTCCAAGTACACGCACAAAACAAAAACCCCACTCTTACGAGTGGGGTTTTTAATTGAAACATATCTTTTTATTGACGAGGTTCCATTGGTCGTGCTTCGTTAACAGTTAGATTTCGACCATCGAAATCTTTTCCATCAAAGTCAGCAATAGCTTTTTCAGCGTCGGCGTCGTTTTCCATTTCAACGAAACCAAAACCCTTTGAACGACCAGTCATTTTATCCATAATAATAGTTGCTGAGGTAACAGTACCTACAGTCGCGAAATGAGCTTCAAGCTCCTCGTTAGTTGTCTTGTAAGGAAGACCACCTACATATAACTTCTTTGCCATATATGACAATATACTCGTAAAATTTTACCTATTAAATAAATACAATTTTACAATAATTAACTTTCCGATTCGAATTCGGAATCCGATACTAGACCGGATACTTATAAATGTAATCGCCTGAGCCGATTTTCATTTACATACTTTGATGTTTAACACGAAAGGATGAAACAAATACCAAAACATAAGGAAACTACTAGAGTCAAATATATCATAGCCATTAAAAAATAACAATAGAAATATGTGCAAATTAAAAGCGCTAGAGTAAAAGATCTAGCGCTCGTTTGTCCCGTTAAAGGGTTAGGTTGTTTGTCTTCTTTTGGTCTCGGAGGCCATTGCCCATATTAGCAGAATAATTCCTACTGCTATTAATGCAGCAAAGATAATAATCTGAGAATTGTCTTTTGCTCCAACCAAGGTCTTCATTTCTTCACTTATTCCAGTTGTATTAATATAAATGGAGATAAAAATAAAAATAAAGCCAAATACATACTTTACATTTGCCCACATTTCTTTTTTTGTTGATGAATAATTTATTTATATAAATTATATATATTTATATTGATGTTGTCAAATTATTCTTCTTCGTCCCCCATTTCTCCTGAAGCCAAAGCTTCTATCATTTTATCTATATCCCCTTCCATTATTTTAGGAAGGTTGGACCAAGATTGTTTAATTCTATGGTCAGTTACTCTATCTTGTGGAAAATTATAGGTTCTAATTTTTTCTGAACGATCAGCAGTTCCAATCTGGTCTTTTCTATCTTGTGAATATTTTGCAGCTTCTTCCTCATCTTTTTTTAATTGTAGTTTAGAAGAAAGAATCATCATGGCTTTTTCTCTATTACCCAATTGACTTCGTTCTGTTGTGCAGCGAACATCTATTCCAGTTTCTTTGTGAATTAATCTAACCGCTGTTTCCACCTTATTAACATTCTGACCTCCAGCTCCTCCAGATCTTGAATATTCTATATCAACGTCCGATGGTTTAATATTTATTTTTGTTTTTTTGTATAAAGGTAAAACTGCAACGGAAGCCGTAGATGTATGTATTCTTCCATTTTTTTCTGTAGCGGGAATACGCTGAACTCGATGAACCCCAGTTTCATGCATAAAAAGACGGTAGATGTCTTTGCCCTTAACTTCAAAAGAAGCTTCTTTATATCCTCCAACTTCATTGGAAGATTCATTTAAGGGTTTCCATTCCCATTTACGAGCTTCAGAAAATTTTTCATACATATGAGCCAATTCCCAAGCAAAAAGAGAGGCTTCATCTCCTCCAGCTCCGGCTCTAACTTCCAAGATTATTTCATTTGGAAAAGACTCTTCTTCTTTTTCACTTTTAATTATATTCTCTAATTGAGTTTCAATAGCTTCTTTTTGAGTTTTTAAATTTTGAAGTTCTTCATTGGCTAATTCTCGAAGATCTTCATCCTGCTCCACCATTTTATTAACTTTTCCTTCTTCAGCAGAAAGACGCTCGTATTCTTCGGCGAAATAACTTGTTTTGTGATCTTTTTTTAATTGTTCTAAATCTAATTCCATCCCAGTAGTAAAATTTTAATATTTATTAATAATTCTTTTATTTTATTATCTTATCTCGTATATTTTTAAAATTAATACTATTTAATCAAAAATTTACTACGGGACAAGTACTATTTTATTATATCAAAAAAACGCAAAATGTTTTGCGTTTTTTGAGGATATTTATTTCTTTGCTTTTTTTGCGGAAGCAGCAGCTCTTTTCTTGAAACGATCAACACGTCCAGCTGTATCTAGAACTTTTTCATTTCCTGTATAGAAAGGATGACACTGGCTACATATTTCAACTTTAATTTCTTCCATTGTTGAACCAACGGCAAATTTTGCCCCACAGGCGCAGGTGACTTTTGATTCATTTGTATATTTTGGGTGTATTTCTTTTTTCATAACGTGGAGTTATATTAGCATTTAATTGTTAGCTTTGCAATAGATCTATATTATTTTGGATTATTTGAGCCTTAGCCATAACAGCGTTTCCATAGAAGGCATTTTTAACATTAGGAGCAGAACATGGCCTTCCAGAATAATATCGGCAGGCTGCATCTCTTTCGGCTGTATAGCTTCCACTAATTGCTCCATTGCCCTTTAGTAGTACCGCTGCAGCCATAAAAGCATCCTGCCCATTCCAAGGATCAGCGGTTTTTATCCCTAAATAATCAGCTGTTTTACCTTTTACCATATCCCATGTGGAAGTAATAAACTGGAGAGGGCCCATAGCTCCTCCGTAGCCAGTACTCCAAGGACAGGAAACCGGTGTTTGATAAGGGTCTCTTCCTAGATTAGCCATTAGTTCTATAAATGGTTCAGTATCACGAGGCGACTTCATCACTCTTTGAATTATATTTCCAGATTTTATTCCAATTCCTTCTCCTGTTATTTTGTCTTTTAAATAACAACTTCCTAAGTTAACACCAATGGGTGCATTTGGGTCATCGCCACTTTCTTGAGTTGAAATTGCTAAAAGAAAAGCTGCTCTAACGCCTGTTTTTTCTGAAGCGAAGTTAGCATATTCCAAAGCTTTACTAAATGGAATTGCTGAATTATCACGAAGTTTAAATAGAGCACTAAGAATTTGTGATCGTCTTCGAGCCTTTTCAGCTAATACTTTTTGATATTCTGATTCTTTCTGTTTACTAATATTTAGAAGTTTCTTTTTTTCATCCTCATTTAATTCTACTTTTGCTTTAGCATTTTCTAATTCAACCTTATTATCAGTCTCCAAGTCCTTTTTTATTTCCAAGTCTTTTTTTTGAACCTCAGTTAGGTTTTTTGTAGTTTTTATTTCTCCTACAGATTTTTTTATACTATTTTTAATTGAAGCAAAAGAGCCGATGTCTTTATAAGCATCGGAAATTGTTTCTTGAGATAAAATTAAAACAACAATAGATTTATTTTCTATTTCTCTTTCTTTTCTTATTAATTGAGAAAGAGAATCTTTTTGATTTTCTATTTTAGAATTTAGTATTTTAATTTGTTGATTTTTTTGACTAATTTCTCCACCTAATTTTTGAATTATTAAATTTTTTGCTTTTATGTCTAGTTTAGATTTATTAATTTGTGTAGTTAAAATAGCAATATCTCGTGAGATAGAAGTTGATTGCCCTTTCTGACTATTTAATTGTTTTTCTAATCTGGCTTTTTCTATATCCAATTGAACCAATTCAGCTTCAAGCTTAGCTTTGTCGGCTTGAGCATTCTCAAGAGCCACTCCCGCCTGAAGAGGTTCTATTTTTAGAGAAAAAGTTCCAAGTAAAATTAAAATAATTATGAAAAAAGAAAAACAGAATTTGTTGCGATTCTTCATGGGTTTATTATACCCGGTAGTGAAACTTTTTCAAAGTTCTACTACGGGGTTATACCATACAAAAAACTCTTCACCATTAGGTAAAGAGCTTTTTATATTTTTTGCTGTATTATTCCTTGGCCGGAGCAACTTCTTCTTTTGGAGCTTCTGTTTCTCCTCCTTCTTCGTCATCTTTCTTACCTTTCTTTTCTACTTCAATTTCTGATAGATCAACAGGAGTTTCCTCAATGACTTCTTCTTTAATTGGAGCGATAAGAGCAACAACTTCTTCCCCTTCAGTTAACATTTCAACTTCCTTTGGAAGAATAATGTTCTTAGTGTGAATTTGTGAATCTAATTCTACAAGAGTTGAAAGATCAACACTAATTGTTTGCGGGATATCTTTCGGTAAAGCTCTGACTTCAAATTCATAGAGAACCTTAACAAGAGCTCCAAGACCACTTTTATCTGCTGGAGCAACTCCAATAAACTCGATGGGTACACCAACTTCAATTGGTTTATTCATGTCAACAGCTAGAAAATCTATATGAACTGGAAATCCTCTAACAGGATCCACTTGAATTTCATGTATTAAAACATCTAATTTCTTTTTTGTTTTATCGTCACCCTCTAATTCAAGCACAATTGTACTGGTTTCCCAGCCACTCTAAATATTTTTTCGAAGTTTATGCTTGAAACGGAAATAGTTGTATTTTCCACTCCAGCGCCATAGACAACACCTGGCACCATACCGTTATTTCGTATGCTGGCAAGATTATCTGTCTTACTTCGCTTTGTTGCGGTTAATGTATTCATGAGTGGGATAATAACACTAAAATCCCCCATTTGCAAGAGGAAATAAAAAAAATAACGCCATGTTTTAATAAACATCAGCGTTATTTATTATTTGTAACTTTTATAAGTCCTCTAAGACTTCTATAAGTTTTGTTGTGTTGAAACTTGTTAGGACCTCTTTGTCCCAGTAGTAATATCCCTCTTTGTCACTTTTTTTTGTGATTCCAAAGAGATCACCTTCTTTATGGTATTCAGTGGCTGAATAACTCATAATTTTGGAAATTAATTTTTCTCTGGTTCCCATTTTCTTCAAATTTAAGAGATTTTTTTTAATTTTAAATTACTTCGTTTTAATTTTACAGATTTAATTGTTTCAATCATCTCTATAACTCTAGGGTGATCAGAACCCCATCGTTTTTTTAAATTTAGTAATTGTTTTTGTAATTCATTTCTGCGTCGGGTCAACTTTATTTTTTTTGTTCCGCGTACTTTTGAAGTTGTTTTCATCTTGTTGAATTTTGGTTTTTTATTTTTTTTTATTTATATGGAATTTTGAAAAATCATTGTTGTTAATATAATAACACTATATTGTTTACCTGTCAATATATCTCCACGAGTGGGAATCGAACTCAATTAATTTATTCCACCAAACAACCTCATCCTTTCCTCTACAACTTTAGAAATAGCTTCAACGGCTGGTTGGAGGAATTTATAGGGAGCGATTTCATTAGGGTTGTCGGCTAGAGATTTTTTAAGGGCTTCTTTATAGGCTACACGAATTTCTGTATTTATGTGAACAATTGAAACTCCAGCTTTAATTGCTGAAGCGAAGTCTTCGTTGGAAATTCCAGAACCTCCATGAAGAACCAATGGAACTCCAGAAATTTCTCTAATTTCTTTAATTCTATTTATATCTAATTTAGGATTCCCTCCTTTTACCATTCCGTGAATATTTCCAACGGAAGGAGCCAATAAATCTATTCCTGTTTTTTCGACAAAATATTTTGCATCCTCTGGTTTAGTCATTGTTTCTTCACTAACACCTTCGGGGATTGATTCAAGTAATTTTGAAGATTGACCAATAAATCCAATTTCAGCTTCAATTAGAATATCTCTTTTTTCTTTTTTGCTTACTTCTTTTGCGTAGTCCACACATTTTTTAGTAAGAGTTGTATTTTCTTCCAAAGGCAATTTAACGGCATCAATAATAGCAGCATTAAATCCCCTATCTAAAACATCTTTTACGGATTCAAAAGTGTAATGATGGTCGGCATTTAAAAATATTGGATAATTATCTTTTTCTCGAATTTCTTTTACTAGAACAAAAACTTCATCCTGTCCTATAAATTTTTCTTCACCTTCGGAAACACCAATTATAACTGGAATATTTTTTCCAACTTCTTTGGATAAATTTTTTGCAGCTATGTAAATTCCGTGCAGTGCTTCGATATTTGAAATATTAAAATGACCAATGGCTATACCCTTTTTATCAGCTTCTTGAATATATTCTCTTAAAGTTTTCATGTACATAATTATAACACACTATGATATAATGATGCATATGGAAAATAATAAAGAAATTGATTTTTTAGCTATTGGAGATATTGTTAGTGAACCCTTTATAAGAATTACTGATGCAGAAGCTACTTGTGATCTAAATAAAGAACACTGTAAGTTGTCTTTTCGTTTTGGAGACAAGATCCCTTATGAATCAGCAGAAATTTGTAAGGCTGTTGGAAATAGTCCCAATGTTGCTGTTTCAATTGCTCGCCTAGGTTTAAATTCCTATTTAATTGCCTACATGGGTGAAGATACTGTTGGTAAAGAAAATATGGAGGAACTGGTTGCTAATGGAGTGAATATTGATTATATGGAGACCGTTCCTGGAATGGAATCAAATTATCATTATGTTCTATGGTATGACACAGAGAGAACAATTTTAGTTAATCATAATGAATATCCCTATGCTTTTCCGACCGATTTACCAAAAGCAAAATGGGTTTATCTTTCTTCTTTGGCAGAAAATTCAATAGACTACCATAAAGAAATTCTTGAATATTTAAATTTATCACCCGATATTAAACTTGCTTTTCAGCCTGGTACTCTTCAAATAAAATTAGGTACTGAGAAATTAAAAGATATTTATCAAAGAACTGATCTTTTCCTTTGTAATAAAGAAGAAGCCCAGAGAGTTTTAAAATCTTCAGAAGAAAATGAAATTAAATTAATGGATATGCTTCGAGAATTGGGACCCCAAAGAGTTGTTTTAACTGATGGGATGAAAGGGGCTTATACTTCCGATGGAAATGAAACCTGGTTTATTCCTTCCTACCCAAAAGAACCCTATGAAAGAACTGGAGCTGGAGATGCCTTTGGTTCAACTTTTATAGCAGCTTTGATCCTAGAAAAGACAATTCCTGAAGCACTGGAAATGGCTGGAATTAATGCTATGTCTGTAGCTCAAAAAGTTGGAACACAAAAAGGTTTACTTTCTCGAGAGAAATTAGAAGAGATTTTAGCTGAGTCTCCTGAAGAATATAAAGCTAGTAAGGTTTAAGAAAAAACCCACTTTAATTAGTGGGTTTTTTCTTTATTATATTTTTTACTTTTTCTATTATAGAAGAAGTGTCTAAACCATAACATCTATAAAGCTCCTCAACTGTTCCCGATTGTCCAAATTGATCTTTAACACCCATAAATTCAATTAATGTTGGATAGTTTTCAGCTAGACATTCTGCCACAGCACTACCCATTCCTCCTGCAATCTGGTGATCTTCTATGGTTATGATGGCTTTTGTTTCTTTGGCTAGGGCGATGATACTTTCCTTGTCGAGAGGTTTTATTGTGGAAAGATTCATAACTTTAACTTTTAGCCCTTCTTCTTCTAATTTTTTTGCAGCAAGTAAAGCATTATATAAGACCGGTCCAGTGGCAATAATTCCCACTTGAGCCAAACCTGATTCTGGAACAAAAAGAATCTGAGACTTTCCAATTTCAAAGGGGGTTTCTCGACTGGTAATTACAGGTGAATTATTTCTAGTTAATCTTAGATAGGTTGGATTTTTTGTTTTAGAAATTTCTATGGTAGCCTTTTCGGCTTCTATGTAATCACAAGGAGAAATAACAACCATATTAGGTAGAACACGAGTTAAAGCAATATCTTCCAATGATTGGTGACTTCCTCCGTCGGGGCCGGTAGATAATCCAGCGTGAGTACTAGCTATTTTTACAGGTTGATCGTTATAGCAAATAGTTGTCCTAATCTGTTCCCAGTTTCGGCCGGGACTAAATATTGAAAAAGATGAAATAAAAGGAATTTTCCCCATGGCTGCCATGCCAGAAGCAACACTAGCTAAATTTTGCTCTGCTACACCAACTTCCACAAATCTTTCTGGAAATTTTTCAGCAAATAAATTCATTCTAGTTGATTCTGAAAGATCAGCACAAAGCCCAACAATATTTTTGTTTTCAATAGCAGCTTTAACTAATCCTTCTCCAAAACCTGAGCGAGTTGCTTTAGTTGATCCAATTAAAGTTGATGGGTCATTAAAAATTTTTGTATTGAGTTTTAATCTTTGATTAAGCATAATTATTTTCTTCTAATTCAGATAAAGCTTGAATAGCCTGTTCTTTATTTGGAGTTACTCCATGCCAATGATAATTATTTTCAAACATTTTTACTCCACAACCAGGAATAGTATTTGCGATAATAACGCTAGGTTTATCTTTCACTTCTTTTGATTTCTCAATGGCATTATTAATTTGTTTAAAATTATCGCCTTCTATTTCATGAACATCCCAATTAAAGGAACTAAATTTGTGAATTAAATTATTTAAAGGCATAACATCTTCCGTAAATCCACTGATTTGAATATTATTTCGATCCACAATTACAATTAAATTTTCTAATTTATTTTTACTGGCCAACATAATTGCCTCCCAGCTTTGTCCTTCATTAAGTTCACCATCGCTAATTAGGCAATAAATAAATTTATCTGTTTGCACAGATAAATCTGATTTTTGATTGTCCATTTTGTCAGCTATAGCCATTCCTGCGGCCTGAGAAAGTCCTGATCCTAAAGGACCCGATGATGTCTCTAGGAAAGGTAAAAATACTTTATGAGGATGCCCTTGAAGACGTGATTCAAATTTTCTCAGAGTTTGTAACTCATTTATTGGGAAATATCCAGCATGGGCCATCGTAGCGTAAAGAACTGGACAAATATGACCGTTGGAAAGAACTAAACGATCTCTTTCTTCCCATTTTGGATTTTTAGGGTCATGTTTTAGAGAATGGAAATAAAGTAAAGTAAAAACATCAGCCATACCCAATGATCCAGCTGTATGCCCTGATCCTGCTTCAAAAAGCATTCGAATAATGCTTTTCCGAATTTCATTGGCTTTCACTTTTAACTTTTTAATTTTTTCATCAGTTAGTGATTGCATATTTGTATTTTAACAAAATAAAAAAAAGAAAACTATAGAGATTCAAAATAACTAAGAGATTCTTTAATGTCATCGCCTTCATTTAAAGCAGAACCAATAACAAGACGATTAGCCCCAGCTTCAACTAAAGGTTTCGCTGTATTTCTATTGACACTACCATCAACACTAATAGTTAATTCAGGATATTTCTCTCGTAAATTAGAAATTTGTTTTAAAACTCTTTCATCAAACTCTTGTCCTTGGAAGCCTATTTTTTCTATTCCCATACATTGAATGAAATCCACATGAGAAATGAATGACTTTAATTCTTCTATGGAAGTTGTGGTATTTAAGGCTAATCCAATTTCAATATTTTCTCGTATATAAACATCAATCCCTTCTAAAAATTCTTTAAATTCCTCTTTATTTTCTTCCGCTTCAATATGAAAAATAATTCTTTTAGCACCTAGTCTTATGAAAAATTCAAATTGTTTGTGGGCGTTTTTGACCATTAAATCAAATTCAAAATCTATTTTATCCCAAAAGGGCATGCCCTCTTCCTCTTCTAAAATACTAGCGACACTTTTTTCATCATCGGCATGCATTGGCCAAGAAACAGAATCTACAAAATTACCATCACAAATATCAATTTGAGCCAAAGAAAAAACATTTATATATTGTGAAAGACTTTCTTTTAACTCTTGAAAATTTTCTACAAGGATTGCTGGTATTACTTTTGCCATAGTTTAATTATTTTCTTCAATCTTATTAATTTTTTCTATTCGACGATTGTGTCTTTCTTCATCAGAAAAATTTGTTTTAATAAATATTTTAACAGCTTCTTTAGCTTCATTTTCATCCACAAATCGTGCCCCCAGAGATAAAATATTGGCATTATTGTGCTCTCTTCCTAATTTTACTATTTCAAGATTACCGCCATAGTATTCAATGGCTCTAATTCCATCAATTTTATTAGCAGATATTTGCTCTCCTTCTCCGCTTCCACCAAGAACTATTCCAAGTGAATTCTTATCTTGAGCAACATTCTGAGCCACTGGAATTATAAAATCAGGGTAATCATCTTTCTCATCCAAAGAAAAAGCCCCTTTGTCAGTAACTTCATAATTTATTTCTTTTAGAAATAATTTTAATTTTTCTTTTAATTTATATCCAGCATGATCTGAACCAATGTAAATTTTCATATTTTTAATTATAGCATTTATTTTTTAATGTGCTATAAAAAATGACCTCATCGAAGAATGAGGTCATTTGATTATATGTTAGTTAAGTTATTTAGTACAAGTCCTAAGATTCCCCAAAAAGCGATTGCCCCTAAAAAGATATAAGTTTTCTCTAATTCTCTTAAGGATGCTAAACGTATTATATAAAATAGAGCCGTAAAGCATGCTGAAAAAGAAAATAACTTTAAATAATCTAAATTAGGAATAAATTTTTGGAAAGAATCAATGAAGATAACTATAGTTAATAAGATGAAATTAACTATATTTAAAAAAACAGAAAAATACTTAATTATTTTTTTCATGATTCTGTAATTTAGGATTTGACAAAATACATATACTTATTATTAATAGTATAATAAATTGAATATTTGTCAATGAATTAAAAAACTCCCGCTTCTAGGAGTTTTTTAAAAATCAAGAAATTTTAAACTATTATTCCCCTTGTTTTAATTACATGGTCAACGAGTGTATAAGTATATCCCATTTCATTATCGTACCATCCAAGAACTTTAACCAGGTTCCCATCCACAACTCGTGTCATTTCTAAGTCAGCAATACAAGCATGACTTTCTCCTAAAATATCAGAAGAAACAATAGGATCCTCTGTTATGGTAAATAATTTTTCCCAATGAGGATCTTTCGATGCTTTCTTTAATATTTCATTAACTTCCTCTGCTGTCGTGTTTTTCTTAGATATAAAAGTAATGTCTACAATTGATCCAGATATAACTGGAACTCTCAATGCAACACCATCAAAACGTCCTTTTAGATCTGGAAAGGCTTTAGTGACGGCGATAGCGGCTCCTGTGGAGCTAGGAATGATGTTTTGAGCAGCGGCACGTCCTTTTCTTAAATCACCCTTACTTGGTCCATCAACTAGTGATTGAGTGGCTGTGTATCCATGAACTGTGTTTAAAATAGCTTTTTCTACTCCTAGAGTTTCATTAAGAATAGCAATTAAAGGACTAGCTGCATTGGTTGTACAGGATCCATTGGATGTAATATCACAGGTACCTAATTTATCTTCATTTACACCAAGCAGAATTGTTTCTCCTCTGGCTTCACTCACACCCTTAGCTGGAGCAGAAATTACGATTCTCTTGGCTCCCTGTGTTAGATGGAAGCTAGCTTTGTCGTAGGAATTAAATACTCCTGTTGATTCAACTACAACATCAACACCTAAATCTTTCCAAGGAAGTTTAGTTGTATCTTTTTCTGAAATAAATTTTATTTTCTTCCCATCAATATTTAAACTATCATCTGTCGTCTCAACTTCATGTTTCCATTTTCCGTAGACAGTATCATATTCTAATAAATAAGAGAGACTTTCAATTGAGCCTAAATCATTTATGGCCACGATTTCAATTTCAGGTCTTTCCCAAGCAATTTTTAAAAATGCACGACCAATTCTTCCAAAACCATTAATAGCTACTTTTGTTGTTTTCATATTTATATTGTAACATTTACTCCCCCAGATATTCAAATCTAGGCCCTTTATAATTATCTGTCTCAACATTTTCTAAAAACATTGCAATAGGCCTAATCCAAAGTTGCTGATCCCCTTTTTCGTCAGGATGATAATAGGCTACAAATTCTTCTTCGTAATTTTCACTGTGTTTTGCTACACCAATAACCTCACAAATAAATCCTTTAAAGTGTTTGTATTTTCCAAGTTTAATATCCATATTTAAGAAAGTAATTCTTTTAATAATTTTTGAACAATTGTTGGATTTGCTGAGCCTTTTGTTTCTTTCATGATTTGTCCTACTAAAGACATAATTGCATTTTCTTTTCCTCCTTTGTAAATAGCCACAATTTCTGGATTGGCATCTATTATTTTTTGAACAATTTCTTTTAGGGCTCCTTCGTCGTGATTTTGAAGCAATCCTTTTTCTTCAGCAATTTTCATTGGTGATTCGTCTTTTTCAACAATCATTACTAAAATATCTTTTGCCGCACGAGAAGAAATCTTACCATCGCTTACCATGTTTATTAGTTCAACAAAATTCTTTATTTCTGGAAGTCCGACTTCCAGATTATTCTTTTTTAAACCAAGGTAATCCGAAGTTATGTAATTAGAAGCAGTTTTAATCTTTGTTTTATCTTTTAAAATATCAGCCACTTTTTCAAACCAATCCCCTAGCTCTTTGTCTGTAATATAACTTTCAATATCTTCATCTTTAATCCCGTAGTCATCTTTATAGCGAGTTCGACGAGCTACTGGAAGTTCAGGAAGTTCACTTTCCATTTTTTTAATATCAAAAATTTTATGTAAATATAGTTTTGGTAAATCTGGATCAGGGAAATATCTGTAATCATTAGCGTTCTCTTTAATCCGCTGTGAAAAAGTAGTTTGTTTGTTTTCATCCCAACCTCTAGTCTCTTGGACAATTTCATCTCCCTTACCTGATTCTAGTAATTCAGTCATTCTTTTTATTTCATATTCAGCAGCACGCTCCATTGCTCTAAATGAATTAATATTCTTCACCTCAACTTTTGTCCCCATCTTGTTTGGATCATCAGAAATAGAAATATTTAATTCTACTCGCATTTGGCCTTTTTCCATGTTGGCCTCAGAAACATCTAAATATCTTAAAAGAAGTTGCAATTCACGTCCAAAATCCCCAGCATCTTTAGCTGTGTGAATTACGGGCTCAGTAACCAACTCCATTAGAGGAAGTCCTGATCGATTAAAATCAACTAAAGAATAATTCCCTCGATCGTGCTTACTTGTAGCTGTGTCTTCTTCTAAGTGGACACGAGTAATTTTAATTCCATTTAATCTCCCTCCTGAAACAATTGGAAATTTATACTGAGAAATTTGGTAAGCTTTTGGTATATCAGGATAAAAATAATTTTTTCGATCAAATTCTGTAAAATCAGCAATTTCTGCTTTTAGAGCTAATCCGACTTTGATTACATTTTCAATAGCTTTCTTATTAATTACTGGCAATGTTCCCGGATGAGCCAAACAAACAGGGCAAATATTAAAATTGGCTTTTTTCTCGTTAGGATCATTAACACAATCGCAGAACATTTTAGACTGAGTTTTAAGCTCGGCGTGAATTTCAAGACCTATTGTTGTGTAATATTTTTTCATATTTATTTTGTGCCCGAGGTGGGGGTCGAACCCACATCCCTTGCGAGACACGATTTTAAGTCGTGCGCGTATACCAGTTCCGCCACTCGGGCAATTTTACACCTTAATATAGTTACATATTTTAATGTTTTTTACAACATTGCACTAATCATCCTCTCTATTTTCTTTCTCCAGTTTCTTTTCTTCCTTAACAACAATATTTTCAGCTTCTTTTCTTTTAACGTAAAAATTCATTAAAGAAAAAACTATAACTGCCGTAAAGACAATTCCAATGGCATTTACTAAAAATAATAAAAAGGAATTTATTAAAATTTTTAAATCAAATCTTGCTAATCCAATTCCAACAACGGCCAATGGAGGGATTAAAGCCACAGAAATAGCTACTCCTGGAAGCATATTATTTAATTTACGTTTTACGATAGCAAATGCTGCAGCAAATCCAGCTACGGCTCCAATCATAAACGAGATGAGTGTGGGCTCTGTTCGTGAGAGGATCTCGGCTGTATGTCCGCTGGCCTGAGAAGAAAACAAGAGGGTTACTCCAGCAGAAACAATTATTCCTAATATACTAGCTTTTAGAAAAGTTTTAAAAGATTTTGTTATTAAAAGATTATCTGACATTATTATTCCCATTGCTAACCCTAATATTGGATAAAGAATTGGAGCAATAAGCATACTTCCTACAACTACAGCAGAATTATCTATTAACAAACCAAAGGTGGCCATTAAGACAGACAAAACAACCATTAAAAAAAAATCCTTACTTGGGACGCTATTTTCTATTAATTTTTTCATGGCCTCGCTTTTTTCTTGATCCGAAATATTTTTAAATAGTTGTTTTATCATGATTAGTTTATATTATCTTGATTATTACTAGTATTTGACATGGGTGCTCCTAAGTTTATACCAGGCTGTTCTAACTTCATAAAATTAGCATCTATTCCGTTTTTTAACCCTTCTTTTAATTCTTCAACACCCTTATCTACTAAGTTATTAAATAATCCGTTCCATCCGTTTATCAGAGGTTCTTTTAAGTATTTATCCCAAACAGTAACTGCTTGTTCTTTGACAAAAGAAACATTTTTTTGAAATTGAGGAGAGTTAGTAACTGTTTTTAAATCAACTCGAAATAGAAGCAAAAGTATAATTATTATAACAATTAATCCTCCAAAATGAATATGTAAGCCTGATTTTTTCCCTTCTTCACTCATAATTATATTATAATATTAATTTGTCCAGTTGTCACTACTTGAACATTTTTGAAGTTGTTTTAGGTAAATATAATAAAGGGTCTAAGTAGGCACTTCGAGCTGATATAGGTTGAGTAAATATTTTTCCATTACAACTTCTACTTGGAACCGTATCCACATTAACTCCAGTGGAAGCATAGACTGAAACATGCAAATGAGGTGCAGTTGAAAATCCAGTATTACCAGAAAGCCCAACTACACTACCAGCTTTAACCTGTTGCCCTTTTTTTACAGAAATGACAGATAAATGCCCAAAAGTACTCGACAAACCGTTGTTATATTTAATAAATACCCATTTTCCAAAAGAAGCACCTTTACAATCTATGTCTGTATCTCCAACTCCTTCAACTATTCCAGAAGCCATAGCAAAAATCGGAGTACCTACAGCAGCTCGAAAATCTGTTCCTGAGTGAAATCTACCCCAACGTGAACCATAACGAGAAGTTATTAATACATACTTAAGAGGCCACGACAAAACAGCAGAGCCCTCTTTGGGCAACAGTTTTGGATTTAAAATAAATTGTAACTGAGCTTCATAATCTTCAATTTCTTTTTGAAAAAAATCCCTTCTTTTTATCTGTTCAGCTAGTATTCTTTGATATTCAGCTTCTTTATTTTTTGTCGCAACTAAAACTTTGTCTTTTTCGCTTTTAGTTGATTCAACTGCTTTTTGCTGAAGATTTAAATTTTCCTTCAAAGATTCTAGTTTATCTTTTTCAGTTTCTTTTTGAGTTTTTGTGACAATAAGACCTTCTTTTTTAATTCTTACTTCTTTTAAATGCTCTCTGACTTTTTTATTTATAGCTAAGATATTGTTATATTCATTACTAGCTTCAGCCAGACTGCTTTTTGAAAGTAATCTTTCTGCTATAGAAAAATTATCACTTATGTAAACATCAGCAATCATTCGAGCCAAGGATTCTTTAGAATTAAGAATGGATTGTTCTTGGGCACTTATATTTGAATCCAGATTTTTTATAACTAAACCTGTAGCATTTATTTTTTTTTGAGTTTTTGTTTTCTCAGCAACCAACTTACTTCGAGTTAAATTTAATTCTTTAATCAATTTAGCTAAAGTATTTTTTTCTTCAGCTGTTTGAGCTATTTGCTGTTGATATTGAGCAATCTGCCGATCCAGTTCAGCTATTTGATTATTAGTATTTTCAATTTGTTGTCGCACTTCACTGGCCGTAGTCGCAGAGATCTTACTTGAGGGTAAAATTAAAATTGAACCTATTAATAAAAAAGCTATAAATATTATTTTCTTCATCTATCAATCTATTATACTATACTATTAGTTTAATAGAGAAATTGCATCATTTAATCTCAAAATAGATTCTTTTTTTCCTAAAATGTCAGCTAAAATAAATGGATCCGGAGATTTGTCTAATCCAGAAAGTGCAAAACGAACAGGATGAAGTATTTCACCCCTATTTTCTGAATCATTGGCCAATTCCATTAAATTATTTTTTATATCTTCTTTAGTAAAATTTTTTTCTTCTATTTTATCAAAAACCGCTAAAGACTTTTCCAATCCCTCTTTTATTTTTTCAATCTTAGTATTTTTGTAAATTAAACCTTCTTTTTGGTATTGAGGTTTTTTATAAAAGAAAGCAAGTTCATCATTATCTACCATGTCTTTTATTTCACTAAATTTTGAAATTCTTTCACTTATTATAGGTATTAATTTTTTGATTCTTAATTCTTCTGGTAAGTAATAAAAAATATTTTTTTCTAAATCCTCAAGAGATAATTTTTTTAAATGTTCTTTGTTAACCCAATCAAGCTTATCATCATTCCATTGAGCTCCAGAATGTCCCACCCGAGAAATATCAAAAGTTTCTATTAATTGCTCCATACTAAATACTTCCCTTTCGTCTCCAGGATTCCAACCAAGAAGAGCCAAGAAGTTAACCATGGCTTCAGGTAAATATCCTTCTTTTTCATAATCTAAAACATCCTTTGCCCCATCTCTTTTGCCTAATTTTTTCTTTCCACCCTCACCCATAATTGGAGGTAGTGTTGCGTAAAGAGGAGGTTTTATTCCCAGAGCTTCATAAACAGATAAAAACTTGGGAGTAGAAGATATAAATTCTTGCCCGCGCATAACGTGAGTTACTTTCATTTCTATATCATCTACAATATGTGCAAAATTGTACGTTGGATAACCATCACTCTTGATCAAAATAAAATCATCAAGGGCTTCTGGTCCAGCAGAAAGATCTCCATATACTAAATCATTCCATTCATAACTTTTTATTTCTGGAACTTTAAAACGTAGAGGTCTCTTTCCATCCCACTCTTCAAATTTTTCAGGTCGATATTCTCGATACAGAAAAGGTCTTTTTTCTTCTTCAGCTTTTTTTCTAAATTCTTCAATTTCTTTTTGAGTATATGGATCAGGATAGGCAAATCCTTTTTCAATTAGAATTTGAGCATATTTTTTATAATAATCTAATCTTTCTGACTGAAGGTAAGGAGAACTTGGACCTCCAACATCGGGACCTTCATTCCAATCTATTCCTAACCATTTTAATGATTTAATTATATGATCAATGGATCCTTCAACTTCCCTTTCTTTATCAGTATCTTCAATTCTTAGAATAAAAGAACCTTTATTTTTCTTAGCCCAAAGGTAAGCATATAGAGCAGTTCGAACACCACCCACATGCATAAAACCTGTAGGCGAAGGAGCAAAACGAGTAACAACTTTTTTATTATTTATATTCATAATAATATTATTTAAGATGTGAGAGAGCAATTTCAATTGCTTCGTTGGCTATTTGGTTTGGTGCTTCAGGAGAAGCAAAATCTAATGCCCCCTTACTCATCTCATTAAGTTTATTTTGATCACTCAATAATTTATCTACTTCAGCTATCAAAAGATGTGGACTGAGATTTCCCTCTTCAATAACTTCACAAGCTCCAGTTCTTGCATAATTGTAAGCATTCTTTCTTTGATGATCTCCGTTAGAATTTGTGATTGGAATTAAAATTGAAGGTAGACCCCAAGATGCAATTTCGAAAATAGCAGAACCTGCTCGAGAAATAATTAAACTAGCGGCCCCTGATGCCATTCTATTGTCTAGATCATTTAAATAAGCAACGGGTTTATAGTGAACAAAATTAGAATCATTTTCCATAACTAGTTTGGCCCTAGAAACAACTTCATCAAAATTTTTTATTCCAGTTTGGTGAATAATTTGATAGCGTTTTAATAGTTCAGGCATAACATCTATTATGCTATCATTTATTTTTTCAGCACCTTGAGATCCCCCTAGAACTAAAATCACCGGTAAATTTTCATTTAATTTAAAGAATTCCTTAGCTCCGTTTGGATTTCTTTTTAATATTTTTTTACGGATGGGCTGTCCTGTTAGAGCCGTTTTTTCTTTAGGTAAATAATTTCCAGCTTCTGGCCAGGAGATGGCAACACGTTTTGCAAACTTAGCAGTCCAAACATTTAATCTTCCTGGATAAGAATCTGATTCATGGACAATGACGGGTATCCCTAGAACTTTCGCGGCAAAAACTGCTGGAAAAGCAGCATATCCTCCCTTAGAAATTACAACATCTGGAAATATGAAAAACATACTGAGTAATCCAAAAAATAAACCTGTCGCAGTAGAAAAAATATCAAAAAAGTTTTTTATAGAAGAATAACCTCTCATTTTTCCAGCAGGAATCTGTACAAATTTAATTCCATTTTCAAAAAGCATTCTTTTGTCATATGGAGCATTTGACATATAATAAAGCTGAAGATCAATAATCTTTTTTTCATCAGAAATCTCAATCAATTTTTCAGCAATGGCAATTAATGGGTAAAAATGCCCACCAGTCCCCCCTCCTGTAAGTAATATTTTCATATCTATTATTGTAACGTATTTAAGTTTATTTTTCCAGGGTATTTTTATGCTTTTTTCGAATTTTTAGAAATATTTAGAACGATACCCATCATTCCTAAAGAAAGAAATAAAGAAGTCCCTCCGTGGCTTATGAAAACTAACGGAACACCGGTTAAAGGAAAAACACCTATGGTTGAAGCAATATTCATGAAAGATTGAGCCGCAATAATTGTAATAAATCCAATTACCAATAATTTTCCAAAGGAATCCGGGGCATAATAGGCAATTCTGTATCCTCTAAAAACAAAAGCTATATATAAAATAATCAACAAAACTCCCCCAACGAAACCAAATTCCTCCCCAATAACAGCAAAAATTGAATCCCCTTGAGGCTCCGGCAAATAATTAAATTTTTGAATGCTTTGACCCAATCCTCTACCAAATGTTCCACCAGAGCCCACAGCAATTAAAGATTGTTGAATTTGATAGGAGGTACCTCTGCCATCTTGATTTGGATTTATGAAAGTATTAATACGATTCATAAGGTATGGTTTAAAAGAAACCAGAACACCGAAAGCGATTAAACAAAGAATTAATAAACCTGAAATTTTTTTCCAAGAAACACCTGAAACAAATAACATTATGAAGGCCGTAGCAATTATTAAAATAATACTTTTTGTATCTGGTTGCTTAAGGAGAATTACTGAAATAATTCCCAATAATAAAATAAAGGGTAGAAAACTATATCTGAATTGATGAATTCTATTTTTAGCCAAAGACAACAGTGCTGCAAAATAAAAAATAAATCCTATTTTCAAAAATTCTACAGGTTGAATAGAAATCCCTAAAACATTTATCCACCTATTTGCGCCTCCATGAGAAAAACCAAAACCAGGAACAAAAACAAGAAGAGTCAGCAGTACAGAAATTATAAAAAAAACCATTGAATAGCTTCGCCAAAATGTGTAAGGAATTTTTAGGGCAAAATATAGAGCAACTAAACCTCCAGCCAATCCAAAAATTAATTGATTAAAAATAACACCATAAAACTTGGCTTCATTTTTAGCGAGAATCCCCAAAGAAGCTGAAGTGAACATTATCAATCCAATTACCACTAAAGCTATAATTATTCCAAAGAAAGTTTTGTCAATTCCCTTTTTTCTATACATTTAATTTTTAGAACTAAATAATTAACTAATAAGAGAAATTATAATTCCTATAGTTGCAGTCATTAATCCTGCGATCCAATAACGCATAGTTACTTTATATTTTGACCAACCCTTAGCCTCAAAATGATGATGAAGTGGAGCAAGAAGAAAAACCCTTTTATTAAACCACCTTCTTCCTAAAATTTGGATAGTAGTTGAAAGAGAAGTAATAAAAAGAGGAAAAGCTATAATTGGCAAAAGTAGGACTGTATCTGTCATAAAGGCGATTACAGCGAGAGTAATGGTTAAGCCTATCATCCCAGTCTCTCCCATATAAAATCTAGCAGGAGGAATATTAAACCAAAGAAAAGCTAGAGTAGCTCCTGTGATAACTGCACAGAAGGCTGCAATATCAAACTGGTTATTAAGAAAAGCTATTAAGGCATAGGATCCAAAAATTATAGAGAGAACTCCTCCTGAAAGACCATCCATCCCATCTATGACGCTCGAAGACCACAAACTAGTTGAGACTAAAACAAAGAATGGAATGAACATAAATTTTAGATTTACAAAACCTAAAAAAGGAACGTGTATTCCTGTTATTCCTAATTTAGTAAAAAACCACCAACCAATAATTAAACCTAAAATTAAAATAACTGAAATTTTAATATAACGTAAAATAATTGGATCTGTAGTCCACCTTCCCTTTCCAAAAATTTGAATAAAATCATCACCCAATCCAACTAGAGAACCTGCAATCAGAGTAAAAAATGGTAAAAGAGTTTGGCCCCTGCTTATAAAATGCAACTTACTACTCAATTCATTTTTAAATATTAATTCTATTAATAAAACAACAAGAACTGTAAAGACAACTGACATCCAGACAATAATTCCTCCAGTTCTAGGGGTTAAAATTTCCTTTTTCCCACTATGAATTTCTTTAAATTTTCCGTCTGAAACATTGTCATTTCGAGATACCTTACGCCACATCTTATACTTATAAAAATAATGAGTGGCTATTGGTGTAATCAAAATACCAATAATAAAACTCAAAGTTGCCGGTAATAAAATTTTTATTGCATTAATCATTTTTTTCTTTTTGATTTAAGCTTTCTTTTAATTTATTGGATATTTCTTCATAGTTAGGAAGCTCTTGGATGGATTTTACCCCCATGTGAGCAAGAGTATCAAAAGTCGGACGATAGAGAGCACGTCGACTATCTTTGCGGTCCACAACCTTTTCTATTAATCCTCTAATCAATAAATTCCGTAAAATAAAACTAGAATTAACTCCTCTAATATAGTCTATCTCACTTCTAGCGATACCATTTTTATAAAGAATAATAGACAAAGTCTCTAAAGAGGCCTTGGAAAGCTCTTTATCTAATTCTTCTTTTCTAATGGATTCAATTAGGGAGCTTAATTCACTGGTGACACCCAAAACGACAGAATCATCTTTTCTTACTAAAACAATACCTCTATTGTTTAGATTTTCTTCAAGCTTTTCTAAAGCCTCTTCCACTTCTTCTATTTCCACCTTAAAAACACTAGATAATTCTTTTTTTTGAACCTCTTCTCCTCTATAAAACAATAAACCTTCTATTTTTGATTCTAATTCAATGGACATAAAATTCTAATTTAATTCTCTAATAATGTTTGTTTGTTCATCTCAATATCACCGAATGAAGTACTCTGCATAACATCTATTATTCCCTCTCTAACTAATTCTAACATAGCCAAAAAAGAAACGATAACATGAACTTTCGCTTCTTGAACATCACTGGCTCCATGACTCTTAGAAAATTCTCTAAAAGAAATATTTATGGTGTTTTGTATGCGGTCGGTTAAGCTATTTATTATCTTATCAATATTAATAACTTTTTTAATTTCTATTTCAGGATTTTTTTCTTCAATTTTGGGTAAATTGAGTAAAACGCTAGAAATAGATTTTTCCATACTACTTACATTTATTATTTCATTTGGTGTAAAAATAGGTCCATCACTCCAAATTCGATCATTGGGCCAAAAAATTATCTCCGTTCCAAAATTATTTTTTACATCAATACTGGCATTTTTTATTATTCTGTATAAATTTAAACGATGCTCAAGATCTGTAATTTTTTCTGTTTCATCTTCTGTCAATTCTAAATTTGGTAATAAAGATTTAGATTTAATTAAAATTAAAGTGGCAGCCACTAAAACAAAGTAAGAAACATCGGCAATTTGTTTACCCGGAGTATTCCCTGATATTGATTTAATATAGGAAACGTAGTCATTTGTCACTTCGGCCAATGAGATTTCATTCACAAAAAGCTTTCTTTGTTCAATAAGAGACAATAGTAAATCTAAGGGGCCTTCAAACTCTCCTGTTTTTACTTTATAAATAGGGGAAAGAACCTCTTCCATACTATTTTTTATTTACTGTTATTCCAGATTCTTTTAATTGTTTTTCCGAAACAGTATTTGGTGAATTCATCATTAAATCCTTTCCTTCTCCATTTTTTGGAAAAGCCATAACTTCTCTAATGTTTGGTTCATTTTCAAGTATCATAACTAATCTATCAAAACCCCAAGCAATTCCTCCATGAGGTGGAGTTCCTGATCGAAAGGCTTCAAGCATGTAAAAAAGATTTTCTTCCACAGTTTCTTTCTTCACTCCCATAATATCGTAAACGGCTAGCAGGGCTTCAGGTTCATGATTTCTAATTGAACCACCTCCTATTTCAGACCCATTCAAAATAATGTCATATTGATCTGTTAAAATATCAGGAATATTTTTTTTATTTAATAAATCATCATGAAATTCTGGTTTAGCTGCTGAAAAAGGGTTGTGGGTAAAGGTCCATTCCCCTTCCGCCTGAGGATTATTTTCATTATTAGCTTTCTCAAAGAAAGGAAAATCAATAACCCAACAAAAAGCTAATAAGTTAGAATTGTCCTTATCTTTTCTTAGGTCTGGCCTATCATTACCATATTTTTCCATAGCATCTTTATAAGTAATTCTCGGAAATGGGATTTCTTGTATTTCTTTTCCAGGATATAACTTTTGAACAATATTAATTAAAAGCTTTTCATTTAAAGCCATTACATCTTCTCTTTCAACAAAACTCATTTCTAGGTCCAGTTGAGTAAATTCTGGTTGACGGTCTCCTCTTAAATCTTCATCTCTCATACACTTTGCCATTTGAAAATATTTTTCTATTCCAGAAGCCATCAATAACTGCTTATACTGCTGAGGAGCTTGAGGTAATGCGTAAAATTTACCCGGATCTAATCTTGAAGGTACAATAAAATCTCTAGCTCCTTCGGCTGTTGATTTTGAAAGTATAGGTGTTTCAATTTCCACAAATCCTTCTTCGTCCAAAAAGTCACGCATAAATTTAACAACTTTATGTCTATTGCGAATATTTTTTTGCATTCGAGGACGACGCAAATCAAGATATCGATATTTTAAACGATGCTCTTCACCTATTTCTTTTCCATCAGAAGTTACGTCAAAATTAGGAGTGTTAGCTTCATTTAAAATTTTTATTTCTTGTATTTCAAGCTCAAGATCACCATTCAAAACATTTTCTTTAATATTTCTCTCTGGTCTTTTGTTTATTTTACCTTTTATTTCTACAACGAACTCACTGCGAAGTGTTTTCCCGACTTCTAAAGTTTCAGTATAATTTGGAAGTATGACTCCCTGCACAACTCCAGACATATCTCGAATATCAAGAAAAATCATCTTCCCTTGATCTCGACGAACATCAATCCAGCCAGCTATAATAACTTCTGAATCCATTAAATTTTTTAAATCTTTTATGTATGTACGGTTTGTCATGTTTTTTTATAATTAATTAATTAAATATGCTTAGAAAGTTCTTCGTATGGAATTGCAATAATGGTAGTCAACCCAACTATTATCCAATAGAAGGGGGCGAAGGCGAAATAGATAAATTTATCCTTCTTCCACATAGGCAAATACCATTTCTGAGTAATTAAATAAAGAGAATTTAAAGGATAATAAATCAACCCAAATATTAACATTATGATTGCAATTACAAATCTCATATATTTATTCCTACTTTATTACGAATAATATTTATTTTCTCTTGAGCATTTTTCTTAGCTTTTATAGCTCCTTTTCTCAAAACTTCTATCACTTTCTCAGGATTATTTTCATAAACTTTTCTTTTCTCTCGCATGGGACCAATTAAAGAAATGATTTCTTCCAATAACAAATCTTTTGATTCTTTGTAACCTAAACCTCCTTCTAAATATCTTTTCTTTAATTTTTCTAAATCTTCTCCTTTTAAGAAAAGTTTATGCAATGCAAAGATGTTGCAGGATTCTGGGTCTTTCTTTTCTTCTGGTCTTTTAGAGTCAGTTACAATGCCCATCACCGCTTTTTTTATTTCCTGATCTGTTCCAAATAAAGGAATTATATTCTTATAGCTTTTGCTCATCTTTCTGCCATCAATTCCAGGAACAATAGAAACTTCTTTCATTATTAATGCCTCTGGAAGAATAAAAGCTTCTCCAAAAGTATTATTAAATTTCTGAGCCGTATCTCGAGCATATTCAATGTGTTGCTTCTGATCTGATCCAACTGGAACAATATTAGCATCCTGAATTAAAATATCCGAAGCCATTAATATTGGATAATCAAACAGTCCAACTGTGACTTCCTTGGCTTTCATACCCGCATCCTTATAGGAAGTAGCTCTTTCTAAATAAGGCATTGTAGTTAAACAATTAAAGTACCAAGTCAATTCTGTAACTTCAGGTACATCTGATTGTTTATAAAGACAAACTTTCTCAGGATCAAGACCGCAAGCTAGGTAATCCATAGCAACATCTAAAATATTCTTTGAGAGAATATCTTTGTTTTGAATTGTTGTTATTGCATGCAAGTCAGCAATAAATATAAAAGACTCATATTGATCTTGTAAATCAACAAATTGCTTGATTGCTCCAAAGTAATTTCCCAAATGGATAGTCCCTGAAGGTTGAATTCCCGAAAGTAATCGTTTTTTCATCCCAGTACTAAAATTTTAATAATAATTTATATGTAAATTTTGACCTACTTTTCTCGTATTATTTTTATCATAATTTTAATTAATCAAAAATTTAATACGGGACAAGTACCCATATATAATAGCAAAATAACAATAGTTTTGCACATTTTACCCACATATTTATCAATAAAAGCAAGATGTGGGGATTTGACGGCTATGCTACAATAAATCCTATGGTAAACAAAAAAACAAATCTCCGTGTCCCACCTCAAAGTACCGATTCCGAAAGAGCAGTTCTCGGTTCAATTATGTTAAGACCCGGAGCAATTCATGAAATAAGTGATCTTATTACTCCTGAGTCCTTCTACGCCAGCAAACACTCTCAAATTTATAAGACCATGCTAGAACTTTCTTCTAAGGGAGATCCTATCGATTTAATTTCTGTGTCTCATAAATTAACAGAAAAAGGATCTCTAGACTCAATCGGAGGAAGTGGTTATTTAAGTGAATTAACTAATTCTGTCCCTGCTTCAACCAATGTTAAACACTATGCTGAAATTGTAAACAAAAAACATTTACTCCGAAAAATTATAGAAGCTGGTACTGATATTTCTGAACTTGGTTTTAAGGACGACATTGAAGATGTTTTTGAAGTTCTTGATAAAGCAGAAAAAAGAATGATGGGAATAAACTCAAACTCAGGTGGTCATGCTTTTCATTCTCTTAAAGATAGTCTACCGGAAGCTTGGGATCGTTTAGAACGCCTACATGAAAACAAGGGAGAACTTCGAGGTGTTCCAACTGGTTTCAAAGACTTAGATCAGTATTTGTCAGGTCTCCAAAAATCAGATTTAATAATATTGGCGGCTCGACCTTCCATGGGTAAAACAACACTTGCTTTAGATATTGCTCGACAAACAGCTCTAACCAACAAAATTCCAACAGTTATCTTTTCACTTGAAATGAGTACTCAGCAATTGGTTGATAGAATGTTAGCTGCTCAATCTCGAGTAGACGCTTGGAAGCTCCGTACTGGTAATCTTTCAGCAGAAAGTGAATTTTCTAAAATTCGAGACTCTTTAGACCTCCTTTCAAGGGCTCCAATTTTTGTAGATGATTTAGCTGGTAATTCCATCGTCCGAATGCGTTCTGTTTGTCGTCGGATTAAAGCCTCAGACGGCCTAGGTCTTGTTATTGTTGACTATCTGCAATTAATGTCTACTTCTAAGAATTTTGATAGTATGGTCAATCAGGTTACTGAAATATCCCGATCTCTAAAGGCTTTAGCTAAAGAATTCGATGTTCCTGTAATTGCCCTTTCTCAATTATCCCGTGCCGTTGAATCCCGTGGTGGTCGTCCTAGACTATCAGACCTTCGTGATTCTGGATCCATCGAGCAAGATGCCGATGTGGTTATGTTTATTCATCGAGAAGATAGAGGAAAAGATGAGTCAGAGAAAACAAATATTGCTGAAATTTTAATTGAAAAACATAGAAATGGTCCCGTTGGAAAAGTTGATCTATACTTTGATGAAAAAACAACAACCTTCATGAGTTTGGAAAAATCTGGAGGGATGGGTGATTTTTCTGCCCTTGCGGGAGATGTTAGTGACTTAGAACAATTTTAAGTAATATGGAAGATAGAATAGACAAACTGGCACAATACTTTAAAGAATTTCCAGGCATTGGTGAAAGACAAGCCAAGCGTTTTGTTTATTTTTTATTACATAAAAATCCTAACTATGTAAAAGAATTAGGAGAATCAATATTGGAAATTAAAAAAACTATTTCTCAATGTCAATCTTGTTTTTTATTTTTTCATAATAAAAAACAAGACTTATGTGAGACCTGTTCTGATCCTAAAACAGACCGCACTTCCCTTTTAATTTTAGAAAAAGATGCTGATTTTGAAAGTATTAAAAAAAGTAGAAATTACAAAGGAATGTACTTTATTCTCGGAGGTCTTGTCCCTATCGTAACTAAAGAAACTCCCAACTTTGTTCGAGTTAAAGAATTAAAAAGAATAACCGAAGAAAGATTAAAAAAAGAAGAACTAAAAGAAATAATAATCGCTTTATCTTTAAATCCTCAAGGAGAACACACCGACATTTATTTAAGAGAAGTTTTACTACCCCTGCAGAAGAAATACAATTTTAAAATTGTCTCCCTAGGAAGAGGGTTATCCACTGGAACAGAATTAGAATACTCCGATTCTGAAACAATAAAAAACGCTTTACAATATAGGGCCTAATAAAAAAACTCTCGACTAGAGAGTTTTTTATTTTATAGCGGAGATTTTTACTTCCATAAATGGTTGTCGATGCCCGTTTGTTTTTAGATAACGACTCTTTGCTTTATATTTAACAACTTTGACAGTTTTACCTTTCCCTTCTTTCTGAAATAATGATTCCACCTTGGCTCCAGTAATATAAGGAGAACCAATGGTTGTGTCTTTACCATTATCTACCAATAAAACCTTATCAAAAATAATTTTATCTCCAGTAGAAAATTCACCTTTCAGTTTTTCAACCTTTAAAACATCGCCCACAGCGACTTTATATTGCTTTCCTCCTGTTTCAATTACGGCAAATTCCTTTAATTCCATGAGCACTATAATACACAAAATCTTTGAAAAAAGCAACCCACAGGGTATAATAGTCCAATATGGCTTTAGGATTATTTAATACGCTGTCGAGAAAAATAGAATTATTTGAACCAATTAACCCACCACAGGTTGGCCTATATACTTGCGGCCCAACTGTTTACAATAATGCCCATATTGGTAACTATAGAGCCTATGTTTTTGGAGACATGTTAAAAAGGTATTTAACCTATAGAAACTATGAAGTTAACCATATAATGAATATTACAGATGTGGACGATAAGACAATAAAAAATTCACAAATTGAAAACAAAACTCTCAAAGAATTTACGGAATTTTACACAGAAAACTTTTTCGAGGATATAAAAACTTTAAATATTATTCCCGCTCAAAAATATACAAAGGCTACAGACTACATTAAAGAAATGATTGAACTCATAGAGAAATTACTGGAAAAGAAATATGCCTACAAAACTGAAGATAGTTCAATTTATTTTGATATACATAGAAATCCAGAATACGGGAAGTTATCACATTTTAAAATTTCTGACTTAAAAAAGAACGCTTTGGGTAGATTAAATACAGACGAGTATGAAAAAGATAATGCTCAGGACTTTGCTCTCTGGAAAGCTTGGGATAAAAATGATGGTGAAGTATTTTGGGAGCCAAATGAAATTATTGGCAGAGAAACCGAGGTTTGTAAAGGACGCCCCGGTTGGCATATAGAATGTTCTGCCATGAGTATGAAAGAATTGGGTGAAAGTTTTGATATACATACAGGTGGAGTCGATAATATGTTTCCACATCACGAAAATGAAATTGCTCAATCAGAATGTGCTAGTGATAAGCCTTTCTCTAAATACTTTATGCATAATGAATTTCTATTGGTTGATGGAAAAAAGATGTCTAAATCCCTTGGAAATTTTTACACTCTTCGAGATTTAATTGAAAAAGATATTGATCCAATTGCCTTTAGATTGTGGCTCTACACTTCACACTATAAAACGAAGACTAATTTCACACTGGAGACCGTAAGGGGCTCTCAGGTAGCTCTTGAGCGTATTCAAAAGCACTATTTAAGCCTAGGTGATGAAGTTGGAGTGGTGGACGAAAAATATAAAAATAAATTCATAGAATTTATGGATAAAGACTTAGATTCTCCAAAAGCATTAACTGTTCTATGGGATTTAATAAAAGATTCAAAAATTTCAAATTCAGATAAAAAAGCCACTCTTCTAGATTTTGATAAAGTTTTAGGACTTGGGTTGGATAAATTGAAAGAAGAAATCATTCCCGAAAATATTCTAAAATTAAATGAGGAAAGAGAAATTGCTCGAAAAAATAAAGACTGGACTAAAAGTGATGAACTAAGAGATCAAATAAATAATCTAGGCTACGAAATAAAAGATACTGATTCTGGCTCAAAAATTTGTAAAAAATAATGGCACCAAGAATAAATTCTTAAGTGCCATATGTTATGCATTTCAATAAATTAACTTTTATTGAAATGCATTTTGGGTTCTATCGGTTGAAAAGTTTCTTTTTCTTTCTCAGCGTCAAAACGCTTGTATTTTCTTCCTACAACATGATCATTTCCGCATTTACTTTTCATTTCATTCAACCTTGATTTACACCCAGGAACAGAACAGTGTCCGTTTTTGTTTGTACAAGAATGTAAAACATCATCTTTTTTTGTTTTCGTCTTAGCCATTTTATTAAATAATTTAGTTAATAAAAAAATTGTTTTTGTTATTTATTCCAAAAGTCTTATAAAAAAACATCTAAAATAAATAACAAAAACCGGCTAAATTTTTAAGTAAAGAACAATTTACTATATTTAATATAGCATATTTATACTCCTTTGTCAACTACCTCCAATTCCACATTGAAAGTGGAACCTTTCCCCAATCCTGGTGATTCTACCCATATACGTCCTTTGTGAGCTTCCACAATCTGTTTTGCAAGATAAAGTCCTAATCCCGTCCCTGAAGTATTCATCTTTGAACCCTCACCTCTGGCAAATTTTTGAAACAATGAATCTTTTGTCTCTTCTGTCATACCCATTCCTGTGTCCCTGATGGCAAATAGAATTTTATTATCATTTCTTCTAACAGAAACATCAATACTTCCCTCCTTCGTATATTTAATAGAATTATCAATTAAGTTAAGAACAACCTGACGAATCTTTTCTTTATCCCCGTTAACCATACATTTCTCTTCTTCGTCTGACTCAAAGTTGATCTTTACATTTTTCTTATCAGCAGTGATGGAAAGATCCTTAACCATATCACCAACTACGGGAACCAAACTAAATAATTCCATTTCATATTTCATTCCACCCTGTTCTATCTTAGAAACGTTTAATAGATCCTCAACAATTTTTGTAAGGTTCTGGCTTGCTTTATATATCCGCCCCACTGTATCTTTGGCTTCGGGATTAATTTCTCCATAATCTCCCTCCAATACCATGGAGGCATAACCCTTAATTGCAGTCAGCGGGCTCCTTAATTGATGTGAGGCCAAGGATAAAAATTCCGTTTTTAATTTATCGAGTCCTTTAAGTTTTTCGTTGGCTTCCGAAAGTTCTTCAGTTAGTATCTGTAATTTTTCTCTTTGCTCAACTTCTTTTTTAACTGATTTAATTAATGAATTACCAAAGAATAATACCATTATCAAAGTAGCTCCATTAAGGGCAAAGTTGACTGGTACTTGAATAAAGAAGAACTGAGAAGCAATAAAAATAGCTAATCCAAAGACCAGGGCTTGAGTTGCCAATAATTTAATATTAAAGGCTTCATATCTAACCATTAAAAAGGTAACCAATCCAAGAAATACAAACATCCCTATTGGACCAATAAGATTTATTCCATATTCAGAGGTAACTATTCCAAAAACTTCAGAATACCAAAACAAACTAAGAAAAATAACAATTCCAATAACCAAAGTTTTAACAATTTTCTTGTCTTTTTTATTTGATTTATTTTTTCTTATGTATTTATTCCCTATTAATGCTATTACAACAATAGAGAGGGCTTCGATTCCTGAAATAAAATTCTGAAGAGGCCCTAATAACCCTTCACAATATTCATAATCATAGCCCATTAAATTCAACTTAGTAAAACTTAATGCAATGAAAATAATGTAAATTACTAATAAAATTGATTTATAAAGAGAAGATAAGTCTTTTTTATATGCAAAAACATAAACAAAATAAATAGACAACAAGTAGATAGGAATTTCAAAAATAGGAGCTATTTTCCATGAGTTGTATATAAAACTATTTGGGACAGCAATCCATTGAACTAAAACGTTGAGGACCCATAAAACAAACATCACCGTTATCGCAAAAAATAATTTATTTATTAAAGACTTATTGTTTTTTGTAAAAATTAATACTCCAAAAAACAGTGCTGCTATAACAATGGGGACGTAAGCGTAATAAAGTAAGTAAGGAGCGATACTAAAATCAAAAATTCCCAAAGTTTTTGGAATACCGTCAGCACACATTCCTGCAATTAAATTATTCATAATATTTTGACTAAAGTAACAAAAAGTATTAACATGATAATAAGACAATAGTTTATTGTCTTATTATTATATATGAAAATTTTATTTGTATCAAATGATTTTGTTGCAGGAAACCTTGCTTATATTCTTAAAAATGAAGGTCATGATGTTAAACTTTATATAGGAAATAAAAAAGTTAAGAAAACTTTTGATAATATTGTAAATAAAACTGAAGATTGGGAAGCTGAATTAAATTGGGTTGGTAAAAAAGGCCTAATTATTTTTGATGATGTTGGTCATGGGAAAAAACAAGACCAATTAAGAAAAGATGGGTATATCGTTTTTGGAGGTTCTCGTTTAGGAGAATTATTAGAAACTAATAGAGAATACGGCCAAGAAATTTTTAAAGAATACGGACTTAAAACAAAAAAACTAAAAGATTTTGACAGTATTAAAAAAGCTATTAACTATGTTAAAAAGCATCCAAAAGCTTGGGTTGTAAAACAAAACAAAGACTCAGATAAAACAATCAATTATGTCGGCTGTTTAAAAAATGGAAAAGATGTTATTTCTGTTCTTGAAAGTTATATTAAAAAAAATAATTTTAAAGATAGAAAAATAACATTACATGAAAAAATTGAAGGAATTGAAATTGGAATAGGTAGATATTTTAACGGGGAAAATTGGATTGGACCAATTGAATATAATGTTGAACATAAAAAGTTCTTCCCAGGAGATCTCGGTCCAACAACTTCTGAAATGGGAACATTAATGTGGTACGACAGTGATGAAAATAATAAACTCTACCAAGAAACTATCGCGAAACTAAAACCATTCTTACAAAAAGTAAATTTTAGAGGAGATTTTGAAATAAATACAATAGTAAACAAAAATGGAATTTTTTGCCTAGAAGCAACAGCTAGATTAGGTTCTCCTGCGATACACCTACAAGCAGAAATCCATGAATCACCCTGGGCTGAATTTCTTTATTCTGTAGCCAAGGGAGAAAATTACAACTTAAAATGGAAAAAAGGTTACGGGATTATTGTTTTAGTAGCAACTCCTCCCTTTCCATTCGGAGATAATACAAAAAATGAAGATCTTGTCGGTGTAAATGTATTTTTTAACAATATGAGTAAAGAGGAATTTAAGCACATAAGATTAGACGGTTTGTCAAAGAAAACAATATCTTCAAAAGATTTCTATTTATCAGATGATGCCGGTTATGTTCTTTACGCAACTCAAATGGGAAAAACCGTCAAAGAAGCCCAAGAAAAAACTTATTCTCTTATTAAAAAAGTGATTGTACCTAAAATGCTTTATCGAAATGATATTGGAAGAAAATTTATTGAAGAAGATCATTCAAAGCTCAAAAAATGGGGCTACCTTAAATAAACAAAATAAAACTACCAATTAGTATAATTAAGATCGCAATAATTTTTGGTATCATAATTTGATGATGGATTTTTTCTGTAATGATTTTTGGGAAAAATTTTGTTCCTAAAATAACAAACAAAAGAACAATTGCTGGCTGAAAACTACCCACCAGATAAACCAAGGCCACTGGAGCCAATAAAACAGCGTAATTAGTCAAAAGACTACCAATTATAGTTAGAAACTCACTAAAGATATTCAATATAAATATCTTTATTCCACCCAGTCTGTTCATATTTAAAAATTCTCGACGATACTTTGGAATAAAAAAGTAAATTAAAATACCAAACACCCCAAGCCCAAAATATTCCCAAAAGGAAGAAATCCAAAACCTATCAACTATTGTTACGTATTTAAAAATAATCCCAATTACAGCAATAATAAAAGATGTAATTATCATATAAAGTGCTGGTTTCCATTTAAATTTATATTTTTCTTCCAAAGAAAAATCAATGGATATCAAAAATACTCCCAATAAAACAATTCCTGAACCAATTAACTGTTGATTGTTTAATGTTTCTCCTAGAAAAACATATCCTAAAATATATCCAAAAATCGGAACAACAGAAAACCAAGGAGCTATAAAAGAAATATCTTCAATTTCAATAGTATACAGATATATAATAACCCACAGAATAACCAAACCTCCAGTTAAAATAAGAAGAAACTTATCCATAATGGGTATTTCAAAAATACCCATAGTAAATATCCCAATAAAAATCGCGACAAAGATTCCAATAAGACTAGAAAAAAGAACTAGGCCTCCCGACCCTTTTTCACCAATTGAATATTTTTTAACAAGGTATTGATCAGAAATATTAACCAATGCCCATAAAAATGGAGCCCCCAGGGCAATAAAAAACCAACTCATAGATTAAATTATATCACAAATCAATTCATTGCATTACTTTATTATTTCTTGTACTATTATGTTCATGGTAAATACTGTAATTAATACAAAAAATACAGCTGGAGCAGACCTAGTAATACTCAGCGTGCCATATGAAAAGACTGTTTCTAGCCGAAAAGGAACCGCCAATGGACCCAAGAAAATAATTAAATGTTTAGATAATAAACTTGAGTTTTTTGATAGAAAATTTAAATGTGAACCCAATAAATTTATAAGGGCAACTCATCTTAAATTAAAAAATATCAGTCTTTTTTCGCCAGAAAAAGCTTTAAATAAAATAATTTCCGAGTATAAAAAAATATTAGAATTAGATAAATTTGTTTTTTTACTAGGAGGAGAACATTCTGTATCTCTTGGAGCCTTTAAAGCTCTTAGTGAAAAAATAAATCCAAAAGATGTGACTATTCTTCAAATAGATGCCCATTGTGATCTACGAGATAATGATGGAGATTACTTAAACTCAAAACCTTCAAAACTAGCTCATTCTTGTGTTATGCGTCGAGCCTCAGAACTTGGTTATAATATAGTACAAGTTGGAATTCGAACCTATTCAGAAGAAGAATATAACTATTTTAATGATCCAAAGAATAAAATAACTATTTTTGAATGGAATAAAGAAATAATTCCTATCGAAAAAATTATCGACTCTATAAAAACTAAACACCTTTATTTAACAATTGATGTAGATGGATTTGATCCAGCCTACATGCCAGGAACAGGTACTCCTGTTCCAGGAGGTCTTTCTTGGTATTATGGATTAGATCTGATAGAAAAAGCTATAGAAAAAACAGAATTAATTGGAGCTGATATTGTTGAAGTATCTCCAATGAGAGACTCTGTTTTAACTGAATACGGAGCGGCACAATTACTCTATAGTATAATTTCTCAAAAATTTAAAAATAAGTTTAAATAAACATAATTAAAAAACACTGGGACGTTCAACGTCCCAGTGTTTTTATTTTAGATAGACTAATTTATGTATTTTTCTATCAATTTATTTGCTTCTTTAGGACTAGCTTGGCATTCCATTAAAGCTTCCAATATAATCGGTACCACAATTGTCGCGTCTGATTCAACCACAAACATTGGTGTGTCTTTGGTTAATTTATCCCAGGTAATTTTTTCATTTGGAGTTGCTCCAGAATAGGACCCGTATGAAGTTGTAGAATCTGAAACCTGACAAAAATATGCCCATGGTTTTACTTCCTGCTGTAAATCATATTTTATAGATGGAACAACACAGATAGGAAAATCTCCAGCTATTCCTCCCCCAATTTGGAAAAATCCAATTCCATCTCCTTTTGAAAGTTCTTGATATTGATCATAAAAATTCGCCATATATTCTATTCCACTTTTAACGATGGATGGATTACACTCTTCAAATTTAACATGGGAAGCAAAAATATTTCCAAAAGTTGAATCTTCATAGCCTGGAACAACAATGGGTAGATTTTTTTTCGCTGCAGCCAACAACCAACACTCTTCAGCCTTTCCTTCATGTTTGCTTTTATCAATTTCTTGAATTAAATCATAAAAATATTCATGCCAAAATTTTCTAGTACCTTTTTCAGTGGCTTCTTTCCAAGTTGGAACAATTAATCCCTCCACCGCACGGAAAGCCTCATCTTCAGGAATACTAGTATCAGTAACTCGACGCATTCTATTTTCTAAAATTTTTGTGTCGTCTTCTTTTGTAAAATATCTATAGTCTGGAAAATCTTTATAACTTTTATGAGCAACCAAACGGAAAAGTGATTCTTCTAAGTTTGCACCAGTAACAGATAATCCAGAAATTAAACCAGAGCGTATCGCTGGAGCTAGAGTAATTCCAAGTTGAGCAGAAGACATGGCCCCGGCCACTGACCAGAACATTTTTCCTCCTTTTTCAATATGCCGCCAATAGGAAACTAATGCATCGCGCATTGCTCGACTATTAAAGTTTTTATAATTTTTTAAAACTAATTCCAATGTAGGTAAATTTGTATTCATGGTTTAATTTTAACACAATCGTATGAAAAGAAAAGTATTACCATCCAAAATTTCTGCCAATTTCTTCAGGACTTTCTCTTTTCCGAGCAACAACAATATGTCCATTTTCAGCAATTAATTTTATAGGAGAAGAAAGTAAACAATGCTGAGAAGCTAAAGCATCTTGATAGGCTCCTGTGTCAAAAAAGACCACATAAAAAGGCTCATTTTCATCATAATCGTAATCTGGTAAAGTCACTGATTCCTCTTTTGCTCCTCCTGTATAGATATCATCAGAATCACAACTAGAGCCAGCTATCCAAACGTCATTTAACTTATTGTCTCTCTCATTATTGATTGGAGCTACTGCCCACCTTTGTTCTATGGCCCAAGTGTCCACTAAGTCGTTCATAAAACTACCGTCAACCACATACCATTTTTTAGCTTCAATTTCTTTATGTTTTTGTATTTTTTTAGTATCAATAACCTTAAATATTGTAATCTGAGCTGGAGCAATCATGTATCTTCCCCATTCACAAATTAAATTAGGATGTGGCATTCCTCTCTTATCGGACTCTTTCTTCAAAAGTTCAAATAATTTTTTTAAAATTTTATCAGCAGGAACTTTCCCCTTACGATCAAAAGGAATGGGCATCCCTCCTCCAATATCCAAAGTATCTAAAGTTGGATTTTTTTCTTTTAATTCAAAAAACACTTTTAGAGCATACTTTGTTGAAGCTAAAATATCAGATGGTTTTTCTAATTTCGCTCCAATTCGATAATGAAGTATTCTTAGATTTTTAAAAGAATCCATTTTCAATAATTCATCTCTAGTAAAACCAAAACGATCAATTGGTTTATTCCAATTAATTCTAGCTTTGACTGGCATGTCTAACCTTATACCCACATCAAAACGAGAATATTGAAAAGATTTTAATTCATTAGGTCCTTCAATAATTGGAATAACTTTTAATCCTCTATGTTGAAGTTCATCAATTAAACGAATATATTTTTCTGTTTTAGGGCCATTACAAACAACTCTCATTCGTTGATTAAAAGATTCTTGGTCTAACATCTTCCTAACTAAAGATAATTCATTAAAAGAAGCTGTTTCTAAATTCGCCCCTTCACCAACCATGGCCATTACCACTTCCTTTGATTGATTAGTTTTCATTGGGTAATGATAATAGAATTTACCATTATATTTTAATTTCTTGATTAAAGAAGCTCCAAGATCTAATAAATCTTCAACTCTTTCTTCAAGGATATATGGAAAAAGAATTTCGAGAGATGTTCCGAATTTTTCAGCTAAATATTTAATATTATAGACGTTATTTCCCTCTTTAGCGATTAAATCTCCGTCTTTATTATAATCAAAATATTGAGTATTATAATCTTCTATTCCAAGCTTCCAAAGTTTCCTAGAAGCAACTGAACGTTTGGTCATTTCTTTATATCAAGCATTTGTCCTTGGAGATTTCTCTCAGCACCTTCAGCTTGCAATAAATATAGTAATAGAACATATAATACCAAAAACTCAAAATATGTAAAGGTTTTAAAACTTTAATCCAGATAGGGCTTAAAGCTCTATCTGGATTAAAGTCCTTCTTCTTTTAATCTTTTTATTAACTCTTTAGTTTTTTTAGAAATTTTACTAGGAATATCAACATTTATATGAATAATAATATCCCCTCTTCCTCCACCAGAAGGAACACCTTTTCCTTTAACTCTAAGTAATTCACCGTGCTTAATTCCTTCTGGAATTTTAACTTCAATAACGTTACCTTCTAGAGTTTTTAATTTATGGACTGTCCCCAAAAGTGAATCTGTTAATTTTATAGATAGATCCATGTTTAAATTTAATCCATTTCTTTTAAATATTGGGTGAGAATCAATATTAACTTTTATGTACAAATCTCCTGCTTTTCCTCCAGAAACAGCTTCTCCCATTCCAGTAAATCGAATCATCTCTCCTTGATTAATCCCTGCCGGAACATTTACTTTTATTTCTTCATCTCTCTTATGAATTCCAGAACCACGACATTCAGAACATTTCTGACTTGGAACTTTTCCTGAACCATAACAAGTATCACAACTTTTTACACTAGCAAAATTACCAAAGATAGAACGCTTTACTTCTCGAACTTTTCCTTGACCATTACATGTTTTACAGGTATCCATTTTTGTCCCTTTCTTAGCTCCCGTACCATCACAAAGATTACAAGTAGACTGTTTATTTATTTTTATTTCTCGGACTATTCCAAAGACTGATTCTTCAAAAGTTAATTTCATTTCTGTAGAAATATCACGCCCTCGACGAACGTTTCTAGAACTACGCCCTCCACCAAAAAAATCTCCAAAAATATCCCCTAGATCTCCCATATCAACATTTCCTCCATTCTGTGAAAATCCAGAAAAATCAAAACCTCCAAAGCCATTAAATCCTCCCTGTGCTCCACCTCCACCAAATCCATTCATGTCGGCTGAACCAAAACGGTCATAATTAGCTCTCTTTTTCATCAGAAAGAACTTGGTAAGCTTCATTCACTTCCTTAAATTTCTTGTCATCACCCTTATTTTTATCAGGGTGATATTTATGAGCAAGAACACGAAAGGCTTTTTTAATTTCTTCTTTGGAAGCTCCTTTATCTACATTTAATGTTTCGTAGTAATTTTTTGACATAAGTTTTTATTATACAGGTATTTATAAAAATAGAAATAGTCTTATTGGAGAGGCTCATGAGCTCGACGGAGCGAATGCTGAGAAAATTTCTAGCAAGAAATTTTTGTGCTCTCCAAGAAGAGCTATTTCTATTTTTAACTTTATTATTTCTTCTCTTCTTGATCTGGATTATCGTTCACCTCGGCCTCTTTTATTTCAGGTTCCTGTTCTTGAGGAATTGGATTTTCTTTATTTTCTTCACCTTCAGCCGCTGGAGCTTCCTTGGCCATGGCTTCACCAATCTTAGTCATTTCTTTTGAAAGTTCTTCTGTGGCTGTTTTAATAATCTCCAAGTCATCTCCTTCTTTAGCTGTCTTAAGAGCTGTTACTTTCGCATCAATTTCTTTTTTAATTTCATCTGTTATTTTATCTCCATAATCCTTCACCGATTTTTCTGCAGTAAAGATCATCATTTCAGCTGTGTTTTTAACATCAGCTATTTCTTTTTTCTTAGCATCTTCTTCTGCGTGAGACTCTGCATCATCTTTCATCTTCTTGATCTCTTCTTCAGAAAGACCAGAGCTAGCTTCAATCCTAATTGATTGTTCTTTACCAGAAGCCTTATCATGAGCTTTAACATTTAAAATACCATTAGCATCAACATCAAAGGTTACTTCAATCTGAGGAATCCCTCGTGGAGATGGCGGAATACCATCCAAAACGAATCTTCCAAGAGATTTATTGTCTTGAGCCATTGGTCTTTCTCCTTGAGTTATATGAATTTCCACAGAAGTTTGATTATCAGCCGCTGTTGAAAATATCTGAGATTTAGAACTTGGAATCGTTGTATTTCTTTCAATGAGTTTTGTAGCAACACTACCTAAAGTTTCAATACCCAAAGAAAGTGGAATCACATCTAATAACAATACATCTCGAACGTCTCCTTGAAGAACTCCTGCTTGAACTGCAGCCCCTAGAGCCACAACTTCATCTGGATTTATTGTCCTGTTTGGTTCTTTACCAAATAATTTTTTAACAGCATCAATAATAGCTGGCATTCTTGTTTGTCCTCCAACTAAAATTATTTCATTTATTTCTTCAATTTTGAAAGGAGAAGCCTCCACTGCTCTTTTAGTTATCTCAATGGAACGAGTTACATATTCTTCTGCTAAAGATTCTAGAGTTGATCTAGTCATTTTTAGTAGTAAGTGTTTAGGCCCAGATTCATCTGATGTTATAAATGGAATATTTATTTCTGATTCTGTTGTTGTTGAAAGCTCGTGTTTTGTTTTTTCAGCTGCTTCTTTTAACCTCTGTAGTGCCAAGACATCAGTTGTAACATCAATACCTGATTCTTTTTTATATTCATCTGCAATCCACTTAACAATCTTTTGATCAATATCTTCTCCACCCATATGACTATCGCCATCTGTTGATTTAACTTCAATGACATCATCTCCAACTTCAAGAACTGAAATATCGAAAGTCCCACCTCCAAAGTCGTAAACGACTATTTTTTCATTTTTCTTTTTATTAAAACCGTAGGCTAAAGCTGCAGCCGTTGGTTCATTTATGATACGTTTAACATCAAGTCCTGCAATAACTCCGGCATCTTTTGTGGCTTTTCTTTGAGCATCATTAAAATAAGCTGGAACAGTAATAACTGCCTCCGTAATTTTTTCTCCTAATTTTGCTTCCACATCTGATTTAATTTTACTTAAAATTTTAGCTGAAATTTCTTCAGAACGTAACCAGTCTTCTCCCATTTTAACTTCAACTCCTCCTGTAGACCCTTTTTTAATTTTATAGGGAATTGTCTTTTCATCCTTCTGAATTTCTGCATCATCATACATGTGACCAATAAAACGTTTAATTCCATAAACTGTATTTTCTGGATTAGTAACTGCTTGACGTTTAGCCAAAAGTCCAACCATTCGATCTCCTTTTTTTGTTAAAGCAACAACCGATGGAGTTGTTCTGGTTCCTTCTATATTTTCCACAATCTTAGGTTGTCCACCTTCAATAATAGCGACCGCGCTATTTGTTGTACCTAAATCTATTCCAATTATTTTTGACATAATATTTTTATAAATTTTTCGGGAAAAGATCTTTCCTCTAAGTGAGCCCGAGGTGCGATCTTAAAGAGAAAAATTTCAAATTAATTTAATAAAATTTTTATAATATAATTTCAAACCAATACTTCAATAAAATAACTCTATTCAAAATGCACGGATATTTTTCTGGTGAAAAATTCCTCGTGCTCGGCTCGACAGCCTCCCAAGGCATTTCTTATAGATTATTTTATTTTTGTAGATATCAGTATATACTAATCTTATTTTTTTGACAAGTATTTAGTGGTCACAAAATACTTGTTTAATCTATAAAAAGGTGTTAAAATAATGATTATGGAGAGAAAAACCAATATTTCCAAACATATATTGAAGAAAATAGGAAAAAAGAATGTTATTTCTTTAGGGGGCCGCCCGGACCGGGAACCCGGACCCGGAAGTTCAGCGCTCCGGGGATCCCGGGAGCCACGGCCAGCTTTCGTGGGCTCCACTGACCACGGCGCCGTCGCCGGTACTCCCCGCAGGATCGAGGCAAGGGTGCCGATGCCGCCGTCCTCTTCGCCCACGACGCTGTGCAGATGGACCGGACCGGCGAGCGCGACCCCCGCATCCCGCACCGCCTTCAGTGCGAAGAGGCCCGCCACCAGGCCGCCCTTCATGTCGAGCGATCCGCGCCCGTGGATCAGTCCGTCGGCCACCTCGCCCGAGAAGGGGTCCCGGGACCAGAGGGCGGGATCACCGGGGGGTACCACGTCCACGTGACCATTGAGCACCAGGGAGCGCCCGCCTGCGCCGCTGGCCGGGAGTGTGCCCACCACGCCGAGGGGGTCGGTGCGGGGGATCTCGGTGGAGAAGGCCGGATGGCGAGCCAACTCCTCCACATCGATCACCCAGCGGTCCACCTCGAGCCCGGCGTCGGCCATCCATCCCGCCATCGCCTCCTGGGCGGGTGTCTCCTTTTCCGTCCCAGCTCGGGATCTGCACCAGGGCGCACGTTGTCGCCACCAGCACCGTCCACGCATCCAGCGCCGCTCAGCACTCGGCGTTCCCGCCCCGGTGAGGGTGGAAGGCTCGCCCGGGACGGGGAGAGGTCTGCCGGGCGTCCGGCTCTCGGTGCCCGTCCCCCTGCGGCCCGGTCACGGCGCCCCCACCTGCCGCCGCGAGTGCACCGGCCTGGGTGTGCCCCGGGACCTCACCGCGGGCGACCGAGAGCCAGTGCTCCAAATCGCGGTACCCGTAGGATGCCGAGCCCACCTCGGCACCTGCGTCGGGGCGCCGGGCCGCCGATCCTCCTCTCCTGCCCAGGGGATGGAGGTCGTGGACGGTCCGGGTGCTCTCGCTTCTCGCATCTCCCTCCCTCCTGTCTCCGATGACTCGTAGTGGAAGGGCCGGGTGACGCCGGATCGGCCGATCCTCACTGGGGTCTTGGGGGTGCCGGCGGCGTGAGTCAAGCTGCGGACACGCTCTCGGACGCGCCATACCAACTCGGTGTCCGCACCGATCAGTCGACGCAGCATGCTCAGGATGGTATCAATGGGATCGTTGACGTCGCAAACCCGTGGCGAACCGGTCTGTCTTCGCGCGAAGGTCGGCAGCTGATGAGTGATACCTCCGGGACCGCCGTGCAGCGGTTTCGCTGCCTGAAAAGTTTTCGCAGGGTCGGACCAAGCGTGTATGATGTCGCTACGCTCTGAATGGGGCTGAACCGCTAATGTGAGAACAGACCCGTTCGATGGCTGAGCCCTGATGAGATGAAATGGGACTTGTGCGACAGGGGGCCGCGAGGGCGCGCACCACAACCCGGGACTGGATCGTGTATTTCTCCCCCTCCGAGCAGTGCTGACCGCTTGTGGTCTTGATCGTGGCGGGGTGCACCGCCGAAGGCAGTCCGGCCGGGAGAGCTGCCGACTGATGAGACTGAAGAGCAGCTGTCCGCGTCGCCCAGCCTGCTTGTTTCGGGCCACTCGTTCTTCGGAATCAAGGTCGGGGGAGTGATCGACTCAATCGCTGCTCCCCACATTCAGCCAGCCACCCTCTCAACGGGGGAGGGCGATTTCGGACGTGTTTGACATCGTGTCCCCGGAGCTCGGGAGAGTCGGCTACATCGTTCCGGATCCGTCTGAGTCATCCCGAGTCGGGGAGATCGTCATAACCTCCACAGAGGCAGTGACTTCGAATGGGCTCCGGATCGGCTCTACCTACCGCGAGATTCGGGCGACCGTCGAGACATTCCAGGTCCACGGCTCCGAAATTGAGAGTCGCACTCACGTCTTTTTCGACAACCTCGTAGTTACGCCTCGACCATCCGAGCAACCGATACGATCTGGACAGAAACGAGATTCCCGGAAATGCCCAGGTGATGGAAATGAGGATTCTCCGTCGGCCGAGGTAGGGTAAGGGATGTGGCGATCCGCTATCCTTCCAGTGGCGGAGCGTCTTTTTGTGGACGCCGGGTCCTAGAACATTCCAATGGAGGACCACGCGTTCCAGCGACCGTGTTACTCGTGCCCATGGCGTTGGCTGCCTGTTCGTCCGAGCCCTGGTGGTTTCCGAAGGCCAGATGACCGACGGACTCGCCCGCTTCGTGGTAGAGAACCGCTCCGAGCGTGACGTCACGGCGGCCAGCTTCGTGGTCACCTTCGAATCGGCGTCCGGTGATCCCATCCGGGTCGACACCATCGACTATCGAAGGACGACGGACTTGTCCGGGGCGGAGCAGCCCTTTGTGCGGGCGGACGATGAGACCTTCTTCAATGCCCAGGCGCCCGAGGGAGTGGCATCCGCCACCGCGACGATCCTGCAGGTCACCTTTCAGGACGGGAGCATCTGGCCACCCGCCCGAGGCCTGTTTACGCTATGGGAGTGACCCAGCCAGCCGACCTTCCTCGGCCGGTCGCTGATCTCGCAAGGGAGGTCAGCCATGGGCGATGGACAGTGTCGCCGCCGTCAGGACATGCCGATGATCCCCGGATTCCGGCCCGGAGATCAGCCGCATCGTATCTGGGCGGGTTGGTGGCGTTCATGGCCGCCGCCTTCCTGATCGCCACCTCTGCTCCAGGAGCTGAGCATTGAGGCCCGCATCACGCCCTGGGCTTCGGCCCGATTCTGCTCAGTGTTCACGAAGGGGAACTGCTCCCAACTGCTGGGGCCCGATGCCCTTTCGATGAGTCGGAGTTCTACATCGCCGAGGGACTCTGTTCGCCCGGCGCCACGGTTTTTGCCGGCACGCCCTTCGAGATCAGTATTCTCTGGTCAGCCGACATTCCGCGCCGGATCGCGGGGCATTGAGGCCTCCGTCGACGGCTCGGTCTGGCGCATCTGCCGAGGGCATCGGGTGTCGGCTCCACCGTTCAGGAGATGGTGGCCGTATCCGGGGAGGACTTCACCTTTACCGGCTTTGATTGGGATTACGGGGGCTGGGCGCGCTGGATCGAAGGGGACCTGGAGATGAGCGTGCGTTTCTGGTCCGATGCGGAAATGGCCAACGATCCCCGCTACGGAGAGCTGACGGGCGATCAGCAGGTCAGCACGTCACATCCGCTCGTGATGAGGTCTGCCATCTCTGTGGGTTCCATCTATCTGTCCGGGGCTGTGGAGGGCGGTGAGCAGGCGGAGTGTTCTGCTGTCTGAGGGTTGGATGATCGCGCTTCGACGGACGGCTGTACCTTTGGAATCACTCCCAAAGTGTCTCCGGCAGAATCGGCGGCCCTGGTCAACGCCGCACTGTGCCGTCCCGTTGAGCGTGCAGTTTCATGCGCGAACATGCAGACAAGATCGAGGCGCGGCTCCAGGACGGTCGGCGCTGGCTCGGAGTTCCTCCTGCTTCAACTCCAGCGTGCACACCGTGGACGAGGCAGTCGCGGTGAGCGGGGATTGCCATTGCTCACTATACGAAGTCGATC
>CALNZI010000005.1:0-22740 GCA_942491275.1 Minisyncoccota bacterium | reverse complement strand
CTGTCATCATTTCATGAATCTCTGCCCCATCACCCCATTCATCTACCCAATTTGTTCTCCCATTGTCTGAATATCATGCAGTTGTGGCACCAGGTCCAAGCTCTATGTGTTCGGAACATTACAAACGAATTCAGCCACATAAATACCTGTACATTTCCTTAACAAGTTTCTTCGCATGTGTCACAAGCATCCTCGTAGTCAGTACTCCTCACCCCAAAGACATGTCCAGGATTAGTATTCTGCCAAGGGCAATCTGTCCATGGCTCCATGTATTGTAATGGCAAGAACTTGACCTTTACCACACTGCTGTCACTCGGCTGATGGAAAGCTGAGAAGTTATTTGTTCTAGAAAAAGTAATTAAAAGGATAATTATGAAGACCTCCTTTATCATCTTCCACTGTCTTTCTAAAGAATCAACATATTAGAAATCTTTCCACTAACTTCTAGGCAAAGGTGTTCTTGGACAATCACGATTCAGTTTGGTTCTTCCCATTATGTCTGTTGCAACCAAAAAAAATCCCTGAAATGGTATAAAAAAAAAAAAGGAAGCCTGCTTCTGTATGTTACTTTCCATCAATGTCTCTGTGAGTTGTCATCATACTCTAGAAAAGAAATTCAGTAAATTTCTAGCGGCCATAGAAAGTTTGCTCCTTACTCAAATTACTGTGTCAATAAGGACTTGCCTTTGTCTTTTAGCAATGTCAGGTTTTGCTTGAAGATGAGCCTCAACTTTATCATTTATGATATTTCCTTTCTCATCATACAATCTACCAGCATGGGCAATGTTGAATTTCTCTTTGGGCCCGCCATTAAGATAATCAACTTCCGCCGTATTGTCTTTCCATTTTTTACCTCTACAGTATGGTGTTTCAAAATTTCGGTTATTATTCTTCCAAACATAGTTTCAAAGGTGTAAAATAAGATCAATGCTGGGATCTTCTGGAGTATGAATTGCACAAACTCTTCCATAGTGAGAAGTGTGAATGTCACGAACTACTAATCCTGCTCTTTCACGAGATGCCAACAACCAGGTCCAAGAGCAGAAAGAGTTCGGAGGTATTCAATTTCTGCCATAACATTCTCTTGGTTCATAAATTGAGAAAGTTAGTTAGCTGTGAAGAACTTTTTAACCCTAGCTTGAAGAGGCCGTTGACTAATTATAGCAATGGGTAAACTTGTGGATGTATCAATTGTAGACATTCGATCCTGAATGTTTCTTTTCAATTTGAGCCATACTAACACGAACTTTCTTTGAAGCATTTCTCCAATATAACGAACACGACGTTGGCCTAAATGATCAATATCATCTGATTTAGCATGAGGGTCATCATTTAATTCAACAATGTTTTTAATTATTTCAACAATATCATCAGAGGAAATAGTTCTGCGTTCCATTTCCTTATCATCCATGCTCTTTTCTAAATCTTTTGTTAAAACGGAATCTTCTATAGGAGAAAGATCATAACGTTCAGCTGAAAGTAAAATATTAATAAATTCTCGAGCATTATCGAGTAGCTAAGTCTCCATCACGAAGACGTTTGTATATTTTAACATACGAATCAGACACAGTTTTAGCTGGATCTTTCTCTAAACAAGTTTTAATAACTTCTAAAGCCTTATCATTTTTATCAAAAGCCTTCATTATGGCTTCATCTGTTCCAAGATCAAGAACTCTAAAAGGAAATTACACTAAATTCTCGTTTTTATCAATACGAACATAAATAACTTCCATCAGAGTCAGATTCAATTTCAACCAAACAATTTTCAGCTGGAATAATTTTTTGCTCGCAAAATATCTTTTGTCTTATCTTTCTTGTTCTAGTGAAGAAAACACCAAAACTACTAGTTAATCGAGGGATAATAACTCCTTTTCCACTCCATTAATTATAAATGTTCCATGTTTGGTCATTAATGGAATATCAGCCAAAAGATTTCCTGTTATCTAGAATACCAATTGTTTTATTCAAAAGTTTAACTTTGCATTTTTTAGATTCTCAAATTTAATTTATTTATTTTTGTATGAACTCTCATCAAATTTTGCTCTCCAAGATAAAATGAAATAAATTCAAGCTGAAATTTTTATCTGAATAATCACTAATTGGGAAAATCTCAGAGATTCTTGTACGATTACTTTCCACAAACCACCTAAAGGAAACTCAATTGATTTATCTAAAAATTAGGGAAAACGGGACTAATGGCTTGCTTCATACCGTGAAAAGTACTCTTTTCTAATGTATTTGTTTTTTTGATAATATTGTATTTTAGTAAAATCAATAAAATGATTCCGAATGAAACAGAATTATTTTACTAATTTTAAAATGAAAAAACATATATGTGATGCAGACTCTACTGTTGGAAACTACTTATAACTAAGCAGGTAATAGCTACTTAACACAAAAAAATTTACGCCCTTAAAAATAGGCTTGATAATATAATAGTTTTTGATTGATACTAGCATGTTCCAATCTATTCAATCTGGATGTATCCCATACTATTTCTCCTTTTTGTCAACTTTTACTCTAGATATACTTCTATTCTAAGGTTGCCGGACAGGAGAACTTTTGGGTGGCCACTTTGAGACTAGACTTCGCGAGTGTCCTACCGGCTTTGGACCAAATTCTGTCTCCTCAATTTGATGAGAAATCGAATCAACTAAATCATAGCTGGAATTTCAATTCCAGTTAGAATGTAATCCCTTATTGATATTTTGTTTTTAAAATTTTGAGCCCACCCGAGCATCAATTCCTTCATATCTAATAAATAAAATTATATTCAGACAATTTTTAAAATTTTTTAGCTTCAAAATTGTAGTAAATTTTCTGCCTGAAATTCGGCTAATTGTTGTCTTGTTTTTTCTTCTTTCTCTGATTTAACAACTGATTTCCCAACTGCTTTAATTTATAAAGTTATCAAGGACATCATATGGTCCTGGAATAGTCTTTCGTCTTATATCTGAAGTGACTTATTTCTATCTGGCCAAATCTTTCTTATATTTCTCCAGTAACAGTTCTACGAGCAACAACAAGTTGAAACCTTTATTCTCTCCTCTCTTCATGGCTCTACCTAAAATAGACTCTTCTAAATAAGAAATTTAAACATTTCAGGGAATAAATGTAATTATATGTGGGAATGCATAACATTACAAAATCACAGAAATGATTTTACGACAAAAGTCGTGGTCTTTTTCTGTAATTCATAATTATTTTTATATTCCTTTAAATCTTCCAATGCGTCTTCAACAGACTCTAACTAATGGATGATGGTGCTCTCAGAAGATTGCTTCCTTGAAGGCCACAGGGTTCAGGAGTAACCACTTCCTTCGGTTCACGTTGACGACCACATGTCGGCACTATGTCATGGTAATACCATCTCGTTTTAACGAGGTCGATTTTAACATCGTTCCGGATATCACGTTTTAACATTTACCAAGAATGCTTTATCGTTTGCCATAAAATATCTATATTACCTCGACACGACAAAGTGTATCGACTACAAATGCTCTTCACATGAAAATATAACTTTTTCTTGGTAATATAAATACACTTTATTATGAGACTTTTCTTTGAGTTTTCTTACTTTCTCTTGCTGAGATTTTTGCAAACACTAATTCTCTTTCCTTCAATTAATTTCGACTAACAAGAAAAGTTGTGAACTGTAAGAAATTTCAGCCCATTTTTGTTCCAGTGGGCAACACGATCAGTTTTGCACAATTTCAATTTTAAGGCATTACCTTCTTTTTCTAAAATTCCCGAAAATCCTCTTTTTGACCGACGAATGATTTTTGTAACCTCTCCCGTTTGAGTTTCTTTCCCTTTTTTAGGATGAAAAAGAATTCTAACGGTGTCACCATTGAGAGCTGTTCGAAGGAAACTATGAGATATTTCTATTGTTTCATCAGTTTCTTTTATTATTACTTTCCCAGTTCCTTTGTGAGATATTCTTATTATTCCTTCAGCAAATTGACTTTGCATTTTTAAAGGTTTATTTTTTGCTTTGATATTTTTTATTTTATTTTTCACATGAGAAGTATAGCATAAAAAAAGATGCTTGACCCCCATGCTCATATCTTTTATAGTTTTCAACGCAGGCTTACCTGCAATAAAAATATAGGTGTGGGGTTGACCTTTTTCTATATACTATGGTAGGATAACGCTATGTTAAAAATAAGACTACAAAGAATAGGACGTAAAAATGACCCAGCATTTCGGGTTGTGTTGACTGATTCTAAAAATTCTACTAAGAGTGGTAAATTCAAAGAAATTATTGGTTCTTATACTCCCAAGAGTGGGGAAGTCATCTTTAAGGCTGATCGTGTTGCCCACTGGATTAAAAATGGAGCTCAAGTTTCTCCCACAGTTCACAACTTTCTTGTTAGTCAGAAATTAATTGAAGGAAAGAAAAAGAATGTTTTACCTAAAAAATCTCCAACAAAAAAGAAGAAAGAAAGTAAAAAAGAAGCAGCTTAAAGAAAAAATCTCCTCTCGGGAGATTTTTTTTGTATTTATATTGCAAAGAAAAAGAGGATTGTGGTATATTAATAGAAGAGGCAGTTTGTAGTCGATACACTGTCGTATATTAAGAGTAATACTATAAGATATTTTATGGCAGACGATAAAGCATTTCTTGAGTACGTCGTTAAGGCATTGGTAGATAATCCGGACGATGTTAAAATCGACCGCACAGTTGATGAGATGGGCGTATTAATTACCATGACTGTAAATAGTGCCGACATGGGTAAAATTATTGGTCGTCAGGGTAATACAGCAAAGGCTATTAGAACCCTACTTCGAGTTATTGGAATGAAAAATAATGCTCGAGTTAATCTTAAAATTAATGAACCAGAAGGAGGTAGAGTTACTCCTGAACCTGTGGCTAAGGAAGAGCAATCTTCTGAAGCACCATCCGTTGAGACAGAACCTAGTGAATCAGCTAAGTCTGTTGAAGACGCATTGGAAGATTTAAAAGGAATATAAAAATAATTATGAATTACAGAAAAGACCACGACTTTTGTCGTGGTCTTTTCTGTGGTATTGTAATGTTATGCATTTCCATATAATTACATTATTCCCTGAAATGTTTGATTCTTATTTAAAAGAGTCTATTTTAGGTAGAGCCATGAAGCAGAAGAGAATAAAGGATTCTTTTGTTAATCCTCGTAAATTTGTTACTGGAAAATATAAGAAGATTTGGCCAGATGGAAATAAGTCACTTCAGATAGACGAAAGACCCTATTCCGGAGGACCGGGAATGGTCATGATGGCTTTACCCATAATTAAAGCAGTTGAATCAGTTGTTAAAAAAATCTCAAGAAAGAAAGAAAAAACAAAGATTTTAACAATTAATTTTATCCCTCAGGCAGAAAAATTTACTACAATTTTGGCTAAAAAGTTTTCTAAAAATTATACAGATATAATTTTAATTTGTGGACGCTATGAAGGAATTGATGCTCGGGTAGATAAAATTTTAAAAACAAAAAAAATATCAATAGGGGATTACGTTCTAACTGGAGGTGAAATTCCAGCTATGATTTTAGTTGATTCAGTTTCTCGTCAAATTGAGGGAGTTTTGGGAAATTTTGATTCCCGAGAAGAAGAACGCATTTCTTCCAGTGAAGTTTACACTCGCCCAGAAGTCCTTGAATATAAAGGTAAAAAGTACAGAGTACCCAAAGTTCTCCTGTCCGGCAACCATAAGGAAATAGAAGAATATAAACAAAGTAAAAAGTTGACAAAAAAGGAGAAATAGTATAGGATACATCCCAGATTGAATAGATTGAGTTATGGTGGTATCAATCAAAAACTATTATATTATAAGCCTATTTTAAAGGGCGTAAATTTTTTTGTGTTAAACAACAATACTACCGCCAGTTATAAATAATTTCCAACAGTAAGGTCTGGTCACCTTAGTGTTTTTTCATTTTAAAATTAGTAAAATAATTCTGTTTCATTCGGAATCATTTTATTGATTTTAACAAAATATAAGGTATGAAAAAAACAAATACGTTAGAAAAGAAATACTTTTCACGGTATAAGAAGCCATTAGTCCCGTTTCCTAATTTAATAGAAAATCAATTAGTTTCCTTTAATTGGTTTGTGGAAAGTGGTCTTAAAGAAATCTTTAAGGAATTTTCGCCAATTAGTGATTATTCAGATAAAAAGTTTCAACTTGAATTTACTTCATTTTCTCTTGGAGAGCCAAAATTTGATGAAGTTCATACAAAAATAAATAAATTAAATTACGAAGGATCTCTAAAAGCTAGAGTTAAACTTTTGAATAAAACAATTGGTACTTCTAAAGAGCAGGAAATCTTTATGGCTGATGTTCCATTAATGACCAAACATGGAACATTTATAATTAATGGAGTGGAAAGAGTTATTGTCCCTCAATTAACTAGAAGTTTTGGTGTTTTCTTCACAGAACAAGAAATAAAAGACAAAAGATATTTTGGAGCAAAAATTATTCCAGCTAGAGGTGTTTGGATTGAAATTGAATCTGACTCTGATGGAGTTGTTTATGTTCGTATTGATAAAAAACGAAAATTTAGTGTAACTTCGCTTTTAAGAGTTCTTGATCTTGGAACAGATGAAGCCATAATGAAGGCTTTTGATAAAAATGATAAGGCTTTAGAGGTTATTAAAACTTGTTTAGAGAAAGATCCAGCTAAAACTGTGTCTGATTCGTATATTGAAATATACAAGCGTCTTCGTGATGGAGACTTAGCTACTCCCGATAATGCTCGAGAATTTATTAATATTTTACTTTCAGCTGAACGTTATGATCTTTCTCCTGTGGGAAGATTCCGTTTTAACAAAAGATTTGAAAAGAGCATGGATGATAAGGAAATGGAACGCAGAACTATTTCCTCTGATGATATTGTTGAAATAATTAAAAACATTGTTGAATTAAATGATGACCCTCATGCTAAATCAGATGATATTGATCATTTAGGCCAACGTCGTGTTCGTTATATTGGAGAAATGCTTCAACAGAAAGTTCGTGTTGGTATGGCTCAAATTAAAAGAAACGTTCAGGATCGAATGTCTACAATTGATACATCCACAAGTTTACCCATTGCTATAATTAATCAACGGCCTCTTCAAGCTAGGGTTAAAGAGTTCTTCACAGCTAACCAACTTTCTCAATTTATGAACCAAGAGAATGTTATGGCAGAAATTGAACACCTCCGAACTCTTTCTGCTCTTGGACCTGGTGGTTTAACTCGTGAAAGAGCAGGATTAGAAGTTCGTGACGTTCACACTTCTCACTATGGAAGAGTTTGTCCAATTCATACTCCAGAAGGTCCAAACATTGGTCTTATTTTACACCTTTCAACCTACGCTAAAATTAATGAATTTGGAATTATTGAAACACCATACGTAAAGGTAAAAAATGGAAAGATAACAGCGGAAGTTGATTATCTTAATGCCCTAGAAGAAGAGAAATTCAACATTGCCCACGCTGGTATTTTGTATGATGAAAAAGGAAATATCATAAATGATAAAGTTGAGGCTCGTCTTCAAACTAAACCTGGTATTATTTCAAAAAATGAAATTGATTATATTGACGTGGCTCCCAATCAAGCTTTCTCTGTTGCTACATCTATGATTCCTTTTCTAGAGCATGATGATGCTCACAGAACATTGATGGGAAGTAACATGCAGAAGCAGGCTTTGCCCTGCATAATTCCGGAGGTTCCTTTAGTTGCAACAGGTATGGAAGAATTAGCTAGTCGTGATTCAGGAAGACTTATTATTTCTGAAGTTTCTGGAAAGATTTCCTATGTTGATGCTAGAAAGATAACAGTGGAAGATGATAAAGGAGGTCTTCATAATTATCCTTTAATTACTTTTTCTAGAACAAATAACTTCTCAGTTTTCCATCAACGTCCAAGTGTTTCTTTGGGTGATCGTATTAAAAAAGGTCAAGTTCTTGCCGACACAAGTACAACAGACCATGGACAGATTGCCCTTGGCCAGAATGCTTTAATCGCGTTTATGTCTTGGGGTGGTGCGAACTACGAGGATGCTATTATTTTATCTGAAAAACTTGTTAAGGAAAGTAAATTTACAAGTATTTATGTAACTGAATTCGTTTGTAATGTTCGAGACACTAAACTTGGACCTGAAATTACAACTCGTGATATTCCAAATGTGGGAGAGACTAAATTAAAAGATTTAGATGAAGATGGAATTGTTGTTATTGGGGCAGAAGTTCATGAGAATGATATTCTTGTTGGTAAAATTACACCAAAGGGTGAAACTGAACTTACTCCAGAAGAACGATTACTTAGATCTATCTTCACTGAAAAAGCTCGTGACGTTAAAGATACTTCTTTACGTCTTGAGCACGGAAAGAAAGGCCGTGTTGTTGGAGTAAAAATTTTCTCCCGTGATCATGGTCATAATTTAGAATCAGGGATAATTAAAAGAATTGTTGTTGAAATTGCTCAACTTAGAAATATTTCAGTTGGAGACAAATTATCTGGACGACACGGAAACAAGGGAGTTATTTCTGTTATTTTGCCAGAAGAAGAGATGCCATTTATGGCTGATGGAACTCCAGTTGATATTATTTTGACACCGTTGGGAGTTCCTTCTCGTATGAACCTTGGGCAGATTCTTGAAATGCATTTAGGTTATGCGGCAAATGAATTAGGGTATCAAGCAATTGTTCCTCCATTTTCTTCAGCCACCGTTGATGAAATTAAAGAAGAATTAGTTAAAGCTGGATTACCAGAAAATGGAAAGGTTCCTTTATATGATGGTAGAACTGGAGAAACCTTTGATCAAGATATTGCCGTTGGATATATGTATATGTTGAAACTTCACCACATGGTGGAAGATAAATTACACATGAGATCAATTGGGCCTTACTCCTTAATTACACAACAGCCATTGGGTGGTAAAGCTCAAGGAGGAGGACAACGTTTCGGAGAGATGGAAGTCTGGGCTCTTGAAGGTCATGGAGCAGCTTACACTCTTCGTGAAATGTTAACCGTTAAATCCGATGATATTATGGGTAGATCACAAACATTTGACGCTATTATCAAAGGTCAACCAATTGGTGAACCAAACGTTCCAGCAGCCTTTAATGTGTTGCTAAGTTATCTGAGAGGTTTGGCACTGGATGTTGAATTAAAAAAGTCGAATAATTAATAGGAATAAATATATAAAATTATGAAAACAATCGATACAACAGATTTTGATTCAATCGTCCTAAGACTTGCCTCCCCGGAACGTATTTTAGAATGGTCTCACGGTGAAGTCACAAAACCAGAAACTATTAATTATCGTACTGGGCGTTCTGAACGTAGTGGTTTATTTGATGAACGTATTTTTGGTCCTGAAAAAGATTATGAATGTTATTGTGGAAAATACCGACGAATTCGTTATAAGGATATTATTTGTGAAAAATGTGGAGTGGAAGTAACTCGTTCCATCGTTAGACGTGAAAGAATGGGGCACATTGAACTTTCTAGTCCAGTTTCCCATATATGGTTCCTACGGGGTGTTCCAAGTAGAATGTCTATTTTACTTAATATTCCTGTTAATAGTTTAGAAAAAGTAATTTACTTTGCAGGATATATCATCACTAAGGTTTACGATGAAGAGAAAGAAACCATAATTAAAAATCTTGAAAGTGAATTTAAAGCAAAAATAAAAAGTACAAATAGCGACGAAGATAAAGAAAAATTAAAAGAATTACTAACAAGTACCAAACACGAGATAAATGATATTGTTCCAGGTAAGGTTCTGAATGAAATAGCCTATCATCACTTTGGACTTAAATATGGTAGTTGTTTTGAAGCAAGTATTGGAGCTGAAGCAATTTTCTCTCTTTTGCAAAAAGTTGATCTAAAGAAATTGAAAGATGAAACAGAAGCAATGATTCCGAAGGCTTCCAATGTGGATAAATTAAAACTTCATAAAAGATTATCACTTCTTCGATCAATGATCTCTGCAAACCTTCGCCCTGAGTGGATGTTCCTAACAGTTATCCCTGTTATACCTCCAGCCCTTCGACCAATGGTTGCCCTTGATGGAGGACGTCATGCTACTAGTGATCTTAATGATTTATACAGAAGAGTTATAAATAGAAACAATCGTTTGAAAAAATTAATGGAAATTGGTGCTCCCGATGTTATTCTACGTAATGAAAAACGTATTTTACAGGAAGCAGTTGATTCTTTAATTGATAATTCCATTGCTAAACAAAATGATTCACAGGCCGTTTCTCAGTCACAAAAAAGAGCTTTAAAATCTCTTTCTGACAATCTAAAATCAAAACAAGGACTATTCCGTCAGAATTTATTGGGTAAACGTGTAGACTATTCTGGACGTTCTGTTATTGTTGTCGGACCAACTTTAAAACTTAATCAATGTGGACTTCCGAAACATATGGCTTTGGAGCTTTTCCGACCATTTATTATTTCTAAAATAATTGAAACAGAATTGGCTTTCAATATTCGTGGAGCTAATCGTTTGATTGAAGAAGGAATTCCTGAAGTATGGGCAATTTTAGAAGAAGTGATTAAGGGTAAATACGTTCTTCTTAACCGTGCCCCAACCCTTCACCGCCTTGGTATTCAAGCTTTCAATCCTGTGTTAATTGAAGGTCATGCTGTTCAAATTCATCCACTTGTTTGTGCTGGATTCAACGCCGACTTCGATGGAGACCAAATGGCTGTCTACGTACCTTTATCTGAAATGGCTCAAGCTGAGTCACGGGACTATATGGCTTCAAATAAAAACTTACTTAAACCTCAGGATGGTTCACCAATCGTTATGCCTAAGATGGATATTGTTCTAGGTTGTTATTGGATGACAAAATCTGTAGATGGTGAAAAAGGAGAAGGAATGACTTTCTCTAGTCCTAACCAAGCTATTACTGCTTTTGATCTTGGAGCAATTACTTTTAGAGCTAAAATTAAAGTTATTGGTAGTAGTGAAAAAGAAAGATATAGTAGATTTGAAGGTAAATTATTTGAAACAACAGTTGGAAAATTATTTTTCAATAGTATTATGCCAAGTGATTTCCCTTATATTAATGAAGAAATTACAATTAAAAGAATGTCTTCATTAGTTGATGAACTTATTACTCAATATGGAATCGATCGAACTCCATCAATTCTTGATAAGATTAAAGATTTTGGTTTCAAATATGCAACTTACTCAGGTGTAACTTGGGGTATTGATAATGTTAGAGTTCCTGGAGAGAAAAAAGAAATAGTTTCCGGAGCTAGAGAGAAAGAAGAAACTGTTCGTGATCAATTTGCCGAAGGCTTGCTGTCTGAAGATGAGCAATATCAAAAGGTTATTGAAATTTGGGAACATGCTAAAAAAGAAATTGAAAAAAGTATTCCAGCAACTCTAGATGAAACTGGTTCAACGTTTGATTTAATCACTTCCGGAGCTCGAGGTAATATGGGAAGTTTAGTTCAAATGTGTGGAATGAAAGGTTTGATTGTGAATACTTCAGGAGAAACCTTAGATTTCCCAATTATCCCTTCTTATATTGAAGGATTATCTCCATTGGAATACTTTATTACAACTCATGGATCTCGAAAAGGTGCGGCCGATACGGCTTTGAATACCGCGAAAGCTGGATATCTAACAAGACGTCTTGTTGACGTTGCTCAGGATGTTGTTATTACAGAAGAAGATTGTGGTACGAAAAATGGAAAAACCGTCAGAGCTGAAGATGGAGTATTTACTAAATATGTTCTTGGAAGAATTATTTTGGCTGATATTAAGGATAGTAAAGATAAAGTAATTCTTAAAAAAGGACACTTGATAATGAAGGAAGATGCGAATGCTTTAGAAGATATGGGGATTACAGAAGCCTTGGTCAGAGCTCCTTTGACCTGTAATACTGTTCATGGAATTTGTCGTATGTGTTATGGTCTTGATTTAGGAAGAAACTGCATGGTGGAACTTGGTCAAGCTGTAGGAATTATTGCTGCCCAAGCCATTGGAGAACCTGGAACACAGCTTACTCTTCGTACTTTCCACGCTGGGGGTGTCGCGAATATTGACATTACAACAGGATTACCTCGTGTGGAAGAAATTTTTGAAAGACGTATTCCTAAGAATCCAGCCATTATTTCTCAAACAACAGGTGAGATTATTGAAGTTAAAGAAAACGAAAAAGAAAGAATTATTAAAGTTCTTTCTGACTTAAAAGCTGATTCTGGAACAAAGAAAGATGGAAAGAAAAATGAAATGGAATATTCCTTCTCTTCACGCCGCCAGCCATTAGTTAAGGTTGGAGATAAGGTTAAAAAGGGAGATTTGCTAACTGACGGTTCTGCTAATATTGCTGAAATTGTTAAATATGGAGGAAAAGAATCAGCCGAAGAATATATTATTGAAGAAATAAATAAAGTTTATGACTTACAAAGTGCTTCTATTTCTAGAAAACATATTGAAATAATTATTCGACAAATGTTCTCCCGTAAGAAAATAAAAACAGCAGGGGATACAACATTTTCACCTGGTGAAATTGTTGAAGCGATTGAATTGATTGAAGAAAATAATGTTGCTGAATCCAACAAAGGAGAGAAAGCAACAGCCGAAACCATCGTTTTGGGTATTACTGAAGTTTCATTAACCACAAAGAGTTGGTTATCTTCAGCTTCATTCCAAAATACTAATAGAGTTCTTATTAATAATGCTGTCAGAGGTGGAGTTGACAATCTTCGCGGTCTGAAGGAAAATGTTATTGTAGGGAATCTTATTCCAGCTGGAACTGGTTTTGGAGTAAAAAATCTAGATAAAGAAGAAGAAGCAGGTATAGATGAAGTTAGTGAGTAGTTTTAATAACCTTACAAGTAAATATTATGTCCTCATCGGTTGAGAAAATCAAAGAAAGGCTTTCCATTGTTGATGTGGTTTCTTCCTACCTTCCTCTAGTTCAAATGGGAAGAAATCATAAGGCGAAATGTCCATTTCACAATGAGAAGACTCCATCATTTTTTGTTTCGTCAGAGCGAGATAGTTATTATTGTTTTGGTTGTGGAGCTAAGGGAGATATTTTTACTTTCGTTGAACACTTTGAGGGGACTGATTTTTTGGGAGCTTTAAAACTTCTTGCTCAAAAAGCAGGAGTTACTTTGGAGAATGATTATTCTAAGGAACCCAAAGGAGAAAAGGAACGCCTATATAAAATAATGGAAGAAGCCACTGTTTTCTTTGAATCAGTATTTGCTAAAGAAAAAAAACCACGAGCCTATTTGAAAGATAGGGGGATATCTGACGAGATGATGAAATCTTTTAGAATTGGTTATGTCCCAGATTCATGGAGATCTGTTTCTACTCATTTAATTAATAAAGGTTTTAAAAAAGAAGATTTAGAAAAGGTTGGATTGATAAAAACTAAAGATGATGGAAGTTTTTATGATCGTTTTCGTAGTAGAATTATTTTTCCAATAGGAGACTCAAGTGGTAGAATAATCGCTTTTTCGGGAAGAATATTTAGCCTGTCTACTCAAACAGGCAAGGAAGAAATAGAACCGGCCAAATATTTAAATAGTCCAGAAACTCTTTTATTTAATAAATCTAATACATTATTTGGCATTGATAAGGCTAAAACATTTATTCGTCAAAGAGGCTACAGTATAATCGTTGAAGGGCAAATGGATTTGATTTTGTCTCATCAGGCAGGTTTCAATAATACTGTGGCTGTTTCCGGAACTGCTCTATCTGACAGAACCAGTGAAAGAAGCGCTTATTCAGAAAATTCAAAAGAGAATTCTTCCGAAGGCCAATCAAAAATAAATAATTTAGGTTTAATTCGTAGGCTCTCCGCTAATGTCATATTTGCTTTTGATGGTGATTCGGCTGGTATTCGGGCAGTAAATAGATCTGCCATGATTGCACTTTCTTTAGACATGCAAGTTAAAATTGCTATGATTCCAGAAGGCCAAGATCCAGCAGATATTATATTAAAAGATCAAAATCAATGGAAAGATATAATAAAAAATTCAGTGGATATAGTAAGTTTTCATCTTGATCGAATTTCTGAGGAAACCTCAGATCTTCGACAAAGAGGTAAAAAAATTAGAGAGATTATTTTCCCATTTTTAACTGTAATCAAAAGTTCCATTGAAAAGTCTGCTTACATTAGTTTAATTAGTAAAAAAACGGGATTGCCAGAGAATGCGGTTATGGAAGATTTTGAAGATTATGGAAAGGTTAAAAATTTAGATAAATCAAATATAATACAAGAAAAAAAAGAAATAGTTAAATCTCGAAGGGATCGTCTAGAAGAAAAATTAATGGGAATTATTTTTTATAAAAGTACTAAAAGTGGAGTAGTAGAAATTAAAAAAATATGTGAATCCTTTGAGGAAAATATAGGTAAAGAAACTTTTGATAAAATAAAAGATAAGCATAAAATAAATTCCTCCGTTCTCGCCTTTGAAGCAGAGATACAATATGGTGATAAAAAAGAGGGGATAATTAATGAGTTGAAAGAAATTATTCTAAATTTAGAAGAAGAAATATTAAACGAAAAATTATTATATTTACAGAGTCAGATAAATCAAAAAGAACACAAAAAGGATAAAGAAGAGATTAGTTTATTATTAAAGAATTATCAAAAAATAGTCGAAAGAATAGAAAAAATTAAAAATTCTCGAACTCAATAATATATGGCAAAAACAAAACAAAAAATAAAAAAGAAAACAAAAAATTCTTTAAAAAAGAAGGTTGCAAAAAAGAAGATAGTTAAGAAAAAGGTTGCAAAAAAGAAGACAGTTAAGAAAGTGACTAAGAAAAAAGTGGCTAAAAAACCAACAAAGAGGGTTGTTAAAAAAGCTGCTAAAAAGAAAGTAGTTAAAAAAGTAGCTAAGAAAAAAGTTGTAAAGAAAACTTTGAAAAAGAAGGTAGTTAAGAAAAAGGTTCCTAAAAAAACAACAAAACAAAAATCAGGGAAGAAACAATCTTCAAAAGAGAAAGCAGCTGATTTAGCTTTAAAAGCAGAAGTTATGATTGAGAAGGGGAAGAAAAGGGGCTTTGTGACCTATGATGAAATAATTAAAACCTTTCCTAGTATTGAAAGTGATATTATCTTTCTTGATGAGCTCTATGAAAAGTTTTCTACTTCAGGTATAGATGTTTTAGAGGGAGGGAATTTACTTGATATGGATAATGATATTGAGAAATTAGCTCTTAAATACAGTAAGGATTCTCAATCCCATGATTCAATTCAAATGTATTTAAAAGAGATTGGACAGTACCCATTGATTAATGCGGCTGATGAAAGAGATTTAGCTAGAAGAATTGAAAAAGGAGACTTGGAAGCTAAAAACTTATTGGCTCGAGCCAATCTTCGTTTGGTTGTTTCTATTGCTAAGAAATATGTTGGACGAAGTTCTGATTTAACTCTTCTCGATTTGATTCAAGAGGGGAATCTAGGTTTGTTTAAGGCTGTTGAAAAATTTGACTGGACAAAAGGATATAAGTTCTCAACCTATGCCACTTGGTGGATTAGACAGTCAATTACTCGTGCTCTAGCTGATCAATCTAGAACGATCCGAATTCCAGTTCACATGGTGGAAACAATTTCTAAATATAAACAAGTTCTTCGTCGTCTGTCTCAAGATCTTGGGCGTGATCCATTAATTGAAGAAGTTGCTTCGGAAATGGGATTGGAAGTTGAGAAGATTCATATTATTGAACAAATAAATCAAGAGACTGTTTCCCTTGAACAACCAATTGGAGATGATGATGAAAAATCTACTCGTGGGGAATTTATTCCAGATGATAAAATTCTTAGACCAGATCAAGATTCTTCACGTCGAATTCTTTCTGACCAAATTAAAGATGTCCTGGCTACTTTGTCAGATAAAGAACGTAAAATTCTTGAACTTCGTTATGGCTTAAACGACGGGATTCAGCATACTCTTGAAGAGGTAGGATCGGAATTTGGAGTGACTCGTGAACGTATCCGTCAGATTGAAGCTAAGGTTCATGAAAAACTACGAAATAATGAAAAAATCTCTAGATTGAAAAACTATTTCGATTAGAATATTAAAGCTTATTTTCCATGAAAATAGTAGAAATCCCTTATTTTGAGGGGTTTTTACTATTGACAAGTAGGGTATTTGTGTGATATAATATATGTAGAAGGTTAGCTCTTTGAAAAATTTGTCTTTTGGTTGTTAATATTTGTTAAGTTCTCTTAGTTTCTTTTTGGGCATTAAGAGAACTTAATAAATTATTTTTTAACAATTTTAAACATTAAACAAAATGAAAAGACAATTTAAAATTATCAAAGCTAATCTTTTTCCACCAGTAGGAGACTTAAAAAAAATTAAAGATGACCTGAATTTTCTTCAAAAAGAGATGAAAGAAATTGAGATGATGGGCAATAAAGTAGAGGCTACTGTTCGTTTATTTGAAATCATTTCACCTTTGCAAGATAAAGGAGGCTTCTCTCAAGCAATTTCTAAATTACAAGAAAAAAACTATGGCCAACTAGATAAAATAATTTCTGCTTTAGAAGTGTTACAAAAACATTTTGGGAATGCAGGAAGAAGTGAATTTGGAATGAACCGTACGAAAGTAGGAGAAGAAGTAACTTCTTCAAAAATTTTCTTAGGTGACGTTTTTGGTCTTTTTACAAAATCTGCATTTTTCTGGCTTGAAAAAGAAAATGAATGCAAAAAAGAGTTAAGACCAGATATTTCAAATGACCATAAAAATCCTGTATCAAACTGGTACATTATAAATGATCACCAGGCCGGATCATTTGTCAAATCTCATACTGAGGGAATATTAAAACAAGTTTCTTTTTTATTGGAGAAAATAGCAGCTTGATAATTAAATCGTATTTTAAAAGCCTCGACGATGTCGAGGCTTTTTTTATTGTCTATTACAATTGACCTACTGGAGATGGTGCTTGTTGTGGATTCATTAGATCGAAGATTAAAGGAATATATTGCCAGAAGGCATCTTCTCCTTTTATTTCAGCGATACATTCAGCAGCAGCAGCTTTTGGAAGAGCGAATTGGCCTCTTTCTTGGTCTAAGTGGACTGCCCAATGGCGATAAACCCAAGCAACTTGTCCATCAGATTCAGCAACGATTTCCTCCATTGTATTATGGAATCTTTGACAGAAGGGACATTCTAGATCAGAATATTCCACCACAATTATTGGAGCATCTATACTTCCTCTAATATGGTCTTCTGGTGTTACCGCTGGAATATCACCTGTGTATGGAACTGTTACTTTTCCAGAAAGAACTTCATTAATTAATTCATTTACATTTTCTTTTGGATAGGCTCCTCGCATTTCAGCTTTAGATCCATTACTTCCAATAATTACACTATAGGGAGTTCCTCTTTGGTCAGCAGGAACATTGTTCATAGCTAAATCAGCACTCGCACTTGTTTTATCTAAAAGAGCTTTTAAGTCTACTTTTTCTAGACATTGAGTAAATTCTTCTTTTGAAACACCAACTTGTTCAGATAAGGTTTTTGGCTCAGAAGGGTTATTTACATCCACAGGACCAGTTTTTGTTAATAAAATACCTAGCATTATTAATACTCCAGCAACAACGATGGCTGCAGGAGTTGAAATTTTTTGTTTTGTATTATTTTCCATTTAAATATTATATCATGTATCTAATTTTTATTTAAATAAATCTGATTTTAATATAATGTATACAATATAAGCTTATATTGTAAAGTAGCCTCAATTATGATATGATGCTTCCACTGTGGAAGTATTGATAATTCTATTCTATATAGTTTCTTTTTTAGCCATCTACGTACAGGTGTTTTTTTTAGTTACTTTTTTTGAAAATAGAAAAAAAATTTCCATAAGAGATAAAAAAATTATTTTAAAGTATTACCCTACAGTTTCAGTTGTTGTCCCTTGTTACAATGAAGAAAAGGTAGTTTCTTTAACAATTGATTCTCTTTTAAATCTGGATTATCCAAAAGGAAAGTTAAAAATTATTGTAGTTGATGATGGGTCTAAGGATCGGACTTGGGATGTTTTACAAAAATATGCAAATAATTCTCGAGTGTCACTGATGAAAAAAGAAAATGGAGGAAAGCATACTGCTTTAAATCTTGCCATTCAAAATACAGATAGTGAATTTATTGGTTGTCTTGATTCCGACTCTTCTGTTCACCCAGAAGCCTTGAAACGCATAATTACTTTCTTTGATAATGAAAAAGTAATGGCCGTGGCTCCTTCAATTTTAGTTAGAGACCCTAAAAATATAATTCAATATGCTCAACGGGCAGAATTTGATATGGCCCACTATACAAAAAAGATGCTAGCTTTTTTGAAGGGGATTCATGTTACTCCTGGACCTTTTTCTATTTTTAGAAAAACAGTTTTTGATCAGATTGGCTTATATAGAAAATCTCACAATACGGAAGATCAAGAAATTGCATTGCGAATGCATCGACACGGACTTTTGATTGATCATTGTCCAGATGCCTATGTCTATGCTGGCAGTCCAGATACCGTAAAGAAACTTTATAAACAAAGAGTCCGCTGGATTTATGGTTTTATTAAAAATGCTATGGATTATAAAGAATTTTTCTTTAAACCTAAGTATGGGACAATAGGTCTTTTTACTTTACCTTCAGGTTTTGTTTCAATCATGGGAACCTTGTTTTTATTAAGTTTTTTTGTATTTCGATTATTTAACTATATTTCAGATAAAGTTCTTCAAGCTAGGACTACAGGCTTTGGTTCTTTGTTCGGGACTGATTTTTCCTTTGATCCTTTCTTCATTAATACTCAAACATTTTTATTCCTTTCATTGTTTATATACATTTTAGTTATAATTGCTTTATTGAATGGACGTCGAATGATTACAGGAAGAAAGTTTCTTTCCATCGATATTCTTTTGTTTATTGTTATATATATGGTAATTGCTCCATTTTGGTTAGTAAAATCTATTTGGAATGCAATTAGGTCGCATGAAGCAAGTTGGGTCGCCGAGAGAGATTATTCATTTAAAGAAATTTAATTATAGTTATGAAAAATGATTGGGGGAAATATATTATAGTTTTTGTTATAACAGTGGCCCTTTTTGCCATTGCTGGAAGTTTAAGTAATTTTTTTGCAAATAAAAAGATAAGTAATATTAGAGCAATTCAAAATAAACTTGCTACGGATATTCTTTCTTCGGAAACACAGTTTTCTTTGTTGTCTGAATTGAGTTGTGAGCAGGATGATGGAGAGGCAAATTTGTCTTCAGAGTTGAATGAGTTGGCTGATAAGATAAGTTACAGTGAGAATAATATTAAGGGTAATGAAGAGGTTATTGAATTAAAGAGGTACTATTCAATTCTTGAAATTAAAGACTATCTGTTAACTAAAAAAATAAATCAAAAATGTGGTGAGAAATTTGTTCCACTTTTATATTTTTATACTACAGCTAGTAACTGTACTGAATGTGTGAAGCAGGGGTATGTATTAACAGAATTACGTCAGAAATATCCAAATCTTAGAGTTTATTCATTCGACTATAGTTTAGATTTATCAGCTTTAAAGGCTCTCATTAGAATATATAAGATTGAAGATACTAAATTACCAGCAATCGTTATAGATGAAAAAACTACCACTGGGTTTAAGAGTCTGGAAGAGATAGAAGAAATAGCTCCACAGATTTTAAAGTTATTGCCTAAAGAAGAGGTAGAAGAAGTTAAGATAGAAGAATAATCAATTTTCGCTCAGGTTATATGATTTTGTTCGCACGGATATTTTTCTGGTGAAAAATCTTGCTACCCTGACTCGGCTCGACAGCCTCCGTCTTTTGAATCCTCGTGCCGAAATAAAACACCCATTTAGGGTGTTTTATTTATGGAGCCGGCACGAGGATTCGAACCCCGGACATCCACTTTACAAAAGTGGCGCTCTACCAACTGAGCTATGCCGGCTTAACTATTTAATTATCAAGTTTATCTGACTTCTCTTCTTTTGACTCAATTTCTTCTTTAACTTTTTCTCGAATGTGCTTTATTCTTGCTTTTGATTCTAGCACAGCTTTCTTAACAAATGAATGTCGATAGGAAATATTTTGATTTGTTTTTTTCCTTTTAAAGAAAGAACTGATTTTAGGCCACTTACTATTAAACCACTTTTTGACCTTCGTTACTACAATAAACCAATATTTAACAAAAGTAAATAGTAATCCTTGTAGGATATGTTTCGTCAAATATAGCATATTCTTTTCTAAATGTCTAAACTGTATTTTAGGTAGAATAAATTCTTGGGCTCCAGGATTTTCAATTCTTTTAGTTTTGATTTTCCAAACTCTAAAATAGAGCATCCCTAGAGCTACGGTAATTGATATAAAGAAAATTATAATAACAAAAGTCATAAAATTAATTTATTGATTCACGAAAGAAATTTATTAGAGTAGCTTTGTTTTTTTCAAGCAACTGACTAATTGTTAAGTTAGGATCTTTGATAAAGGACTGATCCATAAGAGTTTGTTCTTTAAAGTAAGTTCCCATTTTTCCATCGAGCATTTTCTTTTTGATCTCTTCTGGTTTATCTGATTCCGCAACTTCTTTTTCAAAGACTTCTAGAACTTTTGATTTATCTTCTTCCGTAATTTCTTCACTTGTTTTGTAAACTGGCTTCATAGCTGCAATATGCATTGCTATGTCTTTTGCTATTTCAGAATTTCCTCCAGTTAGAGAAACAATAACCCCACTTTTTCCACCATGAATATAACTACCTAGTACATCTCCAGTAATTTCTTCAACCTTACCCAATTCAATTTTTTCTCCTACTTTTTGAACAACAGGGTTAATTAAGTCTAGGGATTGAGCGGTCATTTTTTCAATTCCTTCTTCTAGGGCAATTTCAGCTAATTTGTTAGCTAGAGTAGTAAAATCTTCATGTTTAGCCACAAAATCTGTTTCTGTGTGTAAAGTAAGAAGCAAGGCCTTACCTTTATTTTCCAAAATAACGATTGTTCCATCTTTAGCATTACGATCAGCTTTTTTCATTGCAATACTACTAGATTTCTTTTTTAAGACAATAAGAGCTTTTTCCATATCACCGCCGGCTTCTTCCAATGCATTTTTACATTGCATTACAGATACACCAGTGCTATCTCTTAATTCTTTTACTAATTCTGTGGTAATTTTTGTAGACATAATTTTCTATTAAATTTTTCTCTTTAAGGTCTTACCTTGGGAGCACTAAAGGAAAGACCTTTTCCCGAAAAATTTTTATTAACTAATAAATTTTAAGCAGTTTTAGGCTTTTCAGTAGGGGATCCAGTAATTCCTTTATTGTAGGCTTCTTTTACTTGAGATAAGAAAAAACTGATACTTGATACTGAAGCGTCATTGGCAAGAATAGGGAAATCAACATTTTTGAAATCACAGTCTGTATTTAAGAGTGCCATAACAGGCATCTTTATTTTTTGAGCTTCAGTAACAGCAATTAATTCTTTCTTTGAATCAATTACAAACATTACATCTGGAGTTTTAGTTAAGTTTGTTAAGCCTTGGAAATTTCTGGTCATGTCATCCATTTCTCTAGCTAACAGCAAGCGCTCTTTTTTTGTATATTTATCAAATCCTCCATTTTCCTTTTGTTCTCTAAGATCAAGCAATCGGGCTATCCTTTTTTTAATTTCTGAAAAATTTGTTAATGCTCCTCCTACCCATCGTTCATCAACGTAAGGCATATTTAAAGCTAGAGCTGTCTCAACAACTTGCTGACGAGCTTCGGCTTTTGTTCCAACAAATAAAATACTTTTTCCTGTAGCTGCGTAGTGAGTTACTTGCTCTAAGGCTTTTTCAAGTAATTCATAAGTTTTTTCAATATCTATAATATCAACTCCATTTTTTGTTGCAAAAACATAGGGAGCTGTTGATGGATGTCGACGACTCTTGGCGTATCCATAGTGGACACCGGAACGAAACATTTCTTCTATCTTTGTATCTTTTGTATTCATATTCTATGATTAATTAGTAATCCGCTTCGGGCGGAAATTTATAATGGCTCCGTTTTTAAGCATTCCAGCTTGCCTCTCACCACTTAAAAAGGTAGTGGGGGACCAACAAGAGACTTTTTAAACTAAAAAATCCCTCACGGAACATGCGCACATATTACCAGAAAAAACGCTATTTCGCAAGCCTCCACACCTATATTTTTATTACTTTTTTGTTCTATATTTTAATAATCTTTATTATTTTTGATTTTAAATTAAAAATTAGACCAAGGACCTTGTTTTGTTAAAAAATTAGAACTATAAAAATATAGGTGTGGGGGCAAGAGCTCTTTTGACCGGGAGCCCTTTTTAGGGTAAGATGTGGCTATATGAGACAAACACAATTATTTACAAAGACGCAAAAGGAAAATCCAGCCGACGAGGCATCAATAAATGCTGAATTGCTGATTAAGGCCGGTTTTATAAGTAAGGAAATGGCAGGGGTTTATTCCTATCTACCCTTGGGTTTACGTGTCATAAAAAAGATTGAAAATATTATTCGTGAAGAAATGGATGCTATTGGAGGGCAAGAAATGAGGACTTCTGTTCTTCAAAATAAAAGAGGTTTGGGAGAAATCAAACAGATGGGATGATACGGTGGTAGATAATTGGTTTTTAAAAAAACTAAATTAAAAAATGGAGGAGAGGTGGGTCTATCTTTTACTAATGAAGAAGCCTACGCTAATATTTTAAAACAGTATGTAAGTTCCTATAAAGATTTACCTGTATACCCACTTATGATTTTAAAAAGTATTTT
>CALNZI010000004.1:0-67799 GCA_942491275.1 Minisyncoccota bacterium | reverse complement strand
GCCGCCTCGACCGGGCCGAGGCGAAGCTGCAGGGCAAGACCTCGGTGACCCTCGACGACTTGCGCGCGGCGGTCGCCAAGGGATTGGGTGCTCTCCATAGATGCCGATGAAGTTGTTTCCCCCGAACTTGCCCAGGAAATTATTGCCGTGTTGAATCAACATCCCCGGGAAGCTGCATTCAGAATTCCCTGGGCGGTTATTAATTTTGGAAAACAACTTAATTACGGCAACAGCGCGCGCAGTGTAAAACGCCTGTTCCGGCGGGAGGGTGCCCGCTTCACCGATGCCATTGTCCACGAAAAGGTGATGCTTCCTGAGGGAAGCCGTGTGGGCAGACTCAAGGGACGACTGATTCACTATTCCATCCGGGATTTTGAACATTATCTGACCAAAAATCGCACCTATTCATGGCTGGGCGCCAGGAAACGTTTCAATGCAGGAAAAAGGGGCTGGGGGCTCCCCGGGGCCCTTTTCCGTGCCATTTGGGTCTTCTTCCGATGTTATGTTATTCGGCTGGGGTTTCTGGATGGGCCGGTGGGATTTCTGGTGGCGGCGATGTACAGCCAGGGGGCATTTAACAAATATGCGGGCCTGTGGACTTTACACCGTATGGCAGGGCGCAATGAAATCCACAGGCGTTGATGACCCCATCCCATGGATTGACCTGGTTCTGAAAACATCCCCGTCGACGGCGAGAAAGGAAATGCTGAAATAATGAAAAAATATCTTCTCTATGTTTCCCACCTTTATGCCTTTGCCATTGTACGTCCCCTCCAGGAGGAAATCCTTCGTCAGGGGGGATGGGTTTGGCGTGGTTCCTGGCGCAGAAACAATATATCCCTTATATGAAGAAGACTGAGCATTTACTGAAAACCGTAGACGGGGTCATGGCGTTTCAACCGGATGTGGTTTTTGTGGCCAGCAATGTGGTGCCGGACTTTTTTCCTGGGATCAAGGTACAACTCTTTCATGGCTTTAATGCCCTGAAACGGGATGCTTCCCGGGGACATTTTAAAATCATTTTTTAAAGGATTTATATTATAAGTTAAAAGTATTCTATCTTCTTCATTGAGAATATATTTATTAAGGGCAATGGAGCCAAGATCTAAATTATTAAACCATCCCCAATAAATACCGTTATCATTATCATTATTAATGTTGGTTCCAATGGAACTTAAAAAAGCATCACTTCCCCACCAAGACCAATCGTTTTCTAGTCCAGACTGAAGAACAGCACAATAGGCAGTAATATCATCCGGAGTTTCAGGATCATTATCACTATCACAAGGAGAGACTAAAACACTTTGATTGAATAAAGATTCTTCTGAAGTTTGAATTTCTAAATGAATTCCAACGTCGGCATTTGCAATGGTAAAAAAAGCTAACCAAATTAAAACAATGATACTAATTTTATTCTTCACTTTCATAATTATTTTTGCTCCCAAGTTATTACATCCCCCGACTTGAGAATATATTTAGAAACACCGACAGATGCTTCTTCTCCATTAATAGAATAAATCCAATAGGCTCCAGATTTTTCTTTCCTTCCATTAATCTCCTTAATAAAAATTCCCATGGACTGATAATTTTCATATTCAAATGAAAAATCATTTTTATTCAAAACACTTAACCGATTCATTGCGTCGTAAACACTATCATTGTTTTTTATTCCAATTTCATAGGATTCATTTAGAACTTCTAAGATAACAAAATTTTCTTTTTTGTTATCTTCTACTAAAACATCTTCTTCTGCGGAACTAGATCCATCATTTATTAAATTCAAAGGAGTAGAAGAACCCTCATTATTGAAAAAAATAACTTCTTTTGTGTTTCTTTTAATTAAAACCAAAGAAACCACAGTAATTGCAATTAAGACAATCAAAAGTAAGACTATTCTATTTTTATTTTTTATATTCATATTTTTATTTAAAAATAAAAAAACTCCTGCCGAAGCAAGAGATCTAACACTTTTTATAAAAAAGTTTCCTGCTCGGGATACACCATTATATTAAGATCGGACTTGTTCCTAAATTTATTAATCTAGGACTTTACCGTTGCGGCACAGTGGAGGGATTAAACCTCACTTCCAAATATAACAGGTTTAAATTTTTAAAATACACTAACTAACCTTAACAACATCAGAAACTAAAACACTTTTTCTTTCTTCTGCCGTCACCCATCTTTCAATGACTGGTGAAAGTACTATAGCAAAAGAAACGTTACCAAGCAAATGAAAGATCGTGAAAGGAATTTGACCCATCAAAGCAACCATAAAAGGCATTCCAAAAAAGAGAGGCCCCAGGGTTAACCCAGTAATAGCATCATAGAGAAGTGTCATTAAAACAGCATAAAAGGCGTAGTTTTTCCAACCAGAACGATTCTTAAAAAAGAAATGAGCCCCATAGCCAACCAATCCATAAGCAATAGCTGTTATGGCAGTCCAAACGCCTAACCCTGAGGTCACAAGATCAAATAGGATAATACTTAAAGATCCAAAGAAAAAAGCAAATACACCTCCATAGGCCTTACCAAAGGGCATAGCCACGGCCATAATTGGTTCCACGTTGGGAGCTCTAAAGGGTATCAATCTAACTGCAAAAACAGCCAAAAAAGTAACTATGTATTTTATCCATTTTTTTTTCATAAAATATTTCCAAGAATTAAAACTATACTATATCACAAACTCCAGAAACACAAGCCAATTCTCTCTTAACTTCAGTTTCATCTTTTAATTCATAGGTTACAATTTTTGAAAAATCAAAGTCCGGCATTTTACTTGTAAGTTCTTTGTATTTTTCTGCTGTAATTGCTTCGTAGGGAGCAAGTTGATAGACGTGATTACTTCGAGGAAGAAAAGAGAGTCCTCCTACTATATCCCAATTCTGATACAACCAGTGAGCCACCTGAATCCATTCATTCTCCCCCACTGAAACAGTCACAGAAGGATTATGTTCTGTATAATTAACTTTTACAATTTTCCAATGTTCCAATTGATCAATGGCAGAAACATCGTCCTTGCAAATTGCGTCCGCTGGAGCTCTCATGGGAAATTCTAAAACAAAAGTATTTGCATCATCGTGGGTTTGCCCCACTTCTGGATGATAAGGAACTCCCTGATCTTTCATCATTTTAAATAAAGCATCGGTAGCAGAAATACGAACTCGACGAATATAATATGGTGCATGACGAGGATGCATTCCAGAAGAACAATCTACGGTCTGAGAAACAGTTCCTGAAGGCTTCACTGCTGTGATACAGGTGGATTCATTCACCCCAAATCTTTTTGCATAAAGTTTATTAATACGAATGGTTTCCATTTTAAGTTTTTTTAATACGTCTGGATCACGAGAAAGTGGTGAATCCCATTGTCCAGTCACAGACACTCCCAACAATCTTTCTGCATCACAATTATTTTTCCATTCTTTAGAAAGATATCCGAACTTTGTAAGAGTTGATTGATATGTTCCCAGTATTGTTGCGAGACGAATTTTTCTCATTAAAGATTCTTCTGTATCTTCTGCCCTAGCAACGACTTCAGAAAGATTACAAAACTGTTTTGATCTTAATATTATTTCACCACAAGGATTAGTTCCCATTTCTCCAATAAAGTTTTTTGATTTTTTTACTCTTCTTTCTGGTAATGATTTCGCTAAGGAACCTCTATTAAAAATACCTCTTTCTCCAGATCCAGACTCCATAAGAGCGATCCATTCCTTCAGAAATTCAGTTTCTGTAGGCTTTTCATCATATACAGCAGAATTGTTAGATAACATTCTCTGCCCTTCATTTAGCCAGAATTGACCATTCTTAGCATCACGCATATCTTGATCATCTAAATCAGATAGTGAAATAAGAGCACTACGACGAACACCTCCAGAGACTACACATTCTCCAATTTTACAAATAATATCGTGAGCATCAATATTTCTTAAGTGTCTTCCCTGTCTTCGAAGAATACGATCTCGGGTAAATCCAAGTAAATCAATTAGAGGCTTGGGACCAGAACTTTTCCCTCCCATTATTTTTAACCTTGCCCCAGCCGGACGTAGTTTTGAAAAATCAAATTCCACATCCTTTCCTTCGAACCAAGTTTTCATTCCAAAAACAAATGCGTCGGCCCAGCCTTCTTTTGTATCTGGAACAACGTAATTTAATATTTTTTTATTTGTTTGTTTTTTAATTTGAGGAAGTGATTGAATGTTTTTACTCTCAACAGAAAAACCAACCCCTGTCCCACACATGGAAATATAAATAATTTCTCCAAAATCTTGGAACTTAGAAGGGGCCACAAAAGAACAGTTATAGGCACAAACATTTGTTTTCTCCGCTGCATCTCCAGCAAACTGTAACAATCTCATGGAAGGCATTGCCTCTTGATTTAAAATTCCTTCACGAACTTCTTTATACTCACTTTCTTTCAGCATGTCTCCAAGCTTCCCTTTCATAAAATTCATGTATCGATCAACTGTCTCAATCCAAGTTTCTCTTCTATTTTCTTCTTCAATCCATCTTGCATAGGACCTATAGTAAACAAATTCAGAAAGTGGATTTCTAAAATATTTTTTACTTTCTTCTGCAAGTTTTTTTACATGGTCCGGAACACTCATACTATGAGATCTTAGGCGTGCTCTTTCTTCACGATATAAAATATAATTTTTAGAAGCTTTTACAAAATCAGCAAGCATTAATTCTTGCTCCACTGTATCTTGTATGGTTTCAACGGTTGGAATAAAACTCTTATGCTTCTTAGCTAAATGAACAAACTCTCTCAAAACTCTGTTAGCAACACGCTCTGCATCCTTTGGTGAACCTTCTCCTCCGGCAAGCATGGCTTTGTTAATAGCATTCTTTATTTTTTCAATATCGAAAGGAACAATTACCCCATCTCTTCTTTGAATACTCTTAACAAAATCATTCTTATTTTGTTTTTTTTCAATTGAAACAACTTTGGTTGTTTGATTGTTTTTTTTCACCTCTTTTTTTGAATCATCTTTTTTGCTTTTTGGGGACATAATTTATAAAATTATTATTAATAATGTTTTAATGTTTTGGATATTTATTATACCCTCCTATCAAGTGAAATTCCAAATAAATTACCCATTTGACCAATCTGGGGAATGGCCGTCAAATTTTTTAGGTAAAAATCTCAAAAAAGCTTTCCAGGGGAGGGTTTTTAAGAAGGGTAATTTTTAAAAAAAATAGCTGGCAAAAATTAAACTTTTTTGTCGGCTATTTCTCTATTTTTTCTTTTTTTAGACTATTTCTTGAAGGTAACATTTTTCACAATATACAATTTCTGGCCTATTTGGCTCGTAACTAGTTTGAAACTGCTCAGAACAAGGTTTTTCTTCATGAAAATGACCTTTTTTATCACATTTACAGACCCCTAACCAAAGCCTCCTTGGCAAACGAAGGTCGAAACGCCATTTATAGCGACAGTCGGGACACCTTCTAGGTATTGGTATTTTTTCTCTTTGATAGAAGGTTAATTCATCGGGTACAATATTATAATTTTTTGTACATTCAGTACATTTAAAGATAGCAGTCAAAACATCTTCTTTTACTTCTTCAATGATGTCGGGAATTTCTTCTGGCTGAACAGTTTCCTTTCCGAAGGTTCCCGGCACCTGATCTTCCCATAACCATCCTCTTGATAAAACTTCTTCTTTTGTTAAAGGCATATAATAATTTCCTTGAGTTTCATTATAGGAAACAGGAGAAATACTTGGTGAAAAAAATTCTCCATACTCCCCTGTTTTTTCCATATGTTCAATGATCTTTTCTTTTAGCTCAACATATTCTTCTTTTGTATATTTTTTATTAAAAATCATGTACTCTCCTTTTTTAACAGAGATACAACCAAAAAGATTTTGACTATTCTGACAAGAGTCGCAATACATTAAATGAGAATTATCGTAACAAAGATGGCAAAACTGACAATCATATACTCCTGTACATCCATGGTCTTCATAGACTAATTCTGTTTTTATTCCGACGTGATAAATATCCATCGAATTTTTTACACCTAACACTGCGTATCCATTTTTTACATCTTCAAGATCTTCAGAATCAAAACAAAACAATGAATTTTTACTATTAAAAATAGACCCTCCTGTTGAATTTAAATTACGTTCACCCATAAAATGTTTGTGAGTAGAATTATTCTTCAATAAATTAAGAAAATCTTTTTTCAATTGCTCTCTAACTTCAAAAGAGCTTAAATTATATTCCTTTAATTTCTCAAAATATCCTTCACGAGTATATTGCTCATTTTTAAATACATAACTTTTATTACGTAAATTTGAAGACATAAAACAATCTGTACACCCATGACTGTCGTAACAATAATAACAGTTCACACAATCCTTTAGAAAAAAACCAAATTGACATTGATATGACTTCCGAGAATCAATACATTGATACAACTTCTCCCCTCCTCCATTTATAAAACTACAGTCCAAGCAACTTTTCGATTGCATTATCCAGGTGGAGTGAAGAATGTCTTCTCCATCAAAAGAACAATAGGATAAATAAACATTCTTATTGTCTGCTGAATGATTTGTATATTCAGAATTTGTTCCTCTTTTATTTAAAAGTGCCATTCTTGGAACTTCTTTTTGTAGTTCATAATATTGCTCAAAAAATGGTCGATTAAAATCAAAATCTCGTCCGTAAGAAGCAGGATCCCATCCATCTCCCCACCAACAATTCAAACAATAAACCTTACAGTCTTTATTGGGCGAATAAATAGTAACCGTACTTTTTTCACATAAATCACAATTTCGCCTATATAAAGTACGCTCATTTCGCCAGGCATATCGACGTTGCTGTCGACAATCAGGACACCAAGTAGGTGCTGGAACTTTGATTTTTTCGTAAAAAGAGAAGTCATCTGTTTCAATGATAAAATCTTTCTGACAATTTACACAATTTTTAGTTTCAGGACTCATGTATTTATTATACCCTGTAGTGAAATTTTAATAAAATTCTACTACGGGGTTATATCACTTCTTGCTGATAACATTCCTCACAATATACTTTTTCTTTCCCCTTAGGTGAGTAAGCTGTCTGAAAGATATTAGAACATCCTTCTTTCATACAAGAACGTGTCCAAAGTTTTGGAGGTGGAATTTTTTTAAATCTTTCATAATACCTACAATTAGAACACTTATTAGGAATCGGAATATTATTTTTTTTATAAAAATTAAATTCATCCTGAGTGATTTTAAAAGCTGTCATACACTGATGGTCACAGTCCCCTTCATGAGAACAACCTAGTACTTCTTTTAAAATATTTTTATCAACATCTTTTATATTATCTGGAATAGAATCTACCCCAAGGGTAATTGTATAATTTTTTTCTTCTAAATCTCTCCATTGGTGTCCCCTTTTTAATATCTCTTCTTTTGTTAGAGGGTAAAATTCATGGGCACATGTTTCATTGTATCCAAATGGAGAAATTTCCACTGGAAAAAATTCCCCATATTTATATTCTCTGCCATTGCTCCCCTTAAATGGCATTTCATTCATATGTTTAATTATTTTTTCTCTTAATTCGAAAAACTTTTCCTTTGTGTAGACTTTATTTAAAATTACATATTCTTTTTTCTTCAAACTATAACAACCGAATATATTTTCAGAGGAAACACAGGAATCCGTATACTCTGCGTTTCTAACTGACCCCATGGCCGAATAGGAAAATCTAACATTATAATCATTGGTTGCTCCTGTGGAATATTCATACATTAATTCTGAAGTTGTTCCAAAATCAAAGTCCATGGAATCTTTTACAGAAATTCCCCTATATCCATATTTCAAATTTTCCATATCATAAAAATCAAAACAATATTTAGAATTTTTTGCATTTAAAATATTATTCCCAGTTGAATCAACTGATTTAATAATATTTGCATAACGATAGATACCATCTTCACAAAGAAGATCAAATTCTTTAATTACTTCATTGCGAGCTTGACGACTCCCCAAATTAAGTTTTTCAATCTGATTAAAATATTCTTCTTTAGAATATTGTTTATTTCTAAAATAAAATTCTTTATTTCTCAAATTGGAAGATAATACACAATTACTACAATTAACACAGTCAATTAAAAACATAGAGTCTATACAGCTTCGAGACAGGAAAAGGTGTTGTGAATTATAGTTCTTTTCTCCTTCAATATTTTCATAACAATTATTTGATTCTTTTAAATTAGAACAGTCAAAAATATTAAAAGACTTATCAATGGCCTTAGAATAAAAGACATTTTCAGATTCCATAACAACCGAAGCAGACAAATATACATTCTTACTTTCTCCTACCATGTTAGAAAAATCAGAATTTATAACATTCCTTTGCCAAATAGCTAAGTGGGGAACAGACCAAAATAATTCTTTCAATTGTTCGAAAAATGGCCTCGAAAAATCATAATCTCTTCCATGGTCCGTTGCATCCCATTTATCAGACCACCAGCAATCACGACAGTACACAGTAAACTCAACATCTTTAGGATACATGGAGATAATCTTTTTTTTACATAAATCACAGGAACTTTTATACAAAGATCTTTCGTTTCGATAAGCCATTCTTCTAACAAACCGACACTCCGGACAAAAAGTAGGTGCTGGAACTTTTATTTTCTCATAAAAAGAAAAATCATCAACTTCAATAACGAAGTCGTTTTTACAGTTTTGACAGTTTTTTGTTTCTGGTTTCATATTTGATAATTTTTTGTAAAAGGACCGTCCTTTTACAAATTTAATAAACTTCAGCTTGATAACATTGCTCACAGTATACTATCTCTTCCCTCTCTGGTGCATAGGAGGTTTCGAATTCATTGTTGCAACCTTCTTTCATACATTTTCGATGCCAAAGTTTGCGTGGTAAACAAAATTGTAAACGTTCTTTAAATCGACAATCAATACAGTTATCAGGAATAGGAATATTTAATGCTCTGTATAAGTTAAGTTCCTTTTCTACAATTTTAAAATTTTTACTACAATTAAAACATTCGATTATTTCTTTTAAAATATTATCTCCCGTTTCTTTAATAGAAGAAGGAAGGTCCTTAGTTAAAATGGTAGATTTTCCAAAAACACCTCCTGTTTCTTCTTGCCATCTATAACCAGCAGCCATGACTTCTTCTTTTGTCATTGGAAAAAATATGTTTGCAACTGTTTCATTATAGCCATATGGAGACATTTCTACTGGAAAATACTCCCCATAATTTTTTTTATTTTTCATTTCTTCAATAATTAATTTTTTTATTTTCTCATACTCAATCTCATCGTATTGTTTATTTAAGATACAAAAAGATTTTTTACGTAAAGAATGGCAACCAAAAAGATTTTTACATCCAATTACATACTGAGAGTACTGAATATCAATATTATCTCCCCACGAACTCAACACTGAGACACAATTAGAGCTACCGGTCATACTAAACCCCTCATAACAAAGTTCACTATTTTTCATCACTCCATATAGATCAAAACAATCTTTAATAAAACCACCATAGGTAACATACCGACAATCTTCAATCTTCTTTGAATCAAAACAATTCAAGGCATTCTTACACTCAATAAGATTATTGCCTTTAGAATTATAACTTTTCTGGATATCAGCGAATTGATGTATTCCCTGTGTTTTTATTAATTTTTTAAATTTTTCTAATGATTCTTTTAACAAATCTCTATCTCCAAGAATTTTATCCATCTTTTCCTTGAACTTTTCTTTTGTATATGACTCATTTAAAATCATGTAATTTTTATGCCTTAAATTATATGACATAAAACAATTTTGGCACCCCTTTAAATCAAAAGAAAAATAACAATTCACGCAATTATAACAATTCACGCAATATTGTATTCTATTTGAATGATGACAATAAACAGAATTATAAGAATAGGTGACTGAATCACAACTAGTTAAATCTAAAGAATTTTTACAGTCCTGTAATGTTTCAGAAAATAAAACATCTTCACACCTAGAAGAACCAAAAGACATATAGCAGCTCTTACTTTCATCCAACCAGCTTGTATATTCACAATCATTATTTTTAAAATTAGGTATAGCTAAATGAGGAGTTTTATTTAAAAGCTCCTGAAATTGAGAAAAAAAACTTTTAGATGGATCATAATTTACTCTATAATCCATGGCGTCCCAATCATCTCCCCACCAACAAGTATTACAATATATAGGGAAAGGTTTCTCCTTTGAATAAATAGAAATAACACGATTTTTACATTTTCCACATTCACGATGATAAAGATATCTTTCATTCTTCCAAGCCATCCTGCGCATTAATCGGCATTCTGGACAAAAAGTGGGAACAGACACCCCCATTTTCTCATAAAAGGAAAAATCATCAACTTCAATTAAAAAGTTACTCTTACAATTCTGACATTTTTTAGTTTCAGCCTTCATATTTAAATAATACAATAATTGACAACAAATACAAACAGTTGCCATTTTACAAAATGGCAACTGTTATCCCCTTCTCTTTCATTTTTATAGCAACTCTTCAAAACCTCCAGCTTGAATATTCCAAAGTTTTTTATAAATACCAGATTTTTTATTTATCAATTCTTCATGATTTGCATCTTCAACAATCTTTCCTTCTGAAACAACAACAATCCTATCCATTTCTCTAATAGTTGAAAGTCTGTGGGCAATAACAATTGTTGTTTTATTTTGAATTAAATTACGGAGAGCATCACGAATAAGTAATTCAGATTCTGAATCAAGAGCAGAAGTGGCTTCATCTAAAACAAGGATTGGTGCATTTTTAAGGATTGCTCTGGCGATAGCAACTCTCTGGCGTTCTCCTCCTGAAAGTTTCACTCCTCTTTCTCCTACATAAGTATCATAGCCTGCTGGTAATTTATCAATAAAATCATCACAATTAGCTAAAGATGCAGCCACCTTAACTTCTTCATCAGAAGCATCCCTTCTTCCATAACGAATATTCTCCATCAAAGAACGATGAAATAAAGCTGGATCCTGTGGAACAAAAGCAATTTGTTCTCGTAAATTTTGCTGAGAAATTTCACTAATGTTAACATCATCAATTAAAATTTCTCCCGATGTTAAATTAAATAATCTCATAAGAAGATTTACAAAAGTAGACTTCCCTGCTCCAGAAGTTCCAACCAAAGCAATTTTTTGTCCCGCCGGAATGGTAATAGAAAAATCATCAAAAACTTTTATATTATTTTTATCATATATGTAAGTAACTTTTTCAAATTTAACCTCACCTCTAATTTTTTTCAAAACTTCAGTTGTTTTATCTTCAATTCCATATGGAGTATCAAGAATAAGAGCCATTTCTTGGGCGTCAGCGAAACTATCGTAGAAAACTCTAACTATCCCAGCAAATCTCCAGAGACTTTCAATTAAACGAATCAAATAACCTTGAATCAAAACTAATACGGGCAAACCAATTAAACCGGCCTTCCAATCTCCAATAGCTATCCAAAAAACTATAAATTCAATAGTAACTGCATACAAAGACTGAAGACCTCCCAGCCCTTCCCATAAATACCAATTAAAAACTGTCGCTTTTTTCTGTTTATTAATAACACTACCTACTCGTTCTTTTTCATAATCATGCCCAGCAAAAAGTTGAATAGATGAGTGATTACTAATTGAATCAGCTAAAACACCCGTAGTTTTAGTGTCCGCTCTGGAAGCAATCACATCATATTTTAATTTTAACCGAGTATAAATTAAAGCGGTTGCTATAAATACAACACAAAAAATAGTTAAAATGTAAGCATATTTAGGAACAAGAGTATAAATAGCAATAACAGTTCCCACAGATCTTACTGTTAGAGGTAATCCATCTTCAATAGCCCTATCTAATAATTTCTCAAAAGCTCTAGCATATTTATTTATTTTTTGAGTTAATGATCCTCCAAAATTATTAGCAAAAAAAGTATGGGAATGCCCTATCATATATGAAAAGGCTTGATGACGAAGTCCCGCCATTGTGTTGGATTGAAAATAGGAATGAGAAAAACCTCGAACTCTTCTGAGTCCCCAGTTAGTTAATCCTAATATAAAAATTATAATTACAACGTGCTGAGCTTGTCCTGCAAGGCTAAAATCATTAAGACTCAAGATATTCCATAATTTAAGAAATTGCAAAGGTATGTAAATATCTAAAATAGCAGAAATTATTCCACTTGAAATAGTGATAAAAAACGAAACCTTAAAATTCCTTAGAACTTGCCAAAAGTATTTAATAACAAGGCCTCTATGTAAATTTGAATAGTCTTTCTCCATAACAATAAAAGGCATGAAATGCCCTTTATTTACTCTACCAAATAATTTTATAAATTGCACTAATTCCTAATATTCATTGAATTTTTCACCATTCACTAGAGTTTTTATAATCGTGGAAAGTTTCATCTTGGCTACGCCAACAACTCTATCTGCTCCTCCATAGTAAATATATAAATCTTTACCCCTTAGAACCATTCCACAAGGAAAAACTACATTATTAACAAATCCATTTTTTTCATAATCCTCTTGAGGTTCAAAAATCGGATCAGTACTTCGAGATAAAACAATAGTTGGATCTTTTAGGTCAAGAAGAACAGCTCCAACACGATAGGTATTATGACTTTTTGAAACACCATGATAAAGAAGTAGCCAGCCATACTTCGTCTTTAAAGGAGGAGCGGTAATTCCAATTTTAGAACTATCCCAAGCATTTTTTCTTGGACCAAAGGCTCGAATACATTTATCAACCATATTATTTTTAAAATCAAGGGAATCTAAATAATCTCCACAAATTTCATTTCCAACACGATGTAAAATAAAATAACCATCTTTAAACTTCTGAGGGAATAAGCAAGTATCTTTATCATCCAAACCAGGTGGTGTAATTAATATTGGATCAGTCCAATTCCATTTTCGAGAAATAAAATCTTTTTCTGAAATTGAAGATACCGCCACTCTTGGAGAATCAACTCCATTATAGGCTGTATAACAAACATAAATTGTCTTTCCTATTTTTGTTAAACGAGGGTCTTCACAACCAGAAAAACCATTAGTTCTCTTTTTCATCTCAAAATCTTCTCTCGGAACATAAACAGGTTCAGGGAGTCTTAACTTAATATTAACTCCATCATCACTTGAGGCATAGCCAAATGTTGAAGTATTGTCGTTGGAAAAAGCTCGATATAATATATGAACTTTCCCTTCCAGTAATATAGCCGCCGGATTAAAGGTTCCTTGAAATTCCCATAAATGATTTTCTCTTGGTTCAATTATTGGATTCTCCTTAAAACGCTTAAAACTTCTCTCTTTTGCTTTATTAAAAAGCATCGTAGGAATTAAATCATTTAAATTAACTCTTGCAACACAAACTGTTGTATCGGCAGCTCCATAATAGATAGTTAAAATATTTTTTTCAATTAAAGATCCCGTTGGGAAAATTACATTCCCCACGTAACCGGACATCTCGTAGGCTTCTTCTGGAACTAAAATTGGGCCCTTTGTCCGACCAACAATGTTTGTTGGATCTTTCAAGTCTAAAAGAAGTGCCTCAATTCCAAAAATCCTATCTAAATTTTCAGGTCCGGAAAAATAATTTTGAATATGAGAATAAACCAAAAGCCATCCATCTTTTGTTTTAACAGGAGGTGCCCCAATTTCTAAATGATCATAGGGTGTTCGATTAAAATCAATGGCATGTTTATCAATATCTTTAATCCACTTCTCCCAATATTTAGGATCCCACAATTCTTCTATTTTATCGAATTGGGCAAAGCAAATCTTAGCTGGTGGTTTATCTGTATTGGCTGAAAAAATAACTGTGATTTTCCCATTAATACGTTCTGGAAAAAGAGTCATGGCTTTTGCATTAAAAGGTGTAATTAAATGTCGTCTGTCTACTTTTTTTAAGTCCTTTGAAACCGCTAGCCCGACTTTAATCCCTTCCGCTCCAAATGGGTATTTAGAAAGGGCTGTATAAAAAATATAATACTTCCCTTCAAAAAAAGTTACTCTAGGATCTTCGCATCCATTAATATCCCATTCTTCTTGAGGCTCAATAAAAGGAACTCTATCTTCAAAATGAATTCCATCTTTACTTTTTCCAATTCCTATAACTGAAAACTGGGGTTGGGCTGCTATTCTATCAACAGCCGAGATAGCTCGGTACAAACCATAAATAGTCTTCCCTTTTTTAATGGGACACATATTAAAAGTAGCAAACTCTTCCCAATGATGATCTCTATTGGGTAAAACTATAGGATTGTAAATTGATTTTTTTGCTACATACATAATTATTTAACTGATTTTATTTTTCTTTCTTTCTTCATCTTAACAGGCTTACCTTTCTTTAAACTATCTAGTAAGTCGTTAAGAACAACAGAAGCTACTGCCACATATTTATCTCCTCCTCCATAGTAAACAAACAATCTATCGTTCTTAACAATGGATCCATTAGCATAAACGATTCCTGGTTTCCAATCATTTTCATACCATTCGTTCGGTTCAAGTATTGGATGTTGAGCTCTATAAAGAACTTTCTCTGGATCCTTAAGGTCCAACAACATAGCTCCTAATTTGTATCGTTCAGTTCCATCTTTATCCATAGCATGATACAAAAGCAACCAGCCATCTTTTGTTCTAATGGGAGGAGAAGCTGCACTGCGAGTCCTTTTATGCCAAGCCACAATATGATCTGGTAAAATTTGTGGATCAGGTGCTTCACTATTAATATCACTACCCATTGGTGTTTCTGATGAATCTAATTTATTCACATAACTGATATGAACTCTATTAGGATCACCTTTGTCTAAATTATGAAAAATTGCAAATTTCCCATTAAATTTTTCTGGAAATAAAACCCAATTTTTTTGTCTATCACCTAATTTTGTAAGATAAGAAAAATTAGTCCAATTCCATTTTTTATTCAATAAATCTTCCTCCTTAATTGAGGTCACAGCAACTCTTAAAGAATCCCAGCCATTAAAAACATTAAATGTCATATAAACATATCCATCTATCAAAACCATTCTTGGGTCTTCACAGCCACCCCATCCACCTCCAGAAGCATATAAGTCTCTATTGTAAGTGGGACGAGCCGGAGAGGTAAATGGCCAATGTTCTTTCATCTCTTCCGAACTTTTGAAAGAATAAATAGGATACAACAATCTTTCTTCAAAATGAATTCCATCTTCACTGGAAGCATATCCCACACGAGAAATACCATCGTCTCCAAGAGCACGATAAAAAAGATGTACCTTATTGTTTATATATATTGAACCTGGATTAAAAACTCCCTGAGATTCCCAAGGATAATAACTCGGCGAAAGAATAGGATTTTGTCCTGTTTTTATTAATTTAAGAGATAAATCTTTTTTCTTCTTTGTAACCTTTTTCTTAACTACTTTTTTAGATTTTAGTTTTAATTTTTTAGTAACACTCTTAAGAGTAACTTTCTTAATTACTTTTTTCTTTTTATTTACTTTTTTAGATTTTAGTTTTTTTATTACCATAAATAAGGTTCTTCTATTGGTAAATTATAACACAAATAATTCGAACAAAGGGTTATTTTATCTGTGTACTTCTCCAAGCATGGTAAGAAAATAGAAGAAAAGAGAAAAATAGCCCTATATATAAATAAGCATTCAAATGCTCGCTAGATTGAGATAGTAATTTCCAAGTACTTTTCAAGATTGATGAATGATTAACAAAGATATCCCAACTATTAAAACGAAGAAACCTACCTAGATACATACCAAAAGAAGTTAACAATAGGATTATTGAAATAATCATATTTACCCTCCAGCCCGAATATCTTATACGGACTATCTTTTCCATATGTAAAAGTGAGTGCATTCCCAAAAGCATTCCCACCCAAGCCGAACTAAATAATAGAATGGAATCGTATAAAGCTGGAACTTTATAGACAACACCCACGTGAATAAGATCTGTAACTAAGTAGGGAGCATTGGGTAAAAGTAATAACCAAAATATTACTCCTATAATAAACACAACCCTATTAATTTTATTTAACTTAACTCGATGTAGTAAAAATAAACTAATTAAAAAAGGAAGTATGGCCAAAAAGACATTCCATAAAATATAAATTAAAGAAAAACTATCAAACATAAAGATTCTAGTAATAACCAAAATTACAACTAAAATAGTTAATAAAATGATTTGTTTTGGAATGTTAATTTTAAAAATGTTCATTATTTCCTTTTTTGTTTTCTATCTTTTGTTTCTGCTAAGATACTTTTTTCCACTAACCAAGAAGAGCTTTGAACTTTTCCACCATGTCCAACATTGAAAACCATTTTTATACCTAATTTTTTACATGTTTCTATATCATAATACAAAGAAGAATTTGGATTCTGTGCATCTTCTTCATTTCTATCTCCTCCATTAGCAAAAATATGTGGTTTTATTTTAGACAACTCTCTACTTACACTCATTTCTTTGGGTCCTTCTGGGTTTTTATCATGTCCACTAATAAATACCTTATCCACAGCAGAAAATGCTTCAATTATTTCTTTCCTTTCATAATCTGGCATAAATACATGTTTTCTTTTTTTTCTTTTCCAATTATCATTATTTATTACTATTATTAATTTATCCCCTAATTTTTTTGCTTTATTAAACAATCGTACATGCCCAATGTGGACAGGATCAAATCCCCCACTCACCATTACAATTTTCTCTTTTTTCTTTGTTTTATTTTTTTGAGATTTCATAAATATATTATATCACTTCTTTTCTTTTTAAATCTAATATCACATCTCTAAGTGAAAAGATGGCCCAAAATCCATTTAAAATTATAAAGGGAATACTAGAAAGGAGAATGGCATAGATAACCAATAGAGATGATCCTACAAAATTACCAAAATCATACCAAATACTATCATTACTAATTTTATGTGTCTGTTCTAATATAAAAAATACCAGAACAATCAATGCTCCCATTACTCCAATCATTAAAGTTATATTCATACAAAAAGTATATCAAATATTATTTAATTAATCTTAATATTTCATCAACATACTCACGAGTATTAGAAAGTCGCGGAACTTTGTTTTGCCCACCAAGTTTTTTACGAGATTTCATCCATTTATAGAAAGTCCCTGAAGGAACAACTGTTATTATGGGGGCACCTATAATAACATCTTTAAAACGCCTAGTATCATAGTCAGAATTTATTTTACGTAAAGTTAAATCTAAAACATCTCTAAATTTATCAATGGACTCTGGTTTTTTCTCAAATTCAATAATCCATTCATGAGCTCCCTTCTTCCCGTCTCCCATAAAAATAGGGGCTGCAGTATATTCAGAAATTAAAGAATCAGTAACAAAACAAGCCTCAGTTATAGCATTATCTGCATTATCAATAATTACCTCTTCCCCGAAAGCATTAATAAAATGTTTTGTTCGTCCTGTTATTTTAATCCGATGAGGATAAAGACTGGTAAAAGAAACTGTATCTCCGATAGCATACCGCCAAAGACCGGCATTAGTAGAAATAACTATTGCATAATTTTCCCCAATTTCTACTTGGTCTATGGTTAAAAATTTTGAATCTTTTGAATTTAAATCTTCAGCTAAAACAAATTCATAAAAAACACCATAGTCTAACATTAACATCATCTCTCCTTTCTTTGATAGATCATCTTGAATTGCAAAGAATCCTTCAGAAGCATTATAGTTTTCCATATAATTCATTTTAGAGGAAGGTAATAATTCTTCAAAAAGTTTTTGATAAGGACTAAAAGAAACAGCCCCATGAAAAAAAACTTCTAAATTTGGCCAAACTTCAAAAATATTCTTTACTTTTTTCTTTTCCAAAACTTTTTTAATGAGTAAAGATACCCAAGTTGGAACACCTGCAAGACTTACAACATTTTCTTTGCTTGATTCTTCTGCTAATCTTTCTATTTTTTCTTCATAATCAACCAATAGTGCTGTTTCTAAAGAAGGTGTCCTAAAGTATTCAGCCCAAAAAGGTAAATTTTTGGTTATAATAGCTGAAACATCTCCACAAAAAATTTTAGGGCTGTCTTTAATTTTATTTAAACTACCAGCAACAACAAGATTTTTCCCTTTAAAAATTTTAGCTTCCGGATTATTTTTTATATAAAAAACAATCTCATCCTTCCCTGCTCTAAAATTACAATCTTTTAAAGAATTTTTTGAAACTGGAATAAATTTACTTCTAGTCTCCGTCGTTCCAGAAGACTTAGAAAAATAAGGAATTAAACCCGGCCAAAGAATATTTTTTTCTCCTTCCATCATTCTAGATATAAAAGGGAAAATATCTTCATAAGAAGAAACTGGAACATTTTTTTGAAACTCGGCGATACTCGAAATAGACTCATATTTATACAATTTGCCCCATTCTGTGTTTTTTGCTTTTCGAATAAGACCCCTAAGAACTTTACCCTGGGTTTCCATGGGATTTTTACCCATTTTCTCTATCTTTTTCAACCTATATTTAAAAAAGAATCTAGTAATTGCATAAGCTATTTTCATACAATTTTATGGTATCATAATATTCTTTTTTTACTAAGATAAGTTTGAGGGGGTGCCTAACCGGAATCGAACCGGTATCGAGGGTTCCACAAACCCCAGTGTTAACCGTTACACCATAGGCACCATAATTTCTTTACATTAAGCAGAGACTACACATTTATACCAGAAAAACACCTATAAATCTAGTACTAGAAAAATCTACTCTTGTTCTGTAATAATTTCAGGACAAACTGTTCCTGTTAAAGATTCATTTAAAATAACTGAATTCCCTTCACTGTCACTACAGAAATAAGAATCTGGATCACTAATTAAAGGAGAAGCTATAGCCCAATTCTTAGAAGTTGAATAACAAGCTGAAACACCTTGTGTTTGGCTAGTAATTTCATTCATAATACTAGCAATGGTTCCAACAACAGTAGAAGCTCCTTTTGTGTGGCCAAGTGGAGAAAATAATGATCCAGAGGTAGGTTCTACACAACTTCCCTTTGAATTTGATTTCTTCCCGTAATTACCTAGAGCGTTTTTCATCACATTAGCTGAGACAGAAAAGGATGATATTAAATTCTTAATTTTAGTGTCATTAATATTATTTACAAAATCATCCATCCCAATTGTTTGGACTGGAATTGTCACACTGTTAGGTAAATCCAGGTCAAAATATTTAGTTTCCCAATCCAAGACAACTGAATTATTCGCCATGGTCTTGTCGTCTAGTCCAATAACTTTCGAAAGAGGGACAGCCAACTTAAATTTGTATTTATAAAGATTTCCATCTTTCTTCCCTATCCAAACTTCAAATGAATCCACTGAAGCAGATCCTAAAATTTGATCCATGCCTAATTTTTCTTCATTAGAAAGATTCGGTAGTACAACATTTAAGATATCGCTTAAAAACTTTTTCAAAAATACACGATCAACACTCAAGCTATAGTTATACGTAAGAATTCCACCAATATCCTGTTCCCCTTTCTTTATCATTTCAACCCCTCCTATAAAATTTTTAAATAACAAGCTAAAATAACTACCGGTAATATCTGAAAAACTATTAGGTAATAACTTTGATAATTCTATTTTTCCAACTTTCTCTTGTATAGAAGCGGGAAGGAAAAGGTTAATTTCGTCGAGTTGTTCATTTGGAATTGAAACTAATCCAACTAAAGGAGATTTCTCCCCTAGACTTTTACTCAGATCTGGAACGTTCACAAAAGAGCTTCTTCCGTCATACTTAAAATTTGTTTTAATTTCATCTTCTATTATGGAACTATTCAAAACAATATCATAATCAAAAAAGATTGAGGTTGAATTTTTCTTATCAACAATCCCATCAGCCTTGAAAGAAAAGGAGTCTTTATCTTGGAAAGAAAGATTTTCTCCTTCCATTAAGCTTGATGTTATGTTTGAAAAAGAAGGAAAAGATATACTCACTTTAGTTCCCACCTTATAAGATTTAAGTAAAGAAAGATTATTTGTACTATTTAATAAAACAATCTTTGGGTCTTTTTTTACAAATGATAAATCAAACTTAGGTATTTTTATGAAACCTTCAGTAAACATAAGAACTATCCCAACTAAAACAATAAATGTTCCCACCCAAATCAACCAACCTGAGAGAATACTTTTTTTCCTCTTAGAAACTTCTTCTTTTAGTTTATTGGCAGACATATAATCCTGAGAATACGATGAGATCATTGCTTTCTTAGAAAGACTACTGGTCATATCAGAAATTCTATTCTGTTTAATCTGAGAAGGATCAATATTATCTTCTATTTTCTTAATAACTGGCTCTGACTTTAATTCTGGCTTTACTGCTGATTTAGGTTCAGGACTCTGTTGAGTTGGAATATCCCAAGAGGGATCTTCTTTTTTTACATCCTGAGATGTCATTTTAGGAATTAGGTTTGGAATTTTTTCAATTTCTTCTTGAATCCCTTCAATTTTAATTTCTTCCACCGGAAGTTTAACTGGATCTGGTTTTTTATCTTCTTTTGGTTTATTTAATTCAAGCTGAAAAGTCTCTATGGTTCTAGTGCTCACAGACTTAACGGTTGTATCCTCTTTGGGAATATCCCCAACTTCTTTATTTTCTAGAGGAGGAAGATCTTCTATTATTGGTTTTATTGTAGTGGGAGTCCAGATTTTTGATGTTTCTTCTTTTTTTTCTTCTACAAGCATTTCAGTGGAAGGGCTAAGCGATTCAACTTTATTGGACTTGTTTTTTTCAATCTCCAGATTAGTGGCCAAAGGATCAGACCCCAAATCAATGGGTTCGTGATAAGGGTCTACTTTATATTCTTCTCTTTTTTCTTCTACTTCCTTCTGTGTTTCAGAAATTAGATCTGATTTAACTTCTGTTTTAATTGGTTGAATCACCTCCGCCAAAGCTTCTTCAATATCTTCCAATTTCCATCCAACTTGAGCTAGTTTTGAAACAATCACCTCTTTAGAAATATTTTGTTCAATTTGGCTCTTAATATAGTTTGTTAAATCTTCTGTAATCATACCTATATTATATCATTGCTTTTTAAAATTCATAAACGTAAATTCGATGATTACGTTGATAACTTTTTTTAGGGAGACTGATTTCAGCAATTGGTTGCTTCGAAGTAAAATGAAAATTTAAAGAAACTAAACGAGTTCCTGGGCTTAATTCTTTATCAAATTTTGATAACAGATCATCCATAAAGTTAGGATACAAATAAACAAAGATGTGTGTTGCTTTAGATAAATCTTGATTAAAAAAATCTCTATTTATAATTTCAATTTTTTCCTTCTTTTTTATTTTATTCCACCAATTATGTAAAAAAGCTAGTCCTAAAAAAAACTTATTATCTTCAACTCCTATAAATTCCGCTTTAGGCTTTTGCTTTGCTAAATTAAACAATACTCGCCCGTCACCACAACCTAAATGATAAACCGCACTACCCTCTTTAATTTCTAAACTTTTAGAAATATACTTAAAAACAGAACTAGGAGTTTGAGTAAAGCGAGTCTTTTTATTAAAACTACTAAAAATCCACAAAGAAAGCACTCCAAAAGTGATGAAAGAAATAATTACTAAAAACCATTCTAAAATATAAAATATATCCATGTGCCCGGGAGAGGATTTGAACCTCCAAACCTTGCGGCACTAGTACCTCATACTAGCGTGTCTACCAATTTCACCACCCGGGCATATTAAAAGTATACTCAATTACTGATCTTATTCCAAACAAAAAAAGCTCCACCAGTGGAGCTTTTTTATTCTGATTTTGTAACTTCTTCTGTTTTTACTTCTACTTCTTTTTCAACCGTGGGCACTTCCTCTTCTGCTGAAATTTTAATTGTTTTTTCTTTAACCAAAGTAATACTCTTCAATCTCTTTCTAACTTCTTTAACTGCTTTTGTTCTAATATAGTAAAGTTTATTTCGACGAGTCTTTGATTTTTTCAAAACTTCAATTTTCCCAATATTAAAAGAATATAAAGGGAATATACGCTCAACTCCAACACCACTGGCAACTTTTCTAACTGTAAATGTTGCTCCTGGCTCTGTCCCATGCTTACGAGAAAGAACTAACCCTTCAAATGCCTGAAGTCTAGTTTTACCCTTTTCTTGAATTTTACTCCAAACACAAACAGTATCACCCGCCTTAAAATCAAGACTTTTTCGTTCTTCTGTGTCCACCGGAGTGAATTTTTCCTTGGTCAATTCCATGGCGTGTACTTTATCATATATATGTATATTAAGCAATCCCCTTAATTTACCTCTATTTATCTATTTTTAAATATTTATCTTTAACTTCTTGAAAGTCTTTTGGAAACGGAGCTTCCACTGTTTTCGGCTGACCGCTTGGTAATTTAAAAGTAATAATCTTAGCATGAAGAGCTAGGCGCTTCATTCCAAGAGCAGGTTTATTTGATCCTCCATAAAGATTATCAGACACCACCGGATGATTAATATATCTCATATGAACTCTAATCTGGTGAGTTCTCCCAGTTTTTGGATAAATTTCCAGATAAGAAAATTCTTTTCCGTTTTTTAATTTAAATTTTTCTAAAATAATATATTCTGTTGTAGCTTCCCGTAGTGGTTCACGTGCTCCTCGTCCAGCTGTCCACATTCTAATATCATTGGGAGAACGTCCCATAGCTGCTTTTATCACTCCCCTTTTATTTGTAGCCAGAGAGGCTTGGGGATCTGAAACTGATCCATAGACAAAAGAATGATAAACTTTTTGAACTACACGATCAGCAAATTGTTTTTTCACAAACTCGAAAGTTTTCTGATTTTTAGCAATAATCAAAACCCCGGAAGTTTCTCTATCTAAGCGATGGACAATTCCTGGACGATAAATTTTTATATTTTCCCCTCCCTTAACCTCCAAATCAAAAGGTTCTCCAACTTTTTTAGTTTTTGGATAATTTTCTAAAACCCAGTCAGCAATAGTTTTTTCCTTGCTTTTTCCATCCGAATGGACAGAAACACCTGCGGGTTTATTTATGACCAATAGGTCTTTATCTTCAAATAGAATTTTTATTTTCATGTGCCCCCGCGAGGAATCGAACCTCGAATAACGGCTTAGAAGTCCGCAGTTATATCCATTTAACTACAGGGGCAATATTCTTGGCGTTGTGCGCGGTGAGGGATTTGAACCCCCGACCTTCTCAGTGTAAATGAGTTGCTCTACCAACTGAGCTAACCGCGCATATAAAACATATTTGGTACTAATAATGATTATTTTGTTTCTAAGTTAAAGGACCTACCAAGACAACTAACCGCGCATATAACATATAGTACTAACACAAAACATTCAAATACTCAACAATACTACCATAATATCATTAAAATTCAAGTAAGCTCTAACTTGGATCTTTTAACTCAACCAAGCCTGCCTTTATGTCTCTGGTTCTCTCTTTTTTTTGATCAAAAGACTCTAAGGTCTCTTCTAATAATTTTTCTTTAATCAAACTCACCGGAGTAGTTGGCTCTTCATTGACTTGAAAAATCTGTTCATTTCTTATCTTATATAACAAATAAAAACTGAATATGATTAATATTAAAATTACAGACAAAAACAATTGTATCAAAAAAGCCCAATGCCTGTGTGGATTTATAAATCTTGATTTATGCAAGCCCTTAAATCTATTTTTAATTTTTGTTAATAAATTATTCATATTATTTTTGAGGTAGACTTAAAATATTAAAAGAAACATCAGCCCTCCAAATATATCTTTCAGTCTGTTTCTTCTCCCCCCTGATTTCAACTTCCTCTGTTTTAATCTCCTTATTTAGAAAAACTTGAGTCAAATTAACTTGATAGGGAATATTTTCTAACAAGTGGACAATCTTCATTACATTACTGAAGTCTCCAGTGACTGATATCTTAAATAAAATACTCTCTTTTTCTTTTTCAGAAACTTCCACGTTTTTTACAATCAATTCAGAATCATTTTTAATCCCAAGATTCTCTAAATAATCAACAAAGATATCAATATGTGAGGGATCCACAAAATAACTGGCTATTCTATCTTTTGTTTCTCTAAGTTCAGAGAATTTTTTAACTAAAATATCTGCATTTTTCTTATCTGCGGTTTTATTAGCAAGAGTTATTAAGGTTTTTGAAGTATTCTCATTTTTAATCTTAATAACCTTAAAAAAGAAAGCAAAAACTAAAACAACCATCAATGAAAGAAAGATTGAAATTCCTAGAGTTAAAATTGTATAATTTTTTTTCATATTATTTTAAAAGAATAGAAATTGTAAAATTAAGATCTTCTTTTTCCAAAAAATCCGAAATTGGTAAATTAACTTCTTTATAATTCTCATTTTCATCTAAAAGAGACTTAAAATCTCTTAAAACCGCCCTACTACCCGCAGTCCCATGAACATCCAAAACCAGCTCATTGTTTGTTCTTTTATTGAAAAGTATCTGAGAAAAAGTCACTTTACTTGGTTTATTTTCTAGAAGCCATCCAAAAACCTTTTCAATAGTTTGCGGATTAATTTCCTTCTTAGAAAGAACTGTTAGATTATTATTTATATCTTCTATTGTATTGCTTATATTTAAAGTTGTTATCTCGGGATTCATTGTGTTAAACGACTCCAATCTACTCTCCGCTAAATTCTCTTTTTCCATAGATAAAAAATAAGAAGGAGAGAGGAGAACAATTGACAACAACCCGGTTATAGAAAAAAGGTTTAAAAAGACAGTCGCAAGTCGAACCCAATATCTCTTACGTAATATTTTCTTTTCTCCAAGAGGTAAAACATTAATAACAGATCTTGCTTCCTTTGAAAAACTACCTAAAGCTAACCCAAGGACAGTCACATAGCTTAATGATTCTTCAAAAGATAATTCAGGAACAGACTCTTTCATATTTAAAATATTTACCCAAGCATTAGCGTGTTCTACTTTTATTTTCATACTAGCTTCTAAATATTCAGCTAACCCAGATAAATTAGCATTCCCTCCACATAAAATTATTCTGTCTATTTTGTTATGAGTAAAACTACTTTCTTGACTGTGAGTTTTCCAATAGATATATTGTTTATCTAATTCATCATGTAAGACAGAAATTCCATTCAAAATCACAGGAAAAATATCATTGACCTTTGAATCATTACTCAAGCCATAGGATCGTTTCATTTCTTCCGCCTTATCAAATGAAATCGAGAAATTCTTGGCAAGCATCTCCGTTAAATTGAAACCTCCAATATCCAAAGTTGTCGTAAGTAGGACATTCCCGTTTTGTGAAATAGAAACTCCTGTACGAGAATATCCAAAATCAACAATCATAACTGAACTTTTTTCACCCCTTGGTACAACGGCTCTAGTAATAGCTTGAGATTCAGATTCAAATGAAAGTGGAACTAATCCAGCTTGACTGAAAACAGATAAATAGCTTTCAATAACTCCCACCGGAGTAGCTACGACTTCAACAATGCTTATTTTTTCGTCTTCTTTTATGGTGTCATAATCAAAAACAACATCATTGGCCTTAAGTGGAATATGCTCTTCTATTTGAAGAAGAATCATTTCCCTTAAATCTTGCCCGTTCATTTGAGGAAGAGACAAAGTGAAAACATACATCTGTTCTTCCGGCAACGAAACCCTAACAAAATCAAGTTTTTCTTTCTTCTTTAAATTTTTTAATATTTCAATAAGTTTTTTTTCATCTTCAATTTTACCTGAAACCAAAACACCAGCCGGTATAATTTCTTTACCAAACTTACTTAATTTAAATTCAGAGAAAGAAGAAGAAAGCTGCCCATATTTAATAGACTCGTCGGAAATATCTAGAGCACAGGAGTCCATGCTCAAATAAGTAGGTGTCGGAAAATAGCGACTGAATAATTTTTTCATTACTCTTCTATTATACCCTGTAGTGAAATTTTAGACAAAATTCTACTACGGGGTTATACGATACTTATGCTTGATATAAAAGAGAATAAGTCTATTTTTTAAGTCTAGAGATAATAAATTTCAAAATCACCGGTAAAATAGATATCAAAACAATAGCAACAACGATGGGGATTATATATGCTTCTATGTTGGGAATATATTCACCTAAAAAGTAACCTAGTAGCGACATGGACGCCACCCAAAATATTCCTCCAAAAATATTAAATGAAATAAATGAAGGATAATACATTTTAGCAATTCCTGCAACGATGGGAGCAAAAGTTCTAACTACTGGAATAAATCGAGCTATTATAATAGTATACTTTCCGTGCTTCTTATAAAAATCTTCTGTTTCATATAAATATTTCTTTTTAAAGAAAAAACCTTTATCTTTTTCAAAAAACTTTCTTCCGTATTTTTTACCCATCCAATAACCAACACTGTCTCCAAGAATTGCCATAATAATTCCTCCTCCTATTAAAAGATAAATACTAAGGAAGCCTTGGGAAGCAAAAATCCCGGCAGTAAAAAGCAAAGTATCTCCCGGAAGGAAAAAACCAAAAAAAAGACCAGTCTCAGCAAAAATAATCAAGAAAATTCCGATTAATCCGATGGCTTTAATAATTAAAATTGGGTCTAACATAAAAATTAATGAACTTTACTTCCTGGAACAACCTCACTATCTGGAATAAGAAATGCTGGCTTTCCATCTACCCCATCAACTGCCATTAACATTCCATTGCTCTCATAACCTTTTATTTTCCTAGGTTCAAGATTTAAAATATACAAAACTTTTTTACCAATTAACTCTTCATAGTCAGGGAAATACTCTCTAAGTCCAGAAACGACTTGGCGAAATTTTTTATTTCCATCTTCGTCCACTTCATTGAAATCAATTTGACAAACCAAAAGCTTATCAGTCTCAGGAACTGGCTCAATTTCACTGATTGTTCCGATTCTCATGTCCATCTTCTTAAATTCTTCAAATGCTACGTATTCCATGTTAATACTATACGTCAAAAACAAAACAATGCAAAATCCCAAGGTTGTGCTAGACTAAAAAAAACCTTAAAAAAATAACAGTCTCATGGAAAAAATGAAGAAGAATATCCGGTTTGGATCTATTTTCTTCATTAATCTAGGGATTAAGGGAATAATAGGCTTGATCGTAAATCCGATCCTTATGATTAAATTTGATTATGCAATTAGTTTATCAATTACATTTCTAATTTATATTTTAATCGGAATCTTTTCTGTAAAAATCTATGATAAATACAGAAAAGACTGTTTGTGGATTGAAGCTCTAAAAGAAGCTCTCCATAAAGACCAAGGATTCCCCCAAAAAAATAAAATAATAAAAAGAATTCTAAGGTGGACTAAAAGAAATAATACTATTTTAAGTCTGTCTTTATCATGGATGAATACCGGCCTAGTAGTTATTTTCCGTCGTCCTGGATTTTATTTATATAATGGGTTTACTGGAAGAAGCATAAAATTAGTTTTTTTAGTAAATTCATTAATAATAAATATATATTGGAATACAGTAATATTTGTGCTAGTTCCAATATTTATTTTATTATGGGATATCTTAAAAGAAATTACCTGTTGGTATTTTCTTACAAACTACTAAGCGGCATCTTTTTAAAAAATTGATGCTGTTTTTTTATACAACTTCTTGTCTATAGCATGGTTGGCAATATACTGTTTCTGGCCTTTCTGGAGAGTAACTAGTTTTAAATTTATTATTACAACCTTCTTTCATACAACTTCTATGCCACAACTTTATTGGATTTCTCTCTTCTAATCTCTCATAATGCCTACAGTTAGGACATAACTCCGGTAAAGGGATATCATTGCTTCGATAGAATTGTAATTCATCAGGAATAATTTTAAAGGCAACAGTACACTGTTGATTGCAATCACCCTTATGAGCACAACCAATAATTTCTTTCAAAATATCATCCTTAACTTCTGGAATGGTACTTGGTAAATCTTCCCCCGCTATCGTCGGCTGATGAGTTTTTTTATCTACATCTAACCATCTATACCCTTCTTTGGTAGCCTGTTCCTTTGTCTTTGGAAAGAATTCCTGAGCAATAGTTTCATTGTAGGAAAAAGGAGTCATGTCGCATGGAAAAAATTCTCCATATTTAATAGTTCTTCCCATTCTATCAACGAAAGGCATACTCATCATGTGCTCTTTTATTTTAGGAACTAATTCTTCGTATTTCTCCTTTGTATATTGTTTATTAAAAATACAATACTGTTTTTTAATTAAACCCACACATCCAAATAAATCTGAACAATTTAAACAATTATGACAATATTCTGAATCAATTAACTGACTCCAAGACTCATTTGAAAATTTAACATTGGAACACTGTATCCCTACGTTTGAAGCCTCATAAATAAGTTCACTAGATTTTCCCCAATAGGTATAATCCATAACGTCCTTAGCTTCAGTTACTCCAAATAAATATTTTCCATCTTCAACCTTCTCGCAACCAAAAGATAAATTTGTATTCTTAGCATTTTCAATCCAATTCCCTGAAATGTTAGTAGAATAATTTTCAACCAAAGATGGAACAATCTCTTTAAGTGAAATTTGTTTTACTTTTTCTTTTATTTCTTTTAAATTATTTTTATCTGATAAATTAAATTCAGAAATCTTTTTAAAATATTCGTCACGAGAATATTGTTTATTAAAAATACAATAATTTTTGTTTCTTAAATTCGTACATCCAAAACAATTTACACAATTACGACAATTATTTAAAAAATACGAATCAACACAATTATTACATTCTTTAGAATACCTTAATTTACTACATTGATTACAATCCATACAATAAAAACATTGTTCACTCTTCCTAATATTAAAACAATCCATGGAATCGGTTGAATCCCAATAGGATGCTCCATAATTACAATTTTCACTATCGGCTGTAGCATAGGTAAGATAACAATTTTTTAAATTAGTTACTCTATTTGTATATTCACTATTAGTAGAAAAACCTTGTTTTATAACTCCAAATTTTGGTACAGAATTAAATAAATCAATATATTGTTCAAAAAATGGTTTTGAAAAATCATAATCTTTCCCATATTCCATTGAATCCCAATTATCCCCAATAAAACATTCTCTGCAATACACTTTATATTTACTATTTGCGGGGTAAACTAGAATTTTTTCTTCTTCGCACAAATCACACTTTCTTTTATATAAAGTTCTCTCGTTCCTTGTTACTAATCTTCTAACAAGCCGACATTCCGGACAAAAAGTAGGAGGTGGTACTTGAATTTTCTCGTAGAAAGAAAAATCATCAGACTCAATAATAAAATCCTTTTTACAATTCTGACAATTTTTTGTTTCCTGTTTCATCTTTGATAGTTTTTTTTGTGTAAAGGACGGTCCTTTCGCATTTTTAATTATACCACTTCTTGTTGATAGCATTTTTCACAATAAAGAATATATCCGTCTTTAGGATTAAATAGAGACTCTGTCTTTTTCTGGCATTTAGCACAGATCATCGGATATTTTCTACCCACAGGAGAAAATCTCCAGCGATTTTCCATTCTAATGGAAGGATGCACCGTTGGTAAAGGAAAGCCTACTCTTCGAAGAAAAGAAAGTTCCGAAAAAATAATCCGAAAGGGCCGTCCAGAAACTTCACATTTGATGGCTTTATCTAAAATATCATCGGTGACTTCATTTATGGTTTGGGGCAATTCACTGGCCTCCACAACTTCCATATCACCAATATTTGTTTCTGACTCTTTAGCTATATATCCACCCATTTTTTTTATTTGTTCATCAGTCAATGGATATAAAATCTGACCAATTGAAAAATTATATGCCTGAGCAGAAAATTCAAAACCTGGACCATCGACATACTCCCCTTTCTTAATCATCTCTGTTTTTATTTCGTCGATTATTTTAAAATAATCTTCTTCGGAATATTGTTTATTAAAAATACAATAAGATTTATTTTGTAAACCAAAGCACATAAAACAATTATTTAAATTTTTACAATTAAAAATAAATTCTGAGTCTGTGCAAAATTTAGAGGAAACTGAAAATTTTACTTTACTAGACTGCGAGCCAATATTTGTATTCATATAAAGAAGACTGGAATGCCCTCCTGAATAAAGAAAATCCATGGAATCTTTGTGGGACAAAGCTCCATCGGCATGACGAACATTTTCCGAATCAATAGAATCTGTCACATCAAATAAGTTCTTCGAATTTACAATCTTAACCCCTTGAACATTATTGGAAGCTGTAATTCTTGAGCCATTAACGGGGTTACTTTTGACCAATTCCCAAAATTTTTCTTTAGCCTCACTCAAAAACTCTCTAGAAAAAGGAATGATATTCTTCATAAAATCATCATACTGTTCTTTAGTTAACTGCTTATTATAAACATTATATTTAGCGTTTCTTAAATTCACACAACCAAAACAATCTGTACAGTTGCGACAATCAAACAAAAACATGCTGTCAGTACAATTGCTAGAAAAATAAACAAAAGAAGACTTATATAAATGATTGGAAGTAATAGACTCGTAGACTAAATCTGAATCCTGAATAGCATTGGAGTCCATTATGTTTCTACTTTTATTAATATGAATAGAATACCAAAGATCTTCCACGTGGTAACAGCCAACAGTGTAATATCCGTTTTTCACGTCCCTGCCTCCATTGGAGTAATCACTATTAACATCCGAGGGGTTACGATTTAAAAATGATGGCATGGGAAATATTTTTCTCAAACCTAAAAGTTGCTCCATGGGATTTAAATCTTTATTCCATTCCTGCCCGAAAGAAAAAGGGTCGAAGTCATCTCCAATAAAATATTTATAGTCATAGACAGGGCAAGGTGATTCTTCTGGAAAAATTGAAATCATTGATTCGTCATGTCCAGGAGCTTCACATTTAGTTTTAAAAAGTTGAGAAACAGTTAGGTGCGTAAGCCGTCTCATACGACGACAGGTTGGGCAATAATTCGGAGGTGGTACTTTAAACATTCTCAAAAATTTTATATCGGCATCTTCAATCTCAAAAACACCCTGACAGTGGGGATGTTCATTTATCCATAAACATTTTCGTTCGTGTGGAACAAGTTTTTCTAGAACTTCATCAACGACTTTATCAAATTGTGGAGTTTTTGAACTAGACATAATGTTATTTTTGATTATTACGATCAAGGAAACGTTGTAGGATTAAAGCTGCTGCCTGAGAGTCATTTTTATTTTTTATCTCTTTTTTATTTTGTCGAGCAGAAAAAATATCTTTTGTTTTTAATGTATCGGAATGTAAACTGGTCATAAATTCTTTTTCAAAATGAATTGGAAGTCCAATTTCCAAAGCTAATTGGTCCTTAAAATCATTTATCTTTTCCATTATTTTATTTGGTTCTCCTAAAGAATTTTTAGATTCTCCAATTATAATTTCCTGAATATCTTCCTCTCCACAAATATTATGGAGAGCGTCAATAAACTCATTGTTGTTTAGAATTGTTTTAAAAGGAAAAGCCATCATTCCATCTTCGTCGGAAAGTGCTAATCCAACCTTTTTACTCCCATAATCAATCCCAAGGTATTTCATATTTAAATCCTACCATAATTGCTAGAAAATGGTATTTTTGCTAGGATATCCCTATGGAATCATTTTTAAGTGAGAAAAATGTTTGGGTTTTAATAATAGCAGCAATTTGGACTTTACCCTGGAAGGGATATGCCCTTTGGACCTCAGCTAAAAAAGGTCACAAAAAGTGGTTTTTGGTATTAATAATATTGAATACCTTCGGATTATTTGATATTTTTTATGTTTTTTACATTGCCAAGAAAAAACCAAAAGATCTTCTTGACGCTTTAAAATCAAAGATTTAATATTAAAAAAAATTATAAGGAAGCGTGGCTATGAAATGTAAACTGCTTTACATTTCATCCGATTCTGATTAATATCAGAAATAGTTAATATGAGCGAAAGCGAATTAACTATAGGGAAGGGTCCCGGAGGACACGAAACCACCTTTCCTTCATTGAAAATATAAGGAAGCGTGGCTGAGTGGTTTAAGGCACTTGTCTTGAAAACAAGAGACCGTTTACGCGGTCCGTGAGTTCGAATCTCACCGCTTCCGCAACGATAAAAACGATACCGTTTCAATAGGTATCGTTTTTTAGCGTATGGTTGCAGTGTGAGATTCGAAAGACACAGACAGAGAAAAGTTTACTGACTTTTCTTTCTATCGAGTCGGGGTCGAGAGTACTTAGTCCACGCAAGATGTACTCATCCGAGTAGATTTAGTAACTCGTGACCGAATCTCACCGATTCCGCACCTAAAAAGCCCTTGTTGGGCTTTTTTGCTATAATAAAAAAATGAAAGAAAAAACAACGCTTCAAATCCTCCCCTCTGCTTCTTGGTGGCACATGTCCACAGAAGCAATTTTTAAATTACTTAAAACTTCTAACCGAGGGCTCAGTGATAAAGAAGCTCAACAAAGGAAAAAAATTCATGGACCAAACTCCATATCGAAGGATTCCAATTCAACCATTTGGAAAATTTTTCTAAGACAATTTACGAGCCCTCTTATTTTTATATTATTAATAGCTTTAATAGTTTCTCTATTATTAGAAAAAGGTGGAGATGCTCTTATCATTGGATTAGCTGTGGGAATAAATGTCGCCCTGGGCTTCTATCAAGAGTATAAAGCTGAAGTCTCCGTTAAACATCTAAGAAGTTATGTTAAAGAAAGAATTCGTGTAATCAGAGACGGACAAGAAAAAGAAATAGATGCCGAAGAGTTGGTTGTTGGAGATATGATTAGATTAGAAGGAGGAAATCGAGTCCCCGCAGATGCACTTATTATCTCTTCTAATAATTTTCAAACCGAGGAATCAATTTTAACAGGAGAGTCTCTCCCGGTAAATAAACAAAAAAATATTCTCCCCGAAGAAACAGAGCTCCCAGACAGAACAAATATGCTTTACGGTGGAACTCTGGTATTACAAGGATTATGTGATGCTATTATCTGTGCCACCGGTAAAAAAAGTGAAATAGGTCTCATTGCTCAATTAATTTCAGAAACAAAAGATACTAAAACACCTCTACAAAAATCAATTTATAAATTCTCCTGGATGCTTACCTTGGTGCTAGGCATCCTAGTGGCAGTATTATTTATGATTGGAATAACTAAAGGAATTCCAATCCTCGATATGTTCTTTATAGTTGTAGCTGTGGCAGTTGGTTCCATACCTGAAGGGCTCCCCATCGCCTTAACAGCAGTATTATCTGTTGGTGTAAGTAGATTAGCAAAAAGAAATGGAATAGTCCGTCGACTGATTGCAGCTGAAACCCTAGGTTCCGTTGATGTAATAATGACAGACAAAACTGGAACCCTCACAGAAAAAAAATTAACTGTTCGCAGAATAGAACCTTATACACCAAACAAAGCAATATTAAAAAAAGAAAAAAGCATAGATGACCTATCAGAAGAACAAAGGAGATTACTTCTATTAGCTTTAATTAACACACGAACTCTTATTTCCCAAGAAAACGGAAATGAAAATCCTATTATTAAAGGAAACTCTCTGGAGTCATCTTTAGTGTCCTATGCTTTCGATCACAATATTGATGTCCGACTATTAAAAAAAGAAACCGAGGCAATTGAATTTATCCCATTTGACTCATTAAAAAAACACTCCATTTATAAAATAAAAAATATCCCTACAGCACTGTCTCCTATCCTTTCTCAAGAAACAGATAATATTGAAATATACATGGGAGCTCCCGAAGTATTACTTGAAAGAAGTACTCTTTCTAAAGAGGAGCGCATTCGTGTGGGTGAACAAATTAACAAAATAGCCCTACAAGGAGAAAGAGTTTTGGCTGTTGGATATATTAGTGATAGCGAAAATGAACACTCCCTAACCTGGGCTGGAATAATTTCTTTCTTTGATCCTCCTCGAGCTGAAGCTGCTGCCGTTATGAAAAAGATTAAGGACTTTGGAACATATATAGTAATGGTTACAGGAGATCATCCTGGAACAGCTCTAGCAATATCCAAAGCTGTTGGCTTGAATTCCAGTGAAAAGAGATTGCTCACGGGAAAACAAGTCCGTGAATTAACAGACGAAGAACTTGACGAAAGATTAATGGAAATTTCAATCTATGCTCGAGTGACTCCTCAAGATAAAATTCGTATTGCTCAAGCATTTAAAAGAATGGGTCATATAGTAGCCATGACTGGAGATGGGGTCAATGATGCTCCGGCCCTTAAAGAAGCCGACGTGGGGGTAGCCCTGGGCTCTGGAACCGATGTGGCCAAAGACGTAGCTGATTTAGTTTTACTGGATGATAATTTTACTACAATTATTTCAGCCATTGAAGAAGGTCGCCGAATTATGGGAAATATTAAAAAAACTGTTATCTATCTTCTATCTAGTACTCTTGATGAGGTGCTACTTATTGGAGGAAGTATTCTATTGGGAATACCTCTTCCTCTTACCGCTCTTCAAATACTTTGGGTTAATTTCTTCTCCGATAGTTTCCCAGCCATAGCCTTCGCTTTTGAAAAAAATAAAGATGATGTTCTCAAAAGAACCTCCGGAAATATTTTTGATAAGGAAGTGAGAATATTCATTATTATTATTGGTGTAGTTACTTCAATTATTTTATTTGGTCTCTACGCCTTACTTTCTTTTCTAGGATACGACCCCAAAATACTACAAACTTTTATCTTTACAGCCTTCGGCCTATATTCTCTTCTTCTGGCATTCTCTCTACGAAATTTCTATCGTCCAATTTGGTCCTATTCACCTTTCTCCAACAAGTATATGACAGGAGGAGTCCTTATCGGAATGGTTATGATGGTCTCTGCTTTATATTTCCCACCAATACGAACATTATTATCTATCCACCCTCTTCCTCTTTCTTGGTTAGGATTTGCTCTTATTTTTGTTCTTCTAAATATAGCTCTAGCTGAAGTTATAAAATACTTCCTCTATAAAAATAAACCCCTCCATTATTAATGGAGGGGTTTATTTTAAAAAATTTGGTTAATTTTTATTAATCAATCAAATTTTCCACGTAATCAATATCCTTATCTCCCCTGCCAGACAAATTAATAATTATAATTTTATCTTTACTTAGTTTTGGAGCAATTTTAATTACATGGGCAATGGCATGAGAACTCTCCAACGCTGGAATGATTCCTTCAACTTTAGATAATTCTTTAAAGGCTGATAGGGCTTCATTATCATTAATAGAAATATACTCTACCCTATCTTCATCTTTTAATTGAGAATGAATTGGTCCCACTCCAGGATAATCCAAACCAGAAGCAATTGAATGGACAGGCAGAGGGGCCCCTTTGCCATCTTGTAATAGATAGGTAAACATTCCGTGAATTTCTCCTGGCTTACCTAATGTTAAAGTAGCAGCATGATCTCCTGCTTTAAAACTTTTACCACTCGGTTCTACTCCAATCATTTTTACATCATTATTTAAGAATTCGTGGAATAAACCAATGGCATTGGACCCGCCACCGACACAAGCTATTAGATAGTCTGGTAATTTATTTTCTTGTTCCATTATTTGTTCTTTAGTTTCCTTGCCAACAATAGATTGAAAGTCTCTTACTATCATTGGAAAAGGGTGCGGCCCTACGACAGAACCAATCCCAAAAAAAATATTCTTTGGATCTTCAAGAAACGCTCCAAAAGCACTATCTACTGCATCTTTTAAACAACACCCGCCCGATTTAACTTCCACAACTTTAGCCCCCAACAACTTCATCCTGATTACATTAGGTTTTTGTTTTTTTATATCAATGGCTCCCATATGTATTTCACATTCAATCCCTACAAGTGCTGCCGCCGTTGCTAAAGCAACTCCGTGTTGTCCCGCTCCAGTTTCAGCAAGTAATTTTTTCTTTCCCATTTTTTTAGCCAAAAGGGCTTCTCCTAAAGTGTGATTTATTTTATGGGCACCGGTGTGATTAAGATCTTCTCTTTTTAGGTATATTTTTGCTCCACCTAGTTTTTTTGTTAAATTTTTTGCAAAATATAAAGGAGAAGGCCTACCCACGTAATTTTTCAACAAGTTGTTATACTCTTCTAAAAAGTTAGGGTCATTTTTAATTTCTCTATATTTAACATCAATTTCATCAAAAATTGATTTTAATTGTGGTGGAATAATCTGGCCACCATATTTACCAAAATATCCTTCTTTGTTTGGTGTGTCTTTATAATTTTTTATATTGTTTTTCATACGATTTTGCAAAATCGTATCGCGTAATGTCCATTAAAACGCGACGCAATTTAAGTTAAGTTTGTAAAAATAAACGATTTGTAATCTCGCCAGAAGAATGTTGATAGGTTGTAAAAAGTAAATTTTTTCATAAATAATATTTAATCAAACAAATAAAAAGCCGCTTCTGCAAGCGGTGTAACAATCAAAAATGAATATACAAAAACTACCGCTTACATAAATAAGCGTTCCACCAAGTCAATTTTGAGTATATTTTCTGAATATTTCTCATATCTTAATACTAACAAAACATAGATTCCTGTCAATCTTAAATAGATAATGATAATAATTCCCTTTCTTTATAAAATAAGTATTGCTATAATATATATACATGTCAGAAGAAGTTACCATAGATAAAATAAAGTGGAGTGCTCTAGAATACAACCATAAAGAACGGTCCACCGACTGGTATTGGACAATGGGTTTAATTACTCTTGTTATCTGTATCATTGCCCTTTGGACAAAGAGTTACCTGTTTGCTATTTTTATAGTTATTTCCGGCTCCGCCTTAATGTTGTTTTCTGTTAGACATCCAGAAGAAATTATTTTCTCAATTGAAACCGAAGGTTTAACAATGAATAAAGATAAATACGAGTGGTCAAGAATAAAAGGTTTTGATATTAAAAAAAGAGATGGAGTAAGTAAACTTTTAATTGAAACAAATAAACACTTCCTTCCAACCTATACCCTTCCTATCCCAAACAATATGCTTCCCCAAATAAAAGAATCCCTCCTAAAAGTAATCCCTAAAATAGAACTAAAAGAATCTCAATCCATGCTCTTCATGGAAAAAATCGGCTTCTAAAAAAAACCTCACGCGCTGAGGTTTTTTAACTATATGTATTTATTTAAAAAGATCTTTAATGAAACTAGCACAATTATAATTAGAAATTTCTTCTAATTTTATCCATTTATATTCATCATGCTCATCAGGTGAAAGAATAATTTCTCCATCAACATCATCCGAATTAAATATCAAACGGACGAACTGTTTGTTTTTCTTTTTATCAACACTGGACAACTGATTTATTATTTTTAGTCGACCAACCTCCAATCCTGTTTCTTCTTTTAATTCTCTTTTTACTCCCATAGCAGGATCTTCTCCTTGCTCTAATGTCCCGCCAGGTATATCCCAGAGCCCCGGCTCCACATCATTAGATTTAGTTCGTCTTATAATTAAAATTTCACCTTTTTGATTCAATATAATTATATTTACTATTATTCCTATTTCCATATTTAAATTATATCAAAAACCATCTCAACTTGCAGTTATGTGATTAATGTTGTAAATTAAGACCAGAAACCATTGGTCCCGTCGTTCAATGGATAGGACATAACTTTGCGGAAGTTACAATGCAGGTTCGATTCCTGCCGGGATCACAGTAGTAAAATTCTGATATTCAGACAGAATTTCTTTCCATAATTAAATGTAGAGGTATTTTTGTGTATGTAGTTTTGCATATTTTACCCACATATTTATTATCTTTCAGAAAATGATATAATTTATATCATTACCAATCAGATTAAACCAAAATCACTCAAATGCATATTGAGAAAATTAAAATCAAAAACTTTAAGTGTTTCTACGACGAATTTAGCCTTTCTTTAGAGAAAGGGTTAAATATTATTGCTGGTGATAATGAAGCTGGAAAATCAACAATTATTGAAGCGATCCATCTTGCATTATCTGGCTGGTTTAATGGTAGATATTTTTACAATGAATTAAATCAATGTATATTTAACAACCAGATAGTTGCAGAGTATCTTAAAAACATAAAGGAGGGTCAAGGTGTCCTTCCACCATCTATTAGCATCGAGGTTTACTTCTCAGGAGATTCTCCTCATTTTCTTAGAGGAAATAAGAATAGTGAACAATCTGATTTATTAGGACTTACCTTCCAAATTAAATTTGATGAAAAGTATAAAGAAGAGTACGAGTTTTTATTGAAGGAGGGAAGTATAAGCTCATTACCAATAGAATACTATCATTATTATTGGGAGTCCTTCGCAAGAGATGAAAAAATTACTCCTAGGTTAATTCCTATAAAATCAGCATTAATTGATTCTGTAAATAATCGTAATCAAAATGGTTCAGATATATATATCAGCAGAATAATTAAAGATTTTTTGAAACCCGAAGAAGTAATAAATGTCTCTCAAGCACATCGTAAGATGAAAGATTTTTTCATGCAAGAAGAGGCAATTAAAGCAATCAATGAGAAAATACAAACAGACTCAAAAATATCAAATAAAAAAGTAGAACTCTCCGTGGAACTTTCTTCTAAAAATGCATGGGAAAATTCACTAGTTACATACTTAGATGAAATACCATTTCATCATTTAGGAAAAGGAGAACAATCTATTATAAAAACCAAATTAGCTTTAAATCATAAAAAAATTCAAGAAGCTAACGTTTTACTTATTGAAGAACCAGAGAATCATTTGTCTCATTCAAGATTGAATTACTTAATAAATGAGCTAAAGACAGGGGGGCAAAATAAGCAGATTATCATATCTACTCATAGTAGTTTTGTGGCAAATAAATTAGGCTTAGATAGTCTAATTTTACTTAACAATCCTCAAACTACTAGATTGTCTGAACTAACTGAAGAAACTTTTCAATATTTTCAAAAATTATCAGGTTATGACACCTTAAGGTTAATACTATGTAAACAAGCAATACTAGTTGAAGGTGATTCTGATGAACTTATTGTACAAAAAGCATACGCTGATAAATACGACGGGAAGCTCCCAATTGAAAACGGTGTTGACGTAATCTCTGTTGGTACTTCGTTTTTACGATTTCTTGAAATTGCTGATAAAATTGAAAAACCTACGATTGTTATTACAGATACTGATTGGAGTATAGGAGCAATCAAAAAGAAATACGGAAATTTCATTGGGAAAAAAGCCAAACCACATATCAATATTTCCTTTGATTATACAATTGATGAGGGAGATTTACTTATTAACGGGAGAGCATTCAATTATAATACTCTTGAACCTAAAATACTAAAGGCAAATTCTCTTAAAACTTTAAATGAGGTGTTTGAAACAGTGTTTGTAAATGACAATGAGATTCTTCAATACATGTATCAAAACAAAACTAAATGTGCCTTAAAAATATTTAATTCCGAAATTAAAATTAATTATCCCAGTTATATTTCGGATGTAATTTAAAACTATGGGAAATAAGCTGATAATATCTGCAGCCGGGTCTGGTAAAACAACACTTCTTGTTAAAGAGGCTCTTGAAATTTTAGATGATCCTGTACTAATTACAACATTTACAGAGGCTAATGAGCAAGAAATTAGGAGTAAATTTATTGAAATAAATGGCTATATACCAAAAAACGTCACAATTCAAACATGGTTTTCTCTATTGATAAAACACGGTATTAAACCTTACCAAAGTGTTTTGTTTGATTTTCATGTTAATGGAATGTTACTAGTAAATAAGCAATCTGGCTTTAGATACAAAACGCCAAAGGGTTTCCCTGTATTTTGGGGAGAAAGCAACTTTAATCAATACTATTTTACAGACAATAAAAAGATATACTCAGACAAACTTTCAAAACTTGTTATTAAGATTAATGAAAAATCTGAAGGGAAGATTATTGATCGTCTTATTAATATCTACCCAAATATCTTTATTGATGAAAGTCAAGATTTAGCTGGATATGATCTTGATATTATACGACTGCTATCAGAGAGCCCAGTGAATCTAATTATGGTTTGTGACCCAAGACAAGTAACTTATTTGACTCACAATGAAAGTAAATACAGAAAATACCGAAATGGATTATTAGAAGAGTTTATAAAGGACAAATGTTCTAATATTAATTTTGAAATAGATAATCATACACTTTCTCACTCACACAGATGTAATGAGAAAATATGTGTGTACTCAAACAAGCTATACAGCACTTTTAAACCATGTTTTTCTGCACAAGATAGTGTTACTGGTCATGATGGAATATTTTTAGTTAAGAATACTAATATTAAGAAATACCTAGAGACGTACAATCCAGTTCAATTAAGATGGAATTCTTTAACAAAAAATATTAATTTAAAATATACTGTAAATAATCTTGGATTGTCAAAAGGGTTATCATTTGATCGAGTTCTTATCTATCCAACGAGTGATATGATAAAATGGATGAAGAATCATGATCATAAGTTCTCAGACGAGGCTAGAGCTAAGTTTTATGTTGGACTTACACGTGCTAGATATAGCGTTGGAATCGTATGCGAAGAAAACGATGATTACATTTTGGAAAACATCGAAATTTACAAATAATATCTATTTTAAATACTATTTCTTATTTAATTCTCTACACAAACGAAAGTCTAGTGAGGACTCATTAATAATTTTATTACTGGATGTAAATCTTGTCAATTTGTCCCGTTCAATTAAGGGTCTATCAGGCTCACAACAGAAAAAGACTAGGTAAACCTAGTCTTTTTCTGTTGTGATCCTGAGCAAGCAAACTGCTTTGCTTGCGTGCAGGAATCGAAGACCTTTTCCTTGTGAGTGTACTCGCGAATGGAAAAGGTGTACTGGTCATGTAATGACCTATAAGGCTACTGCCGATCCTACCAAATTCACTAGCCATAAAGACCTTATTTATTAAGGTTTATATTTGTAAAAATTATCATCCTAATTGAAGCTGGGTCTATTTAATATTATTACCCGGAGTGATATCCTTAATTTTATATTTTTTATATACATGTATATATTTAAGTACGAATATTAGAACCAAGGAAATGGCTGCTACTCCAACAAAAATAGTGAGACCCCCAAAAGAAATTTTAGAAGGGTCCCCTGTTAAAAGTTTGTAGATAGTTCCTCCTACCCCAAGAGTTGTAATAAGAGTTAAATTTTTCACAGAGTTATCAAGAACTTTAGCCTGTAAATCACTGAAAACTTTTAATGTGGCTGAAACATAGTTTTTTGTCATAGACCATATTTCTTTAACATAGGACAATGAATCTTCTAGTGTCTCGTGTTGAAAGTTAAAAACTTTATCTGTTGCATCAAGAAGCTCTGGAGTATCCTTTAAAATACTTCCTCTAGTTTTTATATATACTCCCATTTGATTAATGCGTGTATCTATTAAATTTATCGTTTTTTCATAACTTTCTATTTTTGATTTAAAGGGCTTAATATCATTTCCACGTATAAAACCTCTTTCTTTCACATCACTAATATTTTCCCAAATAACTCTATGAAAATTTAAATACTGATGTAATTGACCTCTAAATTCTCTAAAAAAAACTAGCTCACTAATAAATCGTTCGAGCGCTTTGTCGCTAATAGATTTTTGGTTAATAACATAAATATTATCTCCCCTATATAAATCAAAACCCGATAAAGTTTTATCGAAGTATTCATCATTTTTAGTTATTTTAAAAATTTCAGAAATTTCTTCTTTAGATGCTCCTTCGGTCACAATAAAATATGGCATTATTGGTTGTACTTTTGTAAGATCTTTTGGTATTGGAGCGCCAAGACTAAAAAGATGTGCCATGGACTTTGAATATGGTCCTCTATAAAAGTCAGCTAACTCTTTTTTATCTTCTTCTAGGTTTTTTATATTTAATTTACGAAAAAGAACTAGTCCGTCTTCATAAATTGAAAAATCAATATTTAGTTTTGTCTTTATTTCGAGTGAATTGAGTCTACCTATATGTGAATGTACATCTAACACGCCTAAAGATTTTTTATTTTGTTCAAGAAGCTTTGAATCTAATTTTAATGGGGAGGATTTATCAACAAGAAAATCATGAATCTCAGAAAGATGTAACTGAGTCCTTTGGAACCAATCACCAAGATAAAGTGCTTTTATTTTCATATTATTAATTATATCAAAAATCTTATTTAAAAAGAATAACAATACTCATCCTTATCTTTATTCCCAATTTTTGATATACTCCAGCAATGAAGAAACTACAGGGAAATCTTTGGAAATTTGCCATTCATAAAATCACAAACAAAAGAACATACATGACGTTCTTGACTATTTACCTGCTGACCATGCCCAACGCTACGGCAAAAACAATTGGTATGCTCACTGCGCTAGGACAAATTGTCGGCTTTTTGTTTGAAATACCCAGCGGTTACATCTCTGACAGAATTGGTCACAAGAAGGCTTTACTTCTTGCTCGTATTTCATTCATCCTTTCAACATCATGTTATGTATTAGCAAGCAGTGTCCCTTGGTTTTTCCTTGGTGCAATATTCTTAGCAATGGGATTTGCCTTCAATAGTGGTACCGATAATGCTTTTATGCACAACGTTCTTACTGCCCTTGGCAAAGAAAAAAGGTATGCATTTATTATGGGAAGACTTCAATCACTCGGATTTGCAGTTCCAATCATTTTTATAATATTACTTCCCTACATAGCAGAAACAAATTTCAAATTAGCTTTTCTTGTTGCACTTATTGTTGATGTAATAGGACTTCTTGCTGTTCTTCTATTAGTTAGCCCTAAAATTAAAAAAAATGTCGAAGAAATTAGTCTCCATAATTTCAAACAAGCCCTTAGAGAATGGAGGAATGTTGGTTGGGTCAGATATATCCTAATAGGATCTATTATTTCTGGACTTATTTTTGGAGCCACCGCCGGTTTTAAAAACCCCTATCAAGAAATCGTGGGTTTTTCAATCTCTTCACTTGGTCTTCTTTGGGCTACTTCACGTTTTCTTATATCAGGCCTTCTTTTATTAAACGGCTGGATACACAAAACTCTCTCATATAAGCAATTTATTATTATGAAAACCTTAGTCTACTCCCTATCCTTCCTGGGTATCGGATTAACTAATAATATGTGGATAGTGGCCTCTTTGTTTATAGCTCAAAATACTTTTTCAATGGGATTACTTTCTGCTGGGAGTCAATACAACCTCGATTTTATTAAAAATTCAAAATCAAAAGCTACTCTATTGTCTGTAAATCAACTTATTACAAAAATATTTGGAGCTATAACCAGCCTTACTATGGGATTCCTAGTTCTCAAGTATTATTATTCAACTTCCTATTTAATTATGGGAATAATTCTTACTCTTATATTAATTGTTTCAATTTTCTATTTAAAAAATTCTACATTAAAGACCCCCTCTGAATCCATTAAACTTTAAAAGGGCTCCCATGCTATAATACCCTCAGTCGAGGTTTATAATTTAAAATATATAAAAGATATGGAAGAAAAAAGATGTTGCGAAAAAGGAATAGAGTGTTGTCCTAAAATGTGTTCATTGCGTTGCCCGATGATAAATAGATGTCATTCATTTAAATGGTTAATATTGGCAGTTATAATCGTAATCGCATTTTGCCTAGGTTCATGCTATGGAAAAATGCATTCCGTGAAAAAAAGTGATTTCTATTTTCAAAATCATAAAGCTATGATGAATTGGACTCCCGAACAAATTCAAGCAAAAAAAGATGCTTACATGAATGCTATTTCTGATAAAATGACAGACGGAGTTGCCGTTGAAGTAAACTAGTTTCCTAAATAATAAAAAACCTCACAACGCAATGTGAGGTTTTTTATTTATTTTCCTTCTGCCCAATTTCTTATTTCTTTATAGGGAGCATCTCCGCAAATTTTACTTCCTGTTTTTTGATTAAAAAAGAAAGGCACTCCTCCACAACAATCTTCTCCACTATCTAACTCTTCCAGAAGATTATCATTATCTTCATTATGCCAAACTTCTAATTTTCTTATATCAAAACCATCACTAATAAGATCATTTACAATCTTTTCAGCTTCTCCACAATGAGGACAATCAAGTCCATAGAAAAATAATAGATCATTTTTCATATATTTAATATAGGTTTAAATTATTATTTTGTTATTTTTGAAAGTCGAGCTTTTCTTCGTGAAGCAGTATTTTTCTTTAAAACACCCTTTTTTGTTGCTTTATCTATAACAGCTTGAGCTTCAGGAAGAAGCTTTTTAGCTTCATCTTTTTTCTTTTCTTTTACTAACTTTTCAATGTTTTTAATAGATTCCTTAACTGCTTTCTTATTGCGGTCATTAGCAGCTTTTTTATTAAGGGATCCACGTAAAGCTTTTTTTGCTGATCTTGTAATTGGCATATTATTTTTAAGTAATTACGAATTTTTAGTTACGAATTACGAGTTAAACTTTTTATTAATGTTATTGACTGAGACGACTAAAGAATACCAGAAATAGCAGAAAAGGGCAATATTTGGTATTATTTCTATATGATCGCTTATTTAAAAGGAAAAATTCTACATATTGATACAAAATTTCTAATCGTTGATGTCAGTGGTGTTGGATATAAGGTTTTTTCTACAATAGAAACACTTACCAATTATAATTTAGAAGAAGAAGTGTCTTTTTGGACATATACAGCCGTTCGAGAAAACTCAATTGATATTTATGGATTTATAACCAAAGAAGAAATGTCTTTCTTTGAATTACTTCTGGATGTCTCAGGAATTGGACCAAGATCGGCCCTCTCTACCTTAGGAGTGGCTCCCGTGGAAACATTAAAGAAAGCCATCGCTACCGGTGACACAACCTATTTAAACAAAGTTTCCGGTATTGGTAAAAAAACTGCTGAAAAAATTGTTATCGAATTGAGAGATAAATTGCTGGCATATAAAGATGACAGTACTCCGGGAACTCTCCGCGACGAAAGTGATATTATTGAAGCAATGAAATCTCTGGGCTATTCACAATCTGAAGCCCGCGAAGCACTTAAAAAAGTTCCTGTAGAAATAGAAGGAACCAATGATCGAATCAAAGAAGCTCTCCGTCTTTTAAACAATTCTTAATTATTTAAATGCCTGAATTACCTGAAGTCACTACTACAGTAAACGGTCTCAAAAAAGTCCTTCCGGGGCTTGTTATTTTGGATGTTTGGACCGATTTAGCTGTAAAAAACCAAACAATCAAACAATTTGAGAATACTATAAAAAATGACTTGTTCTTCAAAAAATTCAAAAAAGAAATAATTGGTGTAAAAATTTTAAAAGTAGAAAGGCGAGCAAAAAATATATTAATTCATTTAAATAATAAAAAAACTATTTTAATTCATTTAAAAATGACCGGCCATCTTATTTTTGGAAGATACGAAAAAGTAATAAGTGGCAAGCAACAAGTAGTAAGTTGGAAACCAGCAAAAAATGAGAGAAAAGAATTACATGACCCCTATAACCGATTCATCCACGCAGTCTTTTCTTTTTCAAAAAATAATCATTTAGTTTTCTGTGATGCTCGAAAATTTGGGAAAGTAACCATATTCCCTACTGAAGATATCAACAATAAAATTTCTGGACTGGATGAGCTAGGGCCCGAACCCCTTGAAACTAAATTCACCTTAGATAAATTCCGAGAAAGATTAGATACAAAAAAGAACAGAAAAATAAAAACAATTTTAATGGATCAATCTGTTATTTCTGGAATTGGTAATATTTATTCAGATGAAATGTTGTGGCTTTCTGGAGTTCATCCTGAGTCTAAGCCCGGTAATGTCCCCTTACCCCAAATAAAGCTCCTTTTTAAGTCCATGAAAGAAGTCCTCAATAAAGGAATAAAGCTTGGTGGTGATTCAACTTCTGACTATAGAAATATAGATGGAGGAAAAGGCGATTTTCAAGGAAAACACAACGCCTATCAGAGAAAAGGTGAAAAATGTGGCAAAAAGAGGTGTTCTGGTGTTATAATTAGAAAAGTTATTAATGGTAGGAGTGCTCATTTTTGTAGCCTTCACCAAAAACTGTTTTGATTTTTATTCGTAATTATTAATTATTAATTCATAATTATTTAAAATGGCAGAAATAAAAGAAGAAAAAGACATATTGGGGGGACTGGGAATTGGAACCATTTTCCTTTTATTTGTCCTGGCTCTCTTTATCATTTGGATACTAACAGGGGGGCCTAATGGAGAAAAAGAAGAAAAAATTATTGAGGACCAGTCTTGGCCACCAACAACTGAAATAAATACTTTCGGAAGTAGCAACTAAGGTTTCAAAATTTTAAATAAAGCAATTCCACAGGAAACTGACACATTGAGGGATTCTTTTTTGCCGTACATTGGAATGTAAGTTATTTGATCGCACTTATCCAATATCTTTTTATCTAAACCTAGAACCTCTGGTCCTAAAATAAAAGCTACCTTATTGGATATTTTAAGCTTACGATAATCCACTGCTCTTTCATCCTGCTCAAGGGCAATAATTTCATATCCTTTTTTCTTTAAATTATTTAAAAGAAGGGTGAGAGTTTTTTTATACTCCCAGTCAATCCAAGTTTCAGATCCAAGAGCGCTTTTAGCAATATCTTTTTGAATCCGATTAAATTTATCAGTTGGTCGTGGAGTGTAACCCGTCAGAAATATTTTATTGATCCCCACAGCATCTGCAGTTCTAAAAATAGCTCCCACATTGATAGCACTACGAATATCTGGAAGTATTAAAACTGCATCTATTTTTTTCATATACTAAATTGTATCATAAAGCCTAAAATTTTCTTTAAAAAACTATATAAAACAAAAGACCTAGGCCTGCCGCCCAAATGGGCCACATCATGACAAAAACCATGACTGTATCTTCTTTCTGTTGTGGTGTTTTTTTAAGCATTTTGTAAATTTGAAAATAAAAAATCCCCATAATGGGGAAAGATAAACTACTTCCATTTATCTTTCCTGAATAAAGTTTTCACTTTATCGGGCTGGATTTAGCACCTACTCGTATAAATGAGGGTTGCTGATGGGTCATCGAGCCAGTGCTCGCTCTCCGTCCGTAGTTTATACGAAGGAGGATCTCCATACTCTTGATAATTAATATTTAGTTGTGGAACTATTATAACATAATTTCTTTTATTTCAAATTCTCATCTAAAAAGTTTTTTAAGCCTTCTAAATCTTTTTTATCATTATCATAATAATAACTATTAATCCCCACAGATTGCGCACTCTTCATGGCTTCCATGTCATGTTCAAAATAAATAACATCATCTTTACTTAAATTATATGTATTTAAGAAAATTTTATAATATTCTGGATCAGTTTTTTCTGGATCATGCTTTAGTGTAAAAACTTCGTAGGGCATTTTATCTAAACCAAACTTTTTAAATTGCTCATCATTTGCTCCAGTAAGAATAATCTTTTTATTTACATATGTTTCCAGTAGTCTATACATATCATCAAAAATCTCTCCTTCTTTTGAAACAAAACAATGAACTGCATCCACTAAAATTATTTTCATATCATTTTTCTACTTATATTTATAATAATTTGACCTCTTTACAAAACCTCTCTTTGATAACATTTTTCACAATATGGTTTATATCCATCCTTTTTTAAATAAGCTGATTTTATAGACAATCCACAAGAATCACAAATTTCATCAAAAATTTTAAAGTTATTTAAAATCTTGAAACGATCTAACATCCTCTGATAAGGGGTATCCGTAGGAAGAGAAATTTTATTTTGTTTATAGAAATCAATCTCTCTTTTTATCAACCTAAAGGGTTTTTTTGATTTTTCTCCGATAATAGCAACATCGCAAATATCATAATCAACATCATTAATATTAGCCGGTAGTTCACTTGCTTCAATGCTTTTTAAATTTTTTATATCCACGTCACTTTCAGGTTGCCAGAAAAGACCTCTTTCTTTGGCTTCTTTTTCTGCCATTGGATATATCACATGGGCAAAGGAACTATTATAGGCAATTGGAGAAAAAGACATTGGGAAAAACTCCCCGTATGTTCCATCTTCTAACATTTTAGTTTTTATTTCATCAAGTTTTTTCCAGTACTCTTCGGGTTCGTACTTTTTATTAAAAATTGAATAGGAAGCATTTTTAATGCCAGAACAACCAAAACAATTCTGGCAATTATTAGAAAAAATCATATATTCACACTCTGAACATTCCTTGACAGAAAAAGAAAATTTAACATCGGACGATTTAGTCCCAGCATTCTGGCAATGATAGAGTCTTCCTCCCCCTCCACCGGAATGATTTATATCCATAGAGTCTTTCAAGCTCATAACAGCAAAAGCCGCGTGTCTTATGTTGTCACAATTATCAGCCTGACAAACATTATACAAATTCCTTGATTCTTTTATGTCATTACCTACACAATTTTCTGATTTTAAAATTCTAGTGGCTCTGATGGGGTTTTCTTTCACAAAATTCCAAAATTTATTTTGATATTCTTCATTTGTTTTTCTATCCCCTAAATCAATCTCCGCTCGTTTTTTTAAATATTCTTCTTTTGTAAGTTGTTGATTAAAATAACAATAATTTTTATTTCTAAGGTTTACACAGCCAAAACAATTTTGACAATTTCTGCAATCAAAAATAAAATCAGATTCTACACAATTCGAGGAGAAATAAGCATATTTATTTTTATAACAATCACTGGTTATAATATTTTGAAAAGCTCCCTCCACGTCAAGAAGAAAATAGGAATCCATTACATTCTTTGAATTATAAATAGAAGAACTAAACATAATATCTTCCGATCGTCTTCCTCCAAAAAGATAATAACAATCCTTCATGTCTTTGCCGTAAAAACTGAAATCACAATTTATAGAATTTGCTCCACGACGAACCCCTGCAATGGGGACAACTTTTAATAATTCTAAATATTGCTCCAGAAAACTTTTTTCATCGTCTATTTCTCGTCCATAGGAAAGTGGATCCCATTTATCAGAATAATATGTTTCATAGTCATAGGTAACCCAAGGCATTATTGGAGCCACGTATGAAATCATGACATCCTCGTGGCCGGGAACATCGCATTTTCTTTTATATATATTTGAATAGTTAGCAAAAGCGAGCCTATTCCTCTGACGACAATCTGGACAAAGTTTCGGAGCTGGAACCCTAAAAATCTTAAAAAACTCAATGTCTTCTTCTTCTATATTAAATTCTTTTTTACAATCAAAACAAACCCTAGTATGTGGAACAAGGTCAGCTAATATTTTATCTAAAAATGCATCAAATTTTGGAGTTTTAGTTACCTTCATATTTAAATTATATCATATCTAAAATTAAAGTACTTTTTATTGATTTTATTACACAAATATGGTATTTTTGGTTAATTGGATGATAAATATCCGCCCGTAGCTCAGTTGGTAGAGCAGCTCCCTTTTAAGGAGATGGTCGTAGGTTCGACTCCTACCGGGCGGACAAGCGTTAAAAAAGTCCCTACTGCTAGGGGCTTTTAGCTTGTCCGAGGCGCAGTGATGTTTTGTCAGCAGACAAAACCACGAGCCGGGGTCGCGAGTACTTACATATTTTGCGAATTTATTGAGCAAAATATTTAGTAACTCGTGACGACAAACTTAAAAAATATACTCGCGGTCCTACCAAACAGACAGTACGTTCGATTGCATATTTCTGATATAATAAATTTGATGTGGTAGCCAAGTGGTAAGGCATTTACTTGCAAAGTAAACATCGTAGGTTCAATTCCTACCCACATCTCTATGAAAGCACAAGAATTTATTGAGAAAAAATTAGAAAAATTAAGATCTACTGAGAAAACAGAGGTCTCTTTTAATTCTGATAAAGACCTAACAGATTATATTTTTAAAAAACTTATGTCTAAAAAGTTTAGAAAATTTAGCGTAAATTTAGAATATATACCACAAATTCATGGGGTAATTGAGAATAGTATAAAAAACAACTTACCAATTAAATTAATTTTCCCTTTTGGGGCATATAAGCTTTGGCGACTAGAAGAAACTCCTGAGGCAGATTGGGCGGAGTTATTTACTTTAATGTATTACGTGAAATGGCTTAAACCAATTTTAGAAGTTTACAAACCTGGGATATTATTTGATTTTAGTTCTGATGATGTAATAGTTGAGAGAATAAATAATATCCCTAAAAAAGATACGGAAGATTATGCAAAAAGTCTAAATATGATTTTTGATTTTCTTAAAAATTATTTACCAAAAAACATTAAATTTAGCCTAACTCCAGTTAGTTCACATTATACTACTGAGGAATTTGAAGAAACCTTAAAAGAAAAGATTTCGGAAATGGAAAATCAACTTGGTGGATTACCAGTTTTAAATGATCACACCAGAGGAATGGTTGAATTAAATGTTCGGTTAAAACCTGGTCAAGACAAAGACCCTCTTTGGAGAGAAAAAGTTGAATTACTACATCAAGCATATTATACACTTCCAAAAAGACGTGCATACAACAATACAAAAGAAAAGATAAAAGTTTTTTGTATAAAAATGGATAATTGTATTCCGGTGGGAACCACTAAAACATCTGTAGCGAAGTTTTGGCCAGGAGTTGGTGTGTTAAAAAAGAAAGATGATGAATTTATTGAATATGTCCTTTCCCCTTCTCAATTAGAAAAATCAGAGTTTATTTTTGAAGATATTTCAATTGAAGGTTTAGTTGGTAAAAATTTTAATAAAATAAGAATAATATGATAAAAGCAATAATTTTTGATTTAAATGGAATATTTATAAAAAGCAGAAAACTAGGAGATAGATTCGAGGAAGATTTTAATATACCAACTTCTGTTTTTTTACCTGAGTTATTTAAAATAATGGGAGAAGTTAGAAAACCTAATTCAAAACCAGCTTTTACATATTGGGAGCCTTTATTTAAAAAATGGAACTTAAATTTAAATGAAGAAAAGTTTTGGAACTATTGGTTTAAAGAAGAATATCCTTCGGAAGAAATGATATCTTTTTCAAAAGAATTAAAAGAAAAAGGAATTAAAATATTTATGCTTTCAAACAATTTTAAAGAAAGAGCAGAGCATTATGGACATTATCCTTGGATGCAAAAAGTTGTAGATAAAGCTTATTTTTCTTGGCAAACAGGTTTTATTAAACCTAATCTAGAAGCCTGGAAATTAGTTTTATCTGAAAACAACTTAAACCCAGAAGAATGTTTATATTTTGATGATAAAGAAGAAAATGTAAAAGCTAGTGAGGAAGTCAAGATTAAAGCCTTTGTATTCACCGATGAGTCTGAATTAAAAAAAATAGTGCATGAACACATAAAATAATATGAAAATATACCCAAAAATGAACAAAGATAACACAGCTCTAATAATTATAGATGTGGTTAACAGCTGTGTTCATGAAAAATGTGAAACTCCTGAATGGAATATTAGGTTTTCAAAAATAAGAGAAATGGTTCCCAAACTAAAAGATTTTATTGAAGATTATAGAAAAACAGTTCAAGGAGAAGTTGTATTTGTGAATCTCTCTCCTTGGAACAAAGAACACCTACGAGACAATATGAATGAATTATACACTGACCCTGATGTTGTTTATTACTCAGAAGATAAAACTGGTTTTGATGAAGAATTTTATCAAATAAAACCCAAAGAAGGAGATATTATTATTACAAAAAACACCTATGATGCTTTTTCTCAAACTGAATTAGAAGAAACATTAAAAAAGAAAGGTATTCAGTACTTAATAATGACAGGTGTTTTCACGGGAGGGTGTGTTCTTTCTACTGTAGTTGTTGGTTTTTCTTTAGGTTTTAACTTTGTAATGTTAAAAGACTTAATAGAGGCAACCGATAGTGAAGAAAACCAAAGAATTTCTAAAGATCTCAAAAATAGAGTCTTCCCTTATTTGTATGGAAAGACAATAGATTCAAAAGAATTATTAGATAATTGGGGAAAATAATATGAAACTCATACTCGCGTCAGATTTAAGTTTTCTTTTGAAATATGGTTATGACTTAACTGGTATTTCAAAGGAGGATATGAGAATTGGTTATGTTAATACTGCAGTAAAAGGAAGAGATGAAAAGACTAAATTGTTTATGGAAAATGTTAAAGATAAAATAAGAGAAAATGGTTATAATTTTGAAGAAATAGATATTGAAGGAAAAAATAAAGAACAATTAGAAGAATTTTTTAAGGATAAAAATATAATTCATATAGATGGTGGTAGTACTTTTTACTTATTAAACGCAATGAAAGAAAATGGTTTTGATAAACTTCTAATAGAACTTCTGGAACAAGGAAAAGTATATATTGGTACCAGTGCTGGTGCTGCAATTATGGGAATTAGTATAAAATCAAGTTCTGGTATTCCTGAAAATCCTTCAAAAGAGATGTTGAGGGGATTAGATTTGGTACCTTTTGTTATACAAGCTCATTACACAGATGATAAAAAAGAAGAATACAAAGAAAAAACAAAGGATTTAGAATACCCTGTTAAATTTTTAAGAGATGGGCAAGGTTTTCTTGTTAAAGATGGTGATTATAAATTTATTGGAGATGGGAAAGAGGTTAAGTTTTAATATATAAATTATGAAAATAACAATAGCTGGCAGTGTCACTTTTGCCAAAAAACAATTAAATATCAAAAAGGAACTTGAAAAAATTGGTCATATTGAAGTTCTTTGTAAAAATGTTATTGACCAAGAATTTGATAAATATAAAAATAAATTAGAAAAGGATTTATCTCCTCAATCTATGTAAAGTTGCCGTTATACAAACATAAATACATTATTTAAAGCAAAAATATCGGAGTTGTCTTAATTTTAATTTTAGAAAGCTTGACGGCATATCTTCTATTGTTAATTTTTTTTGATTTTTAACAAATTCATTTATGTTTTTTTCATTAGAATGATATCTACCTATTATGTTAGAAATATTAATTTGTTTCTTGTCATAAAAATAACTTTTTTTATCCCCGTCTCTTTTAATTCTTGGAACAGGAACAAAATATCTATGTGCATCTAAACTAACAAATAATTCTTTATCTAATAACATTCCATTAACTTCAAACTTAACATGATATGAGGCATTATTTTCATTATCGGGGTAAAAACTCATCCATTCCTCTGTAAAATTATCTGAAACCTCCTTATTCCAATCTATTATTATTTGAAAATTGGGATACTTTTTACATCTATAAACATCTTTACTAAAATCAACACCCTCAAACTTCTCCCATTTTTTTGGTTTTTTTAAAAATCTATTAAATCTAATAATGGGATTAACATACGAAATATAGGTTAAATAAGTTCCTATTCCAGTTGCTACTAATCCCATTAATCCTATTGATAAGCTAACAATTGTAATTGTATTCATACTATTTAATTATATCATTATTTATAAATTCTCCTTTTGCAACGCTTTAATAAAAATCAATTTATTGTACATCCCCTCCATATAACTCTTGTCGGATAATATGGTTATAATAATCTCCTGTTCTGGGGACAAGCGTAAAAAATCCCCACTGCTGGGGATTTTTAGCTTGTCCGAGCCGGAGCCATAATTTTTTTAGCAGAAAAAATAGGCGAGGCAGGGTCGTGAAAATTTTAGAGCGACGGCGAGAAAATTATTCCTGACGACAAGTACGATAAACCAAGAAACGGGAACTTTAAGCTTGTCGTCCTGAGATTATGATATAATTTAATTATGGATAATTCAAATTGGTATTTACAATTAATTAAACCCACCTGGGCGCCGCCTTCTTGGTTATTTGGACCAGTATGGTCTGTTTTATATGTATTAATAATCATTTCTTTTGGTAAGGTTTTTCACATGCTATTCAAAGGGAAAATATCTTTCGCAATAGCACTACCCTTCATCCTTAACATTTTCTTTAATTTAATCTTTACATACTTACAATTTAAATTAAAAAACAACTTTTTAGCCTCAATTGACATTATCCTTGTTTTTGTTACTCTTGTTTGGGCAATGGTAGCCATCTTCCCCTATGCTAAATGGATCAGCTATATTCAAATACCCTATTTACTATGGGTTTCATTTGCTACAATATTGCAGCTGACTATCACCTTTTTAAATAAATAAAATGCAAACATTTTTACCTTACAAAAGTTTTAAAAAAACTGTTGAAGTTTTAGATTACCGAAGACTTGGCAAACAAAGAGTTGAGGCATATCAAATTCTTAATATAGTTTTAAATAGAACCGAATCCAAAGGATGGAGAAATCATCCTGCTGTTTTAATGTGGAAGGACCATCCTAATGCTCTAAAAGAATATTTCAATTTGTGTGTTATTGAATGGGAAAAACGAGGGTACAAAAACAACATGATTAAAGAAAAAATTAGAGGTAATATTGAATACCCTAAATGGCTGGGTAAAAGAAATTTTCATTCTGCCCATAAATCTAATTTACTTAGAAAAGACCCTGTTTATTATTCAAAATTTAATTGGACAGAACCCGATAATTTAGAATATATTTGGCCAAATTAACATAAATAATATGGGTGGGGGTTATCCCCAACCCTCTTTGCAAATATGTAAATTGAGCGTTATAATGTACGCAAGTTGTTTTTACATGTCATAAAATATTCAATTGTCCCCCTTCAATGAAAAGGGTTAAAAAAATACGAAATTATTTAATGACAGAAAAATTAGTTCATTATTTATACTTATTATTAAGATAGAGAAGTATAATGTTCTTTGTTTCTAAAAGCTCAAAGGCTTGGAAGCCGGTTCTCAAATTTTGAGGTTCGACTTCCAAGCCTTTTCTTTTCCCCCACACCCATATTTTTATTCCAGGCTTTTTTTTATTCTTTTCTCTATCCGAGTTAACTTAAAGAATCCAAAATAAACTGCTCTAGGCCCACAATAAAATCAACTTCTCCTCTATGGGCTTTGTGATGAAGTGAAACTAATTCTGAAGATTGTTTTTTTAATACATCCAAGGGAAAAGCTTTACTATTATTTAAAATCATTGTTTTAATCTTCCAAAAAAGCATTCCAGATATAGACTCCGGCCCCACTCCAGCCTCAACGGCTTCGCAATAAAGAGTCCAAGTTTTAACTTTATCCTTACGGGCAAAAGAATCTGTAATTTCAAATATACTATTCACTGGAACTTTTTTTATTTCTTTTATATCAAATTTTTCAATTTCCGCGTATTTTTTATATTTTTTTTCATCAACCATCAATAGTTTATCTTCCAAAAGAATAAAAGTGGTTTGAGAATTTTTAAATTCTTCCAATTCTTCAGGAGAAAAAACCAAATCCCCTTCTCCGATTAAATTTTCAATTAAAATAACAGGAACTTCTCCAAATAAAGAATTACTATTGGCATAATTCTGTAGTAATTCCTTTGTAATATTATCGTAGGACAAAAAAACCCGATCCTGATCTCCGGAAAGTTTTTTTACGTAAAGAGTTTTCTTTTTTAAGTCACTGCCGACTAAAATATAAATCATTATTTCTTTTTATTTTTCATCCTATATTCAAGATAGGAATCTCCATATTTTTTTTCTAGCAATTTTTCTTCTTTTTTAATAAAAACTAATTTTATAATTACATGGGCAACTATAGTAAGAAAAATAGAGAAGGGGGAATTTATAATAAAAGCCAAACCCAAAGTCATAACAAAAAGTCCGAAGTGAGTTGGATGTCTTAGATATTTATAAGGGCCTTGATGAAAATTCAAGTTTGATTTTTCTAGGTCTCTTTTTCTGCCAGCCTTACTAGAAGAAAACTGAGCCCAGTAAACAAAGAATGATCCAATGAATATCATCAGCAGCCCCACATATTGGTAAATTTCATTGGAAAAAATATCAAGGGGCACAACAATATCAAATACAACGCCCAACACAACGGAAAAAAGAAACATAGTATAAGCATGTGATAAAACAAAGTGAATATAACCCTTGCCAGAAGGAGGGTTTTGCTTTGTATTAGTATTTTCTACTTCATTCTCCATACTATCAATTTTATCACTGACTGTGAGTTTATGCCACTATTTTAACTCTCCCCAATTTTTACCAATTCCAAAGGAAACTTCAAAAGGAACTGACTCAAGGTCATTCAAAAACTCAATAGGCATAACATTTTTCATAGCTTTTTTGATAATTTCCACAGCCTGATCAACCCTATCTTTTTTTATTTCAAAAATTAACTCATCGTGGACCTGTAAAACAAGTTTTACTTCATCTTGTATTTTAGCGTTCCTTAGTTCTTCATCAACTTTTTTCATGCTAATCTTTATTATATCAGCAGCTGTCCCCTGAATGGGAGCATTAATAGCCATTCTTTCCGCCATTGCTCTAAGAAAAGGAAGTGGTGATTTAATTCCAGGAAAATATCTTTTCCTTCCAAAAAGAGTTAAAGTATATCCTTTCTCTTTAGCAAAAATCTTAATGGATTCCAAATAAGCAGCGATGGTTGGAAACTGAGCAAAATAATTATCATAAAAAATTTGAGCTTCTTTCCTGTCGGTGCCTAAATTATCTTTCAAAGCATTCACGCCCATGCCGTATAAAATACCAAAGTTAATAACCTTGGCACGACGACGCATATCCGGAGTCACTTCTTCTTCTTTAACACCAAAAACTTTCATGGCCACAGCCGAATGAACGTCCTCCCTTTTGTTAAAAACTTCTATAAAAAATGAATCTTGACACATTAGAGCTGCTACTCGTAGTTCTATTTGTGAATAATCGAAAGAAACCAAAACACTTCCTTCTGGCGCGACAAAAGCAGTCCTAATATTTCTCCCTTTTTCTGTTTTGGTTGGAATATTTTGTAAATTAGGATTATTTGAAGAGAAGCGTCCTGTGGTTGTGCCTGTTTGAATAAAATTTGCATGCAAACGACCATCCTCATGAATAGCATTTGGAATTGTATCAATGTAAGTTGAAAGCAGTTTTTGTAACTCACGATATTCTAAAATTTTTCCAATAACTGGATGTATGTCTTTTAATTTTTCTAATTCACTTTCTCGAGTGGAAAGTGTACCTCCTGGATTTTTTTTAATCCCTTTGGATGAAAGCTGTAATCTTTCAAAAGAATCTCGCTTAATTGTTTCGGTGAATTTATATTGAATTCACTTTCTGTTAATTCCCAAATGTCTTTTTCTAGTTTAGATAAAAGTGTGTGATATTTCTTTGATAATTTATTTAAATATTTAGCATCCACTAAAATACCATTTTCTTCCATTTTTTTAATTATGGGAATAATTGGAATTTCGATATCTTTGTAAACGTAATTTAAGCCTTGTTTTTCAACCTCTTTTTCTAATAATTCCAATGATTCGTCTAAATTACTACTTCCTTGATAATCAACGACTTCCTCTAAATCTGGATTGGTTTTTTCTGAATTCAAAAGCCAATAGGCAATCTGGGCTTTGGTTATTTTAATTTTGTCTTCCTCTTTATATTCAACTTCTTTTTCTTCTGTAAAATTGTCTAAATGGTTACCTTCTTCTTTTTTAAACAAATTTAAAAATCTTCCCTGTAAACTTCTAAACTCCATCTCTTTAAAAAAGTCCGCCACCTCTTCAACTTTAACTTCTTTTTCCCAAACATCTTTAGGAATTTTGAAAGTAATGGGTACGTCGCGACGAATCGTTGCTAGGGTTTTAGAAAATAAAGCTTCTTCCTCTCCTTCTTTCAAAAGATTTAAAACGCGAGGAGTAATTCCTAGTTTAGAAATATACTCCGGGTCTTTTTTAAGAACCTTATACATCTTTTCCAATGAACCAAACTCTGAAATTAAAATAGTAGCTGTTTTTTCTCCAATTCCCTTAATACCAATAATATTATCGGAAGGGTCCCCTCTCAACCCTTTATAATCCGGTAAATACTCTGGTTTAAATTTAAAACGGTCTACTACGGCCTTTTCATCATATAAAATTGTGTCATTAATTCCTTTCTTCAGGGTATAAACAAAAACATTTTTATCATCAACCAATTGAAGAGTATCCATATCTCCAGAAGCGATAACCACATCAATATTTTTCTTCTTTTTTGTAACTTGTTTAGCAATAGTTCCAAGAAGATCATCGGCCTCAAAGCCTTCGGCTTCGTATATTTTAATAGATAGAGCTTTAAAGAAATCTCTAGATTTTATTAATTGAGAAACAAGAGCATCGTCGGACTTAGCTCTCCCAGCTTTATAATCACTATAGGCTTCATGTCTAAAAGTTTTTTTAGGTAAGTCATAACAAGCAATAATATAATCAGGTTTTAATTCTGTAATAATCTTAAAAAGCATGGTAGCTATTCCATAAATCGCTCCAGTTGGTTCTCCTTTAGAATTCATAAATTCTGGCAAAGCATGGTAAGCCCGATGAATAATTGCATGGGCATCAAGAAGAACTAATTTTTCTTTTTTAGGTTTTATTTTTTCCTTCACCTTCTAATTATAGCAGAGTTTCAATGGTTCTGGTCCTTTCGTCCCTATGGCCTAAAATGACCCTACAAACGTTATCCTCCAAGCATTCTGGGACTCTTTCCGGCCACTCCAAAACAACCAAATTCTCCTCATTTTCCATTAATTCCTTCCAACCAAGGGCCAACAATTCCTGGCTACTATCCAAACGATATGCGTCTATATGAATTAAATACTTAAAATCTTGGCTGGTGGTTTCATATCTTTTCATTATTACAAAGGTCGGAGAAACCACTTTTTCTTTAATTCCAAGTAGTCCTGCTATCTCTTGAGTCAAGGTCGTTTTGCCTGCCCCTAGTTCACCTGATAAAGAAATAACCATGGCTTTATTTTTTTTCTTTTTAACAACATCATTAAAAAGATTCTTAGCCACTTCTTTAATTTCCTTTAAAGTAAAAGATTTCATAATCATATATTAACATAAAATCCCCCTTGGATTGAACCAAGAGGGATTTTATTTCTAATTAGTTATTATTTCTACTTCCATCTGGGTAGTAAAAATATCGGCGGACAATAAGGATGATAAGTAATATTAGTATGATTATCAATAACCATCCAATAAGACCAAATCCCCATAATCCTCCAAAGAAAGCGGCTGCTCCAAGAGAGTTGCTGTTGAACACTTTTGGAATATTTAACACATAGGCAATTGCATTTTCTTGAGCTTCATTGGTGTTTGTATAAACCAATAATGCTGTTGTTACTATTTGTTGAGTATTAACTGGAATTAGATTCACTTCTCCTTGAACATAAATTATTCCTTCTTCTCCACTTCTCAGGTCGTCTAATTTAATTGTCAAAGTTCTTGTGTCGGCTGCATAGTTTCCTTTTGAAGCATTAATAATATTAATGCCCTTTGGAGCTATAACTTGAAGAATCGGATCTGTTAGAGTTGTTTTTCCAATATTTTTGTAGGTTACAGTGTAATCAATAATGTCTCCTTTACCAATTGCTTCATAGCGATCTTCTATTTTAAGCATAATAGGAGAAGCTGATCCAACAACTGTTGTTCCTTGAATTATAATAGGTCTAACAACTTGTGATCCGAGAGTTTTAAAGATTTCAATTGATCCATACCCAACGGCACCATTTTGACAGTTTGAAACCATTCTAAAGAAATAAATCTGATTAGCCGCAAGTCCTGTTAAACTTTGATTGAATGATGTATTTCCTGAGTATGAAACCGCTGAAGTTCTTTGTCCAAGATTAACAGTTGTTCCATATTCAAAGTAAGCATTACTGCGTGAACTTGAATCTGTGAACAAGCCATTAACAGTTGCTGTGTTTTGAGTAATGTTTGTGGCAACACTTGTTACAGCACAATTATTATAAATTGGTGTTGGTGGATTCGGATTAACATTACTTACAACAACCGAAGCTGTTCTAGTTTGAGTTCCATTACTTGAACCATAGGCACTTAAAGTATAATTTGTTGTTCCGGAAGGATACAAAATACGACTTCCTGAAGCAGCAACACTTCCCACTCCTGAAATATTAACTGAATTACAGTTACTTGTATTCCAATACATTGTTACAGGAGAGCCACTATTAATATAATTTTGGCTCAAGGTAAAGCTTAAAACTGAACAATTATTATAAACTGGTGGATATACTGGAGGGTAAACAGGAGGATAAACTGGTGGGTAATATCTATTGCCATCCACATTTACATAAAGAGATCGAGTTTGGCGTGAACCATTTGAACCGTAGGCGGTAATAACATAGCTGGTTGACCCTGAAGGATAAATATTTTGACTTCCTGACTTAGAAACACTTCCAATATTTGAAATGTTTACAGAATAACAATCATCTGTGTCCCATCTAAGTCTTGTATCTTCACCATATTCAATACGAGAATCATCAACAGAAAATCGTGTAATTGAACAAGAATATCTTTCTTCTGTGGCTGGAACAACAGTAACTCTCACTGTACGACTTATATTTGAGTATCTTGAGCCATAAACAGAGCTACTATTTCCACTGGCAGTAATCTTATATGTTCTAGTGGAAGATGGAGAAATTGTTCTACTTCCATTGAACTGTAAGCCAGTTCCAACATCGGTAATATTTACAGAATTACAATGTTCAGTTGCCCAAGATAAATTAACATCATCTCCTTCTTCTACTGTGGTATATAAATCACCATCAGCTGTAAAACTAGTAATCCTACAACTATATGTTGGATTTATAACGGGATTAACCTTAATGAAAACAGTTTTACTTGAACTTTGACCCAGAGAGTTATAACCGATTATTCTATAGGTGGTATTTATTATTGGATAAATAGGATGACTATCGTTTGGATCTAATTGTTCTCCAACATCAGGAGTAATATTAACATAATCACAATGATCAGAAGCCCAAGTTAACGCAGCAGTTTGTCCTGCTGTTATTGTGGCTGAAGTAACTCCATTGACTTTAAAACTTGAAATAGAACAACTATAAACAGGGTTTGTTTCTTTTACACAAGATGATCCTTTCCAATTTGATCCCGATTCACAGGTAGCTGAAACAGTAATTGAATCTAATTGTTTTGAATTATTATAAAGATAAAAAGTTTGATCTCCTTGAGAAACTAAAACATTCTTATACCCAAAATTTCCATTAGCGATTGTGTTATTGTTACTTGTAACAGCTGAAGTTTTTTCAGGATTTGAAGTACTCCAAGTTAAGGTTGTATCACAATTGGAACGTCCTGCTTGGATTTGACAAGTTGAAGGAGAAGCTTGAATGTTTCCTTCCATAATCCCTGGTTGATTAACAGTAATAGTAACTTCTTTTTCTCGAGGAGAATTGAACTGATCAACAGCAGTTAATGTATAAGTAATATTTGAATCAGGAGAAATAGTTTCATTCCCTGATTTTCTATTATTAATATTTAAAGAAGAAATAGCCACACTCTGACAATCTTTAGTGTCCCAATACAAAACAGCAGAAGTACCTCTATTTATTGTGGTATTAGTAGAGTAAGAATTATTAACTGTAAAACTATTTATTTTACAAATTGGATTTGGAAGATTTATAACATTGACTCTAACTGTTTTAGTTTTTTGAAGTATTCCATTTAAATAAGCACTTATTGTATATATTTTGTCTGTTGTTGGTAAAACATCTTTTGAATCAACAAGTTCTACTTGTCCTAGGGTTGGGTAAACTGTAACTTTATCACAACCAGTTGTATTCCAGTCTAATGTTGCAGATTCATTTTTTGTGATTGTAGTAGAAGAAGAACCATCAGCAGTAAAACTATTTATTTCACAAACTTGTGGTTGAGTAACAGTAAGTTTAGTAAAATCAAAATCCCGACTATTGTTTGGTCCAATAGCATTCAAAGAAAAAATGGTGTCACGCTCAGGAGAAATTGTTCTGCTTCCTGAAAGTTCAAATTGTCCTTGTAGGTTGCCATAGTTGGTGTCATTTGAAAAAGTAAGAAGATTACAATTACTTGTTTTCCAGGTAATTATTGAAGACTGACCTCTATTTATTGAGGAAGGTGTAACTTCAAGTTTATCTATTGTACAAGCTTGTGGTTGATTAACCTTAACCTCAACTGTTTCTGAATCAGAAGAACCATAGGCTCCGGAAGCAGTCAGGGTGTAGACTGTATCTTCTATTGGTGAAACATTCTTATAGTAATCTTTGTTAACTCTTCCATAACTTGAAAGACTAACTGAATCACAATCTGATGTATTCCATGAAAGACGTGAAAAAGAACCACTGTTTATAGTAGTAGGACTTGCTGAAAAATTATCAATTTTACAAGCACTTGGAATAATTACTGTTTTACTTATAACAAAAGAGAAAACAACAGTTCCCCAATCACCTTTTCTAATAGTTCCCAAAGAAAGTCCTCCATAAAGAGCGCTATTTCCATTAGAAAGATAAGATCCATATGAAGATCCATTTTTAAACCATTTTGCTTGACTGAAGGTTAAAGATTCTGAAGCTGAAAGATTTGCAGTAACTCTACTTAAATATAAAGACCCTACACTAGAGGTTAGATTTCCAGAGAAAGAATGACTAGAGCTTTTTGAACCAAAGGACGGAGATTGATTTAAATTAATAACAACATTGTTTGCATCCGTACTATTAGTATTATCATAATAAACAGCCACATTAATTGTCTGTCCGGCATCGGCAGAAACACTTTTTTTTGTCCAACAACCATTGTTTCCATCTTGAACACCTTCACTAGTAGTATAGTTCCCTATTGAAAGTGAATTGGGGCAATCAGTTGCATAGGTATTCCAAGCTGCATTTACTTGCCCAAAAGAGGCCAAGAATGCAATTCCAAGCACGACCAAATATATTGTTTTCTTCATATAATTTTTCATATAATTTAATAATGTTTAATAATTTAATCTTATTTATATATTATATCATAATTTATAGATAAGTCAAGGTATTAAAATCTATATTTCTATTAATTTTACAATTTTAAACCTTCAAACTAAACGGTTTAAAGACTTAAGAAAGTGGATGATATATAATTAATTATATATCATCCATTAATTTTAAAAACAACCTTTCTTTTGATTATTCTTTTGAATAATTTTTTAAATTAGGTTATTTACTTTATTTGAAAAGATCTAAAGCTTTAGAACAATTCCTATGCCTGGTGGCATAGTCCTAGGATCAGGTGTCATTCCCTTTTTTTCTTTTAGTAAGAAATAAATAGAGGTTCCTGCTACTCCTACTGCTGGAATTATCCAACCCAGGTTTTTACCAACCCAGGTTTTTTTTCGAATTATTTTTTTAGAATCTCGATCTTGATATAAATCAAGTTCAAAATTTGTAGACAATTTCCCTTCTCCAGAGATTTTTTTAGGAACAACATATTCCCAATCGTTCACATTTTGCTCCTGCAAAGAGAAAGATCCGGGATTAAATGGTTCAATAATTTCTACTGGAACCTTTAAGAGGTTAATGCATCTCGTTTTAAAAACAACTAGACTGCATTTCCCATATTTAAAAACTCCAACCATTCCATCAAAATCTTTGTCAGGATAAAAAGATACTGACTCAAGAACATTTCTTGAATTTTTAAAAGAAAAAAGTTTTTTTCTTTCGTAGATAACATTATCTAAAATCCAATCTATGTCTTCTTTGCTCACAGTAAAGTTTTCGCCAGATTTCATTAAACCCGAGTTCACTAAGATAAGTAGTTCTTTCCTCCAACTTGAGGCAAGTTTAGTGTTCTCTTTAGCAAATATTTTTACCTGAGAGATACTGTAGTCATTCTCCATATAAGGTTTTATGGGTGGATATTTTGTTTGCCCATTTGAAATTAACCAACCTAGAGTTAAAATCAAAACTATTGTAAGTTTTTTCATCGTTCTGTTTTTTAAATTTATATATTGTTATATTTACATCCAAAAATTCCTAAAAATAAGAAGCAAATACAACAATATATAAATTAACATTTGAGCATATCATATCACAACTGATTACATCTGTCAACCCTTAGTATTTATCATAAAAAAGAGCTCCAATTTCAATTGAAGCACTTTTAAATTTATTTAAGTGAAAATTAATATTCTTTCCACCCTTCTTCTACCCATCCCTTAGCCTCTTCTCTTATCTCAATCTTATTTTTTTTATAATTCAGATAAAATAACAAAAAACAATCCTCAGATGTGGTTGCGGTTGCTGTAACTGGATATTTACGACCATTAAAAATTAAGGTTGCATTACCACTTAGAATAAACCGTCCATCATTTACACGAAAAAAATAAAATTCATAGGTTGCTTCATTCTTAGAAAATGAAACCTTAACGGCTTTCATTTTTCCAGTTGAAATAAATTTTATTTCAATGATACCACCAGGCGTAAACTGCGGAACTATTTTTCTCACATCTGTAATATTATCAACTAAAGAAATCTTTCTATCTTCAAAAGAAATAGATTGTTTGAAAAATTCACCTTCTAACACAATTTCGGTACTGTTATAAAATGAGGTTGAATCTTTTAATTTTTGATAAAATAAAGATGGATTGTCAGAAATAATTTTTTGAAAATAACTTTCCTTAAAAGGAATTGGTTTATCCTTTAATATTTTTATTTCTTTTTTGGGTTTGGGTTGCTGTACAACTTGTTTAAATTGTGCACAACCGTTTATGATTACAATAACCATAAGTAACATAAAAATTTTCAAAGTTTTCATAATTTAGTTTTTAGAGTTTTATTTAACTCCCAGAAAATGAGAAGCAAACAAAACCCTAAAAACCATAACATTTGTTTAAATTAAATCATATAGTCACCTTTCTGTCAAGGTTTTGTTTTTTGGGCTTATTTAATATCTAAGTTATAATAAAAGCATGACAATTCAATTTGATGATGAAAAACAAAAAAGAAGCCTTAATGATTTGCAAAAAAAAGAGGAGGAGGATTTAATACAAGCGCTGGCTATGCCCCGCTATGGTATATCTCCTGTAAATTTACATAATATTCCAATAGATAATGATGCTCTTCGTTCTATTACACAAAAAGAAGCCGTAGCACAGGGAATTGCTCCATTTAAACTATCTGGGAAAGATCTCCATGTAGCCATAAAATCACCAAAAGAGGATAAATTAAAAGAATTAAGTGATTACTTTACAAAAAAGGGTTATAAAATTCATTTTTATATGGCCTCAACTTCTAGCCTTGAAAAAGTTTGGAGTAGGTATGAAGAACTTTCCTATGCTTCAGAATCTAAAGCTGGAAGTATTGAAATTTCTGGAGAAGGTTTAAAAAAAATGATGGCTGGGATCAAAAATATAGATGACATAAAAAAAGCTATAACTGAAATCGAGAAAGGAAAACTTCATACAACATCTCATATTCTTGAAATGGCTTTAGCTGGAGCTATTTCTCTTAATGCCTCTGATCTTCATTTTGAGCCAGAAGAAAAAGCGGTGCGCCTACGTTTTCGTCTTGATGGAGTTCTTCAAGAAATAACTCAACTACCTCCAGATATTCATAAATTTTTAAATTCAAGAATCAAATTGCTGTCTGGTTTAAAAATTACATCTACAACAACAGCCCAAGATGGACGTTTTAGTATTTTCCTTGATCAGGATGAAATAAGTCTTCGTGTATCCTTTATGCCTGGAGCTTATGGAGAATCTATCGTTCTTCGTATTCTTAATCCAAAATCAATCCGTGTTCAATTAGAAGATTTAGGAATAGAACCTAGTTTATTTGAATTATTTCTAAGGGAAATAAAAAAACCAAATGGTTTAATCCTTTTAACTGGACCAACTGGATCCGGTAAAACAACCACTTTGTATTCTTTTTTACAAAAAATTTATTCAACGGAAACAAATATTATCACCATTGAAGATCCTATTGAATATCACCTACCTGGAATCAATCAAACCCAAACAAATGATGATAGTGGTTACACCTTCCTTGAAGGATTACGTAGTGCTCTACGTCAAGATCCCGACGTTATTATGGTTGGAGAAATTAGAGACAGCGAAACAGCTAAAATTGCGGTTGAATCAGCCTTAACTGGCCACTTAGTCTTTTCAACATTGCATACCAATAATGCTGCTGGTGTTATTCCCCGTCTTATAGACCTTGATGTGAATCCAAAAATTTTAGTTTCGGCTTTATCTCTTTCTATCGCTCAACGTTTGGTTAGAAAATTATGTGAGCACTGTAAAAAAGAAAAGAAAATTACAGAAGAAGAAATGCGTATTATCAAAAAAGTAAGCGAAAATGCAAAAAATCACAATAAAGATTTCTCTAAATATGGAGTGGATATGAATAGAGAAATTAAGATATATCAAGCAAATGGTTGTGAAGAATGTAATAAAACTGGATACCATGGACGTCTTGGAATTTTTGAAACCATCCACAATGACGCAAGAATTGAAAAAATAATTCCAAATAATCCAAGTGAAAGAGAGATCAAAGAAATTGCCGCTGAACAAGGGTATCTAAATATGGAAGAAGATGGAATTCTAAAAATTTTAAAAGGAATCACCTCCTACGAAGAAGTTGGAAGTGTTGTTGATTTTTACGAGAATTAAATTCAAAAACAAAAAGTCGCCTCTTCGGCGACTCGCCAATAGGGCGAGAAAAAAACATAAATCTCTAAATAATCCTTTGAAAGCATGCGCTAGCAAAGTAATAGATGATTACAGGATAGACCCAGTCGGAACCAGGACGTCCTACGCACAAATATAGAGCACGGGGCCGATTACTTAGAGATTTATGTCCTCTTCACATAAATGCTATAACCCTATAGTAGAATTTTTGTTTTAAATTTCACTACGGGGTATAATTAAGTTGTTAAAAAATTAATGTAAGTTCTGAAAAGAATATAGCATACTAAAAAAATAATGTCAAGTACCCCAAAAACAACTAAAGATGAGATCTTTTTAGACCAAACATTACGTCCAAATATTTGGTCTGATTATATTGGTCAAGAAAATATTAAAACAAACCTAAAGATTCTTTTAACAGCAGCAGAAGAGCGAGCCCACCCAGCTGAACACATTTTATTTTATGGACCACCAGGTCTTGGTAAAACAACTTTGGCTCATTTAATTGCCAAAGAAACAAAAAGACAAATAAAAATAACTTCCGGTCCTGCAATTGAAAAGGTTGGAGACTTGGCCTCAATTTTAACAAATCTTGCTCCCGGAGATATTGTTTTCATAGATGAAATTCACCGATTAAACAAAATGGTAGAAGAAATACTTTATCCCGCCATGGAGTCCGGGGTTCTCGATATTAAGCACATCGGGATTGTCGCGGCCAGCCCGGAGGGCAGTGCGTTCTGCTATCGACGCATTGGCCGGCGGGTGTCAGAGATCGAGCGTCCTGACCTTCGGCCCACGGTGTCGCTGCACACCTGCCATTCGCCACGTACGTCGAGAAGCTCAATGCGGGCGACTGGGAGGGCATCGCGGCGATGCTCGGCGAGTCGGCGCACACGCTGCACACCGCGGGCGCCCGGACTTCTGCATCCTGCCGGACAACGCGCTGCATCACGCGGTGCCGATGGCCGAGCACCGGTCGCCGATTCCGTTCCTGAACATGATCGATCTGGTTGCGGAGACCGTGAAGACCAATGGGTGCAGCACCCTCGGGCTGATCGGAACAAAGTTCGTGACATTCGGATCGACGTACCAGACGGCGCTGGGGCTGCGCGGGATGCACCTGCTGGTGCCGGATGAGGCTGGCGTGGAGGAGATCGACCGGATCATCTTCACGAGAGCGATCTACGGCCGCGTGCGGGCGACATCGCGGAGCCGTGTGCTGGATGCGATCTCGGGGCTGGCCGACCGCGGGTGTGATGCGTTGATTCTCGGGTGCTCGGAGGCATCGCTGATCATGGCGATCGAGGACTCTCCGCTGCCGGTGGTGGATCCGGTGGAGCTGCTGGCCGAGGCCGCGGTGCAGAAGGCCATAGACGCGGTGCCGACGGCGTGAATGGAA
>CALNZI010000003.1:0-27988 GCA_942491275.1 Minisyncoccota bacterium | reverse complement strand
ACTTCGTTCGATTGCATTATAGAAGAAGCAGTATAAACTGGTGAATCTTGACCATTGACGAGTATCTTTGCCTCTAAGAATGGTTTTTCTATTAACATTGAATGAATTAAAGAATTGTAAACAACATTTACTTTTGATTGATTATTTGGATTTGTTGCTCCGGCATAGACATGAAAAACTTGCTCATCTCCATCCTGCCCCAAAAGCCTTCCTTTAATTTGAATTGTCACTGGTTTTGTAACATCAAGAGAAGATAGGTCCCAAATTGAATTATTAAAAACCGGTTCTGGGATGGCACTTTCAAAAATAAAATTATTAGGATATGACATTTCTAAAACAGTGGGTTTACCTTCTGGTAGTGAAGAATTCAACATAGCTTTAACTTCCAATGAAAATACTTGGTTGGTTGTGGCTGATTCAGGAGCTTCAATAAACAAAGACAAAGGGGCTGAACTTATTGTGACTGGATATTCTTTTTCTTTTGTAAAAATAGCGTTGGACCCTTCAGGATGATATTCCAAATCAATGGAAACATTACGGATAGATTTTTCTTCACCAAATAATTTAACTTTTATATTTCTTATGACGGTTTCTCCTGCATTGATTGTACCCACTGAATCACGAGGAAGCCGGACAATGTCTGCAATATCATTACTGGCTCCACTTGGATATGAAATGATTAAATTAACTAACTCTAGGCTAGCATTATTACGATTTACAATCTCAATTTCTAAAGGTAGTTCTTCTCCTCCCTTAGTAAAAGCATTCCCTATAATATTAATATCAATATTTTCATTTGAAACGGAAACTCCTCCTGTGGAGAATTTATAAAAAGCGAGACCGATGGCTGCAATAAAGAAAATTACAGCACCAATAAAAAAGATTTTAAATATTGATACTTTTGATTTTTTATTTTTCATATCTTCTTTTTGTTGATCTATTTTCTTCTCCTCTGACCAATCATCTGAAACTTTATATTTAACATTATGTAGTTCTCCTTCAAAACGACGCCCAGCAAATTTGTCTTCACGATTATAAAGGTGACTCTTGATATCTTCAATTTTACTCGGCTTATTTTCTAACATACAACCATTATTATATCACAAAAAATTATAGTTGGCTCTCGTTTAAGGCTTTATTAATATGGGTAATTATGGATCGTCTTTCTTGGAGTAATTTCTCCGTTAAACCATGATCAAAGTCTGAGCTTATGTAGTTAGCCATCATGGTTGAATCTCCAATATATCCGAGAGAATTCATAATTCGCAATACCAAATGTAACTCCAATGCTTCCTGCGATTCCCTGGAAATATTGACATCATCTAATAAAAGAAAAACTTGAATTAAATCATTAAAAACTTTCTCATTTTTTTCTTCTCCCGGACAAAGACGTTCCAATAATTTACTAACACGAGCTATTAATAAAAGAGATTGCTTGTTTGATCGAGCAAAGGGAAAGGAATTCATACTAGAAGCTGAAGTAACTCTCCAAATATCTTTACCTCTAACTATATCAATCCGTGCATAGGAAAAATCCTGTAAGGCAAAACGTAGCTTTGATTTATGAAGTCTAATGCCTTGGGCTGTGGCTCTAATTAAACCCATCTCTCGAGTATAAATCGAAAAAACCTTATTGGCTTCACCTGTATTCCGAGAACTCAATATGAAACCATTGGTGTGATATATATGATGCATTTTAAATTATTTTTTCAATAGCTTTCAGTAATAAGGGAAATTCAAAAAATCCTTCATCTCCAGATAAATGCTTCCCCTCAGGAACAGAAATCAAACCACAATTAAGGTCAAAGGATAAATCTTCTGCATCTTTAAAAGGAACAACCGAATCATTGTCTCCATGAAGAACAATAAATTTATTGCAAACATCCCTAATGTAAGGAAAATTAAAAGAGGGTTTTAGAAAATTATTAACCGGTTCAAAATTTTCTTTAGGAATTATACGAAGAGGCCCGGAAGCAAGAAAAGCTCCTCCTATTTTTGTATCCAAAGATAGAGTCTCTAAATAGCGAAGTATTGCTGGAACACCCAGAGAATGTCCCACTAAAAAAATATCTTCATCTGGATTTCCAACAGCCATTGAAATTGTTTTAACCCATTCGTCAACATTTGGATTATTGGGTTCCGGCATAGGTAAAGAACAGGCATAGATACCCTTCTCTGCCAATTTACCTTCAAGCCAAGGGTTCCATCCTCCATTGGGCATCCCCTCAAATCCATGAATTATAAAGACTTTCTTCATAGTCTTATTTTACCATATCTTCTAGATATTTTTGAGCTTCTTTTAGAACTTTTTTTCGTGATTCATAGGTAAAGATATCCATAGCTTCTTTAAATGTTACCCATTTATAAGTGTAAATTTCTTCATCTTGTTTTACCACTTTTTTATCTTTAACAAAACCAATGAAATAATCATTCTTCTTGTGATATTTATCTCCATCTCTCCCGACTCTGTCGTATTCTTCATGAATAAATGGAACATCGAGAAAGTCAACTTCTTCTATCTTTGTCTCTTCTTCTAATTCACGCAAGGCTGTTTCTTTGGGAGTCTCAATCCCCTCCACATGACCCTTGGGAAAACTCCAAGAACCTTCTGCGTCATTATTTTGTAAAACCAAAAATAAATTTTCTTCTTCCTCTTTATAAACAATGACTATTCCATATGTTTGAGGCCCTAATATCATTTTATTTTTATCACAAATACTAGTTCATCAATTTTTATCTCATCTCCGTCAGTCTCAGATATTTTTATTTCTTTTACATTCACAGCTTTTAATAAATTTGTTTCAAATTTATTTATAAATTCCTGACCGTCAGTATTGGTTTGAATTTCCAAATCAACAATGTCATTTGGATTGAGTTCTTTTTTCTTTCTTAAATCCTGAATAGCTCGAACAAGTTCACGATATTGCCCTTCTGCTCTGAGTTCTAGGGTTATATCTGTATTTATTTCAACTTTCAATTCTTCTCCCTTTTCAAAAACAACTTCCTTAACATTTACTTCCTCTTTTATTATCTCTGCATAATCATTACCTAATTCGTAATTTGTAATTATTAACTCTTTAAGTGGTTGTCTAACTGGGATCCCCGCTTTTTGTCTTGCTTGTAAACCAAGAGTAACAACTTCTCTGGTTTTTTCCATTTCATTGAGAATCACTTCATCCTTTAATTTTTTAGATTCTGGCCATTGAGCAAAATGAATACTTTCAAGATCACCTTCTATCTTTAATTTCTGCCAAATATCTTCAGAAGAAAGAGGGGCAAATGGAGCCATCAGTTTCATTAATGTTTTCAAAACATAATACAATGTTTCCTTAGCTTCTTTTTCTCCTTCTTTTAATCTTTCTCGTGAACGGCGAACATACCAAGTTGAAAGTTCATCAATAAAATCGCGAATAGCTCGTACTGGTTCAAGTAATCTATATTCTTCTAAATTATTAGTAACTTCTTCCGTTAACTGGTTAAGCCGAGCTAAAATCCATTGGTCTAAAATATTATCACTTTTTACTTCTTTGTTATCTTCTAGGTCTTTATCTCTATAAAGCTCATAGAAAGCCAAAACATTATAAAGTAAATTAAAGACTTTATTGTGTAATTCTTTAACAGTTTTCTCATCAAAGTTCTTTGACTCTCCTGGTTGATTAACAGAATACATCCAAAGACGTAGTGTATCTACCCCATACTTGTCCATCATTTCCCAAGGGTCAACGACATTACCAAGAGACTTCGACATCTTTTTACCACTGGCATCTAATAGATGACCAAGACAAATAACATTTTTAAAAGCCTTACCTCTTCCCATTAAAACCCCAACTGCGTGCAATGTATAAAACCATCCACGAGTTTGATCAATAGCTTCGGAAATAAAGTCAGCTGGATAACTATTCTCAACTTCCTTTTTGTTTTCAAACGGATAGTGATCTTGAGAAAATGGCATTGTTCCTGAATCCAACCAAACATCCATAACTTCTTGACTTCTCTTTAATTCTTTTCCACAATCACAAATCAGTTCAATTTCATCTACATAAGGTCGATGTAAATCTAATTTATAATCCTCATCATGGGGTACTGGAATAAATGGTAAATCTAAATATTTTCCATTTTGTAAATAATTAATACTTTCTTCAGTTTTTGCAGTACCAATAATTTCCTCAATGGAAAGCTGTTTAATGTCTGCATACATAAACCAAGCTGGACCAGCATGAGTTACCACTAAAATGTTTTTTCCTTTATACTTATCTTCCATTTCATACAGAAAACTCATCGCCCGACGTCTTACATCGGAAGGTGATTCATTTCCTTCGGGAGCTTTATGATAACTTTCTTTATTTTTAACAAAATCAGAATAATATTCTTTCCATTTTCTGCCTTCATACATAGGAACAGACATTTCATGCAATCTTTCATCATAGATAATTTCTGAACTTTCTATACCAATTTCTTTGGCAATAATTTCGGCTGTTTCTTTTGTTCTAACAAAAGGTGAAGCAATAATATAATCTATTTTCTCATTTTTTAATTCTTTTGCTGATTCTTGAACCTGCTCTCTTCCTGTTTTAGTTAAATGATCTTTATTGTTAACTGTTGAACTAATCTCTCCCCTAAGATTACATTCTGTTTCACCATGTCTCATCACAAGGTACTTATTGCCAGATTTTTTTGTCTTAGATTTTAGATCTTCAACACTCCCAATAACTTCTACTTTTTCACATCCATCACAAATCCAAACAGGAAGTGGTGAGCCCCAATATCTTTCTCGAGAAATTGCCCAGTCTTTTACTTCCCGCAACCATTCACCAAATCTTCCATCTTTAATATAGTTTGGCTCCCAATTTATCGATTCATTTTCTTTTATTAATTTATCTCGAAGAGAGGACATTCTTATGTACCAAGAATCACGAGCATAATAAATCAGGGCTGTTTTACATCTCCAACAGTGAGGATAGGAGTGTTCATATTTTTCTTTCTTAAAGAGAAGCCCCCTATTAGCTAAATCTTTAATAATGTCTACAGCAACATCTTCATCTCGAACAAATCTTCCTTCAAGAAAATCTGTACCCTCTAAAAACTTTCCATTTAATCCTACTAAATGATGTTTAGGTAATCCAATCTCAGTTCCCAAAACAAAGTCATCTTGTCCATACATAACGGCAGTGTGAACAATACCAGTTCCATCTTCAGTGGTTACAAAATCAGCCCCATAAACTTTAAAAGCTTTTGAAACATCCTCGCCTTTTTCTACAAACTGATCTTTTAGATATGGATAAAGTGGTTCGTACTCAAACCCAATTAGATCTATACCCTTTAATTCTTCTATTATTTCATATTCACCTTCAATAATCTCAAGTTTATTTTTTGCTAAAATTAAAAATTCATCTTCCTTTTTAATTTTCACATAATCAATCTTTTCTCCCACAGCCAAAGCCACGTTCCCGGGTAATGTCCAAGGAGTTGTGGTCCAAGCCAAAATATATGTATTCTCCTGTCCAATTACTTTAAATTTAGCCGTTACAGATAAATCTTTTACATCTTCATAACCTTGAGCCAATTCATGGGAGGAAAGTCCCGTCCCACAACGAGGACACCAAGGTACAACCTTGTAATCTTTGTATAATAATTTCTGCTTATTAACTTCTTTTATTACATTCCAAACCGATTCAATATAATTATTATGATAGGTAACGTAAGGATCTTCTTGATCTACCCAAAAAGCAATTCTTTCTGTAAATTTTTCCCATAAATCTGTATAGCCCCAGACACTTTCTTTACACTCTTTATTAAATTTAGCAATTCCATAGTCTTCAATGGCTTTTTTTGAACTTAGTCCAAGTTTCTTTTCAACCTGCAATTCAACAGGAAGTCCATGTGTATCCCATCCACCTTTCCGACGAACATGATAACCACACATTGTTTTATAACGAGGAACGGCATCTTTAAAAGCTCGGGATTCCAAATGATGAATTCCAGGCTTACCATTGGCCGTTGGAGGTCCTTCGTAAAAAACATATTCCCCTTTGGGAGATTCTTTTTCTAAACTTTTCTCAAAAATTTTGTTTTCCTTCCAAAATTCTAAAACTTTTTCTTCTCTAAGAGCTGCTTGAGATTTTATATTTTTTGCATCCATAATAATAATTTTTAACTAATAAATTAAAAACTCGTCCACATACAACAATTACCTCAATTGTTATACAAGGACGAGCTTCTTTTGAAACACGTGGTACCACCTCATTTTTTACCTGCCTTTGACAGGACTTCTCATTTAATAGGGTTCTACTCGCCCAAGGGCTTTCTTCCCAAATGCTCCAAGGGGATAACCTCTTCATCGCATGTGTTTATATAATACTACCAAAATAAGAAAAATTCAATGTTATTGACTTTAAACTAAATTTAAGTAATAATTAATATGAATTGCATATTATTAAGACTACGCAATTGACGTTTCGGTCACCGAATGAGCTCTACTTAAGAATGCCAAAAGCAGGGACTTATAAACCCAACTAAGTATCTCTCGCCCGAAAATTCTCACGGGGGTTTACCTATAAAGCTTGAGGTAAATTGTCTTCGGACTACCCATAACTAATTATCTCGGGGGCTTTTAACCAGCCTTGTACGCATCACCCGAGATATACTACAAAAAACTTCGCTTTGGACGACGGCCGTAACTTTAACGGTCCACTGGGTAAAATTACACACCCTTAATATAAGTCCGCCAAAGTATTGGAGTATTAAAAAGGCTTACCTGAAATTCGGGTAAGCTTTTTCTTTTTTACATCTTCTCGGGAGTTTCAATACCCAATAACCAAAGACCATTCTTCATGGTTTGATAAAATGCTTTTACTAAATCTAATTGATAGGACATATTTTCATTCCCCTCTTCTAAAATTTTTGTATTTCCATAAAAACTATTAAATTCACTAGCTAGCTGAGTCAAATAAGTAGTAATATGATGTGGTTCAAGTAAATTATATGAATGTTCAACAACTTCAGAAAATTGATAAATTAATTTTTCTAAATTTGTAACTTCTTCTGGGATCTCTCTTAACTTCTCACTCTTAATTCTTAATTCCAATTCTTCCGCTTTACGAAGAATTGCTGAGGCTCGAACAGCTGTATATTGTAAATAGGGGCCAGAATCACCCTCAAAGGAAATAGATTTTTCAAAATCATAAATAATGTCTCCTCCTATGGAAGATTTCAATATTGAATATTTCAAAGCAGAAACTCCAACCTGTCTTGCAACCTCAATAACTTCTTTTTCGAATTTTTTATCAACCTCTTTTTGTGTTTGAGCGCTAATTTGATCCTTCCTTCCTCCATGACTATTTTTCATTATAGAAAGAACTTTTCTGTAAGAATCATAGAGCAAAGACTCACCTGTTACGACATTCCCTTCCCTAGATGACATTTTTCCATCAGCAAATTTCATCATTCCGTGAGTGATGTGTTGCATTTTTTCTTCATATTCTGGATGTATTAAAGAAATAGCTTTTTGTACAACTCTCATATACTCCTTTTGTTCATTGGCGGTAACCACAATAGATAAATCTGGATTTTTCTTTTCAAATTTTGTTACAGTTAAACCAATCTCTTTTGTCTCATAGGTTGGTAAACCCTGAGATGTTATAAATACCCTTGTATGAAGTTTAGAATCATGTTCCTCAGCTTTAAAAACAATAGCTCCATCACTTTCTTTAAAAATTTTACCCAGATTATCTCGAACTATTTTTTCTCCAAGATGTATCATTGAACTTTCCAAAAAATAGCAATCTTTATTAAATCTTGTGCCTAAAAGTTTGTAAATTTCTTCAAATGCTTCCATTGTAATTTCCATTCCCTTAAGATAAATGTTCCAAATAGCTTTATCTTCATCACTTTTTTTATATATTTTTTTATTTATTTCATCAATTTCTTTTTTAATATTTTCATCTGTATCATATAAATTACTTCCCTTTGAATAACACCCTCCTATATATTGAGCTTGTTCAGAAATAGATTTTGATTCATCTGGTAAACCATCTTTTTTTAATATATAAATTGCTTTAGCAATATGAAGTCCAACATCACCTTGATAATTAGCTCTTATTGTCTCTGCTCCAGAAAATTCAACAATTCGTGAAATAGATTCCCCTATCGCATTTGTCATTAAATGACCAATATGAAAAGGTTTGAAGGGATTAGGGTCGGTGTATTCAACCATTACCTTTTTACCCTTAAATAATTCGTTACTTCCCCATTTTTCTTTTTGTTTTAAAATTTTTGAAACTTCATTCGTAAAAAATTCTCGTGATAAATAAAAATTAATAAATCCCGGTCCTGCTACCTCTACTTTTTCTATTTCTTTTATTTTATTTTGATTTATATATTGAACTATGGTTTCAGCTAAATCTTTTGGATTTATTCCCAGCTGATTGGCATACACCATAGCCGCATTGGTTGAGTAATCACCATTCTTAAAATCATCTGGATGTTCAATGGAAAAATTCTTATCTCCCACATTAAGATTTTTTAATGATTCTTTTATTAAATTTGATATTTTTTCTTTCATACTACTTCCTCCCCGTTGATCCAAAAGCTCCTTCACCTCGAGAAGATTCACTCAATTCTTCAGCTTCTTCTAATTCAGCGATTATAACAGGATGAATAACAAGCTGACTAACCTTATCTCCCTCTTCTACAGTATACGGTTTATCAGACAAATTTACCAAATGAGTATTATATTCTCCTCTATAGCCAGCATCAAAAACTCCTCCTATTTGATGAAGTCCGGCCTTAGAAATACTACTTTTATCTTTAACAATTGCGGCATACCCTTCTTCAAATTCAAGAGCAAATCCATGATAAAAAAAATGACTTTCTCCAGGCTGAAGAGTAAAAGTTTCCATAGAATATAAATCCATACCCACATCTCCTGGATGAGCATAGGTTGGTAGTTTTGCTGTTTCTTTTAATTTTTTTATTTTAATTTTCATTTAATAGTCTTTCTAACTTCTTTATAAACCATGTCATGAATATCTTCACGAGATAAAATTTTCCCTTTTTCAGCACATTCTATTTTAATAAAATTAGGAATTTCTTTTACTAATTTAAGAGCACTTTTTCGAGAATTTATTAAAAATTCTTCATTCATCTCATGAACATCTTTTGCCCTCTTTAAATATTCCCTTTTCATTTGACTACTTCCTCTTTTATCTAAAAGTTCTAAAACAATTTTAATTGGCAAACTTAAATATAAAGTAAGATCGGGTCGAGGAATTCCAAAAACTTCATACTCCATTTTATCTAACCATTTAAGAAAATCATTTCTCCTTTTTGTATCTCGAGTTTTTCCTCCTTGATGAATTTGATTAGCGGAAACATACCTATTAGCAATAACGAAATATCCCTTTTTTAACCAATTTCTCATTTCTTCGCTTGATTCCCATCTGTCAGCAGCGTACATAACTGAAGCAATCTTAGGATGAACATTTAGAAACTTGTAATACTGTTCACTCAAACAATGCCCCACAAAGGCGCCAAAAAAGTTTTTATAGTATTCAGGAAAATCAACAATTTTTATTTTATGACCTTCTTTCTTTAATTTCTTTGCCAACAACCCAACTTGAGTAGCTTTCCCGCTTCCGTCCGTTCCATCTACTACAATTAGTTTTCCTTTATACTTCACTTTTTTCTTTGTTGGCATTTTATTTATTTCTTAAAATTTTATTAATTTCATTAGCGATATCAATCATATCCTTTTCTTTTTTACCTCTTGTTGTTTCGGCGCAGGTTCCAAGACGAATACCTGATGGATCCATCACAGAACGACTGTCTCCTGGAATTGTATTCATATTTACAATAATTCCTGCTTTTTCTAATTTTTCACTAGCTTCTTTCCCGCTAATTCCTCCACCATTTAACCAGGTATCCATCAAAATAAGGTGGGAGTCAGTTCCTCCTGAAATTATATGCCAACCCAAGCGAGAAAGTTCACCAGCTAAAGCTTGAGCATTTTTAATTACCTGTTTTGCATATTTTTTAAATTCTGGTCTGGTCGCCTCCGCTAAAGCTACGGCGACCGCGGCAATATTATTTTCATGAGGTCCTCCAAATAATCCAGGGATAACCATTTTGTCTAATTTTTTATCAAAACCTCTTTCGTCTTTTTTTACAAAGAGAAGTGCTTGTCTGGGACCACGAAGAGATTTATGGGTTGTAGTCATGACAGAATCAGCATAGGGAAATGGTGAGAGATAAACTTCTCCTGCTACCAATCCAGCAAAGTGTGACATATCAACATGAAGAAGAGCTCCACAAGCATCGGCTATTTCACGAAATTTTTTAAAATCAACGATTCGAGGATAGGCTGTAAAACCACAAACAATAATATTCGGTTTCTGTTCTATGGCTACTTTTTTCAAAGCTTCATAGTCAATCATTTCTGTTTCTGAATCAAGTTCAAACTGTAAAGGCTCCCATAATTTACCTGTCATGGAAAGAGGGTGCCCGTGAGTTAAATGTCCTCCAGAAGTAAGTTTCATCCCCATGATTTTCCCTCCCAATGGAACCAACGCTGAATAAAGAGCAAAGTTGGCAGGACTACCCGAAAGCAACTGTACATTCACATGCCAATCATCTTTTTCTAATTTAAAGAGCTCCAGAGCCCTCTCCATGCAAAGATTTTCCACTTTATCGACAACCTCATTACCACCATAATATCTGCGCCCAGGATAGCCTTCAGCATATTTATTAGTTAATTTTGAACCTAGAGCCTTCAGGACATCTTTCGAAACATAGTTTTCAGAAGCAATCAAATTAATGACACTTTTTTGTCTTTTCTCTTCATCTTTTATCAATTTTTTAATCTGCTTGTCTTTCATTCCCCAATTTTAACACGTTTAGCAAAAAACAGAAAAGGTCTACCTCCTAGTGATTTTGTGATAAATTTACTTTAGGGTTATAATAAAATTATGAGAACATATTTAGATATAGTAAAAAAAGTTTTAGATGAAGGGAAAAAAGAAGCAACCAGACAAGGAACTCCTGCCTACACTATCGCTGGAGCTATTTTTGAACATGACATGTCAAAAGGCTTTCCCCTCCTGACAACAAAAAAAATCCCTCTTCGTTTAATTTCAAGTGAATTAGAATTTTTTATAAATGGACGAACTGATAAAAAATGGCTGCAAGATAAAGATAATCATATATGGGATGAATGGGCAAAACCACAAAAAGCTCCCTATGGTCATGACGAAGAAAGCAAGAAAAAAATGCTAGAAGAAAGAGACCTCGGACCAATTTACGGATTTCAATGGAGACACTTTAATGCTCCCTATCAAGACTTTGATTCAGATTACAAAGGAAAAGGAATAGACCAATTAAAAAAAGTTATCGAAACTCTGAAAACAAATCCTCGTGACCGTCGAATGATTGTTAATGCTTGGAATCCTTTACAATTTGATGAAATGGCCTTGCCTCCTTGTCACTACTCATATCAAATAACTGTCATAGAAGGAAAATTAAATCTTCTTTGGAACCAACGTTCAGTTGATACAATGCTTGGACTTCCTTTTAATATTGCGAGTTACGCATTACTACTCCATCTCCTTGCAAAAGAATCTGGACTTAAAGAAGGTAAACTAGTTGGATTTTTAGCAGATGTTCATATTTTTGAAAATCATTTAGAGGGAGCGAAGGAACAACTTTCAAGAGATCCTGAAAAATACCCACTTCCTAAAATAGAAACTGAAAATTGGAAATCTATCTTTAAGTGGAAATCTGAAGATTCAAAAGTTATAAATTATCAAAGTTTTGATAGAATAAAATTTGATATAGCAATATAATTTATGAAAATATCTATCATCTCAGCTATCGGGAATAATAATGAAATTGGAAAGAGTAATACCCTACTTTGGGATCTACCTGTGGATATGAAGCATTTTAAAGAAACAACTTCTGGGTATCCTGTGATAATGGGTCAAAGAACATACGAATCCATCGGGCGATTACTACCCAATCGCCAAAATATAATACTGACAAAAGATAATGATTTTAAAGTTGAAGGAGCTGATATTGTCTATTCATTAGAAGAACTTGATGAATTATTAAAAGAAAATACCTCTTCAGAAGAAGCCTTCGTTATTGGTGGAGGACAAATATATAAACTATTCATAGATAAAGCTGACAAACTATATATAACCCATGTGAATGTCTCATTCCCCGACGCTGATACATTTTTCCCAAAGATTAATAAAGCAAAATGGAAAATTATTTCAGAAAAAAAACATCCCAAAGATGAAAAAAATATTTACGATTGTAATTTTGTTACTTACAAAAAAATAAAATAAAAAAAACTCTGGTCTAGACCAGAGTTTTTTATTTTAAATATTTTTCGATTATTTCATCTACTTTTTTATACAATTCTTCAAAAGTTCCATTATTATCAAGAATATAATCTGCCATTGAAATACATTTAGATAAATTCTGCTTATTAGGATCATCTGATCTCATTTCGGTTTCTTCTTGCTCAGTAAATTTTTCAAAACTTACATCGTCACTTTGTATATTCTTTCTTTTTTGAATTCGAGTATATCTTGTCTTTCTTTCGGCATCTACAGCAAACAGAAAGAATTTGCCTTTCTTTTTAAGTGATTCAATCTCACCAGCAGTTCTTAAGCTCTCCAAGACGCAATTTTTATCAGAATCTTGAGCCATCTTAAAAAGTTCTTCAGCAACATAACTAGGTCCATAATTTTTTCTTAAATCATTGGCCACTAAAACCATATTGTCTCTTGTTATTGGAAGCTCTCTTTTCTCTATTTCTTTATTTATAACATCTTCTCTAGCAGAAAAATGAATAAACCCCTTACTTTTTATAAGATAATCAACAATAGTCCCCTTCCCAGCTCCAATTGTCCCAGTTATTCCAATAATTATTTTATTACTCATACTATTTCATATTGGAATAGGTTTCCGTTTCATTGCTTAATAATTCAAATTCAATTTTAGCATCTTTAAAAATCTCTTTAGTTCTAGATCCCCCATGATAATCTTTCATCGCCACAACTCTTATAATTCCCGTATTAATAATACTTTGGGCACATTTATAACAAGGAACCATCTTACAGTATAAGGTTGCCCCTTCAACAGCTACTCCTATACGAGCAGCATTATTAATTGCATTTTGTTCTGCATGACTAGTCCGAATACAATGCTTAGAAACGGTTCCATCTTCTTGAGTTACAGTATGCATTTCATGTCCAACCTCATCACAACTAGGCAACCCAGCTGGTGCTCCCACATATCCTGTGGCCAAAATTCTTTTATTTTTAGTAATAATTGATCCCGCATAACCACGATCACAGGTACCACGAGTACCCACCATCTCAGCTAATTGAATAAAATATTCATCCCAAGATGGTCTCTTTTTAACTTCTTTATTTTTTTCATCATTCATAAATAAAGTATACTACGATTTATCTTATAATAAAAATCTACAAATCACTCGGTGCCTGTTCTAGAACAACCACCACTGTTTTTATAATTCCTTTTGAATAAACTTTCACCAATAAGATATCTCCTATTTTTTTACCTCTAATTAAGGAAGAAAAGTTATCATTCTTAATAATTTTCTTTCCATCAATTTCTAAAATAATATCTCCCTCTTTTAGCCCCGCTTTTTCTGCTGGAGAATTAGGAATTATGGCTAACTCGTCTTCTTCGTCTCCTCTTTGAATCCAAATACCATAATCAAAAGGTAAATTTTCTTCCTTACTTAAATCAGAACTAATCATCACATAACGAACCCCCACAAATGGTCTAATAATTTTCCCTGTTTTTCTAACAGAATCTATAACATCCTTTACACTATTAATAGGCAAAGAAAATCCAATACTCGCAGACTTTTCTACTACGGCCACATTAATTCCAACAACATCTCCAAAAATATTTAACAATGGGCCCCCAGAATTTCCTTTATTAATAGCAGCATCTGTCTGAATCACTTGATCAAGGAATTCAATCTGTCCTGCATTGTCTCCAGCCAAAAGAGTCCTAGATAAACCAGAGATCACACCAACGGAAACAGTATTTTCAAATTTACCCAAAGCATTTCCAATAGCAATAACAGTCTCTCCCACATCTAAAATATCAGAATCAGCGAATTCCAAATATGGTAAATTTTTTTCTTCAATTTTTATTAAAGCAATATCAAGAATAGGGTCTTTATCTAAAATCTGAGCCACATATTCTTTCCCGTCATTCAGAAGAACTGTGAAAGTAGCATCCATGCTTGAAACCACATGGCGATTGGTAACAATTAACCCATCGGCTGAAATGAGAAACCCTGATCCGCTATTAACCTTCTTGTCTGTATCTTCTTTTTTTACCACGACAGAAACCACTGCTGGTTTAGCTTTTTTCACTGCTTCAACCACAGAAGGTGACTCTGTCTGCTTTTCTTCCTGAATTACAATTGTTGGTTTTTCGTCTACTTTTTTTTCATCAATCAGAGAAATATCAATTGGAGTGCTTACTTCTTGTTGAGACTTATATTCTTTAACTAAAAAATTAACTATTTCCATTCGTCGAGACCATAACAAAAAGAAAACAATAACAGTAAAGATAATCATCATTAAAAAACTAATCAAAACAGATTGGATAATACTGCCATAAAAAACTTTCTTTACTTTTAATGGTACTTTTTTAATTATTTTAATTTCATTCATTTCTTCCATAAATATAATATTACTAACGAATAACAAAAAAACCAAAAGCCATAGCAACAAAATTCAGGATTGTATGAGAAATTGAAATTAGTATTAAATTAGGATACTTATAATACATCCAAGCAAAACCAATTCCAGCAATTAAAGTCATGGGTAAAACAAAGGTAGAATTATCATAAATAACATGAATTAGGGCAAATACTGCAGCATTTAACCCAATTACGAAGGTTTGACTCAAAAAGGCCTTTCTAAGCAACTTCATTAAAACTCCTCGAAAAACAACCTCCTGGATGATACTAATAGGAATAAAGAGTAATAAAAACTTGGCATTTTTCCACCAATTCAAAAAAGGATTATGAGGTACTATTTCTGACAACCAAAAAAGAAATCCTACCCCCGCTAGAGTGAAAAGAGCATAGGGATAAAAATCTTTCATAAATTTCTTAAAAATTCCTAAATCCGAATATGTCCATTTATTCTTTTTAACAATTCCATACATCAATACAGCAACTCCAAAAAGCATTACTATTCGAAAATCACCTGGGATAACTTTAAAATATAACAAAAGAGTTGGGATGACGAAAAGATATAATATCTGAACCCAAACAAGTTCTTTTTCTTTAGTTAAATTAAACATTTTTTTATTATACCCCGTAGAGAAACTTTTATAAAGTTTCTCTACTTATTATTTTTTCTTATTATAATCTGGATGATCTTCCGGGATGGAAAGGATAAAATTAGCATAACGAGACATGGCAAAAAAAGCACTAGAAAGTCTATTCAGATAAGCTAAAGTATTAACACCAATAATCCTATTTCCTTCTTCCATTACAGAAATTATACGACGTTCAACGCGACGAGATAAAGTTCGAGAATAATCAAGCTCAGCGCTTAAAACACTCCCCCCTGAAATAGTAAAAGAAGTAATCGGTGGTAAAATATCTCCAATATCATTAATAATCTTTTCAATTCTATTTAAACTTTTTTTAGAAGTGGTCATTTTTGACCCAGCAACCTCAGCTTGAATAATAAAAAGTGTTTGTTGAATTTCACCAATTAAAGTATCAAAAGAAATATTTTTCTTACCCGTCTTTAATTTTACTTGTTCAATGGTGGCGCATATTTTAACAATACCTAAATAGGCATTCAATTCATCAATCGCACCCAATGATTCAATAATATTGGCGCTTTTAGAAATACGATGCTGCTTACAGTCAAAAAGAGTAGTGGTTCCCTTATCTCCGAAACCAGTGTACAAAATATTCTTATCTCTCTTTAATTGTGATTTTTTTTCTTTTTTCATAATTCAGCGAAATTATATCGCACAACCGTCCTTTTGGTGAGACTTTTATATTATAGCAATATTTTAAATTTATTTATAAATCTTGACTTTCTTGTTATAAGTGATATAATATAAATAAATCAATCGTTCATCTAATCCATACAAAAATGATAAAAGTTAAAATAGAATGCAAAGAATGTCACAAAAAAATTAAAGTAGTCTTAATTCCTTACGGAGACAAATATGGGGCCATTTGTCCCTCATGCGACAAAATCGCATACTTAGGGGAAAAAATTTCTAAAAAATAATCAAATCGTCTGAATGAAAGTTCAGACGATTTTATTTAAAATTTGATCCAATAGCTTCTTTTATATTTTTATACCCATCTTTTTTAAGTAAAATAGATAACTCTTTATTTATTTCTCCAATTACTTGGGGGCCTTGATAAATCATTCCTGTAATCATTTGAACCAAAGTAGCCCCATTTTTTATTTTTTCATAGGCATCGGCTCCATCAAAAATCCCCCCACAGCCAATAATTATAAATCTATCTTTATATTTTTTATAAACCTCCCCTATTAAAATATTAGATTGTCTTTCCGTTGGCTTTCCACTGAAGTTCCCTCTTCCAGCACTTTCTATTTCTTTTTTATCAAAACCTGGATTACTTCTATCTTTAACTAAATTAGAAAAAATTAATCCACTAACCCATGGATATTTTGAAGAAACTTCAACCAAAGCCAATGTTTCTTCAATACTTTTTTCTAAATGCATTTTTATAAAAACAGGATGTGAAAAACTAAAAACAGATAGTTTTTCGAGAAGAATGGATAACCCCTGTGGAACATCAAAAGTATTCTCGAAGGAAGAGCTATTTATCAAATTAGGACAACTAATATTAACTTCAAAGTAATCAAAATAATCCACTTTAGTTACCCTTTCAAAGGAAGAAACCACATCGTTGGCCATATCTTCAATATTTTCATAGGATTTGTTAGTGGCCCCGATACTAAATCCCAAGGGAATTCTTTTCTTAGATTTACTAACTTTTTTCAATACAGATTCAACTCCCATACTCTTGAAGCCCTTATTCACTAAAAGCGATTTTGACTTTGGTAGTCGTCCTAACATTGGTTTAGGATTTCCTTCATAGGGTAAATGAGTCACAGTCCCCACAGTATTAAAACCAAAACCAAGCGATGGTAGAATGTTTATTAAATCAGCATCATAATCAAAACCAGCAGCCAATCCAACTGGATTATCAAAACATACACCCTTAATTTCTTGTTTCAGGGTAATATTTTTATAGGAAAAGATTTTTTTAATAATCCATCTTTTTATTTTGATTTTACCTAAAAAATACCCCATTCTTAAATGACCAGTGTGAACTCTGTCGGCTGGAAACAAAAATAGTATAGGTTTGATAATTTTACGATAAAATAATCCAATCATCCCTATACTATATCTTTATTTTAGAAGAAAAACCAGTCTCCTTTATTCCTTGAATATCATTTCAAAAACCTTTGGTTGAAAACCGACAACGATTTTTCCTTCAATATCAATGACAGGAACACCCATTTGGCCACTCTTAGCAACCATTTCTTGACCCTTAGCTGGATCAGCAGCCACATCAATATCTTCAAATTCAACTTTATTATCTTTAAAATAATTCTTAGCCATAACACAGTACTGGCAAGTTGGAGTTGAATAAACAATTACCTTTTTATTTTTTGGATTAATCATAATTATTTATATTTACATATAAACTTCTCTAAATCTGAAACTACTTCATTTTTAGAAAGTAAATAACAAATATTCTTACCTTCACGACTTCTTAATAATAAATTTTCCTTAGCTAAAGCCTGTAAATGATGAGACACAATGGCCACACTCATTTTCAACTCTTTAGCAATTTCAGAAACACACATTTTTTGACCACTAAAAATCAAACAAAGAATTCTTAGACGATTGGGGTCACCCACCGTCTTAAGTTTTTTAGCCAAAACTTTTATTTTTTCTTGGTCTTTCTTTGTGGTCATAAATACATTCAAACCTATATTTGAATGATATACTATCCTAAAAATAATGTCAAGAACCCCCGACCTATAAGGTCGGGGGTTCTTTTTTATTTTTGCGTTATCGGCTAAATCTATTTATTCCTTGCCCTTTCCCTTGACCACGTCCAGTTCCATCCATAGGTCGTTGACCATCATTTCCTCTTAGCCCTAATTCTCGACGAATATCATTAGCTTCTTTAACTTTACCTTCTCGAGCTAATTTCCAAGCTTCAGTAAATTTAACAAAATTCTTTTCATTTACAACTTGTAAAACTCGACCTCTCCCATTCATCAATTCAAGCCAAGCCTTGTAATTAGATGTTTCAAGTGCCATCTCCATTGCCTTGTGTCTTTCTGGTGTATAATTTGGACCATTTTTTGAATAGTCTCCTTGATAAGCGAATGCATTAGATGCCATACCTAACCCTAAAACCAAAGTCATTAACCCCCCTATTACTAATTTATTTTTCATATTATTTTTTTCTTATTTTAATAAAATAAAACAAGAATAATTACTAATAAATATCTGAATAATCGTCATTACTCATACCTATAATACGCAGAAATAATGAAATTTATCTCACTTTATTTAACATTCTTCTTTTTTGAATTTTCTCTTTGTTTGAATTCATCATTTTTAACTTAGCTCTATTGTTAAACATAGGCCTAATTTCTTGAGCAGAAAAAACTCCTTTTTCTTTAACCTCTCCCAAAATTTTAATATTTTGATCTTCAACAAGATCAGCTCTTCCTCCAATAATTGCATCTTTTATATCAATCTCCCATTCCATATTATTCAAATCAAGAATTTTAACTGATTCTCCTTTAACTGAAATAATCTCTCCAGAAAGAAATCCTTTATCTGGCTGTGACCAAATTTCTTGTCTATTTAAATTAATTGTTCTATACACAGGAACTTTTTGATATAAAGAGTTTTCAAATTTACTATCCAATCCAAATGAATAAAAAGTGAAACCAATTAATACAGTAATAATTAAATATATTCCAATTATATAAATAACTCTATGCCTATACCCAAAATATGTTTTTTTATAATAAAATTCTGCAAGGAATATAAACGAAGTAAGACAAATAAGCCAAAAGAAAGGTATTGTTTTAAAAATAAAAAATAATCCTAAATGTTTATATAAATACCAATCATTGTTCAACAAAAGAGACATAACAAAAGCAAAAGAAACTGATCCAACTAAAATAGAGGCTCCTATTAAAAACCAAAATAATAATTTCTTAAAAATAAAAAAGATTCTTGAAGTCGGTTTTAAGCCTTTTTCTTTTATATTTTTTAACACTATTTCACTTATATCTTTATTTTCCATATTTTTATATTTTAATTTGTAAAATCAATTAATTTTTCGTATTCGACCTTAAATAATTTTTTTCCACGAGCAATTAAATTTCCTATTGTACTAATTGGTTTCTTTAAAATATCGGCTATCTCTAAATATCCCTTTTCCTCTAAAAATCTTAATATTAAAACATCTTTGTATTTTTTATCCAACTTGGAAAGAGCTTCATTTATAATTTTTTTATTTAAAGAAAGATCTACTTCTTTTTCTAAATCAAGAATATCTCTAAACATTTTCAACTCATTTTCTTCCCAATAAACAACAGGCCTCACTGATCTTTTACGTATTTCACTAATTGTTTGATTGTGAACTATTCGATAAATCCAAGAAGAGAATTTTAACTCTGAATTAAAATCATTCAAATTGTAGTATGTTTTAATCAAAGATTCCTGTAAAATATCCTTAGCATCTTCTCTATTTAATTTTGAAATTCTCATAATATATCTTAATAATTTCTCCTCATATCTTTTTGACAAACAAAAAAACCAATCTGGGTCACCAAGAGCCAAATTGACTAATTCATTATCAGTCTTTTCATTACATTCTTTAAAATTTATCATATTTATACTCTTATTAGTAGTACGTTTAACGGAGTATTTTTATCTCATTTTTATAAGAAAAGTTAATTCACGATCTTGTCAAAATCATCACTTGTTAAATATTTTCCTTCAATAATAACCTCCCGCAAAGTTTTATTTTTTGAAATTGATTCCTTAACCAACTTAGAAACAAGATCATAACCTAATTGGGGCACAAGTAATGTTGCATAGGCTGTAGATTTCTCTAGATGCTCTAAACACCTTTCTTTATTAGCTTTAACCTTTGAAGCACATAATCTATTAAATTGATGTATAGATTCTTTTGTTAAAATGATTGATTCCATTAATTTATCTCCAGCTACTGGCAACATTACGCCCAATTCCATTTGAGCTGATTCTACCGCTTTCTCGATGGTTAAATTATTCCCTGAAACGACATAGTATAATTGATTTAAAACCTCCGGCATCACTGGATTGACCTTGCCAGGCATAATAGATGATCCTTTCTGTAATTCCGGTAGAATAATTTCTCCTATACCCCCCAAAGGCCCTGAAGACATAAATTTAAAGTCATTGGCCATTTTAGAAAGATCCACACATAATGATGTAATAGCCTGAGAAATAATAAGAAAATCTACTTGGCTACTAGTTTTAACCATTAAATTTTTAGCTGGGTAAAATTTATTTTTAGTAATTTTATTTAATTCTAAATAAATTTCTTTTAAATATTTTTTATTTGTATTTACTGAGTCTCCAATAGCTGTTCCGCCAAGATTTAAAGATGAACAAATTTTTTTAATGTTTTTTAATTGTTCTCTTTGCTGACTAAGGTTATCAGCATAGACCTTAAACTCTGCTCCCAAAGTAGTGGGAATAGCGTCCTGTAAATGAGTTCTAGCTAATTTTTTTACCTTATTAAACTCTTTTGATTTAGTTTCCAAAGTTTTAATTAAAGATAAAAGAACCACATCTAAATCTTCCAGTAAATTAAAAGCTGTAATTTTTAAAGCCGAAGGATTAACATCATTGGTAGATTGACTACAATTAACATGGTCATTGGGATGAATTGAGACTTTATTTTTTAGTATTTCCGAAGCCCTACTAGCAATAACTTCATTCACATTCATATTAATAGCCGTTCCTGCTCCTCCTTGAAAACTAGAAAGAAGAAATTGTTTATTTAAATTCCCTTTTAAAAATTCATCACAAGCCCGTTCAATAGCTTTTTTAATTTCCAAAGTTAAAAAGCCAGCTTTATAATTAGAAATAGCTGCAGCTTTCTTAATTTGAATGATAGATAAAATAAACTCTTTTTTTACTGGATGAATAGAAAAAGGGAAATTTTTTAGAGCTTTTTTAGTTTCTTCTCCGTAGTGTATTTTCATAGGTTTTAATAAGATAAATATACCACATTTATGAAATAAAAAAAGGGCGACTTATTGATAAAATAAGCCCCCTTTCTAATTCTATAAAGATCATACCGCTGTACCACGAAACGATAAGGATCTTTATTCTTCGATAATATACTTCACCCTCGAGGAATCAACTTCAATTAAATATTACCAAAACCCTCTATTCTGTCAAGGAGTCAGGTTTTCTTAAATAGGCCATTATTTTTTCTCTACGACTAATTACCAGTAGTACCAAAACTAATCCAATAATCAAAAAAGCTTTCCCTATTACACTATTAGCATATTGCCAGTTATAACCAAAGGTATAACCAATTACAGCATAGAAAAGAACTTGGGCTACCGTCCCTGTGGATTCATAAATAAGAAATTTTTTATAAGGAACCTTACTTAATCCCGCTAAAATATTCACTGTTAAAGTAGCTAAAACTTCAAAACGACTAGCGAAAACAACAAAACCTGGATGTTGCCTGAATTTTTTTTCAACTAAATTAAAAGTTTTCGATTCAAATAATTTTCGAAAACCAATGAAAGAAAAAATTCTTTCTCCATAAATTCTTGCAACCCAATAACCAGCAGTATCTCCTAGTAAATTAGCTGCAATAAGAATTACAACTATAGTTTTAAAATCAAAAACTCCATCACTAACAAAAGCAGCCGAAGCCATTAAAAGACTCCCCGAAGGAAAAGGTAAGAAAAAAGCCGAAAAAAAAGACAATACAAAAAGTGCCACATATTTATAAACTAAAATGTAGGGAATCACGTGTTGTAATAAAAAGTCCATATATAAAAGTTATTTCCTCTTTTTTAAATATTTCTTATTTTTTAATTTATCCGGTAGATAGGATTCCTGAGAATATTTTTCATAATTCTTCCCATAATCCAACTTTTTCATTAATTTTGTAGTAGCATTTCTAATATTCAATGGTATTGACAGATTACCATATTTTTTAACATCTTCCATAGCTTCAAAGTAGGCGTCATGAGAACTTCTATCTTTTTTTGCTTGAGTAAGATAAGAAACCCCATGAGCCAAATTAATAGCACATTCTGGAAGACCTACGGTTTCCACTGCCCTAAAAACATCATTGGCCACAACCAAAGCTGTGGGTTGAGCAAGCCCAATATCTTCACTAGCAAAAATAACCATCCTACGAGCAATAAACTTAGGATCTTCACCCGTATCAATCATTCGAGCTAAATAATACAAAGCAGCATCAGGTTGTGAAGCCCTCATGCTTTTAATAAAAGCACTGATGGTATTATAATGCTCATCTCCCTTTTTATCATAGCGAAGAAATTTAGACTGTAATGTATTCTTAAGATTTTCTAATGTTATCTCATTATATAAATTCATTGTATTTTCTAACATAGCAATTGCCTGCCGAGCATCTCCCGAAGACATGGCGATCAACCAATCCATAGCGTCTTTTTTTATTTTATATTTTGTCCTTTTTATTATTTTTTTCATTTCTTCTTGGGAAAATTCTTCCATCACAAAAACACGGCAACGAGAAAGTAGCGCTGGAATAACTTCAAAACTTGGATTCTCTGTGGTGGCTCCAATTAAAGTTAATCTTCCACTTTCTACATAAGGCAAAAGAAAATCCTGTTGAGCTTTATTGAAACGATGAATTTCATCAAGGAAAAGAATCCTCGGAGATAAAAGAGAGCCAGCATCCACAATCTTTCTGATATCATCTTTACCAGAAGAAACAGCCGAAAGTTCATGGTATTCAGCATTTAAAGCTTCTGCATATATTTTAGCTAAAGTCGTCTTTCCAACCCCTGGAGGACCCCAAAGAATAAAAGAAAACAAATGTTTCTGTTTAACGGCTATTTTTAAAGGCTTATTATCCCCTACTAGATGGGTTTGTCCTACAAATTCAGATAGGTTTTTAGGCCTTATTTTTGAAGCTAAAGGTTCCATCCTTTAATTATATCATTTTAAATAAAATCCAACCAAAAAATTTTCATCTTTAAAATGGTAAAATTATTTAATTTTTTATTTTATTGTTATAATAAAATTTATGTTAAATGAATTTAAAAAATTTGCGATCAAAGGAAATGTAATTGATATGGCTGTGGGTGTTATTATTGGAGCAGCTTTTGGAAAAATTGTTAGCTCTTTAGTAACTGACATAGTAATGCCTCCAATTGGAATAATTTTAGGAGGAGTAGATTTTTCAAATCTTACTATTATTCTAAAGAAAGCAACAGAGACAGCCGAAGTAGTGAGTCTTAATTATGGTATTTTTATTAATACTCTTATTGATTTTGTAATTATATCTTTTGCTATTTTTATTGCTGTAAAACAAATAAACAAACTAAAGAAGAAAGAAGAGGAAAAACCAGTAAAAGAAAATGAAGAAATAACTCTTCTTCGAGAAATACGAGATAGTTTAAAAAAATAAATAATTTTTAAATTAAAAACTAGGGTTATCTAAGCTAGAAAGTTTTTCTAAATGAGTATCTCTTTCTTGAGAAAATCCTATTGGATTAAAACCATGTTTTGTAATTACCTTAGCTGCATGATGAGCTCCAAGATGGTGAGGCATAACAACATAAGAGGCCCCAGAAGCATATAATTCTTTAGCATCTGAAACTTGATGAGCTAAAACTATAATAGCTCCATCTGGATTATGTTCTCGATAATATTTCACAAGAAGAAGATTTGTTTTATATTCTGGAATAGACGAAATAACTAAATGAGAATTTTTTAATCCAATCTCCTGAAGAAACTCTAAATCATCTGCATCTCCATAACGACAAGGAATATTATTTTTCTTCAACATCTTTATGGACTTAGGATTATAATCAACAACAAGATAATTCGAACTAATTTCTGTGGCAACAGAAACAAACTCAGAGCCAACCCTATCATAACCTAGAATAATTATGTCCGGACTGCCGCTCTCGTCTGGTGGTTCAACATGATGATGTTTAGAAATTGAAATAAACTTAAGAAATCCTTGAATTTTTGAATAAATTTGATCGGCATAAAGAATCAAATAAGTCGAACCAGAAATTGTAATTATCCCAACTAAAGTAACTAGGGAAACAATTTTTTGGTCAATGTGACCAAGAGAAAAACCTAAAGCCACCAAAATAAGAGAAAATTCACTAATTTGAGCCACAGTTAATCCTGCCATAAATGCAGTTCGAGTTCTGTACCTTAAAACATTCATTATTAAAAAAACAATTAAGGGGTTTCCGATAAGAACAAAAGCTGACAATATTAATGCTGGAATTAAAATAACAGAAAATTGGCTCAGAACCATTTGAGCTCCAAGAAGAATGAAAAAGATGAGTATAAAAAAATCACGAAGGGGTTTCATTTTTGCTCCTATCTCGTAAGCAAAAGGAGAAACAGCTAACATTATTCCGGCTACAAGTGCGCCAATTTCAATAGAAAAACCAATAACATGGAAGAGAGAAGCTAGCCCCAACCCCCAAGCAATTGAAAAGATAAAAAGAACTTCTTGATTCCCTCCAACAAAAGAAACTAATCTAGGTAAAGCATACTTACTAACAAAATAAAGGGTTAGGGCGGTAAGACTTCCATAAGCAAAAAGAGAAACTAATTTCATAGTAACAATAGCAGTAGTTCCCTCTCCCCCCAAACTAATAACAGAAGCTATGGCTGTAACTCCCAATAAAATAATAGTAGCCATTAAGTCTTGTACTAATAAAAACCCTATAGAAATTTTCCCATAAAGTTTATTTGAATCTCCCCTATCAGTAAGTAATTTAAGAATAATAATAGTACTACTAAAAGTTAAGGCAATAGCTATATACATTGAAGAAGAAATATCAAAGCCTAAAAAACGAATGAGAAAAAAACCAAAAACGGAAGTAAAAATTATCTGACCCATTCCAGTAACAACAGAAGTTTTTCCCACTTCTCTTGCCACATCAGGATTAAGAGTTAGTCCTACAATGAATAAAAGAATAGAAATTCCTATCTTAGAAAAAAGTTCGAGTTCTCCGTGTGATTGTAAAAGATTTAAAAAATAAGGACCAACTAAAATTCCAGTTGCAATATATCCAACAATCAAAGGTTGCTTTAGAACACGCATAAACAAAGCGATAGCAGTAGCAACAACTAAAATTATGGAAAGCTCAATAAAAATGGTCATATTCAGCTATTATATCAGGAAATTGAAAATAAAGAAGTACCCATTGGGCCAACTTTAGAAAAAACATGTTATTTTCATTGACAAATTAATTTTAATATAGTACTGTTTAAGAGTTCTAAGACAAAAGACGTTCGTTCGAGGTAGTCGATCTAAAACTTTCATCTAATTTGTAATTATTCAACTAAACAATCAAAATCAAATGACTGGTACAATAAAAAAAATTATTGCTGAAAAAGGTTTCGGTTTCATCACAGCAGAAGGACTTGCGAAAGATTTATTCTTTCACACTAATTCTCTTGTAGACGTTCAATTCGATGAATTGCGCGAAGGTGATGCTGTTACTTTTGATACAGAAGATGGTCCAAAAGGACTAAGTGCTGTAAACGTTCAAAAAGCGTAATCGCTTAATCAAAAAACTCCCCTTTAGGGGAGTTTTTTGATGTTTATTTTTTTCTTTTTTATAAGTTCCATTTTTTGAATTCTACTTAATTTTTTTAATTCACACTCCCTAGATCTGGCCTCTTTCAAAGTTTTAAAAGTTTCCGAATATTTTAAAACAACGGGCCGGCGAATCTTTGTATAATGTGCCCCGTTTTTTGAAGTATTATGTTCTTCTAATCTTTTCTCTAAATTGTTAGTGGACCCAATATAAAAAGTTTTATCCTTACACCGAAGAATATAAGTAAAACCTTTTTCTATCTTATTTTTCATCTTTACCCCACTGCCATTTAGGCTTTTCTCCTTTTTTACGAGAAATTAAGACTAAAATTAAAGTAAGTGCAACCAAAACAATTATAAAAGCTGCTGGGACCTCATCACTGGGTGTTCCTCCGTCTATAATCAAGGCTGAACCTATTGCTAAAATAATATAAACCAAAAGAGTGGCCCATCCTTGCCATTTAGCTGGTACCCAACCCCAACCATATAGTTTTCTCTTAAACCAGTATCCTTCTGGATTATCTTTTAAATATTCAATATATTTTTTTATAAATTTCATATTATTATTCTACCAAATTTTTTCATTAATTAAATCATCCATTAAACCATTCTCATTTACAGCTGTTATTTTGTACTTTTCCTTCAAGAAATCTTCCTTACTCAACCAAAGAAAACTTTCAATTTCAGCATCTGGTTTTATTTCTCCATCTATCTTAACAATATAAACTGTCCAGTTTAATTTCTGAGTGGGACGATAAAAGGAAAACCCATCATACTCTTTAAAAAACTTCATCTCAGTAATATCAACTCCTATCTCTTCTTTAAATTCTCTTTTCAAGCATTCTTCATTTGTTTCTCCTTCTTCCAATGTCCCACCTGGAACCCAAAGCTCTTCATAGCCCTTTCCTTTTAAAAAAAGCAGCTTCCCATTTTTTATAACAACCCCTGCAATTCTAGTTTTTTCTTCCATTTTTATATTATATCAGGTTAATCTTCAATAAAATTTCTATTCTTTAAAAAACCTTCAATATTAGATTTATGTGGCTCTATTAAATTCTCTGGAAGGTCTTCTAAATCAAACCATTCCCAACCATGACATTTATCCGGTTCACTGAGAACTGGTTCTCCTTGTAGGTTTTGAGCAACAAAAGCAATTTGAAGGTAATGCCCACCTTCATTATTAAATTGATTTACTATGTTTGAAAAAATAAAAGAATCACATTTTAATCCTGTTTCTTCAAAAAGTTCCCGGGCAGCAGCTTGTTCTAATTTTTCATTATTCTCAAGATGACCCCCTGGCATCCCCCACCCACCGTCAAAAGCAATGTTCTTCCTTTTTCCCAAAAGAATTTTTTTATCTCTCAGAACTATTATATTAATCCCAATGAAAAATTTATCGTAATTCATTTTTATTTTTTAAATTTTTAATCCAAACTTTTTTTAAATAAGAAACTGAAAGAGTAGAAAGAACAAAACCCAGAGTTGGAACAATTGCATTTATAAAAGGTTTAGGTAGTGAAGCAAAAAAGAAAAACAGAACAATAACAACATAAGTAAGAATGGTTATCAGTCCTCGACGAAACAAACTAATCTCCCAGGATTTATCCAATTCCACTCGATTATTTCTTTCCTTTATCTTGTCTATTTCTTTTTTAATTTCTTCTAATTCGTTCATAAATAAATTTAAACACGAAATTACTCAAAAATAATAGAACCCGTATCAAATTTCATTTCAAGAATAAGCTTCCCTTCTGGTGTAATGAAATAACTCTGTGTTTCATTGAGCATCTTCAAAAAGTTCATTTCCTGTGAGTTTTCACAATACATTTCTGTTTGAAATATATTTTTAAAAGAAATCTGATTATCATTTATAACGTAATCCCCTCCCATATTATTACAATCAGTTGTAGCTGAAAAAGTTTTATCTATAAAAGTAATAGTAAATTTATCTTTCATTAAAGGTTTTACTTCCGTATCATTATTATAAATCGTCTTCACCCAAGACCATGTTTTTGAATCAAGAGACAATTCAACGGCGAC
>CALNZI010000002.1:0-32493 GCA_942491275.1 Minisyncoccota bacterium | reverse complement strand
AAGAGGTATCTCACAAGGCTCATAACCTTGAGACCCACGTTCGATTCGTGGCCCCGCAACAATTCGGCAAGTGACAGAAAGCCCAAACTATGTCTAAGCCGAAGAAAGCAAAGGTTTTGCTAAAGATTAAATTGTTTTGTTTTAAAATGGCGGTTCGGCATTAGCCTCACAACGCCATAATGCTAGATGTTAATGGTAACACTATCGACAAAAAGCAAAGCAGTTTGCTTTTTGTCGGCGTAGCTCAGTTGGTTAGAGCGTAGCACTCATAAAGCTAAGGTCGGAAGTTCGATCCTTCCCGTCGACACAATAGGATAGAATAATTTTCTATTTTATGATATGTTTGTAGTGTTTCTAGTGACACATAAATAAATGCGGTCGTAGCTCAACTGGTTAGAGCACTCGCCTGTCACGCGAGAGGTTGCCGGTTCAAGTCCGGTCGACCGCGCAAGAAAAAAGCCCCCTCTTGGGGGTTTTTCTATATTATACCTAAATCATCAAAGAAATTTTGAAACATTTTTATTACACGACGAGCTTCAACTTGAGATAAAGGAAACTCCGAACCTTGATGGGCAATTTGATTACGTATTAAATGAGCATCCCAGGCACTCTGAATGTGAGAATAGCCATCAGAACGAGCTGCTTCTAGGAGTTCAGCCACGGTAGATCCAGGAATTCCTTTTTCTTTTAATGATTCTTCCATTAAAGAGTCTGCTTCCATGATAGCAACTCTCCAATCTGATTCATTTCCACTCTCTGTTAAAGATAAAATGTGATGCCATCGAGGATTCTCTCCTTTTTGTCTCTCTATTTGACGTTTTAATGATTCATTAATTTGATGATCAATATCTGCTTTATCCTGAAGCTGCATTTCTCTTAATCTTACGATAGAAAAAATTATCACTGCTAGAAAAAAGATGGTTGAAATTATTGATATTGTTCCAATAACAGACCATGTCTGGGGGTCTATAATGAAATTAAATATAGGCTTCAAAAAAGCATAGACCTTCTCAAAAATAAACTCTATGTTTAGAGATTGTGGTTCAAATAAAGGTTCTGCTAGGTCAATTGATTCCATAATATTATTATACCCGGTAGTGAAACTTTTACAAAATTCTACTACGGAGTTATACTAGCTTTTCAAAATCTTTCCCAATTGAAAATAAAATATCTTCTCGTAGGGAGGGTACTGTAAACTGAAGACCGAAAGATAAACCTCCTTTTGTTTTTCCCGAAGGAATAGAAATAGAAGGGATATCAGCTAAATTAGCTGGAGCTGAAAAAATATCAGATAAATACATGGACATTGGATTATCTAATTTTTCCCCCAATTTAAAGGGTAAAAATGGAGCAGTCGGTGTAATAAAAGCATCAAAGTCCTTAAACAAATCAAATAATTCACCTTTGATGATTTTTCGAACTTTTAATGCTGTATTGTAATAGGCATCATAATATCCATGAGACAATATATATGTTCCCAGTAAAACACGTCGGCGAGTTTCTTTACCAAAACCTTCTGCCCTGCTCTTTGAATAAACATCATAGAGATTTTTAGCATCTTTTTGTTTTCCGTAACGCATTCCATCATATCGAGCAAGGTTGCTGGAAACTTCCGCTGGCATAATAATATAATAAACGGCTAGGGAGTATTTTATGGAAGGCAAATCAACATCAACTATCTCATATCCTGCTTGTTTTAACTTCTCACAGCTTTCTTCAAAATTTTTCAAAACTTCTTCTTCTACTCCTTCTCCATTTAAAAATTCTCTAGGTACAGCAATTCTTTTCTTCAATGGACCTTTTTTTATTTTTCTTTTTTCTTCAGGAAGTGAGGTACTGTCTTTTTTATCATAGCCCGTTATCGCATTAAAAAGAATTTCAACATCAGCAACACTTTTTCCAAATGGTCCAACCTGATCAAGAGAGCTTCCCATAGCAATGACCCCTGATCGAGAAACGGAACCATAGGTTGTTCTTAATCCAACCAAACCACAAAAAGATGCTGGTTGTCTTACTGAGCCGCAGGTTTCAGTTCCAAATGAAGCAAGGCACATATCAGAAGCCAAAGCTGCAGCAGAACCTCCAGATGATCCTCCAGGAACTCGAGTTAAATCTAGAGGATTTTTTGTAACACCAAAGGCGCTTGTTTCTGTGGAAGAACCCATGGCAAATTCATCCATATTTGTTCTTCCTAGAAAAATAACACCCTGTTCTTTTAATTTTTCCACAACAAAAGAGTCGTAGGTGGCTGTATAATTTTCTAAAATCTTTGAAGCAGCTGAGGCAATATGATCTTTAAATAAAATAATATCCTTAAGGGCGACGGGAACTCCAGTTAGAAGTGTGGCTGTTCCATTTTTAAACATTTCTTCTGCTCTTTCTATTTGCTCTTTTGTATCTTTATAAACTTCCAGATAAGCATTTATTTCTGGATTTTTTTCATCAATAATTTTTAAATAGGCGTCTACTAAATTAGTTACAGTAAAATCACCATTCTTTAAAGAATCGTGAGCTTTTTCAATTGTTAAATCTTTTAAATTAATCATAGTATTTGTTTTACCTTTAAAAACCTATCCTCTGAATCGGGCATCTCTTCTATAATTTGATCTGAAAATTCCCCAGGTTTTTCTGTGGAAACATCTTCTCTCATCACATTTTCAAGTATTTCTCCAGAATTTAAACTCTCGGAATCTTTAATTAATTTTGCTGCTTTTTGAACCTGTCCAACATATGCCAAAATAGAATCGAAATCTTTAGCCATTCCAATCATTTCTTTTTCACTCATATCTATTCGAGCTAATTTTGCCAATTTTTTAATTTCCTCTAGTTCCATAAGCTCAGAATACCATATTTAAAGCATTTTTAGAAATTCATTTTCAGTCAAAATATGAACTTTAAGTTTCTTAGCTTGATTATATTTACTACCTGGATCAGTTCCGGCGATAACATAGTCTGTTTTCGTTGAAACAGAGCTAGAAATTTTTCCTCCATTCTCTTTAATTTTTTTCTTAACTCCATCACGAGATAAAGTATCAAGAGTTCCCGTTAAAACAAACGTTTTATTTTTTAATTTTTCACTTTTTGTTTTTTCATGAAAAATAGTCACGCCATTTTTTAACAATTTATCTACAAAATTAATTTCTATTTTATCATTAAAAAAATTAAAGATGCTTTGAGCAACAATGGGGCCAATATTTTCTATTTCTACAATCTCTTCCAAAGAAGCTCCTCTTAATTTTTCCAAAGAATCAAAATTATTTGCTAAGTCTTGAGCAGTTTGTTCTCCCACATGAATTATTCCTAAAGCATAAATAAATCTCCAAAATGGAATCTTTTTATGTTTTTCAATTGAAGTAATCATATTATCAGCTGATTTTTCTCCAAATCTCTCTAATCCAGAAAGATCAACTTTCTCTAAAGTAAATAGATCAGCCGCATCACTAATAAGCCCTTCGTCTTTTAATCTATTAATGATTTTAGGTCCAATTTCATAAATTTCAAAAACACTAACAAAATGTTCCAACCCTCGTTGATTTCTAGCTGGGCATTTTTTGTTTGTGCAATAAAAAGCGACTGAATTAGACGGGTTCCCCAAGGACTCACCTCCCTCCGCTTCGCTATGTGAGGAAAGACCTTTCCCGCCCGACTTTTTATTTTGGGCAGGCGAAAAGTTGTTCTGAGAAAAGCCTTGCGCAGGCCGACTGGGCCGAGCAGAGAAATTTCCTAGCAAGGAAATATTCGTGCTTTTTGAAGAATTACTCAAGCCAGCCTTTCTTTCAACAGAAAAATTACAAACTGGGCAGTTTTTTGGCATTTTAAATTTCTTTTCTTTCCCATCTCTTAATTTATCTAAAACTTCAACAACTTCTGGAATAACATCCCCTGCTTTTTGAATAACAACAGTATCGCCTATCCGAATATCAAGGCGATTGATTTGATCCATGTTATGTAAAGTTGATTTAGAGACAGTGGATCCGGCTACCAAAGTCGGATTAAAATGAGCCAAAGGAGTCAATACTCCGGTTCTACCTACATTAATCGTAATATCCCTAACTATGGTTGTAGCCCTCTCTGCTTTATACTTGTAGGCCAACATGAAACGAGGGGCTTTGCCCACAGCCCCCAATCTGTCTTGTAGTTCTAACTGATCCACTGAAATAACCACTCCATCAGTTCCATAGGATAAACCATCTCTAACTTTTTCAATTTCTTTTATAAAAGAGAAAATACCATTTAAATCTTTTGTCTTCTTTTCATAGGGAGCTGTCTGAAAACCTAATTTTTTTAAATAATCGTGTTTTTCCGAATGATTACTGAATGCTTTCTCTTTTTTATTTATTTTAATCTCAGCAATCTCCCAAGCAAAAAAATCTAATTTCCTTTCTTGAACAATCTTTGGGTCAAGCTGACGAAGACTTCCTGCCGCAGCATTTCGAGTATTAGCAAAAGTAGATTTACCTTCTTTTTCTTGTTTTTTATTTAAATTATTCCAAACTCTTTTAGACATAACTACCTCCCCTCTAACTTCAATATATTCCGGATAGGGAGCCTTTAATTTAAGGGGTATTGTTTGAATCATTTTTAGATTCTGACTAACATCTTCTCCTATTAAACCATTCCCTCGAGTAGCTCCACGAACAAAAACACCCTTTTCATAAATAAGTGAAGTTGCAAGACCGTCTAATTTTAATTCACAAAAATATGAATGTTCCCTATTCATCAATTTAGAAATACGAGTCTCCCATTCCTTAATTTCCTCTTCACTAAAAGCATCGTTCATAGAATACATCCTAGAGTTATGTTGAACTTTTTTAAAATGATCTAAAGGGTCACCTCCGATCCTATTTTCTGGGGAATTTTTATCTATAAATTCAGGATAATCTTTTAAAAGAAGGTTCAATTCTTTATTTAATGAATCGTAGATATCATCTGTCACACTAGGATCATCTTTCACGTGATATAAAAAACGTAATCGAGAAATTTCTTCCCGGAGTTTTTTTATTCGGTTTTTTACTGAAAGTTTATCCATTCTACTTTAAATTTATTTACTAATACCTAACTTCAATTGTACGTTCCACTGTCCTATTGTTGCTTTTATCGCAAATATTATAACCACTTCCATTTATGGTTGTTTCTATAATACTACCCATGTCTTTTTTATTTATACTAATTCTAAAACAGGGATCAATCAAACTAATTGATGCTGGAACTAAATAGTAAGTCATGTCATCAATAGTTCCACTTGAAGTTATGTTTAATAAAAAGGGACTTCCATCTCGATCAAAACCACAGGAAACCTGTAAAGTTCCATTTATTAATATCTCAGGTTGAACATTATCAATATATAAAGCACATTCCGTAGCCATATCAGACATATAAAAAGCCGTTTGAGAATTTCTAGCTCCAGAGGAAAGCATCAATTGTTTATAGGTTGTATTTGATAAACCAATTCCAATCAAAGAAATAATACTGACTAAAATAACAGTAAACATTATGGCATATCCTTTTTGTTGATTTTTTTTCATATATTAATTACTGTGCCCAATTTAATAAACTCATACGTAAGACCCTTGAACGAAGACTATTCCCATTCATCCATTCGACAGTAATTTTTATGGAAAGCTCATCAGAATTTGAATCATCAAGAACAATTGTCCTTTTAAAACTAGAAGTAGATCCTGAATTATAGTTATAAAAACGATCAGCCAAATCTGAATCATCATACATTAAAGAAGGACACCCTGATCCTGAAGAACAAGCTCTAATGATTGGATTAGTAACATTGCTTACATCAAAATAACAACCTTCTGCAGAGAAACAATAGGGATTTGTCGTTTTCCCAAGTTTATCTAAAAACGCTAACCATCCACCTCCAGTATCTTTTTGCTGAAAAGCTGTGGAATCACGTTGATTTCTAACGTAGTCAACAACTTCCTGTAAAAGATAGTTGGCTGTTATTTCATTTCGAGCATAACGAGCAGTAAATAAACTTTGTGAAGTTAAATTTAGTAAAGAAGTCAAAGCAATGGTTAAAATAAAAACTGCCACCATGGTTTCAACGAGGGTAAACCCAGTAGTGAATTTTAATTTTTGTTTTGATTGTAATTTATTTATTTTCATAATTTTATCTTGCTACTTACTTCTCTCTACTTTCGACTGATCTATTCTAATGTTCTTTGTGAAATCATAGTTTGAATAGCAAAAGAAGTGACCTCTTCTTTAATTGTAACTGACCCTTTTAAGATCATATAGATACTTGGCTGTATATCATCATCTCCTGTACCATTAACAAAAAATTTCAAAGTATCAATATCAATATTAGGAGAAACTATATCCACACAACTAACTGTTGGGTCCGTATCGCAACGTTGAATTGTCCCTCCATTCACCCAATAAGCCATTCGTCTACTTGAACTAAGCCCCACTGGCTTAAAAGCAATCCCTTCTGCCCCAAGAACACAATCCGATACTCCCATGTCTTCTCCAAAAGAAAAACTATCAGCACAATAGTAGTTAGTCCCCATTCTAAGCGAACGTGACATACTCTCTATGGCGAAACTTAAATTATCCATTGTGAAATTTAAAGTTTGAGATTTTTTGGCTGAATTAGAAGTAACAATAAGTGATCCCATAGCAACTAACATAACCATCATAAAAATCGAAGTAGCCACCATTAATTCAATTAATGTAAAACCTTTATTTTTTTTGAAAAATATTTTTTTCATATATTAATTAACACTAATTTGTCCCGTATTCCAAATTGTTATTTCTCGACTAATTAATTTGTCTGGTTGTCCATTTGTAACTTTAATTGTAACACTAGAAAGATTAGTAGCGCAGTCATTTTCCCCCTCTTCTATAAAACAAAATTTGGCGTCTGGATGAGGTCTTAGAAAAACAATATCTAATGAACCTTTTAATTCAGTAGTACCCTCATTTAAATAAAACCCTGAAATTTCATCAGATCCATTAATGGTAAGTATTTCTTCACACTCATTGCCAACATAAGGTATTTCACAGGTATTGTCAGTATTGTAATCATAAATATTAGTATTACTAATATCAGTAAACAAAATAAAAGATTTATTAGAACCAGCCAATGGATTTGAACTATCAGAATCAGTAGTAAAATGAGCTCCATGTCCATATTGAAAGTCTAAATTTATTCCTCGAACACCTATGGCGAAACTCTGAGCTTTACGAACAGAAAGAGCAATATCATTGGCCAAATTTTGAGTTGAAGTTGCAGACTTAAAACTACCATAATCATACATAACCAAAGATGAAACCACTAAAAAGATTCCAATTACAACTAAAAGTTCAATCAGGGTCATTCCTCCTTGTTTATTTTTTAGAAACTGTTTATTTTTTTTAAAATAATTCTTAAACATTAGAAAGAGAATAAACTAGCTAGAGAAATAACATCTAAATTAAAGAGAAAAGCAATTAAAGTTCCAAGAATTAAAAATGGAGCAAAAGGTATTTCTGTTTTCATTCCTATTTTCTTTCGAGAAAAATATAAAAATAATAAGCTTATAATTGCTCCAATCCAGAAAGATAGAATAATAGCAGAAAGAGCTAGCATTGGTCCAAGCATCCATCCTATTCCAAGAATTAATTTAGCATCTCCCAATCCCATCCACTTTCCTTTTGAAATAAACCAAAGAGCTGCAAATGGTAAAGCAAACACTGGTCCAGACAAAAGAGCTCCTAGAGAAGGCCAAGCTAAGATTAATCCTCCATTTGAATAAACGATAAAGACAGAAAGGAAAGAAATAATTATATAAAGATAAACTAATTTATCTGGAATAATTTTATGCCTAAAATCATAAAAAGAAATTACTATTAAAAGAGAAAAGATATAGGCAAAAAATGCTACTAAAAATAAATAGGAGTAGTAGGAAACTGAAAGAATTGGCAGAAAATGATAAGAAAGAGCAACAAAAATTAATCCTGTTATTAATTCAACAGCTGGATATTGATGAGAAATGCTACCGGCACAACTTCGACATTTACCTGATTGAATCAAAAAAGAAAAAACAGGAATTAATTCATACCATCGAAGGTTTTTACTGCAAGTCATACAAATTGAACGCCCTCTTACTACGCTTTTACCCGTATTAAAACGATAAATAACAACATTTAAAAAACTACCAATAATAGTTCCCAATAAAAAAATTAAAAGAAAAGAAAGTATATACATAATTATATTATAACACCCTGTAGTGAATTTCGGAAACCAAAATCTACTACGGGGTAACATTATAACTATTAAATAAGAACACTGATTTATAAAACACCTCAACTAGGGTTGAGGTGTTTTATAAACTTTATTTAAGAAGAAGGACAAGCCGTACTAGCTTCTCCCATTGAGGTACTCCTAGTACCCACAAATCCAGTACTATCAACACAAAACATCGCTGAATTACCACTTCCTCCTATATTTTTATGTTTTAAAGGAACTTCTACTGCCCAAGATACACCGTCAGTATTACAGGTAGCATGATTTAAAGATGTCTGCCCCATAGGTGCATTATTTGTTGTGGGAGGTAGAGGAACCCCTGCATTTTCTGCTGCATTATAAACAATAGAATAAGCTGATTTTGGTGAAGCTGAAGAACAGAAACCAGACATAGATTTATTGTTATCTAAATAATATATCCCAGATTGAGCAGGAATACCCGATAAAGCTTGTTTAATGGCAGCATCGGCATTTTTATTTTTTGCATCAGAAATAGCCCACATAATAACACTAGACAAAACTAAAATAATTGCAATGGAAACCAATAGTTCAATTAATGTAAAACCTTTATTTTTTTTCATAGAAAATAATCAATAATTAAAAGATAAATAATATTTTAAATTATAACACATTAGATATTACAAAAACATCCCCAATTGGGGATGTTTTAAAAAGATTCAAATAAAAAATCTTTAGATCGCTGTAGGACAAACAGTGATAGCAGCAGTTGGCTTAGTCACCTCTTGTGATTGACCTGTATTATCAACACACCAAGCAGAAGTGGCTGTTCCTTTCAAACCTGCCCAAGCAACCCATGTTCCAGTATCATCGGCACAAGCTCCTCCATTTCCTCCAGCTGATTCAGCTGCAGTTTGAGCTTTAAGAACATTAGCATCAGCACAGACAGCAGCATAATCACCATCATTATCATAAACAATTTCTGCCTGAGCTCTCATATTGTTTAGATTTGCTTTAACAGCAGCATCTGCACCCTTTGCTCGTGCTGAGTTAAGAGAAGCAAGTACGACTGAAGCCAAAATTCCGATGATAGCAATAACTACCAACAATTCAATTAATGTAAAACCTTTATTTTTTTTCATACTAAAATTTTAAAACTATTAATTTTTAATCTTTAAAAAAAGACGCGACCTTATTATAATAAACACATTATATCACATAAACCTTTTAAAAGTACAATTTGAAAGGCTTGTGGATAACTAATAAAACTATCTTAGCCAATTCCACCGGCTATGTTATAAATTGGCATCAAAACGGAAGCAAGCAGTAATCCAACTCCAAGACCTAAAGCAACAATCATCATTGGTTCAATCAAGCTAACCAAAGTATCAACCGCTTCATTAACTTCCCTGCTATAAAAATGACCAATTGTTTTTAAGATATCTCCAAGAGACCCTGTCTCTTCTCCAACCTTAATCATCCCGGACATTATGGGTGGAATTTCTGGATGTTTAGAAAAGGCATCAGAAAGAGAACTACCTCCCTTAACCATTTCTGAAACTTCTTTCAATAAATTAGCAAACACATAATTATCAACAACGGCACTGGTCAATTCTATGGCTCTCAAAATTGGAATACCCGATGAAAGCATGGTATTCATGTTGTCAGCAATACGAGATAAATAAAGTTTTCTATAAATATTTTTTAAAAATGGAAATGAAATTTTAATTCTATCAATATATTTCTTCCCTGAATCTGTTCTAGTTAATCTAATTATATAAATAACAAATGCAACAAAACCCATCAATAAAAATACCCAATATCTCACCAATAAATCACTAATTCCCATAACTATTTTAGTTGAAAATGGTATGGCCTGTCCAGATTCTTTAATAATTGAAGCTAATTTGGGAACAATAAAAATAAACATCATTCCCATAACCACAAAGAAAATACTAATCACAAATCCTGGATAAATAAGAGCATTTTTAGTTTTACTGGTAAGTTGATATTGACGATCAAGATAATCTGCTAAGTAAGAAAAGGTCTGATTTAATTTTCCTGATTCTTCCCCCGCTTTAACCATATTGACGTAAAAGTCAGAAAAAACCTCTGGGTGTTTTGATAGCGAAGTTGAAATAGTAGAACCAGCTTGAATATCAGTAGAAACACTTTCGAGTATTTTAACAAGTGCTTTATTTTCAGTATTTGTTGCCAGTAAAGTAAAAGCCTTAAGAGCTGAGACTTGGGCTTCAAAAAGAGTTGAAATTTGTCGTGACATAATCACGATATCTTTCATTTTAATACTAGTCCCGAAAAATGAAATTTCACTTAAACTTTTTTTCCCTTTGTCTTCTGAAATAGAAGAAACTATCAAGCCTCGACGCTGAATAGCGGCGATGGCCAAATCCCTAGTGGTAGCATCAACTGACCCTATTTTCTTTTCTCCAATATTCGTAATAGCTTCATATTTAAATAACATAATTTTTTATAGCATTCTTTCAAGCCCTTTAGGATTAATAGAATGTTGGTATGCACTTTCCATACTAATCTCTCCTCTTGAAACAAGATCCACTAAAGAACGATTCATGTCAATCATTCCTTCTCCCGAAGAAGTTTCAATAACTGTATTAATTTCATGTGTTCTTTTTTCTCTAATTAAATTAGCAACAGCATTGTTATTTATTAAAAGTTCAAAGGCAGGAACCCTCCCTCCTGAAATACGAGGAATCAAACGCTGGGAGAAAACCCCCAATAAACTTGAAGATAGTTGAAATCGGACTTGTTCCTGCTGATTGGGAGGAAAGGAGTCTATAATACGATCAATTGTCTGAGCCGCATTGTTAGTGTGTAAAGTTGAAAGAACTAAGTGTCCTGTTTCCGCAGCGGTCACAGCAGCAGAAATTGTTTCCAAGCTACGCATCTCCCCAATCAAAATAACATTAACATCCTCTCTAAAGATTGATCTTAATGCAATTGGAAAGTCTTTAGTATCCAAGCCCACCTCTCTTTGATCAATAATAGACTTTTCAGGTTTATAAACAAACTCAATCGGATCTTCAATGGTAACAATATGACTGGCTCTTTCTTTATTAATCATATTAATCATTGTTGAAAGAGTGGTTGATTTACCTTGTCCAATTGCTCCAACAACTAAAAAGAATCCTTGTTTTTTCCTAGTAAATTCTTCAAGAATAGCGGGAAGACCTAATTCTTCAAATGTTTTAGCTTTTGGAACTAACCGAAGGTTTAAGCAAATAAGACCCTGCTGGAAGAAAGCATTCCCCCTAAGATGAACTCCCTCTTTGAATTTATGAGAAAAGTCAATTTCCTTTTCTTGAAGAAAAAGTTTTTCCTTTTCTTCTCCAATAATTATTTTCAAAATACCTACCATGTCTTCCTGATTTAATTCTTTCTGATTAACTAAAAAAATCAGTTGTCCGTTAACACGAATAGCTGGTTTCCGTCCTGCACCAAGATGTAAATCTGATCCATCTTCATGAATCAAAGTAGTAATTGATTCATCTATAAATTTCTTGTAATCCATTATTTTTTCGTATTAAAACTATTAATAATTTCATTTACTTTTTCTATTACTTCCAATGGAGTACTCGAAGCTTTTACAATATAGCCTGAAGCTCCAAGAGCTTCTCCTCGAGCAATATCAGAAGGTTGGCCTCTATTGGAAAGAAAAATCTTAACGGATTTCGGAGCTAATTTTTCTTCTTTGATTTTCTCCATCAGCTCAAAACCATCCATAACGGGCATTACAATATCCAAAAGCATAACATCAGGGTCAAGTCCCTCGTGAAGTTTACTGAGAGCTAATTCTGGTCCTAAAGCAGTGGTGACATCAAAATTAGATTTAGCGAATTTTAATGCATACATGTCAATCAGAAAACTGTCATCATCAACAATAAGAATTTTTTCTTTTTTTCCATACTTATTTATTATAATATAATTATAATTGTTTTCCTATACCCCCACACCAATATTTTACTAAAATATTGGTGTGGGGGTATACCTAAAATAATTCTAGAAGTTATACACTTCTTGAAATGGAATTTGCCCCTCCAAAGCTTTAATGATGGCATCTTCACGAATCGTTAACATTCCCTTAGATCTTAAAAATTTATACAAATCTTGTTCTCCTGGTCTTTTCAAAATCATACTTTGTATATCTTTATCAATTTTAAACATTTCGTATATAGCAATACGCCCTTTTATGCCAGAAGGAGCCTCTGGGGAAGCAACTGCCTCATAAATATTTTTTCCAAAATTAATTTTTGACTTAAATTGCTCTGGTAAATCTTCAAACTGCTTATCAATCATTATTTTAGCAGCTTCATCCATAGGAAGAGCGTGCTGTGAATCTGGATGAATTCGTCTAGCTAAACGCTGAGCAATACAAAGAACTAAAGTTGGAGCAATTAAATAAGGATCAATACCCATGTCTATCAATCGAGGAATAGCACCAACCGCGCTGTTGGTGTGAAGAGTTGAAAAGACTAAGTGCCCCGTAAGCGCAGCTTGAATCGCCAATTCGGCAGTCTCCTTATCTCGAATCTCTCCAACCATTATTATATTAGGGTCCTGTCTTAAAATAGAACGCAACCCAGAGGCAAAAGTGTAACCGATCTCAGGAGCAACTTGGGATTGATTTATTCCAGAAATTTGATATTCCACTGGATCTTCCAAAGAAACAATATTTTCCTTTTCTCTATCTAGTTCATTCATCATTGAATATAAAGTTGTAGTTTTACCAGATCCTGTTGGTCCTGTAATTAAAACTAATCCATATGGACGATCTATAGCTTCCATGACAAGTTTAAGATTTTCTGTAGATAAATCAAGTTCGTTGAGAGGTTTAACTCCTCTCTGTGGATCCAAAATACGCATAACGACTTTTTCTCCATAATAGGTAGGCAAAGTGGAAATACGAAAATCAATTTTACGGCCATCTATCTTTGCAGAAAAACCACCATCCTGAGGCTTACGTTTTTCATCAAGACGAAGTCTAGCTAAAATCTTTATACGAGCAACAATTCCACTATATACATTTATTGGTAAAACAAGAGAAGTAAAAAGATTACCATCAACTCTAAAGCGAACTTTTATCCTATCCCCCACATGCTCTATATGAATATCGGAAGCATTTCCTTCTGTGGCGTGACGTAAAATAACTGCCACTATTTTTATAATGGGAGCATCTTCAATAATTTTTTCTTCTCCAGCTTTTTTCTTGGCGCTATTTTTTTTAATTTCTGCAATTAAATCTTCGTCTTTAGCAGAAGCAATCTCAGAATCAAGCTCGGAAAGGGCTTGTCCAACTTCATTAGTTAAACCGTCATACATTTTTAATATCTTATTGTAGGCTGAAACCGTAATTAAAAATAATTTAAAAGGTTTGTTTATCTTGGCTGTAATAAAAGTAAGAACGTCCATTGCTTGAACATTTTCTGGATCAACAATTCCAATCTCAATAATATTTTCATTAACTCCAATGGGTACAAATTTATAAATTTTTGCAGTATCCAGTGGTATTAATTTAAGAGTAGAAAATAAAACACTACTGGGATCAATATTACTAGTTGGAATATTAAAAAGCTTTCCTTTGATTTCAAGAATCTTACTTTCGTTAATATTAAAATCCAAGAGGGCCTGGTCTATATTATTATTATATTTTTCCTCAGCAATCTTAACTATGTCAGGAATCTGTTCCTCTTTTATAATATTATTTTTTACTAATTCATCTAAAAGTAACATAACTAATTAGTCTTGAATGAAACAATATCTCCACAAAGTGTGATTCCATCAACTCTAGCACAGGCTTTGTAGAAATAAGTTGTTGCTGAATTTAGTTCAGTAACATTAGAAATAAACGTTCCAATTAAAGATATTGTGGTTGGAATAGTTTTTGTCCCCAACTCTTCAGTTAATCCATATTCAAAGTAAGCATTTGAAACTCCAATGGTCTTATTAACAATTCCGCTTAGCATAACTGTATCGCTTTGAATATCTATGGGATCTTTAGTACTAACAAGAGAGTCAGCGACATTATTTTGATTAAAACTTGTTCCAACTGGAGCGAAAGGATTAACTCTTCCAGAAACACCCAAATCTAATTTTACTGTATTATCTCGAAGGGATTGGAAAGACTTATTCATAAACAAAGTTGTATCAATATTTAATTTTGTTAAGGAGAGAAGAGAAGAAATAAAAGCGATATCTGAAGCGATCTTATTATCAGAAGTATAATTCAAGTCCCCTTCTTGAGATTCGCCCAAAGAAGAAGACAATGCTGCCTCTGAGGTCAAACTATTTGAAAAATAAGAATATACACCTCCTATAACAATCAATAGAGTAAATATTATTAAAAATTTGTGATAAGTTTTTTTCATATTATTTTAACCAATAGGTTTCAACTTTTAATGTATAACTATAAATATTTGGATCGTAGCCGCTTTCTGGCTTAACCACCGGCTGAGGAACAGCAAAAGAAATATTTTTAATATCCATTATTCTTAAATTTCGTTCTATATCTTTCAAGAAAAGTACGAAAGAATCATAGGTTCCCTCTGTGATAAATTCCACAGGAAAAACTCCGTAGGGGGTAGATTTCAAAGTATTTTTTGAAATAATCATATTATTCCCTGCCGGCTCCACTTCTTCATCTTCCTTTTGAACCTTTTCATCAAATTTGATATTTTTCAAGGGCATGCTGTGAAGATTTGCGATCTGTTCTATTTCAAGAATAAATCTAATATTATTTACAGTATCCGGCAAAAAATTATTTAAACGATCTTTGTCTTCTTGGCTAATATTTCTATATTTTTCTAAAAGAGAATCTCTAGTTTTTTGTAAATTAGTAGAATTACCAAGAGCTGTATTATAGGTTAAAACATCAGTTCTTAGTTTTCCTACTTCTTTATAAAGAGGATCAACAAAAAGAAAGAATAATATTCCTGAAACTAAAATTAATGCAATTGGAAAGAATATTTTCATAATCTAATTGTTATTAAAATTATCTGATAAGTCGATAGAATCATTTTGGCCTTGTTCAAGTAGAATATTTTTTTCATAGGAAAGAAGACTTGGATCCACTCTAAATTCAACATCAAAAATAACATAATTATTTTTGTCTTTTACTAGATTAGAAAAAATAACATCCTTTAAATATCTTCCTTCTGCACTATTAAAAACGTCAGCCTGCAAAGCAATAGACCGATAATCACGAGAGATACCAGATAATCTTACAAAAAACCCTTCATCCTTGGTCACATGTTCAAATCTTGTGTATTGAATAGATGGAATTGTTAATTTGCCAATCAATTCAAATAAAGGAGAAAGAATAATGTGTCCATTTAAAATATCCTTAGAAGTATTAATTCTCTTATCAAATAACTCCAATTCATCAAGGGTGTCTTTTTCAAAACTATCTCGTACTTTCAAAAGAGAACTAGATAAAACATCTTTTTGTTTAGTTAAATAACTTTTATAAACAAACAGTCCTCCTGCAGATAAAATCATAATAACCAACAAAATAACTGTAATCACCGTAAAAAAACTTCTGGGCTTCTTGGCCTTTGAATTATTAGGGCTAATTGGCTTCTTTGGTATGAATGATGTTTGAAATGAATTTTCCATATAATTAAAATTAAGATAATTGACGAAGGGCCAATCCAACAGCCACTGCAAACTCTGGTCCGCTGGCTTCTAAAATTGGTTGAAGAAAAGCAGGAGATTCTGTTTTTGAAAATGGATTAGCTCTAACTACTTCAGTATGAAAATTTTCTTGAGCTTTTTCAAACAATCCATTTAAAAGAGATCCACCACCAGTTAAAACAACCTTACTGATAGTTTTATTATACTTCTTCTCGTAAGCAAATACAACACTTTTTACGTCTGAAAAGATATATTCCACTGATAATCGAATAATATCTTCTACTTCTGGATTTTTTGTTTTATCTAACCCTATTTCTTTTTTCATTTTTTCTGCTTCGGCAAAGGAAGTTCCTAGAGATTGAGCAATATTTTTACTTATATCATGGGATCCACGATTAACAACATGGAAGACTCTAACAACACCAGCCTCAACAATAGATAACTTAGTTTTTGAAGCACCAAAGTCAATTATTAAAATAGGAGCCAGATCTCGATTGAAAGAAGATCTAATATTTCCAAAAATTTCCATTTCAAAGGAGTCAGATTTAATTTTAGTTTTTTCTAATATCTCTTGGTAACGAGTAAGCATTTCATTATGAATAGCCACAACCAAAACCTCCAAGCCACCTTTAACCTTACCCGAAGAAGAGCTGTCATTACTTTCAGTAAAAGATTCTGGCTCCTGTGGAATAACTGACCAATCAAGAGTTACTTCTGATATGGGAACGGGAATGTATTTACGAGCTTCAAGGGGAACAATGGAAGCTAATTTATCTTCGTCAACTTTATTGGGTAAAGTAATTGTAAAAATTAAACTAGAAGAAGAAGGAATGGCAATAACACCAGAATCAACGGTAACATTTGATTCTTTTATTACATCAAGAAGAGCTCGAGAAACATCTTCAACCTGAAGATTAGTCACGACTCCAATATCAGAATTAGCATAGGGCCCAAGGGAAAGAGCACCGTAGGTTTCAAGTACCGCTCGTCCATTTTTTTTCTTAAGTTGAACAACTTTTATAGCAGAGGATCCAATGTCAATTCCCAGGGCGCTCTCGTTTTTGTCGTCCGAATTAAAAATATTAGACAACCCGCTTAGTCCTTCAGAAATAATTTTCTTTAATGAATTATCCATATAATACTTTCTTAGTATACCATATTCATAGTAAAATAAAGGTGTGGAATCCACTATAAAAACAATAAAATTAATTACTTATTGGATGTTAGAAATAATCTTTCCTTCAACTTGTTTAGGTTGTAAAATTAAAGGAGAAATACTATGTTCAAACTGTATTATTAAAATAAATAGAACTGAAAAAGAAACCGATAGTAGTATTGTCGCAGTTTTTAATTACCATGACCCTCTAATTAAAAAAGTTATTTGGAATTTGAAATACTATCATCATCCACACCTAGGACAAAAGCTCGGAGAAATTTTACATGATGAACTTATAGAGGACATCTCTGATATTCAAGTATATACAGCCGGACATCCAATTTTAGTTATTCCTGTTCCCCTTTCAAAAAGTAAAAATAAAAAACGTGGATACAACCAAGCTAAAAAAATTGCACAAGGTTTTTGCAATAAAGGAGGAAAAGAAATTTTATTATTAAAAGATAATATTGTCTCAAAAAAATCTGAGACGATCCCCCAAGCAAGAATCACCAACCGAAATAGACGCTTAAAAAATATTCAAAATTCTTTTCAAATAAAAAATCTAAATGAAGTCCGAGGGCAAACTATAATTGTTATTGATGATGTCACCACCACAGGAGGAACCCTCAATGAAATTATAAAAGAATTAAAAAAAGCCGGAGCAACAAAAGTTCTCGGCTTCGCCGTGGCGCATTAAGGTAAAAATTTAGCCGATCCAAAAGGATCGGCTAAAATTATATTATAACCATTTTGAAACAATAGAAATATTTCCAAGTAATAGTTCTATTCTTCTCTATCTTCCAAGAGCAAATGTTGCCTCAGGAACTGCTTTCAACCTCTCTTTAGCAATTAATTTTCCTGTAACATCATCAATCCCATAAGTTTTATCCCTTACACGACCAGAGGCTTCTTCTAAAACAGAAATTCGAAAAGAAATCTCCTGTACTTTTTGTGCTGCTTCATCTCTTGCTTGCATTTCAGCTGCATCAGATACGCCTTTAAGTTTTTCATAATAAGAAAGAGTCTCTCTATAATCAGAAAGAACTTGATTAAAAATACTTATTTTTTTATCAATTACTGATTGAAACTCAGATAATTCCTTATCAGAATATCTGTCTTTTTTAATTTTAGTCATAGTCTCTGTTTTTAATGTAAACTAATTTATTTTAAGGTTTATTTAAATATTATTATACACCTTTTTTTATTCTTGTCAAATAGGGTTAAATTACCTTATGGTACTTCAAAATATTCCCCCTCGGTAGAAACATTAAAATTAAATTACTTTCTGATATTTCATTAATGGTATATTCAAAGATTTCACCATTTTCATTCACTTTTAAATTATTATCATTCAATTCAAAAATACCTTCAAACATTTTTTCTCCTGAATAAAAATCTATTTTCAAATTATCTTTAAATTCAATCACAGAATTCTCATCATCAACGGAAAACCACTTTCCTTGCAATAAAGAAAGCTTATCACTTGCCTGAACAGGCAGGTTTTCATTATTAAGCTCAATTGTATCAACTATGTCGTCAAAGGAATCAAACCATTCCTGTGCAACTGCGGAACCTTTCCCCTTAGAAAGAACCTCATAGAATTGTTCTTGCTTATCAAAATCCCAAATTTTTTCATCCTGACAATTTGTTTCATCAATCTTGAAATATTCCGGCATTGAGTTTATTATTTCATCTTTATCTCCTCTTACTATAATTTGAACTTGTTGGTCATTATTATAGAAAACTAAAATTCTTTCAAATACAACATCACAAACCTCAAACCTACTCAAAGCCATAAATTCTTGAGCATTTATATCACCTAAGTTTCTAACTTTTTTAGAAATTTCAATGGGCCAATCAAAATCACTTCCGTACTCTCCTCCACTAAGAGAAATCATATCTTTTAGAGCCTCTTCTTTTCCAAAACCTGGTAAATTTAAATCTTCAAGATTAGTTTCTCTAATAATTAGAGAAAGTTCTTCATTGCGTTGACCATCTAATTTAACATTATGGGGATATTTAATATCAAAACCTACATCACTATCATCATAAAATTTCCATAGATCAGTTTCGTCTTCAATAGCTTTCGCCTGCCCACTATTATTAAATTCTTGCTCTTGAGGAGAAATTTGTTCATTTTGATTAAAATATGAATAACCCCACACAATTACTACTAATATGACTATAAATATTATAAGTTTTTTCATTATTTGATTTTAACATAAAACAATAGGCCCTCACCATATTAAGCAATAATAATTCTTGCTTAGGATAATCTAAAAACCCCTTTTAGGTTTCTTTTTGCGGAGGTGGTGAGATTCGGTCACGAGTTACTAAATCTACTCGAATGAGTACATTCTACGTGGACTAAGTACTCTCGACCCCGACTCAGCAATCTGAAAAATTCTTAATTTTTCACTGCTTCCGTCTTTCGAATCTCTCCCCACATATTCATACGCCAAAAATCGATACCTATGCAAACAGTATCGATTTTAGTCGCTGCGGAGGCGGTGAGATTCGAACTCACGGAACCGGTAAAGGCTCGGCAGTTTAGTAAACTGCTGATTTAAACCACTCATCCACGCCTCCAATTTTATTAGTGCGGAGCCGGCGAGATTCGAACTCGCGAGGGCTTTTAAACCCTGCATCTTTAGCAAAGATGTACGTTAGACCACTCCGACACGGCTCCCAAATACCTAAACAGATTACCATATTTAATAACCATACTCAAATAAAAAATAATAATCTGCTATAATATCTTTATGGATAAAGAAGTGGAACAACTCAAATTAGAAAATGAAAAATTAACAAAATTAAATGCTGTTAAATCTGATTTAATTTCTATCTCAGCACACGAACTAAGGACTTCCCTTTCGGCCCTTAAATGGATTTTAAAAATGTTCATAGACAAAGACATAGGTGAAATTACTTCTGAGCAAGAAGCCTTCATTGAAAGGGCTCTTCAAAGTAATAATAGAATGATCGACTTGGTTAATAAATTATTAACTTTAAACCACTCAGAGGAACTAGCGTTACCTTTCAGTTTTGAAAAAATGGAAGTAATAAAAACAATGGAACAAACCATTTTTGAATTTTCGGGAGAAGCTCATAAAAAAGATATTGAATTAATCTTCCTTAAACCAAAAAATGAATTACCAGAAATAAACGGCGACGAAGAAATGCTTCGAGTTGTATTCCAAAATCTAATTGAAAATGCAATTAAATATAGCGATAAGGATGATAAAATATTTATCTCTTTAAAACAAAAAGAAGGCGATGTTGAAATTTCAATCCGTGATACTGGAATTGGCATTAAAAAGGGAGAGCAAGAAAAAATCTTTACTAAGTTCTTCAGAGGGTCAAATGCAATAGAAAAAGAAGCAAATGGCTCAGGGTTAGGTTTATTTGCAGCCAAAAATATCATAGAGCACCACAAAGGAAAAATATGGTTCCAAAGTAATATAGAATCTGGAACAACCTTTTTTATCACATTACCAATCTCTTAAAAATTATTGTATACCCCGTAGTAGAACTTTGAAAAAGTTTCACTACCGGGTATAATTAAAAAATGAGAAGAATACTTATAATAGAAGATGACATCTTTTTACAAAATCTTGAATCAAACAGATTAAAAAAAGACAACTATGAAATCATAACTGCTTCCACAGGAGATGAGGCCATTGAAAAAATAAATGAACCAGAGATAGACCTAATTCTTTTAGATTTAATCCTTCCTGGAATTGATGGTTTTGATATTTTAGAAAAAATAAAATCCACCGAAGAATTAAAAAAGATTCCCGTAATTGTTTTCTCAAATCTATCTGAGGAAAAAGATATTGAAAGGGCTAAAAAATTAGGAGCTCGAGATTTCATGGTTAAATCGAACTTTTCTCTCAGCGAGTTATCTGAACATATAAGTAAAATCTTAAAATAATAAATCTACAAAAAACTCCCAAGGGAGTTTTTCATTTACAGCCTGTGATATAATAATTAATACATGAAAGAAGGAGAAGAAGTAAATAAAGTAAAAACCATCATCCTATTAATTATTCTAATTGCTATTGGAGGTCTTGTTTTGTATGGAGAAAAAGATAGATATGTCACACCGAAAGAACCTGTGCCCTTAAAAAGCTTAATTTCTTCACAGAAATAATATGCAACTTCATGACACAATCGAATCTCGATTTCGACTCAATCCCGTACAGAAAAAAGCTCTACAGAAACTTAAATTAAATTTAATATTTGATCTATTGTATTACTTTCCTTCTCGATACACAGACATCAGCCAAATAAGACAAATAAACACCATCGAGGCTGGAGAAAAAGTAACAATTCTCGGGAATATTTCTGAATTAAAAACAAGTAAGAGTTTTAAAAACAAAATTCCAATGGGTCAAGCAACTCTAACTGATTTAACTGGTTCAATTAAAATAGTTTGGTTTCATCAACCCTATTTAGCTAAAATGATTAAAGAAGGAACTACTGTTCGAGTCACAGGAAAAATATCAGAAAGTAAGAACTATGGCCTGTCTCTAACTAATCCAGAAATAGATAAAAGTGATATTCTCCCCATTGATTTGAATGATTCTCTTTTTAATAAAGAACAGAAAAATAATAATTCTCAATTTGGTTATCCAGTTTACAGTGAGTCCCGAGGAATTACTTCCAAATGGATATATCATGCTCTTAATAAAATCTTAAAATCCGACTGCACTAAAGATCTTGTCGATTATATTCCAAAAGAAATCCTTGAACGATATAAATTACCAAGTTTAAATACGGCTTTAATTTGGATTCATATGCCTCAAAAAAAAGAGCACTCTGAAATTGCTCGAAAACGCTTTGCTTTTGAGGAGGTATTTTTTATACAATTGGCTCGCCAGCAAGAAAGACAAGCCTATCAAGCCCTTCCTTCCTACAAATTAAAAATTCCAAAGGAAGACATAGATGATTTTATTTCTCGTTTTCCCTTTAAACCAACAAAGGCTCAAACTAAAGTAATAAAAACAATTCTCGATGATTTAAAATTAGATAAACCAATGTCTCGCCTATTAGAAGGAGATGTGGGAAGTGGAAAAACTTTTGTGGCAGCAACTATCGCCTATGCCATGATAAAAAATCGACCCTTTGATGAAGAAAAAAATAAACAACAAAGTTTTGGAAATTTACAGGTAGCATACATGGCCCCCACTGAAGTTCTAGCCACTCAGCTATATGAAAGTTTTATAAAATATTTTGAACACACTGGTATTTCCATCGCTCTAATAACAGGAAGTGGTTGTCGTAAGTTCCCAAGTAAAAGTGCTCCTTGGAAAAATGGCGAACAAATAAAAACTTGGACGCCCATTGCTAAAAACCAACTTCTTAAATGGGTAAAAAATGGAGAAATTCCAATAGTCATAGGGACCCACGCTTTAATATCAAAATCTGTCGATTTTAAAGATCTAGGTTTAGTAATCATTGATGAACAACATCGTTTCGGAACAAATCAAAGAATGAAATTAGTTAAAAAACACGAAAAAGCTCCTCATTATCTTTCAATGACAGCCACTCCCATCCCTCGAACTCTAGCTCTAACAATCTATGGTGATTTAGACTTGTCAGTTATTAATGAAATGCCTCCAGGAAGAAAAGACGTCATAACTGAAATTGTTACTGAAAAGAAAAGAGAATTGGCCTATGAAAAAATTAGAAAAGAATTACAAGAAGGCCGACAACTCTATGTAATTTGTCCAAAAATAGGAGAAGAGTTCGGACAAAGTGTTTCAGAAAACCTCACGCAGGCTGTCGAGCCGAGTGCGAACAAAAAATCTAGCAAGATTTTATTGCGTGCTGACGGAAATACTTTGTCAGAACTCCGAACTGTTAATGATGAAGCCAAAAGATTAAAAAAAGAAGTCTTTCCTGATTATGAAATAGGAATAATGCACAGTAAGATGACCAAGGACAAGAAAGAAAAAATCATGATGGATTTTTCTGAGCATAAAATTGATATTCTGGTTTCAACTTCAGTTATTGAAGTGGGATTAAATATTCCCAACGCCACATCAATTATAATTGAGGGGGCTGAAAGATTTGGATTAGCTCAACTTCATCAACTTAGAGGAAGAGTGATTCGTTCAACCCACCAATCCTATTGTTATTTATTCGCTAATGCAAAAACAAATAAAACCACAGATCGTTTAAAAGCTCTAACTAAAGCAGCCAATGGTTTTGAATTGGCTGAACTTGATTTATCACTTCGAGGAGCCGGCCTTTTGTCCGGAGATAAACAATGGGGTATCACCGATCTCGGAATGGAAGCTATCAAAAATATTAAAATGGTTCAAGCTGCCCGAGAAGAAGCCACCATCCTAATCAAAAAAGACCGAAAATTAAAATCCCAGCCCCTTCTCGCCCAAAACCTTTCTGAAAAAAATATTAATCTACACTTTGAGTAAATATTGTCCGTCCTCCAGGATTTGAACCTGGGACATCAGAGGTATAAGCTCTGCGCTCTAACCAGACTGAGCTAAGGACGGAAGGTTAGTATTTTTATACTACAGAAAACAAGACTTCTTTGCAAATAAACCTAAACCTCCATAAAACAAATTAATAATAGTTCTTCCAAAATGCCTTGCGCAGGGCGACGGGCCGAGCAGAACAAATTTTCAACAGAAAATTATGTGTGGATTTTAGAAGAAGCTATTTTAATTTTTTTTAGGGAGTTTTTTATTATTTTATGAATCCTTTGTCTTTGGAATAATCCCATTAGCCAGAATAAGTTCATTGTATTCACTTTGCTCCAGAGTTTCAACTTCAACTAATTTCTTAGCAATGATATCTAAAACTTTTTTCTTTTCGGTCAAAACTTTTGTAGCCACGGCAAAAGCATTATTCATAATTTTTGAAACTTCAGAATCAATCAACGCACTTACTTTTTCAGAATACTCTTGATCATTCACTCCTCGTCCAAACATTGTTTTCCCTCCATCACTTTCCAAAGCAATTGGTCCAATCTCTTCACTCATTCCCCATCGTGTAACCATGGCTCGAGCTAGATTGGTTGCAACCTGCAAATCATTTGAAGGTCCAGTTGTAATATCTCCAAAAATCATTTGTTCAGCCACATAGCCACCCAAAGACATTGCTATATCATCAAGAAATTCTTTTTTACTTTGCAGTCTTCTTTCTTCTAAAGGTAACTTAAGTGTGTAGCCCCCAGCACTCCCTCGAGAAACAATTGAAACCTTGTGAACGGGGTCAGCATTAGGAAGGACAGAAGCAATTAAAGCGTGTCCTGCTTCATGATAAGCAGTAATTTCTTTTTCTTTCTTGCTTAACAAATGACTTTTACGTTCAGGTCCCATCATTACTTTTTCAATGGAACGAACAAAATCAAATTGAGAAACTTTTTTACGATCTTCTCGAGCCGCTAAAATCGCTCCTTCGTTCATAAGAGAATAAAGATCTGCTCCTGAAAATCCTGGAGTTCTTTCAGCAATAACTTTCAAATCAACATCTTCGGCGAAAGGTTTCTTTTTAGCATGTATTTTTAAAATTTCTTCACGATCACTTCTATCTGGTAAATCAAGAATCACTCGTCGGTCAAAACGTCCTGGACGAAGCAAAGCTGGATCTAAAACATCGGCTCGGTTTGTGGCCGCCATGACAATAACTTTTTCATTTGGCTCAAATCCATCCATTTCAACCAAGATTTGGTTGAGTGTTTGTTCTCTTTCGTCATTTCCTCCTCCAACACCGGTCCCTCGAACCCGTCCGACAGCATCAATCTCATCAATAAAAACAATTGATGGAGCAGTCTTTTTAGCCATCTTAAATAAATCTCTAACTCGGGAAGCTCCAACTCCCACAAACATCTCAACGAATTCAGAACCAGATAGATGGAAAAATGGAACAGAAGCTTCCCCCGCTACAGCTCTAGCCAATAAGGTTTTTCCCGTTCCAGGTGCTCCAGTTAAAATAACTCCCTTAGGGATTCGAGCTCCAATATCTAAAAACTTCTTAGGATTCTTTAAAAAATCAACAATTTCCTTTAATTCTTCTTTAGCTTCTTTAGCCCCAGCTACGTCTTCAAAAGTCACTCGACTTTTTTTATCATTAGGGTCGGTAATTCTAGCCTTTGATTGTCCAAAAGTAAAAGCCTGCATTCCAGCCCCCTTTGCTTGTCGAGTTAGCATCCAAATAAAGAAAACAATTATTACAACTGGCAGAAGGAATGGAAGAATGTTTAATAGCCAAAAAACAAAACCACTTTCGCTTTTTATTTCAATTGGAGTAAGAGCTAATTTCTCTTTATCAACTCCATAATTATAAAGTGTTTCTGAAAGAGAACTTTCTGTTTCTTTTTTAGCCTCACCTTTAGTTCCATCTTTAAATGAAACATTTATTCCTCCACCAACCACTTCAATTTTTTCAATATTTCCTTCATTTATACTTTGGGCAACACTTGAAATAGTTAAATGTTTTATTTCTTCTGGGTTTTTTGAAACCAAGGAATAAATAAGTGTGAAACTAATAAAAATAAAAATTGTTATTATTATTTGATTGGTAATATTGGGTACTTTTTGTTTTGGTCTTTTCTTTTTTGAATTCATAGTACTTTGCATTATACACATTAAACTCTAATAATAAAAGTATTAATATTTTGATATTATCCTTTAATATTGGTACCATATAATCGTATGGCAACATATATAGACAATAGAAAAGCTCACTTCAATTATGAAATAACTGAAACATTTGAAGCTGGAATAGAACTTCTTGGCTTTGAAGTAAAATCAATAAAAAAAGGTATGGGAAACATCGCCGGTTGTTTTTGTATTGTTCGTGGAAATGAAGCCTATTTAGTGGGAATGAATATTCCGCCCTACCAGCCAAATAATATGACAAAAGAATATGATCCCACTCGTACCCGCAGACTTCTACTTTCAAAAAAAGAAATTGAAAAATTAGCTAGAGCCGAAGGGACGAAAGGCTTGACCTTAGTCCCAACATCATTGTATAGTAAGGGGCGTCTCATAAAGGTTGCCATTACGGTAGCCAAAGGTAAAAAAGCTTTTGATAAGCGCGAGACAATAAAAAAACGCGACGTGGAAAGAGAGATACGACGTGAGTATAAGTAATTAAGAATTAAAAATTACGAATTAGGAATTTGAAATACAACTCATTCTTAATTAATAATTCGTAATTCTTAATTAAAATTTTCTTTGAAAATTTTATATGGGGATGATCGGCTTCGACAAGAGTCAGTCATCATATAAGTGCATGCCAAGTACTCAGGAATCTTGTAAAACTTCTTGAAAAAGACTAAGTGCAAACAAAGTCGCTTCAGTAAAATCACCTTTCGCTTTTGCGTCTCGTGATTTTGCTTTCGCTTTAGCTTAAACGCCTGAGCGAATGTCCTATCTTTAGACATCCGATATAAAGTGTGGGCATCATTCATCGGGTTACGATTTTACTCTTGCCTGAAGTAATTTCCGACAATTAAGGGCTCGGTATCTATCTTTTTTGTTTGTTCTCTAGGATAAATATTTAAACCCAAATAAACATTCTATGTATGTAGATTCTTATATGAGCTTCTTTTGCACGCGGGTTCGATTCCCGCCATCTCCACAACCATTTTAACCTTATTTTGTAAGGATTTTTTAGGGACACATCTCAAGAGTATCGAACCAAAATAATCTACTATTTTTTGTTATAATATATATATGCCTATTAAAAGTATTTCCTTAAAAAATTATAAATGTTTCTCAAATAAAAAAGTGATTGAATTTTCAACTCCTAATACAAAAAACCCAGGGAGTGGTCTTAACATTTTTGTAGGTGAAAATAATTCTGGAAAAACAGCAGTACTGAGCGCATTTACTAAGCTTACAGATCTGGCTAAACTTTATGGAGAAGAAAGATATGAGGAAAAAGATACAGAGTTAATATTTGTAAGTGATAAAGATGAAGAACAAATAATACAAAATATTAGCGGGAGTATTAATATTGATAAAGATGTAAAAACCCTAGGATTTCCAATAACTTTTGATAAAATCCATTATATCAAAGATAACAAAATATGGACCTCTACTTTTAGTGGAAATGGGATCAGTGCAAGCTCTTACCGAGGAAGGGCTCCAATCATAAGAGAAGAAATCGACTCTCAGCTTGCACAAGGATTATCAGACTTAGAATCTAACAAAGAAAAAAAAGAAGAATTCGACTCCAATTTAAAAAAAATAATCAGCTCATTTTCTAAGTGGACCATTGGAGGATCATTAAAAAGAGGTTCACATATTCGTTATGAGATGCTAAACCAAAGGTCTGAGGATATTGATTACTCTTTAGGTAGCGGAATATTAAATTTATTCAGAATACTATACGCTTTAATAGTTGATAATAGCGCAGATATCATTATTATTGATGAACCAGAATCTTTTCTTCACCCTAAAGCTCAACAAATTTTATCCAAACTTTTGTTAGAAAAATCTAAAGACAACCAAATAATCATAGCCACCCACTCTCCCTATATGTTTAAAGAAATCTTAGATAAATCTAAGTTATTTATCTTCGAAAGAAAGAAAAATAAAATTAATATCCAAACAATAACAAAACAAGAAGGACTATTTAAAAAAATAAGTCCTACCTTTAGTGAAATAAATTATACAGCTTATGGGTTAATCTCAAGTGAATTTCATAACGAATTATATGGATTTGTTAAATCTAAATATCAAAAAAATGGGAGTCTTCTATCTTTTGATAAATTTTTAATTAATGAAGGAGATAAAAAGAAAACTTGGACATATAATAATCTCAAATACAAAGGATTAACAACATATATAAGAAATTACATACACCACCCAGAACAAGATCAAAACACTAAGCACTCAAAGAAAGACTTAGATTGGTCTATTAAATTTTTAATAAAGTTAATGAGAAGACCATAACTGAAGAATCCATTAATTTAATACCATACATGTGGTGTCTTTATAGATAAAATATCAAGCATTTTCAAGGGCTTTTTGTAAGCTAAGGCTTGAATTATAATAAACCCAGAAGCGAGAAAGGTAGTCTTTTAGGTGGTTTAACGTATTACCTGACAAGTCCACCAGTATTTTAACCTTATTTTGTAAGGGTTATTTTAGTATCTATCTTGACAAAGAGAAGTACTTGTGATAATCTAATTTTAAATGATATAAATGTTAAATTTTAAAAGGAGGTAAACTCATGCTAGAATCATTAAATTTTATTGAGTGGTGTATTGAAAGAGAAAAGGATAATCTTGAAAATCATCCTGAGCTTAAAAAATCTTTCAAAGAAAACCTAGAAAAAAACTCTGATTCCGTTCTTCAAAGAATTCAGTTAACTCTACCAGGAGACATTATGTTTGCAGTAATGGATACTGGAAAACATTATATTTCTGGTGATTTAGATCTTTTAGCTAAAGAGATCCTAGAGGCTCTAAAAAAAGAATTCCTTCAAAAAGAAAAAGTTAGTTAATAGCCTAATTTAAAATGCTCTTTTAATGACAACACAGAAACGGTCTAATTCATGAAAGTCATACTTTTGTGAGGTTACCAGACAATGACCTTAAAAAACCTGAACCTGAAAACTGGAAAATTAAATCAAGCCCCACTTAGCAAGTGGGGACTTTTTTTATTCAATTAACACTATGTGTTAACAATCTCTTATCATCAAACACTAAAATACCCTTATTTATTATCATAATAAAGGGTGGACTTATAGCTGAAACTAACGTACACTTACCTGCTTGCTATTAAGTAAAAAAACTAGTTCTTTAAAAAATAAAAGATGGTACTAACAAAAAGAATAACATTAGAGGAATACTTGTTTAGACTAATTAAATTAAACTATTCTCTTAAAGAGATCACCTCACAAGGAGATCTTCCTATCGAACACGAAATCTTTACAATCAACAACAAATTCCACAAAGAAACATTTCTTAAAATTTCACATAAACAGATAGTGAATAAAATAAGAAATTTTTTTAAAATAATGGGTTACAGTGTTGAGACTGAAAAAGACAAAGAAACACTTAGAATCTCAAAACAAGAAAAATTGGTTGCTGTTACAGGTGTTCAAAGCCCCAATTATGAAGGTGATTTAATAGTGGTTATGGTCGTTCTCCTATAAAAACATTAAATTGTAATTACACGAAACCGCTTCTTATGAAGCGGTTTTCTTTTATTCAATTAAAAGGTATTTTAAAGAGCTTGACAAATTAGTTTATTTGTGATATGGTGTAATTAAGAAATTAAGTATTAACTAATATATTAATTATGAACTTTGCAGAGATCATAGAAAGCGCTCATATATGGGCACCCATTACATTGGTAGCAATAGCTACCTTAGCTTCAATTAATTTTAAATCCATATTTAAAAAAAAAGAAGTTAAAAAAAAAGAATTGAGTTGGAATTGGATGTATCCACTTCCTCCAATTTTCTAAAAAATAAGGGCTCCCCTTTATTTAATATCTGTAGCCAAGCGATTTATCGTTTGGCTATATTTTTTTATCACAAGTCTCCCCTCCTAAAAACTAAAACAACTCAATTCTAAAGAATTGAGTTGTTTTTATTAGAAAAGTAAAACTCTAATTATTGCATTTCTGATGTATTCTCTTCTGGAGCAACAGGCTCTGCTGTTACTACTTCTGGATTTTCAGGTACATCCTTACACACACATTCGCATTCATTACATTTAGGACAATTTTCACAATCTTTTTTATTAGGACAACAATTTTTACCAAATAATTTTGTAAATATACTCATTTTTAAAAAATAAACTAAATTAATAAACTTCGACACAGTCAAATACCGTGTTTCTATTATAGCACAGAAATTAAAACCAAAATAATTTTAATAACCTACTATTTATCTTTATTTTTAAGCTCTAAAACTAAATTTTTTAATCCATTTTTATCAAATAATATAGTCTTCAGATTTTTACATTTCTCCATATCAATATCCTCAAAAAATCTAACCTTATCGTCGATAAAAATAATTTTTGAATCCTTATTATTTTCACATATTTTTTCTACTATTTTCTTTTTGCTCCCAGGAACAATACTCACTTCTGAAAATAAATTCTCCACTCCACTTTTTTTCAATTTATCCTCTTGGAACTTTCTCTCTCCATTAGTTACAAGATAACAATTATCCTTTCCGAGATCTTCAGCTATTCTGATTAATTTTTTATTTAAAATCTTTGGAGAAATATCAATAATTTTTTCATATAATTCTTCTAATTTAACTTTTTTTATTTTTTCTTTCTTTAATAATGAAACTAAAAAAGTTTTTAATGAAAAAGGGTAATCTTTTTCTCTTTCTTGTTTATAATATTTTTCTGAAATACTCCTTTTTACACCAGCTTTTTCCAAAGAAGAAAACATGTGTTTCTTAAATTCTTTAGTATTATCAGAAAGAACATCATCAAAATCAAAAATCACCTTAACTTTATTTTTATTTATTATATTTTTTACAGATTTAGCTATTTTACTAGAGTCGTGACGAATAAAACTCCTTTCAATTAGATCTGTTTGATGATTTTGAAAAAAAGCATGAGCGCCGTAGTTGCTCGTCGACAGAATCCACTCTGATTTGCACGGGCGGCTGAAAAACGTCGGGCAAAGAGAGCCAACCGCGTGCAAGTCGTGAGGCATTCGGTTTCGTGTTGACGCGTCCGAGAGACCCACGCCAGCGCGAGAGAGCAAGCCAGCAGCGTTTGTAGGCGAGGTGGGCGCTTGAACGACGCACCGCGATGAAAGAGTGAACAAAGTAGTACCGCTGCTTCGTGCCGGGCTCGAGGATGACAGAGCGTTTGCGCACATTGACGCCGTTCCACCCCATCTCCGGCACCGCGAGGCTGAGATCGCCCACCTGCGGCGAGAAAGGCATGGGAGGGCATTGGTGCCAGCCAGGGTGTTGGCGGCGCAAGGTGTTCCGAGCAGGTGAGTTGCAAAGTGCCATCGTCTCGACAGCGATCTTGCTCGCAGAGAAAGGTAGCACTACAATGCTCAATGCCATCTTTTGCTTCGTTTTCGACGGGCAGCCTCTGCTGCAGCGGCCCGGTTGTCGGGGCAGCACCTGCGTCCCGGCCTCTGAACTGCGCTCACCTGAAATCGCCGAACTACGCCCGGCACGATGCCCAGGCCAGGGACGCCAGGCGCCTCCTCCGAGCCCTCAAACAGGCACTGCATCCCGATGCAAATGCCGAAAAACGGCTTTCCAGACTGCACAAACTCCCGCAGCGGAGTAGTGAACCTGCATTTGCCCCCGTCGGCGAAAGTGCGTCGTCAGCAGAGGCGAGCCCAGTAGCGGGAGGCACATGGCGCACGTCATATGCGAGTGTCGCGCTCTGCGGGCCGCATGCAGGCACGCACGGCCACACGCACACACCCGCCAGCATCACTATGGCACCAAACGCAGGTGCGCGCAAGTCGGCATCCAGCCACCAGCCGCGCACCGCTGCCCAGGGACAAAGCAAGGTGAAGACGACGTCAAGCGAACGCGTGGGCGCGCTCTGTTCTCGTTGCCTGCCCATGCCACGTGCGGCGTTGCAAAACGCACCCGAGCTCGTTGAGGCGAGACATGCAGAACCCAAAGTTGCCCACGCCGGGAAAGATGATCTTGTCTGCCTGCATTATGAGCGTGGCGCGGAGTCAGGGTGCCGTCGCGGGCAGCATTGCGAGGAGTGCATTCAGACGGAATTGTGCGTGAGGTGAGTGCACAGCGCAGAATGTGCAAGAGGTCACCACGCTGCCCAGTGGGTCCACAAGGGAGCGAGCGGCGAGTGGTCCCGATGCAGTCGCAGACATCAGACCCACGTGCCCCAAAAGAGCACGGCGAGCTCGTACAGCTGCCCCTGCTCCCCCAACCCTCATCCCCCTCTCCATGGTCACCGCTCGAGCCCAGAGTTCCATGACCTCTTCCTCTTGAAGCCTTTTTCACTTCTCGCTTCCGCGGAGGTGGCTGCACGCCGCATGCTGCGCAGCCACGTGTCCCACGCGGGCGTGCGGCAGTTGCTGGCAATACTCGCACACATTGGCAAAGTCCTCGACCGATTTGATGACCTGGAGGTTTGGGCAGCCCGCAGCGCGGACGGCGTTGATGACCGACCTCACGTTGCCGCCGCCGTAGTCCAGCAAGAACACCCGTGCCCCTTCGCCGCCACTGCTGCCGCCGCTGGGCGCGGCGGCAGCGGCACTCCCAGGCACGGCACCGTTGGGCGCGTTGCTCGACGCCATGGCTGAAACGGGCCGACAAGAGCGGCCCACAACGCGGCAGCGCGGTCTTGAGGGGCGAGGAGCCGCCTGAGGACAGAATCACGTGGCGACCGTGAAGCTGAGGCACAAGGTGAACTGCGCGAGCTCCCCGGGAAGGCTTTTTTTGGGGGGGTGGGGGGAGAGACCGGTCTCCCGTTGGTGACACTGAGATAGCTTTATGATAGCCCCAAAACCTGCTGCGT
>CALNZI010000001.1:0-44431 GCA_942491275.1 Minisyncoccota bacterium | reverse complement strand
CCGTGGTGGGCGCCTCGCGTATCGTGCCGCCCAAAGAGGCGCCCAATGTTCTGCTCATCATCACGGATGACGCAGGGTTCGGCGTGCCGAGCTACCTTTGGCGGCGTCATCCCGACGCCGACGATGGATCGCATCGCAAACGAGCGGTCTGCGCTACAACAAGCATCCACTCCACCGCGTTGTGCTCGCCGACGGCGCGGCTCATCACCGGGCGCGTCATCACTCGGCTGGCTTCGGCGTGATCTCCGAGCAGTCCACGGGTTTCCCCGGCTACAACAGCATCATCGCCGAAGACAAGGCGACCATCGGGCGGATTCTGCTCGATAACGGCTACGCGACAGCTTTGGACCGGCCGCGCAGATAGATCATACCGGCCCCACCTGCAAAAAACAGCATGAGCGGCCCCGCCCCCCAAAGCAGCCAATTGGCCCCTGTGTTGTCCGGCTTGAGCAGAACATATTCGCCATAACGGTCCACGATAAATGCGGCCGCCTGCGCGTCCGTATCCCCCGCCACGAGCCGATCACGCAGCAAGATCCGCAAATCCCGCGCAAGGCTTGCATTGCTTTCGTCAATGCTCTCGTTGCGGCACACCAAACAGCGCAGCCCTTTGGACAGCTCACGCGCCCGCGCCTCAAGTGCGGGATCGTCCAGCACCTCATCAGGTTGGACCGCGGCCAAAGGGCTGGCCAGCAACATCAGGATCAGGGCGATGCGTTTCATTCGGCAGGCACCGCGCTGAACTTGCGAGTAAGCCAGCCGCCCTCACCAGCTCTACTTCCTGCTCCTCCTCCAGCAACGCATAAATATTGAACATATGTCGGAGTATAAATATCTAAAGTATCAGATGATGAAAAAGTACGAATCGTATAAAGCCCAGAAGTAGTACTTGTTCCTCCACTAAGTGGGTCACCCCCCGAATAAGGGACATATGGGTTTGCATTTCCAATAGTAACCGGTTGGTATTGATGTAGCATTACCCCTCATTATTAATAATTTGAAATGAACCACATTTGTATTAGCGATTCTTGAATTATATTTTTATTGAAGTGTTCCTGAAACGACCAATTCTAACTATTAAAGCACTTGCCCAAGCATTTACGTCCGGTGTATCTTCTAAGCAGTAGGAGTAGCCAATGCTACGTCCGTCGATTCAAACAATCCCGTAATCGAAACAGTGGCTGAATAAAAATCACTATATGTTCCATCCACAGCCCATCCGGAAGTCGGCATCGCTACTGTTTCAACAAGGATATCTGATCCTCCTCCCGCATCCTGAAAAGTTGGAGCTGTACCTACTCCATTAGAAGTAAGGACTTGATCAGCTGTTCCAGCTGCAACTGTAGTGGGAGCCCCAGCTGCATCCCAAGTGATAAGCTCTCCATCTGTTCCGTCTGCCAAATCAGCAACATCAATATTAGTTATTGAGTTTCCTGTTCCATTAGCGTCTATTGTTTTATTAGTTAAAGTATCAGTTGAATCTCTACCAACTAAGGTATCAGAAGCCGAAGGGAAAGTATAAGTATTGGAGCCAGAACCAGTTACAGTAATATCTGCTCCGGTTACAGTAAGTTTCCTTTTTGTTACACCACCAGTTAAATCCCACCCATCGGCGTTATTTGTATAGTCTTGATTTGATGAATTATTTTTTGCCATAATCTTCTAAATATATTTTAACATATCTATCCCCCTTTTTTTATTATTATAAAAATCCTAATTTAAAATTAAAAACACTAGGTAAGATATTTTATTATTACAATTCCAGAACCTCCAACACCTCCGGCTCCCCAATGACCATCATAACCACCTCCACCACCTCCACCACCAGTGTTTGCGGTTCCAGCACCACCAATTATAGCTGCCTCATCATGACCCCCCGGAACAGCACAATATCCACCACGACCTCCACCACCAGCACCTCCGTAACTTCGAGGAACTGATCCTGCTGTATACATAGCAGCACCTCCACCTCCACCATAGGTAACAGATGAACCTGAAATGTCGTATGTTAGACCATCACCACCATTTCCACTATTAGAACTGTTTGCTACACCATTGCCTCCAACTTCAGATGCACCACCTCCTCCACCGGCAGACCAAGAAGATGAACCAGTTCCTGTACCTCCAGCATAACCTTGTCCAGCTGTTCCAGTTCCTCCTGCTGATCCAGAGGCTCCAGCACCACCTCCGCCTGAACTTCCTCCTGAACCATCATCAGCAGAATAACCTGTTCCTCCTCCTCCTCCTCCGACCGCAGTCATTGTAGAAAAAACTGAATTTCCTCCATTGTTGGCACTAGCTGCACCTCCAGAACCAACTGTAATAGTATATTCTTGAGCAGTAACTGAATGAGAAGAATCATAAAGAACTCCTCCTCCTCCACCACCACCACCTTTTGCAAAACCTCCTGATCCTCCTCCGGCAACAACAAGTACTTCCACCTCTCCGGGGTTTGCCGTTACTGTAAACGCTCCAGATGAAATAAAAGTATGCAATGTGTATAAACCATCATAAGTCTTAGTTCCTCCAACAGCAATCATCGAAGTAGAAGGTTCTGTATATCGATATCTTACAATTACAACACCGGAATTACCAGATGCTAAATACCCTCTTCCATTTCCAGAATTAGCCCTACTAACAGCATCAGTTCCACCACCCTTTGCATATAAAACTGAACTACCAGTTATTGTCTTATATACTCCTGCACCACCAGTTTGGACTGAGTAATTTCCACCTACACCACCAGCTCCTCCTCCACCACCACTACCTCTTTTAGCTCCTGAGTCTGACCATCCTTGACCACCAGCGTATCCCTGTCCTGCAGTTCCTGCCCCCCCGGCAGATCCGTAATCACCCGAAATTCCTAATGCTCCACCACCACCTGAACCACCAGCAGCTCCAGCTCCAGCCATAGCACGTCCCCCACGTCCCCCACCAATCGCTGTATTTCCAAAAGCAGTTGTATCTTGACCATTTGCGTTACTACCTCCTGCTCCTATAACAATTGGATAACCAGTACCAACCGTAAGGCTTATGGAATTTTCATGTATTAAACCACCTGCACCACCGTAACCACCTAAATCATATGAACCTACTCCATAACCACCTCCACCTGCAACCATCAAAACTTCAACATCTGTAGCATTTGAAGCAGTCACTGTAAAAGTTCCATCTTCAGTAAAAGTATGAATGGCGTAATCCCCATCATAGGTAATTGTTCCTCCCGTAGCAGAAAGACCAACATTAGATAATGATGATACTCCCGTGACAGAACTCACTCCTGTAATAGAAATTCCCATATTAAGCTATCGTTATGTTACCAATAGAACTCACTACGACCCAATTTGTATCCGCCACTATACACAACACCTCTACCGCATCAAAATCATCAGTAGATTCCAAATACCCTCCAGTTCCAGTGGTTGTTATGGTACTTCCAAATCTAATATTTTCACTGGCGTTCTGTGCCAATTTCCAACCACCGGCACCCTTACCAGCAATTCTCACTACACTTCCCACCGCTGCCGTAGTCGGTAAAGTTACTGTTACAAGAGCAGCATTGTTTGCAATATATCCATTATCTACATCCGCTGCTTGTGTTGTTCCAGTTACTTCGTTCCAAGTCATTCCAGAAGCTGAAGCACTTAATGGTTCCCCACTTGCTCGAGTATAACTAACACAATTCCAAATAGTTGTAGTATCTGCGACAAAAACAGCCTTGTCCCCCGCTTCGGTTGTGATGTTTGTTCCAGTTGGAAGAATTATAGCCGCAGCATTGTGAGTTAAAGTCAAAGCTCCATCAAAAACCACAGTTCGAGAAATACCAGCTTGAGAAGCAGTCCCCAATCCAGTAATTGTAGTTGTTCCAGTAATGTGAACATAGTTACCAGTGGCTGCTCCAATGTCTGTTGTTGTTGCTGAAGCAATATTAGAACCCTTAGCTTCATTCATAGGAACACCATCCAAAGCTATTCTATTTTTTGAAACTCTAATGGGCATATTTTTATTTAAAGTTAAGCATCTCTATCTATGGTAATAATACTGTCTCCCTGTTTATTATATAAAACAAATTCCTTTTTATTTTGAACTAAACGAAAATTTTTAAAGAAATCTTCTCTACCTTCGTCTAATACTCCCTTCCTAGATTTTGATTCAGTCGCCACTGAACCCAAAGCTGAAGCTGAAGCTGGTTGATTAATTAATGTAATACTTTTAAATTTATTAATTTTATTCAAAAAACTTCCAGCTATTAAAGCTCCACCAGAAATGGCCATGGTTTTAAGAAATTTTCTTCTCTTTAAACTTACTGCGTCTTTTATTTTAACACAATCTCCCTTTGATTCAAGGCTGATATCCTTATGACTTTCATCCAAAATGGAGCCCCCCCTACCAAAGGTAGGGCGAACTTCATTTTTTACTCGATGTAAATCTAAAATTTCTTTTTCATTACTTCGAGACCTTATTCGAATGTCATTTATTTGTGTTCTCAATTTTTTTCTCTTAGATTAAACTTAATTTTCTGATTCTTCTTCTTTTTGTACTTCTGCTTCTGAACTCTTAAAGTCTTCTTTAATTTCTCTTAACTCATTTTCCATCTCTAATTTCCCTTTTTTAAATTCACCAGAAACTCGACCAGCAGACTTTGCTAAACCTGTGATCTTTTTACTACCAAAGAAAATTATTCCCAAAACAATGACAATTATCACTATTTCTGTTATTCCTAGTCCAAACATATAATTTGATGAAATCCTGTCGCGTACTATCTGTTAAAACGTGACACTTTTTCTTAATTAATTAATAAATTCGACCAATGAAATACTTCCTATTCCATTTATTCAACTTCTTCTCCATTTCGCATATCATGCAATTCTTTTTCTACTTCTAACTTTCCTTTTTTGAATTCACCGCCAACTCTACCAGCAGACTTTGCCAATCCAGTTAGCTTCTTTCCTCCAAAGAAAATGATGACAAGAACTACAACAATGATTACTATTTCTGTTATTCCTAGTCCAAACATACGATTTTACGAAATCGTGTCGCGTACCGTCCATTGAAACGCGACGCTCTTTCTTAATTAACTAATAAATTCGACTCTTTAACTGAAAACTTAAATATAAATATTCTACGGTTCCTTTGGACAGGAATCTAAATACGGAATCCCTTCTTCTCCAAAGAAAATACAATCTTCTCCATTATTAATAAAAACTACCTGGGAATTTTCATTTTTTTCATCAACATAAAAAGGACTTTCTATAATTTGTACATCTTCGTTAATTTCTGTATGTGTTTCTTCTTCTGAAATTTGAGCAACAACTTCTTCATTACCTACGGAAAAAATATGTCCGGCTAAAACTGAAATTAAAATTGTAATTAAAAGAAATTTAGGCATATTTTTTTTCCTTACTTAATATTGCTCCTATGTAATAAAGAGACATCATTGGTCCCGACAACAGGGCCATGGTAACTCCACTTCCGTCGGGGGTGATAATTGCCGAAATAATAAGAAAAACTACTAAGGCTATTTTCCAATTCTTTAACCAAAGATCCGATGAGATAATTCCGATCCAACTGAGGATATACATAAATACAGGAAGAAGAAACATAAAACCAGTGGTAAACATTAGAGCCAAGGTCCAGCTAATAAACTTACTAACAGCAAAGAAAGGAGTCACCCCTAAAACAGTATTAAAAGAATATAAAACCCGAAACGTTGGAGGGATAAGAATAAAATATGCAAAAACAACTCCTCCTAGGAAAAGGATCGTTGAGGGTAATAATATTTTGAAAATTTTTCTTTTTTCTTTTTTATAAAGAGCCGGAGAAAGAAATTGGAAAATTTTATAAATTAAATATGGGAAAGTTAAAATAAAGGCTCCCAATATAGAAATAATAGTTTGAGAAATAAATGCAGAACTTGGACTGGTGGCAATTAAACTAACTCCTTCGGGAACTAGCCCAACTTTAACCATTTCAAAAAACATAACAGCTATAGAATAGGAAGAAAAAACTGGAAGGTGTAATGAATATCCTAAAATTTCAGCCCTACTAACACCAATAGCAAATATAGTAAAAGCAATTATCAGGAATGATAAAAACCATGGCATTATATAATTCTTTAATTCTTTAATTTCTTCTAAAAATTTCATATTATTTTATTTATTTTCTCTTTATCCATTCTTAATTCTTAATTCTTAATTCTTAATTAATCTCTAAAGTTCATCAAAAACCATAATGGTATTCCCTCCAGAATCAGAAACCGTTACATTACCAGTTCCATCAGTGAATTTAAATCCATTATAGAATTTTAAATATCCACCAGAATTATTTATATAAATATTTCCAATCACTTCAATCTTTTCTCCAGGTGTGGCTGTCCCAATTCCTACATTCCCACTTGACTGATCTAACACTAACTGTGAAGAATTCCCATTTGTTGACAAACTTAAATCATTATTTGTTTCAGTTCTAATTGAGTTTTGATCTATTCTCAATTTTTGAGTTTCTGCATTATTCCAAATATTAATTGCTCCATCTCCTGATAACCCTTTAATCTGTAGACTAGTAAGAGGGTCTGTTGTTCCAATACCTACATTACCGGTGGTATTGTTTATTGCCAAATATGGGGTTGAAGTATCTAGCCCAGTTGCTTTACCAATTGTAAATAAATTTCCTGCTGTGTGTCCATTGCTCCCCATTAACCATTTAATACTAGATTGAGACATAAATCCTAACCAAGCATTATTGCCATCAATTCCATCAATAAACATCTGAGCGCTTCCACTTGCATTCTTGGTATGCAACAACCCACTTGGTGTAGTAGTCCCAATTCCCACATTAGCTCCAGTTACTTCTAAATAATTATTTGTGTCGTCAAAATTTAATAGAGGTCCAGCAGCTTGTCCGATGGTTCCATTATCTCCCATTACAATATTTCCTGACATTGTTCCTCCAGCTAGAGGCAAGTAAGAACTTAAATCGGAAGCCAGGGCCACTGTTCCTGTCGCATCGGGCATTGTCCAAGTTCGAGCAGCTGTAAGATTTCCAGTAATAAGTTGTCCGGCACCTTCAGCATCATAGAATTTAATCCATGTTCCTCCATCGGAAGTTCCATCTAGACAAGCTCCTCCAGTACAGTCCCCCACTCCGGTCACTCCACCACTAGTAGGTGTTATCCAAGACAAAACTCCAGCTCCATCAGTTGTCAAAACTTGACTAGCGTCTCCGTCATTTGTTGGTAAAGTTAAAGTATATGTTCCTGCAGCCGCAGCTGGTTGAATAATTATTTTTCCTGATGTATTTCCAGATAACGAAAGTACTCCTTTTGTTGTTCCTGCTAGACCCAGAGACAATAGTTCACCTGGACTCGTCGTCCCGATGCCGACGTTGCCGCCATTGTTAAACCAATTAGAAATTCCACTTCTAGAAGTTAAATATACTTTTTCTACTCCTTCTTCCCTAAGAGAAACCCTTCCAATTGTGCTCTCTGCATTATTAGATTCATCCCCTATGATTGTAGCTACCTCTCCCCCAAAACCTGTTACAGTTATTTCAGGTACATCTGTTGAACCAGTTCCTGCAACTTCTAATTTGTATCCTGGACTCGTCGTTCCAATACCTACGTTGCCTTCAAATATTGCTCCATTTGAAGGAGCGGCAGTACCTGCGTAAGAAGAACCAACCGCCAAATTTCCATTAACTGAGAGTTTCGATCCAATGGTTCCTGTATGGTTTATTCCAATTCCTACCTTGCCAGCTCCATCTCGCATTATTTTTAAATCATTACTTCCGGCGTATGTTTCCATAAATCCATAGCCATCTCCCGCACTAGTTTTAGATATCCAACCAAAGGTAATATTATTGGAGGCTGTTTGACCAGCTTGATATCCATAAGCAGTATCATTTGCGACTCCATAAACAGCAACACCGTTGGCAACATTTCCTATATCAGTTGAACCCACAACAATCCTCCCACTATCAATATTTAATTTACTTACAGGACTCGCTGTTCCAATTCCCACATTAGCTCCAGTTATTTCTAAATAATTATTTGTGTCATCAAAGTTTAACAAAGGCCCAGCGGCTTGTCCGATGGTTCCATTATTTCCCATAACTATGTTCCCTGTCATTGTTCCTCCCGCTAAAGGTAGGTAGGAACTTAAATCGGAAGTGTGTGCCACATTTGCATCCACTGAAACCACTCCACTATCAGCTCTCAGTACTCCGGTTAAACTACCAATTTTTGTTGTTCCAGAGGAAGCATTCAAAACAACATTTCCATTATTCACATAGAGCCCATAATTATTTGTTCCATTCATAGCATCAAAATAAGCTGCGTAATTATTTGTTCCAGCCCCTCCAGCATAGGAATATACTCCATAATTACTTGTAGCGGATCCAGATTGAAGCACATATAATTTTGCACTTGCAGATGGAGTAATTGTTCCAACACCAACATTACCACTGGAATTCCAAATTCCAGTTCCAGGCATTGTCACACTACCAGTAAATGTTGGAGATGCACTAAATACAAGACTCCCTGTCCCAGTCTCATCGGAGATTACACCAGCTAGTTGAGCTGATGTGGTGGCGGCGAATTGGGAAAGTGGATCTGTTGTTAGGGCGTCACCGGTTCCTGTTGCTGTTGAATACCCCTGTGCCTTAACAAAGGCAGTGGTTGCGATGGATGTATCGTTGTCTCCGGTGGCTGGGGTTGGAGCAAGTGGGTCGCCGGTGAATGTTGGATTAGTGAACATAGTAGCTTTTGATTCGTTGGTAACATTACCAAGGCCAACATCTGTGGCTGTAACAGTATCCCATGCAGGAGCAGCTCCGTTTGTTCCAGTTCCAGTCATTCTAAAAAACTTTTTAGTTGTGGTTACATTAGGAGAAACTAAAGTTGTAGTATCAGTGTCCGATTGATAAGGAACTGAACCAAGCAATGTTGTTGAATTTCCTCCAATTAAATTTGTAGTTTTTTCTGAAACAACAGCTGCTGGAACTGATCCTAATTTTTTTCTAGGAGACATTTCTCCGTCCCAGACTGGAGTAACAGCCGTTCCTCCAATATTTACTCCCAAATAAAGTGTTTGATTAAAATCAATACTAGAAAGACTTGTTACATCTCCTAACATTACAGAAAACAATCCGTTACTCAAAGTCACTCTATCTCCTCCCGTTCTTGTTTCTGTCCAAATTGCAGTTCCTCCAGAACTCACCGTATAAAGTTTAAACTCCATGTTGTAAGTTCCGTTGGTAACAGCCACCGAAGCTGAGGTTGTAAGTTTTCCTTGGTAATTAATTTCTTTATTTATGGCCGCCTCAGAATAATTAAAAGAAAATAAAAGAATTGATAGAAATAATAAAATACTCAAAATATTTATTTTCTTTCTTTTCTTTAAAATATTTTTTTGTATAAAAATATTATTCATTGTTTGAAACTTTAATTTTTAAACTTCCCCCATCGGAAGTGGTGGCTGACTGAATTACTTCCGCTGAATTTTTATTACCATTACTCAAAATAGAAGAAACAAAGAAACCACCAATAAAAACAATGGCGGTGACTATGATTATATTCCTAGTTCGACTTGATGAGAAAAACTCTCTTATGGCAAATTTCTTGTGTCGTATTTTTTTCTTGAAAAAGTAGTTTTTTATCTCCTCTTCTGTAGTGAACCAATTTCTACCCTTTTTCACTCCTTTTATCTCTCCTTGACGGATCAAATAACCCAGGTAATCTTGTGTATACCCAGAAAATTTTGCTGCTTCATTTAGAGAAATGACTCTTTTTAGTGCTTCCATTTTTATCTTTATATATTAAGGAATCTCGGATAACCGATAATCTTATTTTAAAAAATTGTTTATCCGAGATTCCTGTTTCGCACCTATATTATAACAAAAAAAGACCCTCAGGTCTCTTAAAAATTGAAGTTATCCACAGGTATTAAATTTTACTCAGATTTCTTTACTTTCCTCTTAAAAATGACCCAGAAAAATCTTAAACATCCCAAAAAGATTAATATCAAAAAAGTTAAAATAAACCATATATACTGGTCTTTTTGCATAATGGAAGCCTTGTTTATATCAAATTCTCCTATCAAAGTCACCTCTGCCTCCTTTTGGTTGTATTTATATATAATTATGGTATAAAGTTCTTCTCTTTCAAAATAAGGAACAGTCACACTAATCTCTCCTTTCTCGTCTTCTTCTGTATGAAAAAAATATTGAGCAATAATATCACCAGCAACGAAATTTCTAATTTCTACCCAATAATCATCTTTAGAAAATTCTGATTTCTTTGTTTTTATAGAAATAGGCCTATCTCCACTAAGAGAAAGAGTATCCCAGGTGTTAAAATCATAAGCTACATAATCTTGAACTACTTTATAGCTATTTGAAAATTTTTTTATATTTTCTTCTGATACATCAGGTAAAATATTTTTATCAACCACAGAAGTAGTCGGATTATAAATTATAGAGACAAGAGACCCCGAAGAGTAATTCCCTGACTTATCTCGACTAAACAAAGAATAATAATATTTTGTATTGTCTTTCACCTCAGCATCAAAAGAATAAATTCCACTGCCTTCGTAAATAAGATTTCCTTCAAAAGGATTACTGTGATAACGATCCTTATTTTTCATCAATCTCACATATTCAAAATCTTCTTCGGGTGGATTGTTCCAAGAAACAACAATTCCGTTCGTTTTAGAAATTGCTTTTAAGTTTGTTGGGTTACCGGGAGGTGTGAAATCAGGTAGTGAAATAGTTTTAAAAAATTGGTTTTCCAATTTATACACCATCCCTAAAACATTTTGTGATTCTATACTAAAATAATAAACTGTCCCACTTTCAAGATTGTTAATCTCTACTTCATGCTCCGTTAAATAATTTATATTTTGTAAAATTCCATCCTTATGATCAGAATCAATCCCCCACTGAACGTTAGATTTAGTTACATTAAAACTCCTCCATTTAATAACAGCACTATTTTGATCAACCTCCACATCAAGCCCAATAAAGGCATTTCCCAAAATAAGACTTCCACTACTACTTCCAGTAGGATCAACGGGGACAACTGGAACAACCGTACAGTCTGCAGGACACGTTAAATAATCCTCCCAAGCCGATTCACAAATACTATTATTATTGCAATTGTCTACCGTTAAATTTACATTGATATCATCCTGGGCAGCATCCACCGTCACAAAAAAAATACTCAGAAATAAAAAAAGTGTAACTAATATTTTATTTATATATTTTTTTTTCATTATTATTATAATGTAATCGCAGTGACTGTAACTACTGCAGTATAATCTCCTGAAGTTTGAATATGCTCTGCTCCACTTTCAGCCCTAAATCTAACTGTCGTATTCCCCCCTGCTGGCATATTAGAACTAGTGCTGCCTGCTATTATTTTAGGGGTGGTTGAAAGTCCGTCCCAGCACCTACTAGCGGTATCAAGAGTGCCACTATTACAGATTGAACCGTTATCCTTAAAACGATCACTAATCTCATCCCCTTCTGGAGAGAATCCAAAAGACGAATCACTAATAATATTTGTAAAACTATAATCTGGATCAGCAGTAGCAGGACTGTAATCAGCAAGAGAATCCTCACTTGATTTAAGAGCTGGAGTGGTGGAAGAATTAATAGTCATTTGATACCCTGCAGTATTGTCCGTTGTCACCAACCAAGACACGGTGCCCTCACTGGACCCACCAGAAAGACCACCCATGGAATTCATGGCCAGATCAGAGGGAGAGGAAACAGAAATAAAACTTTCTTGCATTTGCCAGAAACCAGCATGAAGGTAATAATTAGAACTATTTGATTCTCCTGTGGCCACTTCTCCCAAACTATCACTTAAATTATATTCCGTACTAGATGAGTCGATTCCTCCAAAATTCAAACTATCTGACTGCATTTTATAGGTAGAACTTTGCATATAATCAGCAAAAATATACTCCGAGGAGAATAAAGAAAATATGATAAGAATCAACGAGGCGAAGAGGATCCTACTTTTTTTTAAAAAGTTCAAAAAATTCATAAAATTATTTATTATTTTTTCTTTATTTCAAAACGAGTAAGAATATAATAGACAACAGAAACAAAGAAAATGAGACCAACAAAAGATACTATTAATATTTTCCAGGGAATAATCCAAAAAGAAATTGAAGATGTAATATCTTCATTACCATAGCCTGGATAGAGAGAAAGATCGGCTCTGTAATGTCCAAGGCCAAAACCTTCTTGCCAAATTACATCTCGAGACCTAAGAGAGTCCGGCAATGAAAAATAAGCATCCACTGCAATTTCTCCAACGGTTTTACCTAAGAAATTCCGAATAGTTATTTTCCCATAGGGCACAAGGTGAACGTTACCTGTATTTTTAAATAAAATTTCAAAACCGCTAGGTTTTTTACTATAAAAAGTTCTATCTGGGCCACTTACTTTAAAATATTCCAAAGATCCAGATTCTTTTCCTTCTCCATTAATCCTCAAAAGAAACAATGAACCAATTCGAGAAACCAATCGAGCGGTTCCTTCTACTTCTTTAGTATCCCCTTCTCCCATAACTTCCGGCTCATTTGAAACAATAAGAGCTCCATAATAACCTCTGGGCTCCACATCCAAAGGAGCTCTAATTTCAACAGGAATAACAATCTTTTCTCCTAGGTCAAGAGAAAATTCAGTAATCTCAGGTAAAATTAAATCCTTCAATGAATAAGGTCCTCTTTCGTCTCCCATTAATTTAACTGGGGATAATATGTCATTGGTTCCCACCATATCTTCGGTGGTCAATTTAAATTTAATATTTTTATCTATCCGATTGGTGATAGTAATATTTTTTGTTATGGTTTCTCCTGGATTTAAGAAAATTTCTGTTTTTCCTGGTTCAACCACAAAATCATTCTCTGGGAGAATGTCTGCTTTTGTTATTTGAAAGGCAAATGCTTTATTAAAACTAAAGAGAGTAAGAAAAAATAAAGACACTACTCCTACTTTTATATAAATATTCTTCATATTAAATTACCACCGCAGTTGCTGTAACCGTTGCTGTATATGATCCTGAATCTGCAAAAACAGCATTCTGTTCAACAGCAAAACAAATATTTGTTGTTATACCGGCGTAGGGAGTAACACTGGTTCTTGTCGCAATTTGCTTATCTGACGTTGATAAACCAGCATATTTTAAGGTTGCACTTGGTAAATTTGCACTGGCTCCAACACAGTCTGTATCGGTTCCCCAAGCTGCAGCAACATCTGTTCCATAGGATGAATATCCAAATTCTTTATCTCCACTAGCCACAGACCAAGCATCTGGAACACCAGCAGAAGCTTCAGTGTAGTCTTCAATTACTTTTGTTCCATCCTTAAGAGCCGGATCTGTAGAAGCTTTAACCGCCAAGGTATATCCGTCAACATCATTAGTTTTAACTAACCAAGAAGAACTAGCCACGGCTGAGTCAGAAGCAACACCAAGAGCTGTGGACATAGGGGCATCAGCTCCCGTTGAGATAGTAATACCAGAAGTTACAGTAAGAGTCACTAAGATATCATCAGTTACAGCAGAGACAACCATGGGCTCAGAAGCGACATAAATTATTTGCCCTAATAAAAGGAAGATCGATGATATTATAAGAACTTTTTTAAATTTTTTCATTTTTTTTATTTTTTTTATTTTTTTTATTTTTTTTATTTTTTAAACTTATTAAGTATATTATCGCAAAAATTTAACTCAATTACAACAAAAAAATACTACTTGTGACACATAAATAATAAAGTGTCAATTAATAATAATTAAATTTCTAAATGATTTAATAAAGAACTAAAAAAACCCACAATAATTTGGCCCACTTTTTCATAAAAATTAACCACGTCAAGACCAAGTTCTCTCAAAAAATCCAGAAATATGTTCTTAATTCTTACCTCTTTATTGGAAGAATTTTCTAGATTAGAATCTCCAGTATTTTCGTTAATTAAAGAAAGGTCTCCCTTTTGACTTTCTTGATCATGCCAAGTGGTACGAACACAAGAATCATCACTACAATCAAATTTAATCCAACCACCGTAAGGTCCAGCAACCCAAGCCCATCCTTGCCATTCCCCTGTTTGAGGATCAATAACAACCTGTTGCCCGGTAACTGAAAAATTAATTTCTCCAAACTGATCACTCCAAGCTGTTCCCTTTAATAAACCTGTCTCTGGATTAGCAAAAGTAACTCCTCCTTGATCATGTTTAAAAGAAATAAAACCAAGTTCATTTCCCCAGACTTTACCTATTATTTGGTTCTCTTTGTTTATAACCAAAGGAGATCCGTCAGAAATCTCAAAATCAATAAGTCCTGGAACTGGGTCTGTACAGGTCACATCCTTACAAACTTTAATTTTATTATCAGCTGACATATCAATGACTCCAATTTTATCTCCAACTTGAGCAAAGACAGCAAATGAACCCATCCAAAAAACTAATCCAAAAACAAAACCTAATATTATTTTAGTTTGAATATTTTTTGATTTAATTATTTTTAGATAAAATTTTTTCATTGCTTTAATTATACTTTAAAATAAAAATTATGTTTCTGGAGCCGGAGGTGTTTCCTCGGGTAGCGAAACGGACGGAGGTATCTCCTCGGGCGATTCTTCGACTACTGGTTCTTCAACTGGTGAAGCTGGTGTTTCTCCCGCCTCATCTCCTGCTGGAGATGTTTCGGGTAAAGGTTCTGGCTCAACTATTGCCTCTGGAATGCTGCTTGTCCCGTTAGAAGTAGGGTCCACTTGTGGATCCGTAAGTTCTAACGGGAGAGGTAATTCCTCGGGCGACTCTTCTACTGCTGGTTCTTCTTCTTGTGGTTCTGGAGTTGTTTCTTCTAGAGCCGGAGGTGTTTCCTCGGGTAGCGGAGCGGACGGAGGTATCTCCTCGGGCGCAACTGGATCTGGAGTAATAACTTCCGCTGTTATATTAGCCCTTGTTTTAATTTGCAGTAATTCTTCTTTAGTAATACAAACTTCTTCATCCCCTTCTCCAATACATAATTTATTTTTAGCTCGAAGTATTCCGGAAACAAATTCAGTAATTCCATTTGAAACGTTTCCAAACCACGAAATCAAAACACTCCTGAAAGAATTTTCAATTTCCATATCATCAATACCTAGAATCTTAAGATTCATTTCTTTAATAGCTTGAATGGAATAAGGTATAAGATCCATATAAGAAATAGATTTAATTCCAGTTGTTAAATCAATTGAAATAATACCCGGAAACAATAGCTCAATCTCATTTGTAATAAAACCAACATGTTTTTTATCTGTATCTTCTTCGGATATCCAATTATAAGAAACAGCAGTTAAAGATAACATCTTGCCTAAAATTGTAGTCGGTACTATTGTTCCATTAGATAATTCAACTGGAATATTATCTAATGTTGTAATATTTTTTCTTAATTTTACAGCAATATCTGTAGAAGGTTTAGTATTAATTAAATCATTTTGATTATCTATATAATCTATAGACTCTGGAGTTAATCCAATTAAAATATCTTCTACAGTAGAAATAGAAAAAAGTTCATTTTCATCAATAAGTGGTGTTTGTTTTTCCTCTAAACTATTACCAAGAATAGAATTATCTAAAGTTTCTGGTATCTCTACAACTGGAACTTCTTCAGGAATACTATTTACATTACTAACATCATCAGCATAAGTAAGATTAATAAATGTCATTACTTTTCCAATTTCATTACCTGAATAATTTTCCATAGCCAAACCAATAACTCTTCCTGATTTAATAGCCTTCATGGCCACACCAGGAATATTAGATGAAGTTAAATAATCTCCTACAGTAATTGGACCATTTTGAGTGGTAACTTTAACAGGGACTCTACCCGACAAACCAATGGCTCGTAAATTATCTTGATTTTTATCTCCCAAAACAATAGCGGGATTAGTTGAAACAACTCCCATCATCTGAGGATCATATTCTTTATTTGTTTTTTCAACCAAATATTTCTCCGAAGAATAATCCGTACCGAGTAAAAATTCTCCTATTTTACCAATAAAACTATTTGATTTAATTCGAACAAGATCTCCAGCTTCGATGGAAGAATCTTGTGTTGGGTAATTTTCAGCAAGGTCAGCCCCAGAAACTGAATAAGTTTTAGTGATACCAGTAGCTCCTGCGTCACCTGGACGAGTCCCTCCACCCCCAGCTCCTCCAGCAGAGGTTAATGTTCCCACAGCAGTAAGTGTTGTTCTGTATATACCATATATTAAACCTCCTCCTCCTCCTCCTCCTCCTCCATCCAAAGAGGCCCCGCTACTTGATCCATTTGATCCATTTGTGGTAATAGTTCCTCCAGTATTATCAAAAATATCAGCAAGAACAATTACAGAACCTCCTCCCGAACCTCCATATCCTCCATAATAAAGATTGTTGTAGTATCCTCTATTCCCACCAGCCGAACCGTAAATACTCGGGAATGACTGTGAAGAAGTTGGGGTTTTAGAAGTAACATTTTCTAAATACCAGTCTATGGTAGCATTACGGAGAAGAAAATAAGCGTCTGCTGAGGTATTATTTGTTATATAATTGGTTGTCCCTCCGGGAGAAGCAGAAGCGGTATAACCACCACCTCCACCACCTCCGTTATGGTTACCCACCCCAGTAACAGAAGCCCATCCATTTCCGCCATCCCCTCCTCTCCCCACAGCGTCAGTTCCTATCCTAAAAACTGAACCTGCTGATCCTGTACTACTTGTTCCTCCTCCATTAGCGGTTATAGAATTACTATTAACAAAATTCTTAGCAATAATTATGGTCCCTCCTCCGGCATTGGTGCTAGTGTCGGTTTTTGTAACAGTTCCACTATTAGTAAAAGTATTTGCAATAAGAACATTTGTTTGAGAGGCATTTAAAGTCAAAGTACTATTATTAGTTAAAGTATTATATCGAGTAGTTGATCCAAGAGAAGCCGGGGAAGCAATCGTTGTATCAGAAGCACCACTTGTAATAATATCTATAATATGAGAATAGTCTGTCATTGATCTCAAAATACTTTGAGCTTTATCTGCTGTTAAATTAACATGACTAAGAATAGAAACCTCCTTAGAAAGAAGCACATTTGTATTTATTAAAATAGTTGCTACTTCTGAGGCTGTAAAATAGACTGAATTTAAAAGTGAGGCCATTAAAGCATCAGTGCCTGAATTAACATAATTAGCAGCTTGGTCTGCTGTAATATAAGTACTATTCATTAAGGCTGCAATTTTATCTAAGGAAGTTAAGGATCCACTATTAAAAATATCGAAGATTTTAGTTGAACTCATTCCTGCTGTATTAGCAATAGCTGAAACTTTGGCAGCCGTAATATTAGCATTATCAAAAATTGATATTGCTTTACTTAAAGAAAGATTGTTATTATCTATTATTGAAACAGCATGAGCCGTAATAAGGTTAGCGTTATCCATTATCAAGGAAGCTCTGTCCACAGTCATATTTACATGATCTAAGATTTGAATAGCTTTAGTTATATTATCAACAGACAATAAATCTAAATAACTTGCAGCCATATCTACGCTTATTGAATTTAGAACATTCACGGCATCAATTACAGCCAGATTACTCCAACTAGCATAGGTCATCCCTTGATTTGACTGCAAAACCTTTAAGAAAACATACTTAGAGGTTCCAATCGATAATTGTTGAACAGAGGGTGAAGTCTCCCCAGAACTTGTGCGATTTAAATAAAACTTAACTTTCAATATTGCATTATTAACAGTATTTTCTGTTTTCGCAACATCAGCCACCCAGGTTATTCTTAATTTAGACTGACTAGAAACTATACCCGTTCCGGAAGTTAAAGTAATAACTGTTGATTTTCGATTAGAAGAATCAATAACATAATCAACATCTTCAGTTAAAACAACAGTGTCAGTAAATAAACCATTAGTTGATTTTTCAATAGTGGTAATGGATCCAACTCCAACTTCTTGTGCTAATATTGTGCCATGAGCTGAACCAGAAAGGGTTTCCATATCTCCTGCCGAGGTTAGAGTCCAAGTCGTTTGATTATTAGACCCTGCGACTTTAGTTGTATCAGTCCTTTTAAATTTAATAATTGGATTAAGGGGATCAATGGTAAATTTAGTTGTACCATTTAAAGCTGTAGCATAACCATCGGCATCACCATATATTTCTGCTTGAACGGGAGCAGGATCCGTTGAAGTTCCATTAGAAACTTTAAATTGAATTGAATCAAAGTATGAGAAACTAATAATCTCAGGGGCGATAGTATTAGTTAATAAATTTCCAGTAGTATTAACACCAGATAATACATAATTACTTCCAGATGCTTCAACATTAATCAAAGCCCCCACATCAATATCAGATAACTTCTGAACTAATGGGATTATTTGCCCAAGTTGATTTCTTAAATTTGTAATAGCTTGTTGAACATTTCCTGACCAATCCTCTGTAACACTAGAAGCAACTAAAGATAAATCAGCCCAAGATAAATTTCCATTACCATCTGTTTTTAAAAATTGATTAACTGAACCTGCTGATGTTGGTAATGTTAATGTATATGTACCAGCAGTATCATTTGTCTTTAAGATCACTTCTCCACTAGTTGAACCTTTCATCATCAGAGAACCAGTAGAGGACCCAGTTGTTCCAATAGTAACATCATCAACAAAAGTAGGAGAATTATTCAAAACAATTACTCCTGTTCCGGTCTCATCAGAGATATTAGAAGCTAAAGCAGAAGAATCAGTAATTGAAGTTCCCCAGGCACTCCCTGTTGAAAGTGGAATCCCTACTCCAGGATAGACCATTCCACTGGGTGCATCTTGGAAGGTAGGAGCTGTTCCTGTTCCATTGGACGTTAGAAGCTGTCCTGAAGTTCCAGTTGATACTAAAGCTGGAGCTCCAGCTGCATCCCAAGTAATTAAATTTCCATCTGTTCCGTCTGCTAATTTTAAATATGAAAGATTGTCCACAAGATCTGTGATGTCGGTGTCTATTGAAACTACACCTGCATCTCCTCTTAATACTCCTGTGAGAGAGCCGAGAGTTATGGTTCCCGTAAATGTTGGTGAAGCTAATGGTGCATATGCTGTACTTGTATATGCATTTGTTCCCAATGTTCCACCTGCTCCCCATGTTAATGTTCCAGCATTGTTAACACCAGAACCTCCTGAAGTCGAAGCGAGTAATGATGAAAGTCCAGCTGCAGTTCCTGTAGTATTTTGATTGAATGTTGGGAAGGAAGTTAGAGAAGCAGCAGAACCATTTGTAGTTAGAATATTTCCTGTTCCTGATTCATCACTAAGTACTCCTAATAGTTGAGCTGATGTTGTGGAAGCGAATTGAGAAAGATTACCAGAAGTTAAAGCATATCCTCCACTAGCGTGGTTACCCCAACCATAGGCCGTATTCCAATTTGCAGAATTGTTTGTAATAGAAGTTCCCCATGCAGTTCCTGTTGAGAGTGGGATTCCAGCATCGGGATAAACCATACTGGAAAGAGTTAGGTCCCCTGACCCAAGAATTGTATTTCCATTTATTGTTTTAATATTTGTTCCGGAAACTAGATTCTCTTGCTTATTGCTCAATGAATCCCCTACTGAGTCATATATTCGATCTACCTGTCCACTAAACAATGTTTTAGCAACAAAAAGAGAAGGGTCTAGACTGTTCCCCTGGGGACCAGCTGGTCCTCTTGGTCCTTGGATTCCTTGAGGTCCTCGTGGTCCTGGGATTCCTTCTTGGTTTGTATTTACTGCTACCTTTGGTTCTTCTTGTTTTTGAGTTTTAATAACAGAAGGAGTTGAAACTTCTGTTTGTTTAATGACTAGAGGAACGACTTCTTTAACTATTCCAATATAACAATTAGGATCCAAAGGACCACAACCTCCCCAGGAAGTAGTAGGAGCGCCGGGGTCTATTATATTAATCTCGGAAGAAATAAAAGATGGAGGATTTCCAGCCTGAATGGTAGAAATAAAAAACAATGAAGAAGCTAAAATTCCCAGAAGTAAAAACTTTTTTAAAATTAAATTATTCAGCATGTATTTTTATCCGAACATTTATATTTTAACATTATTTTATATAGATACAAAGAAAAATCCCCTATTAAAAACAGAGGCTAAAAAAAGAATTATAAGATGAAAATTATTAATTTAAACCAGTAAGAAAATGGAATAAAATATAGAGAATTGGAGCAAGTTTACTCCAAAGAAAAATAATGAAAATAAGAAGAAGGAAGATTCCATATCTTTCCATAAAATTCTCAATATAGCGATATTTTGAAGGTAAAGCAGAAAATAAAATTTTTGATCCATCAAGAGGTGGAATTGGAATTAAATTAAATATAGCTAATATTAGATTCAAAAAAACAATAATTGTTGAAATTTTATAGAAAGGATGTAAAACTGCTGATCCATCAGCGTAAGGTAAAATTCCAACCACTGGAGCAAATCTGATCAAAAGACCAAAAATTATAGCTAAAAGTAAATTTGCTAAAATTCCTGACACAGAAACAAGAAAAGTCCCCCGACGAACATTCCGAAGATTATTAGGATTATATGGAACCGGCTTAGCCCAACCTAAAACGAAGCCTGAATTAGATAATATTAAAAATAAAGGTAAAACAACCGAACCAAAAGGGTCCAAGTGTTTAATTGGATTTAAAGTTAATCGCCCACTAGCCATAGCTGTATCATCTCCAAGCTTATAGGCAGTATAACCATGAGCAAACTCATGGATAACCACAGACATTATTAAAATTAAGACATAAAATATTCCATCTATAAACGGCATCCCATTAGAGATAGGAAGCGCCTAATCTATTTTTAAGATAACGCTTACCCATTCCTGATTTTAAAAATAACTCTCTCGACCTAGCTTTTTCTTCTAATAAACACGCTTCATAATAAATAATTTCGAATGGTCCTTTCCCCTTAGTGTAAGTTGATAAACCTTCGTTGTGTTGAAAAAGGCGCTTCCGTAAATCTTTTGTACTTCCAGTGTAAAGCTTACCATCTTTCTTACTTTTTAATACATATGTGTAAAACATAACTGATTTATCTCTAACGGGACCAAGTAATAAATGGGATTTATCCCGTTAGAAGCAGGTCTCCCTAAGGTGACCGAGGCTTCTAACGGGATTGCATTTCAACACACTCTATGATAGCATAGGAACACTTACTTGTCCCGTTAGAAAATTAATGGGAAATGAAGTAAATTACTAAATATTATAATTTAATTTTTTAATGGGATGGCAAAAGTCTGTGCAATAACTAAAAAGGGCTCACTAGTGGCAGGAGGATACTCCAATGTTGTTCGTGCTACCAAATTTAACCCAACCGGCAAAGTTAGAAAATATCCTAATTTGCAAAAGAAAAGGATATATGTTCCTGAACTCAAAAAATACTTCCCCCTTACCCTATCCACCCAGGCAATAAAAACAATAAATAAAAATGGTGCCTACGCTGTTCTCAAAAAAGCTGGAATCATTAAATAAAAATCCTCACAGTCGTGAGGATTTTTATTTACCTTTCTGGGTTTACAAAAAGAATAAGAATAGTCTTATCTGAGGGGCTTATGAGCTCGACGGAGTGAATACTGAGAAAATTTTCAACAGAAAATTTTCGTACCCGAAGAGGAGAGCTATTCTTATTCTTTTTGTAAGATAAATCCATCCGTTTTAAAAATTATATTCCCCTCTTGGTAAGTTGTTAAATATGGAATTTTTAAATTATCCAATCTATCAACAATTTCTTGGTGGGGATGCCCATAACGATTATTTTTATCGACAGAAATAATTGCTAACTCTGGAGCCACTTCTTCTAACCATAAAATACTAGAGGAAGTCTTAGAGCCGTGATGTCCCAATTTTAAAATTTGCGATTTTAATTTTTCCGAACTCTCATTCCACCCAATCATATTCTCTGAATAAATAGGGGCATCCCCTGTTAACATAAAAGATTGCTCCCCATAAATAAGTTTTCCCACAATGGACCCATCATTTGATTCCAATTGATCAACATTTTTATCTGGATACAAAATATCAAAATAAATATTTTTTTCTTTATCTAAAATAATTCTCATCCCACGAGAGGCGATAACTTTATTTATTTTCTTTTTTACAACTTTTTCTTCTAATTCTTTATATATACTAGTTTCAGAATCAACTCCATTTTCAATGATGTTAGAAATTTTATACTTGTCTAAAACATAGGATAATCCTCCAACGTGATCCATGTCCGCATGAGTAGCTAAGACCACATCAATTGAACGATCTCCGAATGGCATCACTTCCCCCAACTTTTGAAGAACTCTACCATTCTGTCCTCCGTCGATGAGCATCTGTTTTCCATTGGGAGCTTCAATAAAAATCGAATCTCCCTGGCCAACATCAAGAAAAGCCACCGTCAATAAATCGGTCTCATCTCCCTGAGAATAAACCTTACTCCAAATGGTAAAAGCCGAGAAAAATAAAACGAATATTAGAATATATGGTAAATACTTCTTAAAATATCTCATATGTTATACTTTATATATTAACATTAATGAATGAAAATATTATGACAAACATCCAAAAATATACAGCCAAAAATTTTAATCTTAAAGACCTAAAAGGAATTAGCGCCAAAAATATTGAAGAACATTTAAAACTTTATCAAGGCTATGTTAATAGTACAAATTTAATTTTAGACAAAATTAATCACTATGAAAAAGATTTAGAAAAAAATTCCTACGCAATAAATGAACTCCGCCGACGTTTCAGTTTTGAATTTGGAGGAATGAGAAATCACGAATATTATTTTAGCGCTCTAGAAAATGGAAGCCAAGAAATAAACAAAGATTCTTCTCTGTTTAAAGCACTAACAGAAAATAATTCCAATTTTAAAGATTGGTTAAATGAATTTAAATCCATAGCCATGACTCGTGGAGTTGGCTGGGCTATCCTTTATTACGATAAACAAAATGGAAATTTGATAAATCATTGGGTGGATGAACAACATATTGGCCATCCTGTCGGACTATCCCCCATTCTTTGTTTAGATATGTGGGAACATGCTTTTGTCTATGACTATGCAACAAGTGAAAAGAAAGAATACGTTGAAGCATTTTTTGAAAATCTAAACTGGAGTGTTATTGAGGAAAATTTCGAAAAAGCAAAATAAAAAAAATATTCCATAAAATATTTTTATTTTAAATTCCAAATAAAAATCAAAATAGTCTTATTAAAATGCCTTACGCAGGGCGACGGCCCGAGTAGAGCAAAAATCTAGCAAGATTTTATGTGTGCATTTTAAGAAGAGCTATTTTGATTTTTTCTTCTTAAATACCCACCATATTAGAAAAATATAAGATAAGATTACAAAAAATAATGGAAAAGATCTGACTCCCACACTGGCAAAGGATAGAGATGCAAAAGAATGAATCACATTTAAAATATAAGAAAGAGAAAGATCAGCAAAATATCCAAAAGGCGGGGCTAACACCGGTGAAATAAAACCTAGGATGCCGGCCAAAAAACTAAATAACATGGCCAGTGGAATCAAAGGAAGGATTAAAACATTGGCCGGCAATGAAACAATTGATAAAATTCCCGTTGTATAAAGTAGAATTGGGAGTACAGAAATTGTAGCTGCCATGGTAGTAGCGACTAATTCTCGAAATTTAAAACGCATTGGTATAAATTTTACCCAAGAAATAACTTTAGGGGTTATAAATAAAACTCCAGCTGTGGCTAAAAAGGAAAGTTGAAAAGATATATCAACTAAAGTTCTCAAATCATAGGTGACCATTAATAGAGCAGCGATTATTAGAGCTCTCCCTGCATCGTAGGTTCTTCCGGTCAGTCGAGCAAAAAGTAAAATTGTAGCCATAATACCAGCTCTAATTGCAGTGGCCGAAGCTCCAGTCATTATTATAAATAAAAAAATAACAACAATTCCAAAAATAATTGAAAGAACCTGGGAGAAAAATACTCCTAGGGCTTTCATTACCCCCTCCGCTACAATCGTTACGTTATAACCGGATAAAGCTACAATGTGAATTGTTCCCGTTGAAATAAATTCTTCTTTTGTTTCTTCGTCAAAACCTCCTCGAGTCCCTAAAATCAATCCGTTGGCTAAATCACTTTGTGGTGGAGAAATAATTCTTTCCATATTTCCCATGAAAGAATCTCTAATTTTATATAATCCCTTTTTTATTTTGTTTCCATTATTAGAAGAGATAATTTCAACCTCCGCCCTTTTAATAATAAAATAAATATCTTGATTGGCTAAATACCTTTTATAATTAAATTCTTTACCCACCGAAGTAATAAAATTTTCTGGAGTTTCAAGCGTACCTTTAGCTTCAATAATATCTCCATAAAAAATGTCTGAATTTCTAGAAGCTACAATTAAAATGTTAGTTTTCTGCCCCAATGGTTGAATAGTAACTCTTTGGCTACTCAAACGAACATCGGGAGGATAAATTACTTTTCCCTTAACCATTACTTCCCTATCCATGGCTTCACTAAAATCAGGAGCCTCGGGAATAAAAAAGAAAAATCGCACCAGAGCGATCACTATTAAAATAAAAATTAGTATAATTTCTTTTTTCGACATTTTTTTGAAAGTTTATGGGAAAAACTAATAAAAATAGTCTTATCGAAATGCCTTACGAAGGCCGACGGGCCGAGTAGAGCAAATTTTCAGTAGAAAATTATGTGTGCATTTCGAGAAGAGCTATTTTGATTAGTTTCCTTTTCTCTTTTATCAAAAACACTGCATAAAATCTTCTCGGATTCACCAACGGGTAATTTTCTGCTGAAAATTCCCTCATTGCTCAGCTCGACAGCTTCCGCGGTGGCTCTCTCGAGAAATTTTATTGCGTGTTTCATTATTGTTTATTTCTGTAGTAAAGCATTGGTGGTCGCAATTTCATCGGCCTTATCATTAAAAATATGTCCAGAGTGTCCTTTTATTTTTTTCCAAAAAAGTTTACCTCCTACTTTTCGAGAAAGTTCAACAAGTTCTTGCCATAACTCTTTATTTAAAACTGGTTTTTTATTAGCCGTCTTCCATCCATTCTTTTCCCAATTATGTATCCAAGTTGTTACACCCCCCAATACATAGGACGAGTCCGTATAAATTTCAACTTTATTTTTTGAAAAATCAGATTCTAAAAAATATTTCAGTGCTTCGATTGCTCCTTTTAATTCCATTCTATTGTTTGTTGTTTCTTTTTCGTAGCCTCCAATTTCTTTTAAAATTTTTTTTTCTAAAACAACAACCACCCCCCAACCTCCGGGGCCAGGGTTCCCAAGTGATGATCCGTCTGTATATATTTCGATATCTTTCATTACTTTTATATTTTAGCAATTACGCCCAATATATCAACAATTCTTAATCTTAACTCAGTTCGGCCAGCAAAGGTATTTTTTTCAAAATTAACAATTAAATCAATTTTTTTACCTACCGCAAGAAAATTATTAAAGCTCTCATTATTTTTAAAGAAAACAATTGCCTTAATAGAGATATTACGCTTATTTTTAAAGGTTATTTCTAGATGATTTTTTTCTTTTCCAAATTCCCGAATGAAATAAATTTCAGCATTCTTAAGAAGAAAAGTCGGTTTTAGATTACCTGCTCCAAAGGGTGCCATCTTTTCTATCACTCTATAATTTTCATTATTAACATCATCAACCTCAATAGTCGAATCAATTAACATTCCTTTTTCTTCTTCCCCCTTAGACAATAACACTCCTACTTTTTTATCATAAAAAATATTAGCAAGTCTTTCTTCTAAAAAATGAATTTCATTATGATCAACAGAAAATCCTCCTGCTGCACTATGTCCACCAAAGCCCAATAAACTTTTCTCCGGCAAAGCGTTCATTAATTCAACTAAATTAATTGATCCAAAGGATCGACATGATCCCTTAATAAATTCACTACCATCGGAACCCCAAACAAAAACTGGTTTTTTGTGTTCTTCTGTTATTTTTGCTGCAATTATTCCAAGGATTCCTACTCGCCACTTAGGATTTCCAATAACAATAATTGGCCTCTCCTCTTCGCCACTTAAATTTCTTTTCTTCAAAGTTTTTTTAACATCTTTCATAACCTGAGCCACCAAATATTTTCTTTCATCATTTATTTTAACAAGATGGTTAGCCAATGTTTTAGCTTCCACAATATCATCGGTGGCCAGAGTCTCAAAAGCACTCATGGGGCTGGCCATTCGAGAGGCAGCATTTAATCTTGGAGCCAAAGTGAAAGTGACATCTTCTTCATTTAATTTAGAAATATTAACTCCAGCCTTTCGAAAAATTTCAATGAGTCCAGGACGACGAGTCTTCCTCAAGACCTTTAAACCATAGTGGGCCAAAACTCGATTCTCGTCCACCAGTGGAACCTGGTCAGCTAAAGTAGCTATTCCAACCATGTCTAAAAGCCATTTTTCCCAACCTTTTTCAATTTTCCAATATTCTCCATATTTTATAATAAAAGCCTGAACCAACTTAAAAGCCAAGCCTGCGGCAGACAACATCTTGTCTGGATAATTACAACCTTCTTGTTTTGGATCAACAATTGAATAGGCATTAGGTAAACCTTTTTCCGAAGGGAGATGGTGGTCAATAATGATAACATCCATTCCTCCAACTTTGGCTTGAACAACTTCTTCGATGGCAGTGATTCCTAAATCAAAAGTAATTAAGAGATTAACTTCATCCTCAACAAATTGCTTAATAGCCTCCATATGTAGCCCATAGCCTTCATCGTGACGGTCTGGAATATAAATTAAAAAATTTTCATAGCCAATTTTTTTGAAAAAATCATTCATCATAACGGCCGCAGGAATCCCATCGCAATCATAGTCAGTATAAATAACAATTTTTTCTTTAGCTTCGGTGGCCTCAAAAATTCTAACAATGGTTTTTTCCATGTCTTTTAATAAATATGGATCATAGAGATGATCTTCGTAGGATGGATTTAAAAATCTATCCACATCAACAACTCCACGATTTTTTAAAAGAATTTCAAGTAATTCTGTATGATTTGGCATAGTTTTGATTTTACCATATAATGATTAAATGAACGAAAATTGTATTTTTTGCAAAATAATAAAAAAAGAAATCCCCGCATCCATTATTCACGAAGATGACAAATTCATAGGTTTTTTAGATATTAATCCTGTGGTTAAAGGTCATTCCCTTCTTATTCCAAAAGATCACCATCAATGGGTTCATGAAACTCCAGATGAGTTGTTGGCTGAGTTTTCTATTGTTATGAAAAATATCATCAATAAAATGATAAAAGGACTAGGTTGTGATTATGTTGAAACTGTAGTTGATGGAGTCCATGTCCCTCATTTTCACACCCACCTAATACCAAGGCTATTCAATGACGGACTACCTGAATTTAAACGAAGTGAATATGAAAATGATGAAGAAAAAAATTCTATAGCAAATAAAATAAAATAAAATACTGATTAAAATCAGTATTTAAAAAAGTCGAGATGGCAAAAATTTTCGAGTAGGTGTGGGCGCGCGCTCCGACTATAGTCGGAGTAGGGATAAACGAGAACAATTTTTGCCATCTCGACTTTTTATTTTTATCTTATTTTAAAGCTTTAATTCCAGGTAGGGTTTCCTTAGTCAAAAATTCAAGGGCGGCTCCTCCTCCAGTGGAAACAAAATTAAATTTTTCTTCCATTTTTAATTTTGAAACAATTTCTACAATATCTCCTCCTCCAATAACAGTATAGGCTTTAGATTTTGCAACGGCTTTCAAAACTGACTCTGTGGCTTTTCCAAATCCATCTTCATATTTACCAAGAGGTCCATTCCAAAGAATGAGTTTAGCTTTTCCAATTAACTCTTCTAAATTTTTTACTGATTCAGGACCCACATCCATGATAGATTCATTCACTGAAACCTCATCTGAAGTGGTGTAGCGACGACTGGAGCCCTCAGAGACTTCAACATCTACAGGGAGAACTAAATCTTTATGCTTTACAACAGAAGAAGCTGGTATAAATTCTTCATCCACTAAAGATTTTCCAACTTCATAACCCTTAGCTTTTAAGAAATCGTTGGCAATGGCTCCTCCAATGAAAACATTATCTGCTTCACGAAAGAATTTTTTAACCAAAGGTACTTTAGTTTCAAATTTTGCTCCACCGAGAATACAAAGGAAGGGGTGTTTGGGTTGAAAAATCTTTGATAGATTATCTATTTCATCTAAAAGTTGCAATCCTGCATAACTTGGTAAATGTTTTGGAAGACCAACTATTGAAGCATGGGCACGATGTGAGTCTGCAAAAGCATTATTAACATATATTTCGGCATAACGAGAAAGACCCCTAGCGAAAGAAGGTGAATTTTTAACTTCTCCTTCATCTCCACGAAGATTCTCCAATAAAACAATGTCTCCTTTTTTTAGATCTCCTATAATTCTTGTTGTTTCATAGCCCAAAATTGGCTCCTCAATAAAAGTAACAGTTGGTAAATATTTTTTTAACTTAGTAAATACTGGCTTAAGAGTATTTTCAGGGTCTCTTCCTATATGGGAAATAATAATAACAATTGCCCCTTTATCATGAAGATATTTTATGGTTGAAATTGATTTTCTAATCCTAAAATCATCAATAACCTTCCCATTCTTTATTGGAACATCAAAATCAGTTCTTACAAAAATTTTTTTACCGGAAATATTTTTTAATTCTTTTATAGATTTCATATTATTTTGTGGATTTAACTATTTCCCCAAATTTCTTAGGAATGAGACTATTATGACCAACAAGCAAACCATCCACTCCCCCTTCTAAAAATTCTTCCACATTGGAAGGACCAACAGACCCGCCATAGATTATTCTAATCGCATTGGCTGTTTTTATATCATAGAGGTCAGAAATTACTTTCTTTATAAAAATTTGAATCTCAATAAATTCATCTTTGGTCGCCTCATGAATAGCATTATCACTAATTGCCCAAATTGGTTCGTAGGCAATGATTATATTTTTAATTTGATTTTTGGAAATTGAACTTAAGCATTCCGTTAATTGACGCTTTATAAAAGCTAAATAGAAACCACTATCATCTCTTTTTAACTCTCCCACACACAGAATTGGAGTAATTTTTGATTTCAGAGTAGCTAAAATTTTTTTATTTATAATTTTATCCGTATCACCCAAGAGACGCCGCTCCGAATGGCCTAAAATTACATACTTTACTCCCATACTTAAGAGCATTTTTAAAGAAACTTCCCCAGTGTAGGAACCGGATCCTTCACTAAAAGAATTTTGAGCCCCCAAACTAACATTTTTCAATTTTAAATTATTGCCAATGGATAAAAAAGGAAACGGTGGGCAAATAACGACTTGAGTACCTTTTACTCCTTTTATTTGCTTCAAGATGTTATCAAAAATAACCCTTGCCTCTTTTAGAGAACCTGGGTTCATTTTCCAATTACCAACAACAATTTTACTCATATTCAAATTATACCATAAAATCAGGATTTTTCAGAATTTAAAGTTACTATTCAATCTCTTTCCAGCTGTCTATACTCCAAGAACCAGACGGCCCACTAGAAAAATTATTATCACTCAAACCAGATTCATAAGTGATGCTTGAGCCTCCACCTATGTAAATTTTATAACCTGTTGCCTCTTTTAAAGCCGCTCCCCCCGTAATGTTAATAGTACCATTGGGAGCATAAACTATAACAGCTCCCGCCCCTCCTGAAACAGTGATAGCCGAAGATGAATCACTAGTTGAAAGCATCATTAAATAACTCCCTTCTGCTCCTGATCCAGTAGCGTGACCTCCTCCTGAAATACTAACTTCACCATCAGTAATAATAACTCCATCGTCTGAACCATAACTTGATGCCAGTTTTATTTCTCCTCCACCGTTCAAAGTAATATCCCCCGTAACCCAAAGATTTCCTGTAATGGTTAAAGTTCCACCACCATTAACAGTTAAATTACCATTTATTTTTTTAGGACCTAGAGTTCCACCCGCCCAACCCACAGAATAATTTCCCTCATAAATTCCTCCACTCAGTGCATCATTTTGCCATTCGGTCATGTTGGCTTCTGAAATAGGAAAAGCAATATAAGTTGGATCTGCCTGTGGTGTACAAGGTTTATTATTACCTGTTCCAGACTGACAATAAATATTTCCTGTGGCATTTGTATAATTAACAGTATTGGCTTGAGCAGAACCTTCAATTGTCCCCACATGAAGTTGATTCCAAATGCTACCCGAATTGCCGATGATAGAGCCTAACATTCCGCCTGTGAAAATATTAAAATAATAATCTAAACCCGAAGGGCTTGTATTCCCCCAAGAATTATTATACTTTCCTATTTTACCAACTCCATTTGTATACCCTTGATAATTTGCTCCAATTTTATAATATTTATTTTTATTAGTATTAGTATCAATAACCAACCAATATGTCGTACCTATACTTAAAGTTGGATTTAGGGAAAATGAAACATCTATCCAACCATAATTAGAAGTAATGGAAGAGGAGGAAAGCGTCCCACTAGCCAAAACAGTTGAACTTGGATTATTATAATAATCACTAACAATCTTAACTGTGGCATTACTAGGACTACCTACTTTTTTTATATATAATTGAACTTTATTTAAAATACCCTCTTCCGAAACCTGAAAACTCTGAGCAATGTCTTGACTGCTATCATATCTGGCAAAAGTAACATCGTAAGAAGGGCTGCCAGATCCATTAGACTCACTAGACGCAGAAGCCGGGCTATTAGCTGAAATGGCAGTTCCTGTAATAATAGAAGAACTATCCCCTGTTATAGGTCCATTAGCATAAACATTCCCGTTAATTGTTCCACTTCCGCTTAAGGTAACGCCCCCCTGACCAACGTGAACACCGTAATTAAATGAAACTCCAGTTGAGGTAGTTAAAATAATTCCAACTTTTCTTTGTCGAGAATTAGTATCACTCAAAGAATCTATTCTTTTTTGATCCCCGCTTAAATCCGTCACTGTTGTTATAGCTGAAGAAGATCCTAAAACAAGAGTTTCAATCTCATCAAAAATAAAACTATTTTTCATTCTGTAAATAACATCCTCTATCCCTGACTCCGATAAAAAATATGATTGCTTTGAATTAAAATTATCATTAGCAATTCTAAATTCTCTAATAGTTGGAGCTACGATTCCAATTAAAATAGTCAAACTAATAAATACAAAAAAGAAAACAATAATCATCATTGCTGCACCTCCATTTTTTTTATATTCTTTTTTATATTTATTAATCATCTATAATTTTAAATTAATAGCTTCCTTTTAAAATAATCGTATTATAAAAATTTTCTGTCTTCATTTTTCTTCCATCTACATTATGAACCGTCATCTCTATTTTAATTGCTTCGCCTTGAGCTGTTAATATGTGTCTAAAAACTAAAAGGTCTAAAGCAACATTGGAACCCAATAGATTATCTAATAGTACCCCCGATCTATATATATTGAGGAGATCAACGTCTTTGCTAAATTTTATAACCATAGGACTGCCTAAATCGTCGGTACTATTCAATTGAAGAATTCCCATTCCTAAATTACTGTTTACTAAATCAACACTGCTTGCCTGGCGAATTTCTCGAGACATTCTTTCCATAGAACTAATCCCTGACTCTAATAAATCCCTGTTGATTCGAGTAGTATTAAATGCTGCCATCACATTGATAAAAGAATTTATTACAAAAATAGAAATCATTGCAAAAATTGCCAAATAAATAATTATTTCAACAAGAGAAAATCCTTTTTTGTTTTTTATTTTCTTTTTCATTTAATTAAAAATATCTGTTAGATAAAAAACTAAACTTTTTGAAACAACACTTCCAGAAGAATTCCAAGAAGTGGTAACCGTCACCTTCTTGGTCCTATCATCCAGAATCCCAATTTCGGTAATATCATCATTGGAATCACGATTAACAGCAGAAAATACAACAGATCTATTAAAGGTAGAATCTACTGGGTAATCTGGAATAGATCCTCCAGGAGTTATCATAGAAGTATTTAATGACCAAACATTAGTATTTGTATCAAAAAATAAATAATAATCAGTATTCAATGTTAAACCAGCAATGGTTGCCCAATCATTATCTCTAATTGTTTTCACGGCCTCAGCTCCTTCTTCTAAAAGAGTGTTAGCTTGAACTTGTTTAAGTGATCGATTAGAAAGTGCTATCCCCTTTTGAGCTGTAGACATTAAAGCAAAAACTGTAATTGTAATAATGGTGCAAGCAATAATAATCTCAATTAAAGTAAATCCTGCTGAGTTTTTTATTTTTTGTTTTTTATTTTTTGTTTTTTCCATGCTATTTTTCTAACTTGAACTAATAGACCCTATTTTACTTACAGTGATTGTTTTTTGCGTAGATTCTTCGGCAATCAATTGTATAACAATTGTACCATAGCCAATAACATCTTCTGTTCGACGAGGAAAAACAATATCATCACCTCCTCCATTTAAATTTACTCCTCCACTGCCTAAGGTCCTAACTCCTGAATCAAAATCTACTCTTTGATTATTTGGATCACTTTCCGAATAGGTATTCCCCACAAAATAAACCATATATTCCGACTCAAAATGAACCCCGTAATTATTGGAATTCAAAGAGGAGTTAGAATCCGATTTAGCTTTATTTAATAAAGAAGTAATACTAGTTGCTGTGTTTTGAATAGCTTGATTTCTTTGAAAAGAAATTAATTTAGGCATCACCACTAAACCAATTAAAATCATGATTGAAATAATCACTAGTAATTCTACTAAACTAAACCCTGACACTAATTTTTTACCTTTAGATAAAATTAGTGTGTGGATAAAACCTTTTTCTCTTAAAATATTCATAATATTATTGAATTGTATCCATGACTGAATACATTGGTGAAATCATAGAAACAGCAAAAAATCCAACTGCCCCACCAATGAAAACCATTAACACTGGTTCAATAATAGCGGAAAGATTTTTTGTTTTATCATCAACTTCATTTTCATAAAAATTAGCTACGTCTAATAACATTTGCGCGAGTTTTCCGGTTTCTTCTCCAACTTCAATCATCTCTCCAACCATAACTGGATAAAGGTGAGTATTTTCTTTAAAGGAAACAGAGAGTGGAACTCCTTTTTCAATGGCCTTAACAGCATTATGAATTACTTTCTTATAATAACTATTTCCAAGAACATCCTCGGTTATTATTAAAGCCCTAGACATATCAACTCCAGCAGACAGAAGAGAAGACAATGTTCGAGTAGTTCGAGCTGCATTTGTTTCTTTTAATAATGTTCCAAGAACGGGCAACCTTAAAACAATAAAATCCATGTATCGGCGAGTCGATTTTAATTTCATTAAAAAGAAAAGACTTCCGATAATTAAAGCGACAATCATAACAAAAAGTAACGCATTCTCACTTAAAAAATCAGATATCCAGATAATAAACTTAGTGGACCCGGGAAGTTCAGTACCTAGATCTTTAAAAGTAGCAGTTAAGGTAGGAACAACATAGATCATCATTAAAATTCCTATTATAAAAATAGTTCCAATAATAATAGATGGATAGATCATGGCTCCCTTAATTTTTTTGTTTAAATCGTAGGTTTTTTTCAAAGTTATTCCCAATTCAGACAAAACCCTTGGCAAACCTCCGGATTCTTCTCCTGATTTAACCATAGAAATAAAAACCTTTGAGAAAACTTTGGGAAATTTACTCATTCCCGAAGACAACGTCCCTCCTTTATTAATCTCATCAATCAGATACTTGAGAACTTCTAACATGGCCTGATTTGTTGATTGTTTTTCTAAAACAGAAAGTGCTCGAGTTAAAGATAGCCCAGCAGTAAGCATTCCACTAAGATTATTAGTGAAAATTATTTTTTCTGAAAGAGAAATATGATTGAAAAAACTTATCTTTGTAAAAGAAAGAATTCCTCCTTCTTTAAATTCAGTAATAGATAATGGAGTATTGCCATTTTCTCTAATTTCCTTAGCTACTGAAAATTTATCGGATGCTTCTTTAACCCCTTCAATAACTTCTCCTGATTTAGTTTGTTCTTTATATTTAAATTTCATTTTTATTTATTCCCAATTAAAATTCAAGAGAATGATTACTCAGAAACAACTCTCAAAACTTCTTCCGTAGAGGTAGCTCCTTGGACAGCTAGAAAGATTCCATCTTCCAACATGGTCATCATCCCCTCTTCTTTAGCTTTTTCTTCAATTTCATCGTTAGTAGAACCCTTTAAAATCATTTCACGAATAGTGGTGCTAACTTCTAAAACTTCATGAATTCCAAGACGCCCATGGTAACCATCGGGATACTCTTTACTAGCTTTTGCTTTATAAAAAGGAATTTTATCCCAATCAGCCTTTTGATCAACTATTTTTTCTTCCTTTAAAAACCTAAGAACACGATCAAGGTCAACAATCTTTGAAAGCTCTTTCTTTTCTCCTTCACTTAAAAAATACTGTTCTTTCTCTTTAGTTAATCGACGAACCAAACGTTGAGCAACAATGGTTTTCACCGTAGATACAATTAAGAAAGGTTCAACTCCCATATCAATCATTCGAGGAATGGCTCCAGCCGCTGAGTTGGTGTGGATGGTAGAAAGAACTAAGTGCCCAGTCAAAGCAGCATTAATAGCCAAACCAGCTGTTTCTCCATCACGGATTTCCCCTACCATTATTATATCTGGGTCTTGACGAAGCAAAGTACGCAATCCATTTGCAAAGGTTAGTCCAATTTCAGCTTTAGTTTGAGTTTGATTAATCCTTGGCATTTGATATTCAATGGGATCTTCAACTGTCGAAATATTAACATCGGTTATATTTAAAATATCAAGCATTGTATAAAGAGTTGTGGTTTTACCTGAACCAGTTGGTCCCGTAGCCAAAAGCATCCCATCTCTCTTTTTTAAACCGTTGTGAATACGCTCCAGTGCTTCTCCATGAAATCCAAGCCCTTCCAGAGTAAAACCTTTAGCATTTTCCCTTAGAATACGAATAACTGTTTTTTCTCCAAAATAAGTCGGTAAAGTTGAAACACGGAAAGAAACTCTGCCTTGCTCATTGTTAATTTTAAATCTACCGTCTTGAGGAAGTCTTTTTTCATCAAGCTTTAAATTAGATAAAACTTTAATACGAGCAACAATTCCAGGAGCTGTATCTTTTGGTAAAACCATGGCATCGTGTAAAATTCCATCAATTCTATATCTAGTAATTAAGGATTCTTCTCCCGGTTCAATATGAACATCGGAAGCTCCTTGAAGAATTGCATGAGAAATAAGAGTATCAACAATTTTAACTATGGGTAAATCTTCAGCCAATTCTTTTAATTCTTTTTCTGATTTTTCTTCATCTCCTCCAGAATCTTTCGTATCCAAAGAGAAAGATTTTACCGCAGTACTTTCTTTTTTAATAATATCTTCAAAATCAGCTTCCAGACTTTTTTTATACTGAGTTAAAGCTTCCTTTATTGAATCAGAACTAGTCATTCTCGGTAAAATTTTTAAACCAACTTTCTTTTTTATAAAATCAATGACCGGTAAATTATCCACATCAAGCATTGCCACTTCAAGCCCGAGACGACTCTTTTTATAGGCAATGATATTATTGCTTCGAGCAATTGGTTCTGGAATCAGATTAAGAACATCCATTTCTATTTTTTCTCCTTTCAAACTTACAAATGGAATCCCTAAGGAGACAGCCTGCAGGCTATTCCAATCTTTCTCTGTCAATTTTCCATCACTAATTAAAATGTCACCAACAGTTTGGTTTGTTTCTCTAGCTTTTTTAAAAGCCATAGCCACATCTGTTTTATTAACTAAACCAGAATTATTCAAAAGAGTTGCAATTGTTTTTTCGTCAAGATGCATGATTATATTATACCCGGTAGTGAAACTTTTACAAAGTTCTACTACGGGGTTATACCTCATAGTGAAACTTTAACAAAACATAATTTACCAAGGACCGTCCTTGGCAGAATTTAATACACCTCCTTTTGATAACACTCTTCACAATATACGATCTCCTCTCTTTCTGGAGAATATGAGGTTTCAAAGGTGTTGTCACATCCTTCTTTCATACAGGATCTCTTCCAGAGTTTCATTGGATTACGTTGGTTTAGTCTTTCATAATGACGACAGTTGGGACAGAGGCGTGGTAAAGGTAAGTTCATTCTTTGGTAGAACTGTAGTTCTTCAGGTATTATCTTGAAAGCTTCGGTGCATTGATGATTACAGTCTTTATGTGCACATTCTATTACTTTACCTAGTATGTCAGTGTTTACGTCTTTTATATCATCGGGAATGTCTTGATTCTTGATATCAATGGTGTAATTACGTTCTTCCTTATCTTTCCATCTATATCCTTGTTCTAGAGCTTGTTCCTTTGTTAATGGGAAATATTCTTGAGCTATTGTTTCATTGTAGGCAAATGGTGATAGTTCTGATGGAAAGAACTCTCCGTATTTATATACTCTTCCCTTACTATCTATGTATGGCATGTCGTTCATGTGTTGTATTATCTTGGGGACCAATTCTTCGTATTGTTCTTTGGTGTATTGTTTGTTAAGAATACAATAACTTTTGTTTCGGAGGCCGATGCAGGCGAAGAGATGTTTTGATGATTTGCACCAATCGGTATAAAATGATCCTTGAAGATTGTCGGAAAAAGTGCAAAAACTATTTTTTGAACTTTGGAAACCAGGCGTAACCCCTTCATAAATTAATTCCCCTGTAGTACATCCATAAATATCAAGAGAATCTTTTGATCTAAAAACACGCGTGACATATTTACAGTTTTCATTATTATAAACATTAAAAGCAACTTTATTATTTTTACAATTAAGTATATTATTTCCACTCGAATTTTCAGAATTTATAATATCAGCAAATTTATGAATTGAAGATTTTATTAATTTTAAATATTCTTCTTTTAATTTTTTTAAAGAAAAGAAACTTGATAAATTTTCTGAAATAATTGCTTCTTCATACTCTTTTTGTCTCATTTGTTTATTTCTAAAAACAAATCTACTATTTCTAATATTTGAACTCATAAAACAATCCTGACAATTAACACAGTCAAAAAGGAAGAGAGAGTTTATACATTCTTTTGATTTGTACATAAAAGCAGAAGAATTGTTTTGTTTGCAATCAATATTTTCATAACAAAGTTCAATCTTAGTTGAAAAACAACAATCTATATTATCAAAGGACTCATCAACAGAGTATGAATAAAAAATATTTTCAGAATCTAAAATAGAACCAGATAAGTATATATTTTTAGAATCTGCTACATAATTAGCGTAATCAACCTTTGTATTAACACTATAAATAATCATCGCCGGTTTAGGTGCTTGATTAAACAAATTTAAATATTGCTCAAAAAATGGTTTCGAAAAATCAAAATCTTGTTTAAGTTCCCCTCCCGCCCATTCATCTGAAATCCAACAATCCTGACAATAAACAGGGAAAAGTGTATTTTCAGGATATATACTCATCATATTTTTATCACAAAAACTACACCTTCTTTTGTAAAAAGTCCTTTCGTTTCTAAAAGAAACCCTCCTTTGCATTCGACACTCCGGACAAAAAGTAGGTGGTGGAACTTTGATTTTTTCATAAAAAGAAAAATCATCCACTTCAATAACGAAGTCATTTTTGCAGTTTTGGCAGTTTTTTGTTTCTGGTTTCATATTTAACAGTTCTTTTTATAAAAGGACGGTCCTTTTATAAATTTAATATACTTCCTTCTGGTAACACTCTTCACAGTATACTATTTCTGGTCTGTCTGGGGAGTAGGATGTTTTTATTTCCTTTTTGCAATTATAACAATTTCTATCAAAAAGTTTCATGGGCAATAATTGAGAAATTCTTTCTTGATGCCTCGCCTTATAGCATTTACGTGGAATAGGCAAACCTACTTGCCTATAAAAAGAAAGTTCCATGGGTATAATTTTATAGGCCTTCCCTGTTTCTTTACATTTCAAAATCTTTTCTAAAATATCATCCTTAACATCTTTTATATCATCAGGAATTTCATAGTCGGAAAAATCATATTTAATATCCAAAGAAAAATCATTCCAAACAAATCCTTGCTCTAGGGCTTCCTTTTTTTCTAGTTTTTTATATTCCATGGCTGTTGTCTCATTGTAACCAAAAGGAGAAAATTCACTTGGGAAAAAATCTCCGTAGGAATAAACTCGTCCCTTTTTATCAACATAAGGCATGTCAATCATATGTTGTTTTATTTTTGGCAACAATTTATTATATTCCTCTTTTGAGTATCTTTTATTTAAAATCATATATTCTTTCCCATGAACACTAACACAGCCAAAACAATTACTAATACTATTGGACATGGCGCAATATTCTGCATTGTTTATGGTGACTTTTTTCAAGGGATCATTAGAGAGGCAAAAAAGTAGACCTTTTGAGTTATAGGCTCCACCACTATGGGCACATTCATAGGTTAATTCAGCCGCTCCAAAAGAATTACAATCTTGAGAATCTTTCATCCAACCAATAATAAAACAGTTCCTACAATTTTCTAATTTTGTTCCTTGAAAACAATTAAAAGAATTTTTAGTTTCTGACAAATCATTCCCAGTAGAATTAATTGTTTTAAACATCATATTCTCTCGATGGGGAAAATTTATCCAAATCTTTCTACTCTGATTTTTCCACCACTGAACCCCGCTATAAGAAGAAAAAGGATTTTTCTTTAAAAAATTATCATATTCTTCTTTAGTATGCTTCTTATTAAAAATATAATATTTTTTATTACGCAAACCTGCACAACCAATACAATAACTACAGTTGCGGCAATCATACGAAAAATTAACGTTTAAACAATCATGGGATTCTTGAGAGAAGTTTGTAAAATAATTTCTTTCTCCATGAATGTTATTCGAACAATGATCACTATTTAAAATCCAATAATTATCAAAACAATTCTTCCCGTATAGTTCATAGGTGTTATAGGCAGAATCTTCATTATAATGACCCCCCACATTTAAATAACAATTTTTATCATCACTTTCCTCATTTATCCATTCACTATTTATGGAATTGGAATTAAATAAAGAAACATGAGGAACCTTAAAAAATAATTCCTTCCATTGTTCAAAAAATGATTTCGAAAAATTATAATCCTGTGCATATTCCTCAGGATCCCATTTATCGCTCCACCAACATTTAGTACAATAAACTTTATGTTTTTTATCAGGAGAAGAACAGGACACAACATTTTCTCCACACAAGTCACAATCTCTTTTATAGAAATTGTTTTCATTACGAAAAGAAATTCTTCTTTGATGCCTACAATCAGGACACCAAGTCGGTGCTGGAACTTTAATTTTTTCGTAGAAAGAAAAATCATCAACTTCAATCATGAAGTTATTCTTACAATTTTGACAGTTTTTTGTTTCAGCTTCCATATAATTTAAAAATTTTTATGCCACCAAACTTTTATTCTAAATTTAATGGTTTTATAAATAATAGGAATTAAATATTTAAAATATTTTAATTTTGTTTTAATTTTATTCATATAAATTCTGATTGATAACATTCTTTGCAATATATTATTTCTTTCCTATCCTTATTTATTGTAGTTTCAAACTCATTTTGACATCCTTCTTTCATGCATTTTCTATTTGATAGTTTAGAAGGTGGTACAAATTTTAAACGCTCATAATGGCGACAAATAGGGCAAAGACGGGGAAGAGTTATTTTCATTTGTCGATAAAACTGTAATTCATCTGGAAGTATTTTAAAAACTTCTGTACATTGCTGATTACAATCAATTTCATTATGATCACATTCAATTATTTCGTTTAAAATAGAATCTGTAACATCTTTAATGTTATCAGGCAAATTCTTAGCTTTAATTGTATATTTATTGTTTCTTTTTAAACTATCTTGCCAATTATATCCCTGTTCTAAAACTTCCTCTTTATTTAACGGAAAATATTTGTGGGCCCAAGATTCGTTATACCCCCATAAAGATAATTCACTTGGAAAAAATTCACCATATTTATATACTCTTCCTTTTTTATCTATGTATGGCATATCATTCATGTGTTGTATAATCTTTTCTCTTAATTCAAAATATTCCTCTTTTGTGTATTGTTTATTTAAAATACAATATTTTTTATTTTTTAAATGAACACAGCCAAATAAATTAGAACAATTAAAAACCCTGTCATAATATTCTAAATCTTTGGATGCATAGCAAGCCCGACCCATAAAACATCGCTGAGATTGCATTCCACCATTTGTCTCATAAAAAATTTCTGACCGATCTCCACCAAAAGTAGCGTCCATACTATCTTTTAAAAGTAAGCCTGCCGCAAAAATATGTTTACAATTCTCAACCCCATTTCTTGTAAAAAAACAATTTTTACAATTCTTGGAATTTAAAATATCTTCCCCTGTAACATCAACAGAGTTCTTAATTAGAGCAAATCTCCTTGGAGTATCATAATATAATCTCAAAAACTTCTCTTTTATTTTTAGAAGATTTTGATAACTTGCTAATTCTAATTTTTTTAATTCTTTTTTATAATCATCTTTACTGTATGGTTTATTCCAAATATAATATTTTTTATTCTTCAAATTTACACAACCAAAACAATTAGAGCAACCAATACAATTATAAAGAAAAGAACAATCAATACAATCGTCAGAAAAATAAATAAATTTAGTATTATAAATATTATTTGATCCAACATTTTCATAAACATGGTCTGCGTTCATAATACTATCAGAATCCATTGAGTCTCTAGAGTAAATAGCAACTTGAGAGTTATAACAATTAATAGATTCCACACAATCAAATGTTAAAGTGCAATTTTTACAACGAACATCCCCATTTGAATATTCACAATTCTCTGAATTTTTTTGACCAGTAGCTTCGCGAGGGACAGATTTTTGTAATTCATAAAATTGTTCAAAAAAAGGCCGAGAAAAATCATAATCTCTTCCATAGTCAATAGCATCCCAACCATCTCCCCACCAACAAGTATTACAATAAGCCTTAATATTAGAATCCCCGGAGAAAATACTTACTAAATTTTTCCCACACTTTTTACAACTATCCTTATAAAGAGGTCTAGATTCTCGATAAGCTAGTCTTCTTATCAACCGACATTGTGGACAAAAAGTAGGTGGTGGAACTTTGATTTTTTCGTAGAAAGAAAAATCTTCAGACTCAATGACAAAGTCTTGTTTGCAGTTTTGACAATTTTTTGTTTCATTCTTATATTCCATTTTCCTTACTACTTTATACTGACTCCTTACTTAAGTTTACCATAATAATAGGTCCCCCCTTCTTCTTTTTCTTTACGTCTTGCTTCCTCCTGTGTTAAATAGGGACCTTTACTATTCAATACTCCATCCATCCAAAACTTATAAGGATAATTTACACCGGAAGTACAAGAAGTGGAAATCATTGGAGTCTTATATGGATGTTTTTTATCAATAAATTCAACTAGTTTTTTTTCTAAACATTTTTGTGAACTAAACATTAACATATACTGTTTAGCTTGTTGAATAACTCCTTTCCAGGGGTAAATAGATTCCATTACCCAATAATCAGCAGAAATTGCTAATTTTTTTTCTATAACAGCTAAACCTATTGCCCTGGCTTCTTCCAAACTAGGGCAAGTTGTTCGAACAAAAATTAAATCCTTCGACTCTCTTTTTACATTTTCTAAAAACATAATTCTACTTTGGCTCGCCATAACTTTATGTATGGGCGGCTAAGATAACTAAATTAATAATACACGACTATTTTTAATAAAATTCCATAACAGAATTTTTGTTATGGAATAAATCACAAAACCTCATTTTGATAACACTTTTCGCAAAAAATAATTTCTGGTCGACCAGGAGCATAGCTAGTTTCAAATTCATTTTTACAGCCTTCTTTCATACAAGAACGATGCCAGAGTTTCAAAGGATTCCGTTGAGATAATCTTTGATAATGTCTACAATTGGGACAAAGGCGTGGTAAAGCAATATTATATTTACGTAAAAAACTTAGTTCCTCTGCAACAATACGATAAGCTTGAGTACATTGGGTGATTTCATTTCCACTATTAGGACAAGGAATAACTTCTTTCAAGATATCATCTGTCACATCTTTTATATGATCGGGTATATCTTCAATTTTAATTGTCGGTTCATATATTCTTTCAAGTGAATTCCTGTAAATAAAACCACCCCAAATAATCTCTTCTTTATTCTTTGAAAAATACTCCTGAGCGATGGTTTCATTATAAGCAAACGGGGAAATTTCACTTGGAAAAAACTCCCCGTATTTATATACTCTTCCCTTCTTATCTATATATGGCATATCGTTCATGTGTTGTATTATTTTTGGAATCAATTTTTCATACTCTTCTTTTGTATATTCTTTATTCAAAATGCAATACCTTTTTTTGCGGAGACTTACACAACCAAAAAGATCCTTAGAATTAAAACACATATAAGTATAAAAAGTATCAACACAACTATGGGTCAATACTGAAAAATAAACATTTGAGGCTTTCAAACCTGTATCTACCCCCTCGTATAAAAGATAAGCCCCACCACCAAAACCATAACAATCATAACTATCTTTAGCTCCTAAACCATGAGCTACAAACTTGGAATCTTCAACTTCTCCATAAATATCAAAGGCTTCACTAACATTTTTAGAATTTAAAATACAATCTCCCGTCGAATTCACAGACTTTAATATACCTGCATATCTATGAGGAAATTTTAAAATGAAGTCATTATATTTTTTTGTAAATTCTGATAATTTTTTAAAGCTTCCAAAATCTAATTTCTTTTTTTCTTTTTCATATTCTTCTTTAGAATATTGTTTATTTAAAATACAATACTTTTTATTACGAAGATTAATACAACCAATACAGTCCTGACAATTCATGCACGTTTTTAAAAACCAAGAATTTATAGACTCATCAGAGTCATAAGAAAAATGAGTCTCATACAAAGAGCTACTCAAAACATCTTCATAACAAAATTCTGATTTTAAAATAGAATAGGTGTCCACGCAATTTTTTAAATAACCAGCCCCCTGAGAGTAAATAACATCTTCGGCTAAATATGAGGCATAAACTAGATAGCAATTCTTACAATCTGCACAATGATTAACGTAAGGAGAATTTACACAACGATTATTTCCAAGATTCTGAAGAGGGACTTTAGATAAAAGCTCTTTATATTGTTCAAAAAAAGGCCGAGAGAAATCATACTCTTGACCATATTCTGTTGGGTCCCAATTATCCCCCCACCAAATATCTCTATCAAAAACTTTTACCTTAATGCCAGGATGGAACATAGCAATTATTTTCTTACCAGAAAAATCACAAACTCTGTGAAAAAGAGACCTCTCATTCCGCCAACTCATTCTACGAACAGCCCGACATTCCGGACAAAAAGTTGGGGGAGGAACCTTTATTTTCTCGTAGAAAGAAAAATCATCTTCTTCGATGCTAAAATTTTGTTTACAGTTCTGGCAGATTTTTGTTTCCATCAGGCTTTTAAGAGTTTAGTACTATTTATATATTATATCACATAAAGTAGACTGTCGACAAGGGGTCCCCAACAAAAAATGCCTTATAAATAAGGACATTTTTTGATTAATTTTACAGAAACTATAAATTATTATTCTGCATTTTAGTCATTTTTTTGTAATTTACAATCATCGTGATAATAAATAAGGATAAAGTTAAACACATTACAGGAATTGTAATATATCCAAATTCAAAAACATATCTAATTGCGCAGGAAACTTGCTTTACGCTAGATGGATCAACTTTTGTAGCACATTCTAGTCCAGAAGGTCCCCCATTTTCAATATAAATATGATAGACGGAAACAATGGAACCTATGATGGCAAAAATTAAACTATAATCGATAATTTTTCTATCTTTTTTATACAGTCCTAAACCAAATAATATCAATTGAGGATAAAGAAAAATTCTTTGTATCCAACAAAGTTCACAGGGTGGGAATCCAACTACTTCTGAATAGAAAAGGGATAATACTACAGCTCCCAGTCCTGCCAAAAAACCAAAAAGTAAAATGTTTTTCTGAAAGAAAACAAGTACTTTATTTTTCGCACTTTTAAAAAAGACTAAATTAATTAATAGCAATAGGATAACAACCTGTAGGATGATTGTCCCCAGGGATAAAACTTTATTTAATGTATTAAGATATGTGGGCATATTATTGAGGTAACTCACATTTAGTTTTTTCAGCTAAGACAGCAAGTGATATCTCTCCCGACAAACGAGTTTCATCAGCAAATACCCAAGTTGGGTACCCTTCTATTCCTGCTTCTTTACAAATTTCTAATTGATTCTGCCCGTCGGCAGTTGAA